>NZ_JBXAND010000003.1:0-528250 GCF_058801345.1 Allobosea sp. GW822-FHT03F07
CGCCGACAAGTTCGACATCGTCGTGCCGAGCCTCTCGATCCTGGCCGAGCCGCCGGTCACGATCGTCGACGCCAATGCCGATGCGAAGGGCACGCGGGCCGAGGCGCAGGCCTATCTCGACTTCCTCTATTCGCCCAAGGGCCAGGCGATCATCGCCAAGCATTTCTACCGCCCGCGCAACCCCGAGGCGGCCGACCAGAAGGACATCGCCAATTTTCCCAAGGTCGAGCTCGTCACCATCGACGCCATCTTCGGCGGCTGGGCCAAGGCACAGCCGACGCATTTCGGCGATGGCGGCACCTTCGACCAGCTCTACAAGCCGGCGCGCTGAGCGATGGCCGCCAGCGTCGCCTTATCCGGCTGGCGTCAGCCGAGTGTCCTGCCGGGCTTCGGCCTGACGCTCGGCATCACGGTCACCGCTCTGTCGCTGATCGTCCTGATTCCGCTCGCGGCCCTGTTCATCAAGGCCGCGAGCGCCGGCCCCGCCGAAATCTGGGCGATCGCGACCTCGCCGCGCACGCTGGCGGCCTTGCGCCTGTCCTTCCTCGGTGCGCTGTTCGCGGCATCGGTCAACGCCGTCTTCGGCCTGATCCTGGCCTGGGTTCTGGTGCGCTACGAGTTTCCCGGCCGGCGCCTCGTCGATGCCGCCGTCGATCTGCCCTTCGCCCTTCCGACGGCGGTCGCCGGTATTGCGCTCGCGGCGATCTACGCCCCCAACGGCTGGGTCGGGGGCCTGCTCGCGCCGCTCGACATCAAGGTGGCGTACACGCCGCTCGGGGTGATGGTGGCGCTCATCTTTATCGGCCTGCCCTTCGTCGTCAGGATGGTGCAGCCAGTACTGGAGGAATCGCAGGGCGACATCGAGGAGGCAGCGGCCCTGCTCGGCGCCAGCCGCCTGCGGACGATCTTCCGCGTCGTGCTGCCGCCCGTGCTGCCGGCGCTGCTCAGCGGCTTCGTCCTCGCCTTCGCGCGCGCGGTCGGCGAATACGGCTCGGTCATCTTCATCGCCGGCAACGTGCCGATGGTCTCGGAGATCGCGCCACTGCTGATCGTGATCAAGCTCGAGCAGTTCGACTATGCTGGCGCGGCCGTCATCGCGACGCTGATGCTGCTGATCTCCTTTGCGCTGATCTTTTTGGTCAACCTGATCCAGGCGCGCGCCCGGCGGAGGCTCGGCAATGTCTGACGCGACCTTGCCCCAGCGCGAAGCGGATCTGTCCGCACTTGTGAAGCCGCACGCCGACCGTGGCGTCACCGGCGAGAGCTTCACCGTGCAGATGTTGCTGATCGCGGTCTCGCTCGCCTTCCTGTTGCTGTTCCTGCTGCTGCCGCTGTTCTCGGTCTTCGTCGAGGCCGGCGCGCGCGGCTGGGCCGCCTATCGCGATGCCATCACCGAACCGGACGCTCTTGCAGCCATCCGCCTGACATTGCTGGTGGCGGCGATCGCGGTGCCGTTCAACCTTGTGGTCGGGCTCGCGGCCGCCTGGGCCATCGCCAAGTTCGAGTTCCGCGGCAAGAGCCTGCTGATCAGCTTGATCGACCTGCCGTTCTCGGTTTCACCGGTGATTTCGGGGCTGGTCTATGTGCTCCTCTTCGGCGCGCAGGGCTATTTCGGGCCGTTCCTGAAGGCGAACGGCATCGAGATCATCTTCGCGCTGCCCGGCCTCGTGCTGGCCACGGTCTTCGTCACCTTCCCCTTCGTCGCGCGCGAGTTGATCCCGCATATGCAGGCGCTCGGCTCGACCGACGAGGAAGCGGCGCTGACGCTGGGCGCCTCGCCCTGGCGCGTCTTCTTCTCGATCACGCTGCCGAATGTGAAGTGGAGCCTGCTCTATGGCGTGCTGCTCTGCAACGCCCGCGCGATGGGCGAGTTCGGTGCGGTGGCGGTGGTCTCCGGCAAGATCCGCGGCCTGACCAACACCATGCCGCTCCATATCGAGATCCTGTACAATGAATACATGAGTGCCGCGGCCTTCGCGGTCGCTTCGCTGCTGGCGGGGCTCGCGCTCGTGACGCTTGCTCTCAAGACCCTCCTGGAATGGCGCTATGGCGATGCGATCGCCGCCGCGCGTCACCACTGATCGCGGGAACCGCTCATGTCCGTCGCCGTCACCATCGAATCCATCGAAAAGCGCTTCCTGGCGTTCCAGGCGCTCCGAAACGTCTCGCTCGATATCCAGCCCGGCGAACTCGTCGCGCTGCTTGGCCCCTCCGGCTCCGGCAAGACGACGCTGCTGCGGCTGATCGCCGGCCTCGAGCGGGCGGAGGCCGGCCGTGTCCTCTTCGGCGATGTCGACACCCGCGACCTGTCGCTGCGCGACCGGCGCATCGGCTTCGTCTTCCAGCACTATGCGCTGTTCAAGACGATGACGGTCGCCGAGAACATCGCCTTCGGCCTGCGCTCGCGTCCGCGCGCCGAACGCCCCGACTCCGCCGAGATCAAGCGGCGCGTCGGCGCGCTGCTCGACCTCGTCCAGCTCCCCGGGCTCGAAAAGCGCTATCCCAGCCAGCTCTCCGGCGGTCAGCGCCAGCGCGTCGCCCTTGCCCGCGCGCTCGCCATCGAGCCGCAGGTGCTGCTGCTCGACGAGCCCTTCGGCGCGCTCGACGCCAAGATCCGCAAGGACCTGCGCGCCTGGCTGCGCGACCTCCACAGCCGGACCGGGCATACCACGGTCTTCGTGACCCATGACCAGGAGGAGGCGCTCGAACTGGCCGATCGGGTCGCGATCCTGCACGAGGGGCGCCTCGAACAGGTCGGCACGCCCGACGACGTCTATGATCACCCCGCAACGCCCTTCGTCTGCGAGTTCCTCGGCGAGGCCAACCGTCTGCCGGTCAGGATCGTCGGCAGCCAGGCTTTCCTTGACGACAGGCCCGTGCTGGGCGGTTTGACGCAGAACCAGGGCGGGCCGGCCGCGCTCTATGTCCGCCCGCACCATCTCAAGATCGTCGACGAGGCGCCGCTCTCCATCCCCGGCGTGGTAGAGCAGGTCCGCCGTACCGGCGCGCTGCGGCGCGCCGAGATTGCGGTCTCCGGCTTGCAGAAGCGGCTCGACCTCGACCTCACCAGCCAGGTCGCGCCCGCGCTCGGCGAGCGCGTCCGGGTCAAGATCACCCATGCCACAGCCTTTGCCACGGCCTGAGCTACGGCGGCGTTCTGGCTGAGAAATTTCTTCCGCGGCAGCAAAGCACAGGCGAGGGGCGGGGTTTATTCCACTCTTCGTCATGGGAAATTTAGAAAAAACATCCATTGGATGTGAATTGATACGCGAGAGCCGATCGCCTAGATTCTGTTCGGAATACAGAACGGGAGGGCGGCGGCTTGGCTATGCGTGATGTCATCGACAGACAGGGCCTGATGCGCCGTCCGGGAGGTCTGTGATGGCCGTTCTCGTCAAGCGTCCGCCGCTGCCGGCGATCCTGCTCGCCAACGACTTGCTCGACGGCGATGTCGTTTTCGCGGTCGCCGAGGCCGATCGCGGCCTTGGCTGGACGCGCGATCCGAGCCTCGCCCTAGTAGCGGCCGATGAATCGGCGGCCGAGCGCCTCGAAGGTTTCGCCGTGGCCGAACTTGCGGCGCAGCAGGTCGTCGATGCCTATCTCGTCGATGTGGAATTGACTGCCGCCGGCCCGGTGCCGCGGCATTTCCGCGAGCGCTTCAAGACGCTCGGCCCCAGTAACCGCCCCGATCTGGGCAAGCAGGCCGGCGAAGGCATCGCCAGCCGGAGTGCGTGAGCAATGTATCGTTATGACGAGTTCGACGAGCGCTTCGTGCGCGAGCGGGTCGCGCAGTTCCGCGATCAGGTCGCCCGGCGGCTGGACGGCTCGCTTACCGAAGACGAGTTCAAGCCGCTGCGGCTGAAGAACGGCGTCTATCTGCAGCTTCACGCCTATATGCTGCGCATCGCGATCCCCTACGGCACGTTGTCGTCGCGGCAGCTTCGCCAGTTGGCGCTGATCGGCGAGCGTTACGACCGCGGCTATGGCCATTTCACCACACGCCAGAACCTGCAGTTCAACTGGCCGAAGCTGCGCGACGTGCCGGCCATCCTGGAACTGCTCGCCGATGTCGAGATGCACTGCATCCAGACCTCGGGAAACTGCATCCGCAACGTCACGGCCGATCACTTCGCCGGCGTCGCGCAGGACGAGATCGAGGATCCGCGCCCGGTCTGCGAACTGATCCGCCAATGGTCGACCGCCCATCCTGAATTCAGCTACCTGCCGCGCAAGTTCAAGATCGCCATCACCGGCGCGCAGCACGATCGCGCCGTGATCAAGGCGCACGACATCGGCATCCGCATCCTGAAGCATCCCGATACCGCCGAGGTCGGCTACGAGATCAGCGTCGGCGGCGGGCTCGGCCGCACCCCGATGATCGGCAAGGTCGTGCGCGACTTCCTGCCCAAGGCCGATTTGCTCGCCTATCTCGAGGCGATCATGCGGGTCTACAACCTCGAAGGCCGGCGCGACAACAAGTACAAGGCGCGGGTCAAGATCCTCGTCCACGAGATCGGCACGGAGGAGTTCTGCCGCCGGGTCGAGGCCGAGTTTGCCTTGCTCGACGGCCCCTCGGTGAACGCCGATCCCGAGGAACTCGCCCGCATAGCCAGCTACTTCACGCCGCCGGCCTATGAGGCACTGCCACAGGACAGCGCGGCGCTCGCTGCGGCGAAGGCGGCGAATCCCGAATTCGCCCGCTGGGTCGACACCAATCTGACGCCGCATCGTGTTCCCGGCTACACCGCGGTCACGATCTCGCTGAAGCCGATCGGGCTGGCTCCGGGCGACGCGACCTCCGAGCAGATGCGGCTCGTCGCCGATCTCGCCGAGCGCTACTCCTTCGACGAACTGCGTGTGACCCATGCGCAGAACCTGGTCCTGCCGAATGTCCGGCAGGATGATCTCTTCGCGATCTGGCAGGCGCTGGTGCCGGCCGGGCTCGCCACTGCCAATCTCGGCCTGATCACCGACATCATCGCCTGCCCCGGCCTCGACTATTGCGCGCTCGCGACGGCCCGCTCGATCCCGATCGCGCAGGCGATCGCCCAGCGTTTCGCCGATACCCAGCGGCAGGCGGCGATCGGTGAGCTCAACATCAAGATCTCCGGCTGCATCAATGCTTGCGGCCATCACCATGTCGGCCATATCGGCATTCTCGGCCTGGAAAAGCGCGGCATCGAATCCTACCAGATCACGCTCGGCGGCGACGCGACCGAGAACGCCGCGATCGGCGAAATCCTCGGGCCGGGCCTGCCCGCCGAAGCCGTGCCGGACGCGATCGAGAGGATCGTCGGCGTCTATGAGAGCGAGCGCGATGTCGGCGAGCGCTTCATCGATACGGTCAAGCGCGTCGGGCTCGTGCCGTTCAAGGCTGCCTTCAGGGAGCTGGCCGATGCTGCTGCTTGATCGCAAGGGCGCCGTCGCCGACGGCTGGGCGCGCAGCGAGGGCGCCGCGATCGGCAATGTGCCGCAGGCGCTTGTCGGCTTCGACGCACTGCCGGAAGCATTGGCTCAACTGGACGCGGGGCAGGAACTCGGCGTGCTGATCCCCAACGCGCTTCCGGTCTCCGCGCTGGAGCCCTTCCTGCAGCGGTTGTCACTCGTCGCGATCGCCTTTCCGGCCTTTGCGGATGGCCGTGGCTTCAGCCTGGCGAAGGCGATCCGGCGCGCGGGCTTCGAAGGCACTCTGCGTGCATCGGGACCGCTGATCCCCGACCAGTTCGACTATGCACTGGCCTGCGGCTTCGACGAGATCGAGCTGCCGGAAGCCAGCGCCGGCCGTCAGAGCGTCGAGCAATGGCAGCGGGTGATTGGCCTGCTGAGCCAGACCTACCAGCGCGGCTACCGCCGCGAGGGCAACATCCTCGACCGCCGCCGGCTTGCCCGGCTCGGGTCGAGCGGCGCGGCCGGCTGAAGCAATGAGTCTGGGCGCGGACGACAGGGAGGCTGCGGATATGGCGAGAACGACAGCCTGGGACGAGGACACTGCGGCGAGCCAGATCGCCGACTTCCTGCCGCGAAAGCCCTATGAGCGCTGGCTCGATCTGGGTTTCGGGGTGCTCGTCGCGGCGCTGCTCGGCGGCTGGCTGCTGCTGCCGCAGCCGGCGGTCGAAACGCGCCCCGCCACGCCCCATGCGACGCTACGGTGAACCAAGCGCGGCGCGCCCGCATCAGTCTTCTATTGTTCGATCTGTAGCACCGGCGCGGTCCTGTGGATCGGGCCGGAATTGCTGCGTTGCGGCGGATTGTCGGGAGAATTTATTGATGCAATGAATTGGTTCCCGGAGGAACTAATTCTATGCCCAGCCTGCCTGAAGCGGACATCATTCTCCAGAACGGTCCAGTCTATCTGGGGCTGAAGGAGGGTTACGCGACCGCGGTCGCGCTCTGGTCGGGCAAGGTTCTAGCGACGGGCTCAGCCAGCGACATGGAGCCGCTGATCGGTCCCGGCACGAAGGTCATCGACCTCGCCGGCCGCATGGCGACACCGGGCCTCTACGAAGCGCATCTGCATCTGCTGCCGCTCGGCCTGACCATGAAGGAACTGGACATCCGGCCGCGCTTCGTGCGCACGCTGGATGGCCTTCTCGACATGATCGCGAAGGCCGCCGCGAAAGCGAAGCCCGGCGAATGGATCCTGGCGCGCGGTTACGATCATTTTGAACTCGACGTGAAGCGGCATCCGCATCGGACGGAACTCGACAGGGCAGCACCGAACAATCCGGTCTACATCGTGCGCGCCTGCGGCCATCTCTCGGTCGCCAATTCGCTGGCGCTGAAGCTCGCGGGCGTCGACGAGAAGACGCCTGTGCCGGCCGGCGGCGCGATCGAGCAGGTCAACGGCTCGCTCACCGGGCTGATGGCCGAGAACGGCCGCGATCCCATCAAGAAAATTATCCCGGATCCGACCGACGAGGAGCTCGTCGCGGCGATCGAGCGGGCAGGGCGCTACTGCAACTCCTTCGGCATCACCAGCGTGATGGACGCAGCCGTCGGCATGCGCTCGCAATATCGCGAGGTCGCAGCCTATCGCACGGCGCAGCGCACAGGCCGTTTGCCTGTGCGCACCAATATGTGCCTCCTCGGCGGCCATAACGGCATCGTCGAGCAATGTTATGCCGACGGGCTGGTGACGGGCGCCGGCGACGACTGGCTCAGCGTCGGCCCGGTCAAGATCTTCACCGACGGCTCGGCCGGCGGCCGCACGGCGGCAATGAGCCTGCCCTATCTCGGCGAGCCCGAGACCAAGGGCATCTTCTGCCTGACCGACGCCGAGATGGACTCGTTGACGCGCGACTATCACGCCAAGGGCTATCAGCTCGCCGTCCATGCCATTGGCGATGCCGCGATCGAGCAGACCCTCAACGCGATGGAAAACGGGTTGAACGACCACCCCGATCCGGGTCGCCGCCATCGGATCGAGCATTGCGGCTTCAATTCGGCCGAGCAGATCGCTCGCATGGTTCGGCTCGGCATCGAGCCGGTGCCGCAGCCGGTCTTCATCTATGATTTCGGCGATCTCTACCTGTCGGTGCTGGAGCAGGGCCGCGTCGACGCCTGCTATCCGATGCGGGACTGGATCGCGGCCGGGCTGAAGCCCGCGGCTTCTTCGGATGCGCCTGTCTGCGACGTGAACATCTGGCCGAACATCTACACCATGCTCACGCGCAAGACCTCGCGCGGCACGGTGATCTCGCCCGGCCAGACGATGGCGATCGACGAGGTCATCGCCGCCTATACCGATTTCGGCGCCTATGTGAATCGCTGCGAGGACAGCCGCGGCCGCCTCCTGCCCGGCATGGCCGCCGACATCGCGATCTTCTCGCGCGATCTCTCCAAGGCGACGCCGGAACAGCTCTTGCACGAGACCCGCTGCGACATGACGATCATCGCGGGGAAGATCGTGTTCGAGGCGGGCGGTTGATAAGCATCTCATGCTGAACCACATCGCCCAACGTCTTGCGATGTCGGTGCCGGTGCTGCTCGGCGTGCTGCTGTTCGGCTTCCTGCTGCTGCAACTGGTCCCGGCCGATCCCGCCGCGATCGTCGCCGGCCCGACCGCTACTCCCGAACTCGTCGCGCAGATCCGTCAGGATCTCGGCCTGGACCGTCCGGTCTTCGTGCAGTTCGGCATCTATCTCGGGCGTGTGCTGCAGGGCGATCTCGGCGTCTCGCTGATCTCCAACACCAGTGTCATCGCCGAGCTTGGCGAGGCCATCGGCCCGACCGCCGAGCTGATGTTTGCCTGCCTGGTCTGGGCCGTGCCGCTCGGCATCGCGCTCGGCACCATCGCCGCCGTCTATCGCGGCCGCCTGCTCGACCGGATCGTGATCGCGATCTCGGTGGCCGGCGTATCGACGCCGGTCTTCTTCATCGGCCTGATTCTGATGCAGTACATCGGCTACCATTGGGGCCTGCTGCCCTTCATCGGGCGCGGCGGACCGCTCTGGAGCCTCGAAGGGCTCGCGGCGATCGCCCTGCCGGCGCTGACGCTCGGCCTCGTCTTCATCGGCCCGATCGCGCGGATGACGCGGACCGCCGCGCTGGAGGTCCTTAGCGCCGACCATGTCCGCACCGCCCGCGCCAAGGGCCTGTCGGAGCGCGCCGTGGTGCTGCGCCATGTCCTGCGCAACGCGCTGATCCCGGTGGTGACGCTGATCGGGCTGCAGGCCGGCTATCTGCTCGGTGGCGCCGTCGTCACAGAGACGATCTATTCTTGGCCCGGCGTCGGTCGGCTCGCGGTCGGTGCGATCCTGGCGAGCGATTTCCCGCTGGCGCAGGGCGCAATCCTCGTGTTGGCGCTGGCCTTCCTGGTGATCAACCTCATCGTCGACATGCTCTACGCCGTGCTCGATCCGCGGGTGGAAAAACATGGCTGACATCGCCGCCCCTGCATCGGTCCCCGCCGCGAGCCGTCCGCTCAAGGCCTTCGGTCGACGCATCCTCAAGGACAAGCTCGCCTTGCTAGCGGCATTGATCCTGCTGCTGATCGTGGGCGCTGCATTGTTCGCGCCCTGGCTTGCGCCGTTCGACCCCTACGAGACGACCCGTCGGCCTTTCATCCCGCCGCGCTGGAGCGAGGGCTCGCTGCCACAGTTCTGGCTCGGTACGGACGGGCAGGGGCGCGACATGCTCTCGCGCCTGCTCTACGGCACACGTCTGACGCTGGTGATGGGCCTGGCCTCGATCGTCATCGGCGGTGGGATCGGCGCGCTGGTCGCCTTGCTCGGCGTCTATTACCGCCGGCTTGACCCCTACATCATGCGCGGCGCCGACATCCTCTTGTCTTTCCCGGCGATCCTGCTCGGCCTTGCACTGGCCGCCGTCGTCGGGCCGGGCCTGACCGCGATCGTCATCGCGCTGTCGATCGCGACGATTCCCGACGTGGCGCGGATCACGCGCAGCGCCGCCATCGTCATAATGGGGCAGGACTACATGGAGGCCGGCCGCGCCATGGGCCTGCCCGACCGCATCCTGATCTGGCGCTATCTCGCGCTGAACTGCCTGTCGCCGGTCTTCGTCTTCATGACGCTCCGCTTCGGCCAGATCATCCTGATCGGCGCGGCGCTGTCCTTCCTCGGGCTCGGCGTGCGCCCGCCCGAGGCCGAGCTCGGGATGATGGCCTCGCTCGGCCGCGACGCGCTGTTCTTCGCGCCGCACATCTCGCTTTTGCCGAGCCTCGTGATCATCGCCATCGTGCTTTGCGTCAATCTGCTGGGCGATGCCCTGCGCGATCTGCTCGATCCACGCATGCGCAACCAGTGAGGCAAAAAGCCCGACCGCTCGTTTCAAGACAAAAGGGGAGAACGATCGTGAAGCATCTGACATCCATCGCCACCGGCGCGCTGCTGGGCCTGGCGGCTCTGACCGGGCCGGCCGCGGCGCAGGGCTCGAACAACAGCCTCACCATCGTCCGCGAGGTCGACAGCGACCGCTACGATCCGCATCGCTCGACAGCCCGCGCCGCCTCCGAGGTCATCTTCATGATGGCCGACACGCTGGTTTCGCTCGACCACGATATGTCGACGATCAAGCCCGGCATCGCCTCGTCCTGGACGATGTCCCCGGACGGCAAGACCTACACCTTCAAGCTGCGCAACGACGTCGCCTTCTGCGACGGCAAGAAGCTCACGGCGCAGGACGTCGTCTATTCGATCAAGCGCTGGATCGACCCCGCCACGCGCTCGCCCGTGCGTTGGCGCGCCGGCAAGGTCGACGACATCGTGGCGACGGACGACTACACCGTCGAATACAAGCTCACCGCGCCGTTCTCCGAGCTGCTCTATCAGCTCACCCAGAGCTTCGCCGTCGTCGTCGACAAGGCCAATGTCGAGGCGCTCGGCGCCGATTTCGGCGTCAAGGGCTTCAATGGCACCGGGCCCTATTGCTGGGGCGACTGGAAGCCGCGCAACGAGTTCCGGCTGAAGAAGCACGCAGCCTACAAATGGGGCCCGCCGATCTACGAGAACAAGGGCGCGGCGCAGGTCGAGGAGATCGTCTGGCGCATCGTGCCGGAGGAGAACACCCGCCTCGCCGCCGTGATGACCGGCCAGAGTCAGGTCACGCAGTACGTGCCCTATTCCGGCCTCGCCCAGATCCGCGCCAACCGCAACCTCAAGCTGGTCGATTCCAAGGAAGCCTTCTGGACCTATTTCGTCGGCTTCAAGATCGACAAGGAAGGCGTCAACGACCCGGCGGTGCGGCGCGCGATGGTGATGGCCGTCGACCAGAAGGCGATCGCCGAGAATCTCTATTTCGGCGAGGTCGAGCCGGCCTACAGCTACATCTCGACCGAGGCGCTCGACTGGAACAAGGCGGTCAACCCGATCAAGACCAATGTCGCCGAGGCCAACAAGATCCTCGACGCCGCCGGCTGGGTGAAGGGCGCGGACGGCTTCCGGACCAAGGACGGCAAGAAGCTCTCGCCGATCGTCTACGGCTTCACCGGCTCGACCTGGCAGAAGCTGATGGAGGCGATCCAGGGCGATCTGCGCAAGGTCGGCGTCGATCTCAGGGTCCAGCTGTTCGACGCCACCATCGCCTGGGGCAAGATGGCGACGCAGGAGTTCGACATGTTCGGGATGAGCTTCCCCTACATCTCGGCCGGCGACGCGCTGAACCTCTACTTCCCCTCAGCCAATGCCCCCACGCCCAACCGAATGAACTGGAAGGACGCCCAGACGGACGACCTCCTGAACAAGGGCATCACCGCGCTGAACGATGCCGACCGCGCGGCTGCCTATGGCGAGGTCTTGAAGAAGGTCCATGAGGAGGCGGTCTGGCTGCCGCTCTATCACGAGCCGATGAAGATCGCGGCGTCGGCGCGGCTCGCCCCCTTCAAGGCCCACAACATCTATGGCTGCGGGCTCTACAAGGGCCTGGATTTGAAGTTCGTGCGTTAAGTCCGTCGACGAGCGAGGCGCGGGGAACCCCTCTCCCGTAGGGAGAGGGGTAGGGAGAGGGGCCGGCCCCTCGACCAGTTGAGCTGGCCTATCCGCTGCGACGGCTCAGGCTAGCGAGTTCTGGCCTACACCTCACCCTGCCCTCTCCTTACAGGAGAGGGGCCCCGCGCCTTTGAACCCATGCCGCCTAGCCGGAGCCTCCCCATGCCCATCACCCTCATCCGCAACGCGAGCTGGATCGTCGGCTACGACGCCAAGGCCAAAGGCCATGTCTATCTGCGCGACGGCGACGTCGCCTATGACGGTGGCCGGATCATCCATGTCGGGGGCGAGTTCAAGGGCAAGGCCGACCAGACCATCGATGGGCGCGGCAAGATGGTCATGCCCGGCCTCGTCAACCTCCACTCGCACCCCTCGTCGGAGGCGATGTGCAAGGGCTGGAACGACGAACTCGGCAGCGCCAAGATGTATGGCACGGCGCTCTACGAATTCATGCCGCTGTTCCGCTGCGATGCCCAAGGGGTCAAATCCTGCGCGCAGGTGACCTATTCCGAACTGCTGATGTCGGGCGTGACGACGCTGGTCGACATGTCCGTCGCCTGGGATGGCTGGCTCGAGACCTTCAAGGCATCGGGCCTGCGCGCCGTCTTCTCGCCAATGTACCGCTCGGCCCGCTGGTACACCGACAACGGCCATCTCGCGAAGTATGAATGGGACGAGAAGGCCGGCGAGGCGGCGATGGCTGCGGCGATGAAGCTGCTCGACCAGGTCGCCGCCGATGATTCAGGCCGGCTTTCGGGCATGGTCTCGCCTTCGCAGATCGACACCTGCACGCCTGAGCTGATCCAGGCGAGCTACGCCGAGGCCGAGAAGCGTAAAATTCCCTTCCAGATCCATGCCGCCCAGAGCGTCGTCGAGTTCCATGAGATCACCCGCCGCCACGGCATGACGCCGGTCGAATGGCTGGAGTCGCTTGATGTGCTCGGGCCGTTCTCGATCATCGGCCACGGCATCTTCCTCGACCATCACTCCTCGGTGAAATGGCCGGCGACCGACGACATGGGCGCTCTCGTCGAGACCGGTACCCATGTCGCCCATTGCCCGATCGTGTTCCAGCGCCGCGGCATCGCGATGCAGAGCTTCGGGCAATATGTCGCCGCCGGCATCAATGTCGGCATCGGCACCGACACCTATCCCCACCACATGCTGGAGGAACTGCGCGCCGTCTGCATCGGCTCGCGCATGATGGCCGAGGACGTCTACGACCTGCGCACCTCGGACGCCTTCAACGCCGCGACGCTCGGCAGCGCCAAGGCGCTCGGCCGTGACGACATCGGCCGCCTCGCCAAGGGCGCCAAGGCCGACATCGTGCTGGTCGACGTGACGCATCCGATGATGCGCCCGTTGCGCGACCCCATCCGCAGCCTGATCTACGCGGCGGGCGAGCGCGCGGTGACGACGGTCATCGTCGATGGTGTCACGGTGGTCGAGAACGGCAAGGTGCTCACCATGGACTACGCGGCCGCCGCCGCCGAACTCGAAGAAGCCCAGCGCCGCGCCGAGCCCAAGGTCCAGGGGCTCGACTGGGCCAAGCGCGACCATCTGGAGATCTCGCCGCTGACCTTCCCGACGAAGAGCTGAGGCCTCTGTTCCGCACGGAACAGCGCGGCCGGCGCGACAAGCCTATCCCTGATCCCAGCGGCGGACTGGTCCGGCGCATCTGGGACAGGGGGCGGTGATGGCGAGGCTGATCGAGACCGATCTCGGCAATATGTTCACGGTCGATATGGGCGTCGGCCCCGGCCGGGCCAACAATTGCGACGACGTGATGGTCGTCCAGTATCTCTTGAACCTCTGGCTTCAGCACCCCGAAAGCGCCCGCGTTCGGGCGTTGGCGGGGCCCACGAGGAGCCGCCGCCTCGCGGTCGACGGCATCATCGGCCCGAAGACCAAGGACTGCATCACCCTGTTCCAGGAGGCGATCACCTGCCTCGACGATGCGCCGATCATCTGCGACGGCTGCATCGACAAGCCGCGCGGCGACATGACCGTGCCGGGCCTGCACCAGACCACCTACACGATCTTCGAGCTCAACAACTATGTCTGCAGTCTCTACTTCGAGCACTACTACATCTCGGATGTCCACAAGCGCACCGACCTGCCGTCGCGCCTGAGGACGATCGTCAAGCGCGATGCGGCGGCCTGGCTGCTGTGGAGCCGCGCGAACTGACGGTGACGATCTATCCCGACGCCGCCTCGCTGGTTTCGACCTGCAGCAACAGCTCGCCGGCGGCGACCGTCGTGCCGGTCCGGGTTGCGATCCGCGCGATCCGGCCGTCGGCGGGGCTCTTCAGATCCATGAAGAGCTTCATCGATTCGAGCACGACCACGACCTGCCCTGCGGTCACCCTGTCTCCGTCGGCGACATGGATCGCCGCCACCGTGCCGGGCATCGCGGCCCGCAGGCTGCCGCTTTGCGCACCGCTCTCGCGGCGCGTCGCTGCCTCCGCCTCCACGGTCAAGGACACCCGGATCAGGCCTTCGAAATCGCGATAGCGCAGCAGCAGCCCGTTCTCGGCGCGCAGAGCCTGGGCCGGCCACGCCACGCCACCACATTGGACGGTCCAGCCATCGCCGTTCTTCGCGCGTCGCGAGGCGATATCCCAAGAGCCGTCCGGACCCAGCACGCGCAGGAAGCCGCTCCAGCTCTCGATCCGCAGCCGCGCCCGGTCTGCGCCGAGGCCGACCGAGACATGGGCGACCGCTGGCCGTCCCGCCCGCGCGAGCAGCCTGAAGCCCGAGAGCGACTGCCACGGCCCCTCAAGCGCTGCGGCGGCACCTTCGATCGCGAGCCAGAGCGCGGCGGCGACGGCGCAGAGTTCCGGCTTCGCCGCCTGCCTTGGCTGCCAGCCATCGGGCCAGGTCTCTTTCAGGAACAGGGTGGTCGCTCGCCCTTGGGCGAAGGCCGGGTGGCGTAGCGCCTCGATGAGGAAGGGTCTGATCGTGCCAGGTCCGAGAACGACCATGCGGTCAAGCCCGTCCGCTAGCTTGCGCGCGGCCGCGATGCGGTCCGGCGCATGGGCGATCACCTTGGCGAGGAGCGAGTCGTAGTGGCTGGAGATGACGCTGCCGGCTGCGACGCCACTGTCGACGCGCAGCCCTCCCGGCTCCTGCCAGAGCGCGATCCGGCCGCCATCCGGCCGAAAGCCCTCATCGGCGCGCTCGGCGGTCAGGCGAGCCTCGATGGCGTGTCCGGAGCACGTGATTTCGTCCTGTACCAGCGGCAGCGTCTCGCCTGCCGCGATCCGGATCTGCCATTCGACGAGATCGACCCGGGTGATCGCCTCCGTCACAGGGTGCTCGACCTGCAGCCGCGTGTTCATCTCGAGGAAGAAGACCTCCTGCGTCTCCGCATCGACAAGGAACTCGACGGTGCCGAGATTGTCGTAGCCGATCGCCCGGGCGAGCTTCAGGGCGTACCCGTGCAGCGCGGCGCGGGGCTCGTCGCGCAGATTGGGCGCCGGCGCCTCCTCGATCAGCTTCTGGTTGGCGCGCTGCACCGAGCAGTCGCGCTCGAACAGGTGGACGATGTTGCCGTGCTTGTCGCCCGCGACCTGCACCTCGACATGGCGCGGCCGCGCCACGAATTTCTCGATCAGCAGGCGTCCGTCGCCGAAGGCGGCCTGCGCCTCGCAGGCCGCCGCCACGATCGCGCCATCCAGTTCCGCCTCATCCTCGACCTTGCGGATGCCCTTGCCGCCGCCACCGGCCGAGGCCTTGACCATGACCGGCAGGCCGATGCGCAGGGCTTCCGCCCGCAGGACCTGCGGCGACTGGTTGGCTCCGTCATAGCCCGGAACGCCCGGTACCCCGGCATCGCGCGCGATCTGCTTGGAGCGGATCTTGTCGCCCATCGCGTCAATGGCAGAAGCCGAGGGGCCGATGAAGGCGATGCCGTTGGCCTCGCAGGCGGCGATCAGGTCGAGCCGCTCGGAGAGGAAGCCATAGCCGGGATGGATCGCCTGCGCGCCGGTCGCGAGCGCGGCCTCGATGATGCGGTCCGCGCGCAGATAGCTCTCGCGGGCCGGGGCGGGGCCGATCCGGACAGCGCCATCAGCGAGGCACACATGCAGCGCATCCCGGTCGGCATCGGAGAAAACGGCGACCGTGCGGATGCCCATCCGGCGGCAGGTCCCGATGATGCGGCAGGCGATCTCGCCGCGATTGGCGATCAGGACGGTCTCGAACATCGCGTGCATCACATCCTGTACACAGGGCGCGAGGAGTTATCGCGCGCCTCGCCGGCCGCCAGGGCCAGGCACAGGCCCAGCACGTCGCGTGTCTGCCCCGGCTCGATGATGCCGTCGTCCCAGAGCCGCGCGGTTGCGTAATAGGGGTCGCTCTGCTGCTCGAACTGGGCGCGCGTCTTCGCATCGAGCATGGCGATGTCCGCCTCGTCCGCCGCCCCCTTCAGGGATTGTCGCCGCAGGTCAGTGACGACATTCGCCGCCACCTCGGGGCTCATCGTGGCGATCCGGGCATTCGGCCAGGAGAACAGGAAGCGCGGCCGAAAGCCCCGCCCGCACATGCCGTAATTGCCGGCGCCATAGGATCCGCCGATCAGCACGGTGTATTTCGGTACCCGCGCATTCGATACGGCATAGACCAGCTTGGCCGAATGCTTGGCGATGCCGCCGCGCTCGGCCTCGGTACCGACCATGAAGCCGGTGATGTTCTGCAGGAACAGCAACGGGATCTGGCGCTGGTCGCAAAGTTCGATGAAATGCGCGCCCTTCATCGCCGAATCGGAAAACAGCACGCCGTTGTTGGCGAGGATGCCGACCGGGTGACCGTGGATGCGCGCGAAGCCCGTCACCAGGGTCGCGCCGTAATCCGCCTTGAAGGCGTTGAAGGCGCTGTCGTCGACAATCCGGGCGATGACCTCGCGCACGTCGTAAGGACGGCGCAGATCGGTCGGCACGAGATCGACGAGATCGGCGGGGTCGAGATGCGGCGGAGCAGGTGCGTGCGGCGGCGGCTTCAGCGTCCCGGCATCGCCCAGCGAGCCGACGATCTCGCGCAGCTTGGCGAGACCCTCCATCTCCGTCGTTGCGAGATGGTCGGCGACGCCCGAGACCTGGGTGTGCATCTCCGCTCCGCCCAGCGTCTCGCCATCGACGACCTCGTGGATCGCCGCCTTCACGATCGGCGGGCCGCCGAGATGGATGCGGCCCGTGCCCTTGACCATGATCACCTCGTCCGACAGCGCCGGTATATAGGCACCGCCGGCGGTCGCAGCCCCAAAGACGATCGAGATCTGCGGGATGCCGGCGGCCGACATTCGGCACTGATTGTAGAAGGAACCGCCGAAATGGTCGCGGTCCGGAAAGACCCGGTCCTGCTCCGGCAGGAAGGCGCCGCCGCAATCGACCAGATAGAGGCAGGGCAGCCGATGCTCTTCGGCGATCTCCTGCGCGCGCAGATGCTTGCGCACCGTCTCGGCGAAGAAGGAGCCGCCTTTCACCGTCGCATCGTTGGCGACGAGCATGCAGGCGCGGTTCCGGACGATGCCGATACCCGTGACAATGCCGGCACCCGGCACCTCATTGCCATAGAGCCCCCATGCCGCCAGCGGCGACAATTCGAGGAAGGGCGTCTGCGGATCGAGCAAGAGGTCGATCCGATCGCGCACCATGATCTTGCCTCGGGCCTCGTGGCGCGCCCGTAGCTTCTCGCCTCCGCCTGTCGCGATCAGCGCGTGACGCTCGCGCAGGGTCTCGATCATGTCCGAGAGCGGGGGAGGCGCTGCCGCCTGCACTGCCATGTTCGCCATCTGGTGCTTCCATCCCGGTCGCGATCCAGGGCCGCGAATGGATCGCGGTCTCTCCGGATCGGCGTATTTTCTCTTGCGTGGTGAAGCGAAGGCGTCTTGATCTCGCTGCCTCATTCACCTACCGTCCGGTAGGTAGTCAGATCGAGATGCAGCGGTCAAGCAGGGAGGAAGCCATGTCGGCCGTCGAGAAGCTCAGCGAAGGTGCCCGCCGCTCGCCCTATTTCACCGAAGAGCACGAGGCGCTGCGCGACCAGGTCCGCCGCTTCGTCGAGACGGAGATCAAGCCGCACGCCCTGAAATGGGAGGAGGCCGGCTTCGTTCCGCGCGAGGTGCTTCGCCGCATGGGCGAACTCGGGTTCCTCGGCATCCGCTACCCCGCCGAGTATGGCGGCTCCGAGATGGACACCATGGCGACGGTCGTGCTGGCGGAGGAACTCGGCCGCTCCACCTTCTCGGGCGTGGCGATCACGGCGCTTGTCCACACCGACATGGCCTCCGTCCACATTGCCAATGCCGGAAGCCAGGCGCAGCGTGACAGGCTGATGCCGGCAATCATCGCCGGCGAGAAGATCGTCGCGGTCGCCGTCACCGAGCCCGATGCCGGCTCGGACGTGAAGGGCATCCGCACCACGGCGCGGCGCGAGGGCGATTCCTATGTGCTCAACGGCGCCAAGATGTTCATCACCAACGGCGTCCATGCCGATCTCTACTGCGTCGCCGCCAAGACCGATCTTTCCGCCAAGCCCTCGCAATCGGTCTCCATCTTCCTGGTCGAGAAGGGCACGCCGGGCTTCAACGTCTCGCGCGCGCTCGACAAGCATGGCTGGCGCTCCTCGGACACGGCCGAATTGTCTTTCGTGGATTGTCGGATCCCGGCCGAGAACCTGCTCGGCCAGGAGGGGCGCGGCTTCTACGCGATCATGAGCAATTTCCAGAACGAGCGCACGGTGATCGGTGCGATGGCGATCGGTGAGGCGCAGGCCGCGATCGACCTGACGCTGGATTATGTGAAGACCCGCAAGGCCTTCGGCGCGGCGCTCTGGGACAAGCAGGCCATCCGCCAGCGCCTCGCGGAGCTCGCGGGCAAGGTCGAGGCCGGGCGCCAGCTCGTCTATCACGCCGCCTGGCTCGACGCGCAGGGCTTCGATGCCACCCGCGAGGTCTCGATGGTCAAGGCCTACTGCGGCGAGCTGGTCAACGAGGTGATGTATGCCTGCCTGCAGTTCCATGGCGGCATGGGCTACATGCGCGAGAGCACGATCGAGCGGATGACCCGCGACGCGCGTGTGCAGTCCATCGGCGGCGGCGCCACCGAGGTGATGCTGGAAGAGGTGGCGAAGCGGCTGTGAGCGCGGCAGTCGACAGAGGGCAGAGGGAGACCATTGAAGGCGGCTCGCGCCGGCTGATCCTCGACACGGCGGCCCGCCTGCTGCGCTCCGGCGGCTATCACCAGACGACGCTGCGCGAGATCGCCGAGGCGGTCGGCATCCGCAAGGCCAGCCTCTATTATCACTTCGCCTCGAAGGAGGAGATCGTCGAGGCCGTGGTCAACGACGGCGTGCGCTTCGTCCATGAGGCCGTCTTGGCGGCTCTAGCCGCTGTCGATGGCGCCGCATCGCGCGTGCGGCTGAAGGCCGCGATCGGGGCCCATCTCACGGCGCTTCATGGCAACAGTGACTACACCAGCGCCAGCATCAAGGTCTTCACCTTCGGCGAGACCCCAGCGCCTGAAGGCGTACGGGCCGTCCGGCGGGCCTATGAGGATGTCTGGCGCGAGCTCATCGCCGAGTTGCAGGCCAGCGGTGCTGTGTCACGCAAACGGGCTCCCGACGTGCTGCGCTACCTGCTGCTCGGCGCCATGAACGGTTCGATCGACTGGTTCCGGCCGGAGCGTTTCGACACGGAGAGCCTTGCCCGGGAGTTCGTCGCTCTGATCGCGCCAGGCTGAGGCGGCCGGTCGTCGCCTCCGCGCGCGGCAACTTAACTCAGCCTTGAGAAGTGGCCGTCCACAACCGGGTCCATGACCGGCGAAAGATTGAAATTTGGCGGCGAGTTTCGCGATTCTGCGAGCGAAACTGCGTTCAGGATCGCGCGCCTGGACGAGACGCTGCGGCAGTGCCGGCTACTCTTTCTGCTTTCGGCAGCGCTCAACACATTGTTTCTGCTGAGCGATTGGCGCTTTGCCGGCACGCCGCATTTCTTCGTCGCGGTGCCCGCCCGGCTCTGCGTGGTGTTCTTCTCTCTGCTGTGCTTCGTGCTTGTGCGGCATGCCACGCGCTTCGAGGCGGCGCAGGCCGTGACGCTGCTCTGGGAGGTCACGACCGCGATCGCAGTAGCCTTCCTCGTCAGCTCGCGCAGCGATCTCGCGCTCTTCGTCGTCCTGCTGCTGCCGTCCATTTTCTATCTGGTCGCTCCGACCTCGTTCCGTTTCACGCTGCTGATGGGCGGCGGCGCGAGCGTCCTGATGCTGGTCGGCTATCTCGGCAGGGGGCCCTATCCGCCGACGCTGCTGGGCCTCGTGCTCGTCCTCGCCATGCTGAACTTCGCGCTCAGCCTCGTCGTGATCCATGCCAACCGCCTGCGTCGTCTGGAATGGCTTGCGACGCAGGCGGAGCGCTCGGCACGGGAGGCCCTCGAGGACAGCCAGGCCCTGATCGAACGCATCTTCATGGCGGTGCCGATCCCGCTGGTCGTCGCGACGATCGCCGACGGTAGTTTTCTGCGAGCCAATGACGCGGCCGTCAGCTACCTCGGCGAGCCAGGGGCGGCCGACCTGAGCAATCGCTCCTTGGCCGATTGCGTCGGGAGTGTGGACCGGCGCGATGTGATGGCCGGCCTTGACGATCGCGGCTGGATCGATGCGCTCGAAGTCTCGCTTCGCGACGGTCAAGGCCGCCGCCGCGATGCCGTCATCACCGCAGCCTCCTTGCCGATCGGGCAGATCGGGGCGGTCGTCGCAGGCATCGTCGACATCACCGAGCGCAAGGCCGCCGAGGCGCATACGCGCTGGCAGGCGACGCATGACGCTCTGACCGCGCTGCCGAACCGGCTGCTCTTCCAGGAGAAGCTGGTCGAGGCCTTGCATAGTCGCGCCGATGGCAGCGTCGCCCTTTTCCTCGTCGATCTCGACGACTTCAAGTCGATCAACGATACGCTCGGCCATGATGTGGGTGACGAGTTGCTCGTCGCCGTGGGGGAGCGTCTGGCGAGAGGGCTTCAGCCCGGCGAGATCGTCGCTAGGCTCGGCGGCGACGAATTCGTGGTGATCGCCTCGGTTTCCGGCGGCGTCGACGCGGCAGCGGCGAAGGCCGAAATGTTGCTTGGCGCCCTGCGCGAACCCTTCCCCGGCGATCAGGTGATTGGTCCGATGCGGGCGAGCATCGGCTTTGCGCTGTCGCCTGATCATCATGACGACGCGGGCGAACTGCTGAAGGATGCCGATCTCGCGCTCTACCGGGCCAAGGCGCTCGGCCGGAACATGGCTCTGGTCTACGACCCCGCCATGCGCGAGGCTCTGCATGCCCGCGTCGAGATCTGCAGCGCGATCTGCGAGGCTGTGGCGCAGGATCGCATCCTGCCGTTCTACCAGCCCCAGATCGACCTGCGCAGCGGAGCGGTCGAAGGTTTCGAGGTGCTCGCGCGCTGGGATCATCCCGAGCGCGGGATCGTTCCCGCCGCCGCCTTCCTTCTGGCGTTGGAAGACCCCGAGACCGCGCGCCAGATCGGCGAGGCGGTGCTTCGGCGCGCGATAGTCGATCTGCGCGGCTGGCTGGATGCGGGTGTGGCGGTTCCGCGTCTGTGGCTCAACCTGGCCCCCGGCGTCTTCCGAGATCCCGCCTTTCCGGAGGACCTGCTCGGAAAACTGACCGAGGCCGGCCTGTCGCCGGCGCAATTCGGGGTCGAGGTCACCGAGAACGTGCTGCTGACGCGCCAGGGCGAACAGGCGGGGCCGGCGCTGCAGCATCTGCGTGCCGCCGGCATCCGCGTCGCGCTCGACGATTTCGGCACGGGCTATGCCTCGCTGACGCATCTGCGGCGCTTCCCGGTCGATGTCGTCAAGATCGATCGCAGCTTCGTCAGCCGGGTCGGGGAAGGGGGCGAGGATGCCGCGATCGTGCGCGCCGTCATCGCGCTGACGGCCGAACTTGGTCTGGAGGTGATCGCCGAGGGGATCGAGACTCCGGAACAGCAGGCTTTCCTGCTCGCCCATGGCTGCGACTTGGCCCAGGGCTATCTCTATTCCCGCCCGGTTCCGGCCGATATGGTGCCGGCATTGTCCGCACACCCAAGCCTGTTGCCCGTCGCTGGCGCAGGGCAGGGCGGCGCCGTCGCGGTCTGACGCGCTGGCTCGGGCTTTGCTAGCTTGGCCGCCCGTCCGCTCTCGGGCGGCTGACTTGTCCGTTGCAGGAGACCCTCCAAGCCATGCGCGCCTTCTATCATCCCGATCAGTCGCTGCACGATCCCCGGCAGTATCTGCGTTTCGGCCGCGTCGTCGCGCCGAAGGACCTGCCGGAGCGGACCGCGCGCCTGCTCGGGGCCCTGGCCAGGCACGGCATCACGCCGGAGCGGCCGGTCTCGCACGGCACCGCGCCGGTGCTCGCGGTCCATGACGCCGGCTTCGTGGAGTTTCTCCAGACCGCCTGGGCACGCTGGCAGGACCTGCCGGCCGAGCGCGGTCCCGAAGTCTGGCCGAGCACCTTCCCGTACTGGAGCGGGCGGCCCGACGAGGATGTCCGGCCGCCCTGCCGCCCGACCGGCTTCATCGGCCAGCTCGGCTGGTATCTCGGCGACATGTCTGTGCCGATCGGCGAGCATTGCTGGCACTCGACCCTGCTTTCGGCCGAGACGGCGGTCACCGCGGCCGACGCGATCCTGGAGGGCGAAAGGGCCGTCTATTCGCTCTGCCGCCCCTCCGGCCACCATGCCCGCGCCGACCGCGCCTCCGGCTTCTGCTATCTCAACAACACCGCGATCGCGGCCCAGCGCCTGCGCTCGTCGTTCAGGAAGGTTGCGATCCTCGACGTCGACGCCCATCACGGCGACGGCACGCAGCAGATCTTCTATCGCCGCAACGACGTGCTGACGATCTCGGTCCACGCCGATCCGTCGAACTATTATCCGTTCTATACGGGCTATGAGGACGAGCGCGGCAACGGGCCGGGCGAGGGCTTCAATCTCAACCTGCCCTTGGCCCATGGCGCCGGCGGAGTCGAGATGGCGGCAGCCGTCGACAAGGCAGGAGAGGCGATCCGTGAGTTCGGCGCCGATGTCGTCATCGTCGCGCTCGGCTACGACGCCCACAAGGACGACCCGATCGGCGTGCTCAAGCTCGACGCCGCCGATTTCGGCACCATCGCCGGCAAGGTGAAGGCCTTCGGCCTGCCGACCCTGGTGGTGCAGGAGGGTGGTTACGCCATCGAGGCGATCGGAGAGTGCCTCGATGCGTTCCTGGAAGGATTTAAATGAGTCTTAATCGCCCGTGCCGTGAAATGGGTAGATGCTCGCGCTTTATGATGCCTTAAGCTCTTGGTTTCTCGAGGTCCCAGGCTTCCGGGCCGCGATATGGCGCTCCTGTGTGACCGGCGTGATCCTTGTGGTCGTCGGGTTGTTCTTGGGGCTGCCGACTTTGCTGATCGGTGTCCTCACCAACGTCGTGCCGGTTTGGTTTGGCATACGAGGCGGGCGCAGGCGCCGCCAACTTTGGCTTCAGCGACGCGAAGACAAAGCGCGGGGAACCCCTCTCCTGTAAGGAGAGGGGCAGGGGAGAGGTGTCGGCCCCTGGACCAGCAAACTGAAAACGCCGCAGCGAAGCAGCGGTGAGGTCGCGGCCAGAGCGTCAAACGGCCGACCCCTCACCCTACCCTCTCCCTACGGGAGAGGGTTCCCCGCGCCTGTCTTTGGCAGGGTCGGCCCTTCAGATCACCGCCTCGATCAGGAACGGCCCCTTCCGACCGAGCGCGCCCTTGAACAGCCTGGTGAACTCCTCGGCCGTCGTCGCCCGCGCGGCTTCCACGCCCATACCACGCGCCATCGCGACCCAGTCGAGAGCCGGCTCGTCTAGGTTCAGCATCAGCGTGGCGTTGCGGCCGAAATCATTGACGCCGACGGCGCGCATCTCGCCATGCAGGATCGCATAGGTCCGGTTGGCGAAGATCACCGTGATGATGTCGAGATTCTCGCGCGCCTGCGTCCACAGACCCTGCACGGTGTACATGCCCGAGCCGTCGGCCTGCATGCCGATGACCTTGCGGTCGGGGCAGGCGACGGAGGCGCCGACGCACATCGGGATGCCCTCGCCGATCGCCCCGCCGGTAAGTTGCAGATAGTCGTGCTGCGGCGCGTTGTGGCACTGCTGGTAGAAGACCCGGCCGGACGAGACCGACTCGTCGCAGATGATTGCGTTCTCGGGCAGCAGCCGCGCCACGATGGTGCAGACCTTGTCGGCGTCGAGATCGCCTGATGGCAGTGCCGTCTCGGTCTGGGCCTTGGCGATGAAGGCGGGTTCGACCTTTGCTGCGCCGGTCTCCTCGGCCAACGCATCGAGCGCGCCGACGAGGTCATCGCCCATCACGCCGAGCGTGGTCACGACGCAGCCATCATGGATCAGCCGGCCGGGCTTGCCTGGATAGGCGAAGAAGCCGACCGGGATCTGCGCACCGACCAGCACGAGCAGGTCGATGTCCTTGAGCTGCTCCAGCGCCATGTCGACGGGGTAGAACACCTTGGGGATCGCGACGCGCCCGGCGCCGCGCTCGATGCGCCCGTTCGACATCTGGCCATACATCTTGCAGCCCGTCGCCGCGCAGATCCGCGCGGCTGTCTCCAGCGGGCCCTCGCGCAGCGACGAGCCGGTCATCATCAGGGCGGCGCGTGCGCCATGCCTGCGCAACGCGGCGGCGGCTTCGCGCACGGTCTCAGTGGCTACGGTCCTGAAGGCGGGCACGGGGGTAGCCCCGACCTCGGCCGGCTCGACGCTGCCCCAGGCGCAGTCGCCCGGCAGGATCACGGTCGCGACGCCCGGCAGCGACATCGCGGCGGCATAGGCCTCGCCGATCGCGGGTCCGACATCCTCAGGCGTCGCGATGCGCCGGACATGATGCGACATCGGCCGGGCCAGGCTCTCGATGTCGCTGGTCAGCGGCGCGTCATGCTGCAGATGATAGGTCGCGTGGTCGCCAACCACGTTCAGCATCGGCGTCCAGGCGCGTCTGGCATTGTGCATATTGGCAAGCGCGTTCGCCATGCCCGGCCCGCAATGCAGCAGGGTGGCTGCCGGCTTGTCGGCCATGCGGGCATAGCCGTCGGCGGCGCCCGTCACCACGCCCTCGAACAGGCCGAGCACGCAGCGCATTTCAGGCTTGCGGTCGAGCGCCGCGACGAAATGCATTTCGGACGTGCCGGGATTGGCAAAGCAGACGTCCACGCCGTTGACGAGCAGCGTGTCGCAGAGGCGGTCGGCACCGTTCATTCGGATAATTCCTGAAAGGCAAGAAGAAGCATGTCGCTCAATGCATGCGCAGGGGAAGGGATGTTCCCCTCCCTGTCAAACAAGAGAATGTCATCGCTGTCCCCAGCCCCGGTGATCGACGGCTTGACGGATTTGCATATGCATTTAACGTCGGGTGGAACGAAGGTTGCATCTGGCCGCGCCATGCGGTGCGATGGGCTCCAGTCCTCGCGCGAAGCCGGACATCACACAGGGGAAGGGTTCCGTCATGACAGCTTTGAAGCGTTTGGGAACGGTGGCGGGCCTCGGCCTCGCGGCTACGCTGCTCGCGGGCGGCGCGCAGGCACAGACCAAGGTCAATATCGGCATTTCCGGCTGGACCGGCTTCGCGCCGCTCGTCCTCGCCAAGGAGGCGGGCATCTTCGCCAAGAACGGCCTCGACGTCACCATCAAGAAGATCCCGCAGAAGGATCGCCACCTGGCGATCGCCTCGGGCGACATCCAGTGCGCGGCGACGACCGTCGAGACCTGGATCGTCTGGGACGGCGCGGGCGTGAAGACCAAGCAGATTTTCCAGCTCGACAAGAGCTATGGCGCCGACGGCATGGTGACGCGCAACGCCACCGGCTCGATCAAGGATCTGAAGGGCAAGACCGTCGCGGCCTCCGCACCCGGCACCTCGCCCTATTTCGCGCTCGCCTGGTTCCTGAAGGAGAACGGCATGTCCGTGAAGGACGTGACCGTGGTCAACATGGAGCCCGGCCCGGCCGCGCAAGCCTTCATCGCTGGCCAGAACGACGCTGCCATGACTTATGAGCCCTATCTCTCTGCCGTGCGCGAGAAGCCCGACGCCGGCAAGATCATCGCCACCACGCTCGACTATCCGATGGTGATGGACACCTTCGGCTGCACGCCCGCCTTCCTCGCCGCCAACGACGCGGCGGCGGCCGCGCTGACCAAGAGCTATTTCGGGGCTCTCGACCTGATCAAGGCCGATCAGGCCAAGGCCTACGGGATCATGGGAGCGGATGTGAAGCAGTCCGCCGAGCAGTTCGGGAAGTCGGCCGGCTTCCTGAAATGGTCGGATGCGGAGGGGAACAAGGCCTTCTTCTCGGGTGACTGGCAGGCTTTCTCGGCCAAGGCCGCCGACCTGCTACTCGAGATCGGCCTGATCAAGGCCAAGCCCGATCTCAAGGACCTGGTCGAGACGAAGTACGTCGCCGGCAAGTGAGGCTGGGCGACACCGTCATGCTCGCCCTTGTGGCGAGCATCCACGTCTTGGACACCGCCCCCGCGGGAGGAAGACGTGGATGGCCGGGACAAGCCCGACCATGACGGTTGAGCAAATCGTCCTTCCCGACATCCTTGCCCCCGGCCTGCGCGTCGTCTTCTGCGGCACGCAGGCCGGGGCGGCTTCCGCCCGCCGCGGCGCCTACTATGCCGGGCCGGGCAACAAGTTCTGGAAAACGCTGCACGAGATCGGCCTGACGCCGGAAAGGCTGGAGCCCGAAGCCTTCCGGGCGCTGCCGGACTATGGCATCGGGCTCACCGACGTCGCCAAGCTGACCTCGGGACCTGATACCGACCTTCGCAGCGCTCATTTCGATGCGGCAGGCTTCCTGACGCGGATGGCGGTCGTCCGTCCTCGCATCGTCGCCTTCAACGGCAAGCGCGCCGCGCAGGCGGTGCTGGGTCCGCTGCGTGCTTACGGCCTGCAACCGGACCGGCTCGCCGGAGCCGACATCTTCGTCCTGCCCTCGACCTCGGGCGCCGCCTCGGGCTTCTGGTCGATCGAACCCTGGAGAGAACTGGCCGCCCATCTGGCCGGAACCGAAATGCGATGAAACCACTCCAACCCGTCTCCGCCCCCGCCCGCATCGGCTATGGCATCGCCTTCTTCGCGCTCTTCGTAGCGCTCTGGTCGGTCGCGACTTTCGGCGGTTATGTCCAGAGGCTGTTCCTCGCGGACCCGCTGACGATGGTCAGCGAGGGCTACAACCTGCTGGTCCGCTACGGCTTCGCCTTTGATATCGGCATGACGATCTGGCGCGTCGTCGGCGGCTTCGTGCTGGCCGTGATCGTCGCGCTGCCGCTCGGCATCATGATGGGCGCCTACAAGCCGATCGAGGCCTTCCTCGAGCCCTTCGTCTCCTTCGCGCGCTATCTTCCGGCATCGGCCTTCATCCCGCTGCTGATCCTCTGGGCCGGCATCGGCGAGGCGCAGAAGCTGCTCGTTATCTTTATCGGCTCGGTCTTCCAGCTCATCCTGATGATCGCGGTCGCGGTCGGCTCGATCCGCCGCGACCTCGTCGATGCCGCCTATACGCTGGGCGCGACCGATACCTCGGTCGTGCGCCGCGTGCTGTTGCCTAACGCGGCCCCCGAGATCGCCGAGATCTTCCGCCTCGTGCTCGGCTGGGCCTGGACCTATGTCATCGTCGCCGAGCTGATCGGCTCCTCCTCCGGCATCGGCCATATGATCACCGACAGCCAGGCGCTCTTGAACACCGGGCAGATCATCTTCGGCATCATCGTCATCGGCCTGATTGGGCTGGTCTCGGATTTCCTCTTCAAGGCGGTCAACCAGCGCCTGTTTCCATGGGCGCAGAGATGAGTTGGGCGCAAAGATGAGCAAGCTTCTTGTTGAGAATGTCGGGAAGATCTTCCCGGCCCAGCGTGGCGGCCAGCCGACCCGCGCCCTGATGCCGACCTCGCTGAATGTCGGCGACAACGACTTCATCTCTATCCTCGGCCCCTCGGGCTGCGGCAAGTCCACCCTGCTGCGGATCATCGGCGGGTTGGAGACGGCGAGCGAAGGCAAGATCATGCTCGATGGCGCCCCCGTCGCCGGCCCAGGCGCCGATCGAGGCTTCGTCTTCCAGAGCTACACGCTCTTCCCCTGGCTGACCGTGGCGCAGAACATCGCCTTCGGCCTGCGCGAGAAGGGCTTAGCCGAGCGCGAGCGGCTCGATATCTCCAGAAAATGGGCGGATCGCGTCGGCCTGTCGAACTTCGTCGATCATTTCCCCAAGCAGCTTTCCGGCGGCATGCAGCAGCGCACCGCCATCGCCCGCGCGCTCGCCAACGATCCCAAAATCCTGCTGCTCGACGAGCCCTTCGGGGCGCTCGACAACCAGACCCGCGCGCTGATGCAGGAGATGCTGCTCGGCATCTGGGAGCGCGAGCGCAAAACCGTGCTCTTCGTCACCCACGATATCGAGGAGGCGATCTTCGTCGGCTCGCGCGTCGTGGTGATGAGCGCGCGGCCGGGGCGCATCAAGGCCGACATCGCCGTCGACTTGGCCCATCCGCGCCCCTACACCATCAAGACGACCCCGGAATTCGTCGCGCTGAAGGAGCGCTTGGTCGAGGAAATCCGCTCGGAGGTGATGGCGAGCCCGCATTGAGCGACCCAGCGTAACGTCAACGCGACGGGCCGATTGACAGCCCGCCGCGATGATGATTGGTTTCATTCCAATTGGCCTGACCACATGGCCAAATCGAGCTCCCCACCAGAGGGGGCCTTGGGATGGAAACCGGGAGCAAGCTGTGCCGCTCGAAGCTGTCGAGTCGCCACGTCTCTATCGCCAGATCGCCGACCAGCTCCGCCATCTCATCGATCGGCGTGAGTATCCGGCGGGCGGTCGACTGCCGCCCGAGCGCGAGTTGGCCGAGAAGCTCGGCGTCTCCCGTCCGTCGGTCCGCGAGGCGCTGATCGCGCTCGAGGTCGAGGGGCGCGTCCGTATCCGCATGGGCTCGGGCGTCTATGTCGTCGACCGCCCCGTTGATCAGCCGGCCCTGATCGCGGCGTTCGACGAGGCCCCGGAAGGGCCGTTCGAGGTGCTGAAGGCACGCGAACTGGTTGAGAGCGCGGTCTGCGCCGAGGCCGGCGTGTCGGCGGGACCCGATGACCTGGCGGCTCTCGACGACATCCTCCGCCGGATGGAATTGCCCGGACTGACCGGAGACGAACTCGTCGCCCTCGACCGGTCCTTCCACGTCGCGATCGCTTCAATCCTCGGCAATGCGGTGCTGGCGCGCTTCGTCGGCCTGCTGTTCGACCAGCGCATTAACCCCTACTTCCGTCAGCTCGCCAGCTATTTCGAGAACGCCGATTCCTGGCGCGAGGCGGTGGCCGAGCACCGCGAGATTCGCGACGCGATCGCGGCGGGAACCGGCGAGGCGGCGCAGGTGGCGATGCGCCGTCATCTGCAGCGTTCGCAGGAGCGTTTCTCGCAGAGTTTCGGCGAGGGACCGCCCAAGGCAAGGCCCGGCGAACGGGAGAACGTCGTGACCCGTCTGGCCAGCAAGACGTGAGGCACGAGCAACTGAGGCAGGAAGAACCGAGGCAAGCACAAGAAGAAGACTGCAGGACGCCGACCCAGGAAGCACAGCAACAAGATCAATCCCAGGGAGGGACAGAGTGATGAAGACCTATCTGACGATGGCGGCTGTAGCCGCGGGCCTGATCGCCGCCGGCGCGTCGGCGCAGGCGCAGACAAAGCTGAAATGGGCCCATGTCTACGAAACCTCCGAGCCCTTCCACACGGAGTCCGTCTGGGCCGCCGACGAGTTCAAGAAGCGCACCAATGGCAAATACGAGATCACGGTCTATCCGGCCTCGCAGCTTGGCAAGGAAACCGACATCAACCAGGGCCTCACGCTCGGCACCGTGGACATCATCATCTCGGGCTCGAGCTTCGCGGCGCGCGCCTTCCCGCCGATCGGTGTGACCTACTACCCCTTCACCTTCCGCGGCCCGGATCATCTCCTCGCCTACACCAAGAGCGATGTCTTCACCGACATGGCCAAGGGCTATCAGGAGAAGAGCGGCCACCAGATCGTCTCTGTGACCTATTACGGCACGCGCCACACCACCTCGAACAAGCCGATCAAGAGCTGCGCCGACATGAAGGGCCTCAAGATCCGCGTGCCGGACGTGCCGGCCTATCTCGCCATGCCGCGCGCCTGCGGCGCCAACACCGCGCCGATCGCCTTCGCCGAGGTCTATCTCGCGCTCCAGAACGGCACCGTCGAGGCGCAGGAGAATCCGCTGACCACGATCGAGGCCAAGAAGTTCTACGAGGTCCAGAAGCACATCGTCCTGACCGGCCACATCGTCGACCACCTCAACACGGTCGTCGCCAAGCAGCTCTGGGACAAGCTCTCGCCCGAGGATCGCAAGATCTTCAGCGAGGTCGCCCAGGAGGCCTCCGCCCGCGCCACCAAGAAGATCCAGGCCGACGAGGTCAAGCTCGTGCAGTTCTTCAAGGACAAGGGCCTGACCGTCACCGAGGTCGACAAGGCCGATTTCCTCGCCAACGTCCAGAAGAACGTTACCTTCGAGCAGTTCGGCTACCGCAAGGCCGACTGGGATCGCATCCAGGCGATCAAGTAATCCACCGAACGGCCCGGCGGCGCGAGCTGCCGGGCATCCATCCTGCCTACGGCCTCGCTGCGGCCGATTTCATCGAGGTCTGCCGTGGCCACTGATACTGCGCCGGAAATCCATACCCAGGTCACGAGCGAGGAGATCGCTCACGTCTTCGACGAGGCGCCGCCACCGGCCGATCTCTCCGGCTACGGCGTCGAGGACTGGATTACGCTCGCCGCCTTCTGGGTCATGGTCGGTTGCGTCATCCTGCAGTTCTTCACCCGCTACGTGCTGAACAACTCCTTCGCCTGGACGGAAGAGATCGCGATCTACGCGCTCGTCGTCGTCGTCTTCCTCGGTGCCTCGCTCTGCGTGCGGGCCTCGCGGCACATCCAGGTCGATTTCCTCTACCGCTACATGTCGCCCCGGATGGGCCGCATCATGGCGACGGGCGTCGATGTCGTGCGTGTCGGCTTCTTCGGCTACGGCACCTGGCTGATGTACAAATACGCCTCGCTCATCCCCGACGAGATGATGACGACGATCGATTTCCCGAAGTCGTTCATCTTCAATGCGGTCGTCCTCGCCTTCGCGCTGATGACGCTGCGCTCGCTGCATGTCGCCTGGCAGAACTGGCGCCGCGGCTATTCCGTGCTGGAGAAGCCGGAAGCTTTCGACGGCTCGGAGGCCTGAGACCAATATGCTGATCCTGCTTGGTTCCTTTCTCGGTCTGATGATCCTCGGCGTGCCCGTGGCGATCTCCATGGCCGTCGCCTCGCTCGCCTTCATCCTGGTTTCGGGCACGGTGCCCGACGTCATCCTGGCCCAGCGCATGATCGCCGGCGTCGAGAGTTTCCCGCTGCTCGCCGTGCCCTTCTTCATCCTCGCCGGCAACCTGATGAACATCGCCGGCGTCACCGGCCGCATCTATGCCTTCGCGGTCGCGCTCGTCGGCTGGATGCGCGGCGGCCTGGCACAGGTCAACATCATCGGCTCGGTGATCTTCTCCGGCATGTCCGGCACCGCCATCGCGGACGCGGCAGGCATCGGCACGATCGAGATCAAGGCGATGAAGGACCACGGTTATTCGGCCGAGGTCGCAGTCGGCGTCACCGCCGCTTCCGCCACGCTGGGCCCGATCATCCCGCCCTCGCTGCCCTTCGTCATCTACGGCATGATGTCGAACACCTCGATCGGCGCTCTTTTCCTGGGCGGGGTCATCCCCGGCGTGGTGATGACGCTGTTCATGATGGCGACCGTCGCGATCTTCGCGCGCATCTACAAATGGGGCTCCGACACCCCGTTCTCGCTGCGCGAGATCGGCACCGCCGGCATCGAAGTTGCGGTGGTGCTCGGCTTCCCCGTCGTCGCATATGGCCTGCTCTGGGCCGGATTGCCGGACAATCTCGCCATCGGCCTCGCGCTCGCGGCCCTGCTCGCGCTCGACTACTATTTCGATTTCTCGGCCGTTATGGCGCTGATGACGCCGGTCATCCTGATCGGCGGCATGACGATGGGCTGGTTCACGCCGACGGAAGCGGCCGCAGCGGCGGTGATCTGGTCGCTCTTCCTGGGCCTCGTGCGCTATCGCTCGATGACGATGCGCAGCCTGACCAAGGCGACCTTCGACACCATCGAAACCACGGCCTCGGTGCTCTTCATCGTCACCGCCGCCTCGATCTTCGCCTGGCTGCTGACGGTTTCGCAGACCGCCCAGACCCTGTCCGACCTCATCCTCGGCTTCACCCAGAACAAATGGGTGTTCCTGATCCTGGTGAACCTGCTGCTGCTCTTCATCGGCTGCTTCCTCGACACCATCGCCGCGATCACCATCGTGGTGCCGATCCTGCTGCCGATCGCCCTCAAGCTCGGCGTCGACCCGATCCATTTCGGGTTGATCATGACGCTGAACCTGATGATCGGCCTGCTTCACCCGCCGCTCGGCATGGTGCTGTTCGTGCTCTCGCGCGTTGCCAAGCTCTCCGTCGAGCGGACGACCATGGCGATCCTGCCCTGGCTGATCCCGCTCTTCGCCGCGCTGTTCGCGATCACCTTCATCCCCGAGCTGACGCTGTGGCTGCCGCGGCAGATGGGGATGATTCGATAGGCATCGAGCCGTCTGAATCGGCCTGATTCAGGCGACACTTTGCCCTGCGCGGAGGTCGGAGTTGCGTTTCGGCCTCCGACGAACCATCTTTTCGGGCAAAGGGGCGCTGCCATCGAGGTGGAGCCGATGCATGCCTTTGTCGCCAGGATGTTGTCGCGGCTGGTGAAGGAGCCGCGTATCGATGTGGTCTTTGCCGACGGATCGCTGCAATCCGTTGGGCGGGGCTCCGTGCCCACCGTGCGGATGCGGATCGCCGACCGGTCGACCGAGTTCAAACTGGCCCTGAACCCGGAACTCGCGCTCGGCGAGGCCGTGATGGATGGGCGCGTCGTCGTCGAGCAGGGCTCGCTCTACGATCTGCTTGATCTGCTGATCGCGGGCCTGCACAAGGCGCGTCCGGACGGATGGAGCAAGATTTTGGCGGGTTTGCGGACCGCCGTGCGCCGTTTCCATCAGCATAACACCCCTGCGCTCGCCCGGCGCAACGTCGCCCATCACTATGATCTGCGCGAAGAGTTCTTCCGGCTCTTCCTCGATGACGACATGCAATATTCCTGCGCTTATTTCGCGCGGCCGGGAATGTCGTTGGCGGACGCCCAGCTCGCCAAGAAGCGGCACATCATCGCAAAGCTTGCGATCGAGCCGGGACAGCGGGTGCTCGACATTGGCTCTGGCTGGGGCGGTCTTGCGCTGACGATCGCCGCCGAGACGGGCGCCGACGTGACCGGCATCACCCTGTCGGAAGAACAGCTCGCGGTCGCCAAGGAGCGCGCTGCGGATTCGGGCCTGCCGGTCGATTTCCGCCTGCAGGACTATCGCGCCATGCCTGGGCCGTTCGACCGCATCGTCTCCGTCGGCATGTTCGAGCATGTCGGCGTCGGCTTCTACCGCGACTATTTCCGCAAGATCGCCGAATTGCTGACCGACGACGGCGTCGCCCTGATCCACACCATCGGCCGCAGCACGCCTCCGGGCGCCACCAACCCCTTCATCGCGAAATACATCTTCCCGGGCGGCTACATCCCGGCCCTGTCGGAGATGACTGCTGCCGTCGAGAAGGAGGGGCTGGTCATCACCGACGTCGAGGTGCTGCGCCTGCATTACGCCGAGACGTTGAAGGCCTGGCGCGAGCGCTTTCTCGCCCGCCGCGCCGAGGTCGTCGCGATGTATGATGAGCGCTTTGCGCGGATGTGGGAATTCTATCTCGCCTGCTCGGAAGCGAGCTTCAGGCACGACGACCTCGTCGTCTTCCAGCTCCAGCTCGCGAGGCGGCTGGACGGATTGCCGATCACGCGAGGCTATATGGAGAAGCCGCAATAGCGGGGCTCGCCACAAGGGCGAGCACAACGCTGGGTGTCACGCGACCGGCCGCAGTGTGATCGCGAACAGTTCGGCGTCCGCCTCGGCAGCGACGACCTCGACGCTCTGCGGGCCGTCGAGAATGACGCTATCGCCCGCTGCGAGCGATGCGCCATCGCTCGCAGCCTTGATCGTCCAGCCGCCCGCGCAGGCGACGAGGACGAGCAGGCCAGCATCGATTTCGAGCGCGTGCGGGCCGGCCCCCAATCGCCGGACCTCCTGACGCCAGCGACCGCGCCGGCTCATCACGTTGAGGTCGTGGATCGATCCGGCCAACAATTCCCCCAACACGGCTCGGTTGGCGTCGAAGGCGAAGGGGTGCGAACCGTGGTCGAGCGTGACCGTCTCGCCATCCGCGAAGGCGAGGTGGATCCGGCCTCCGTCCAGTACGGCAAGCGTCCGGTCGATTCCGGGGAAGCTGGAGAACGGCCCGTCCTGTCCGACATGGGCCATCGAGATGCGCCAGTCGAAATCGCTCAGGGAGGCATCCTCTGGGAACACTGCGATCTCGGTCGTGACACCGCCGCCGTTCTTCCACGGCATGACGCGGCGTTCGGCGGCGCGGATAATGCGCATGGGATGTTTCTCCGCGTTCACGCACCCCTGTCCTTCCGGGTTCTCCGCTGCGCGGAGCCCCGGAAGGACAGGGTAGCTCACCCCAAAATCCCCGGCAGCTTCAGCCCCTTCGCGACCGCGCAGTCCCGCGCGATCTCATAGCCCGCATCGGCATGGCGCATCACGCCGGTGGCAGGGTCGTTCCAGAGTACGCGCTCCAGCCGCTTGGCGGCTTCCGGCGTGCCGTCGGCGACGATGACCACGCCGGAATGCTGCGAATACCCCATGCCGACGCCGCCGCCATGATGCAGCGAGACCCAGGTTGCGCCGCCCGCCGTGTTGAGCAGGGCGTTGAGCAGCGGCCAGTCAGAGACGGCGTCGGAGCCGTCCTTCATCGCCTCGGTCTCGCGGTTGGGCGAGGCGACCGAACCCGAATCGAGATGGTCGCGGCCGATCACGACGGGCGCCTTCAATTCGCCCTTGGCGACCATCTCGTTGAAGGCGAGGCCGAGCCGGTGCCGGTCGCCGAGGCCGACCCAGCAGATGCGCGCCGGCAGGCCCTGGAACTTGATGCGCTCGCGCGCCATGTCGAGCCAGTTGTGCAGGTGCTTGTCGTCCGGCATCAGTTCCTTCACACGCTGGTCGGTGCGGTAGATGTCCTCCGGATCGCCCGACAGCGCGGCCCAGCGGAACGGCCCGATGCCGCGGCAGAACAGCGGCCGGATATAGGCCGGCACGAAGCCCGGGAAGTCGAAGGCGTTGTGGACGCCCATGTCCTTGGCCATCTGGCGGATGTTGTTGCCGTAATCGAGCGTCGGCACGCCCATCGTCTGGAAGTCCAGCATGGCGCGCACATGTGTCGCCATCGACTGCTTGGCGGCCTCGATCGTGCCGGCGGGATCGCGCTCCTTGCGCTCCTCCCATTCGGCCAGCGTCCAGCCGGCCGGGAGATAGCCGTTGAGCGGATCATGCGCCGAGGTCTGGTCGGTGACGACGTCGGGCCGGATGCCGCGGCGGACCATGTCGGGAAACACTTCGGCGGCGTTGCCGAGCACGCCGACCGAGACCGCCTTGCCTTTGGCATGGGCGCCTTCGATGATCTTCAGGGCCTCGTCGACGCTGTCGGCCTTCTCGTCGAGATAGCCGGTGCGCAGGCGGAATTCGATCGAGGACGGCCTGCATTCGACCGCGATCATCGAGGCGCCGGCCATGGTCGCGGCGAGCGGCTGCGCGCCACCCATGCCTCCCAGGCCGCCCGTCAGGATCCATTTGCCCTTGAGGCTGCCGCCATAGTGCTGGCGGCCGACCTCGACGAAGGTTTCGTAGGTGCCCTGAACGATGCCCTGCGTGCCGATATAGATCCAGGAGCCGGCCGTCATCTGGCCGTACATCATCAGTCCGGCCTTATCGAGTTCGTGGAAATGCTCCCAGTTCGCATAGGCCGGCACGAGGTTGGAGTTCGCGATCAGCACGCGCGGCGCGTCCGCATGGGTGCGGAAGATGCCGACCGGCTTGCCGGACTGCACCAGCAGCGTCTCGTCGGCCTCCAGCGAGCGCAGGCTCGCGCAGATCCGGTCGAAATCCTCCCAGGTCCGCGCGGCACGGCCGATGCCGCCATAGACCACGAGCTCGCTAGGCTTCTCGGCGACGTCGGGGTCGAGATTGTTCATCAGCATGCGCAGCGGCGCTTCGGTCAGCCAGCTCTTGGCGGAAAGCTCGCTGCCCTTGGGGCTGCGGATGACGCGGCTGTTGTCGATGCGGGTCATGGACGGCTCCGTTGCGGGCAAAAGGACGGTGTCAGAAAGGAGGCGCAGGCGGGCGTCAGCGCAGGCCGACGGACTGGACCATCGCGGCTGCCAGCGCTGCGTCGATGATGCTGTCGAGTGCGGTCTGCAGCGGGCGGGCGCGGCTTGCGTCGAAACGCCAGGGCGGCGCCTCCTCGGCGAGATAGGCGCTGAGCGCGATCTCCATCTGGATAGCATGGACGCCGTCCTGCGGGCGGCCGTAATGCCGGGTGATCCAGCCGCCCTTGAAGCGGCCATTGACGATCTGCGTCAGCTCATGGCCGGCCATCGCAGCCGTGGCGGCCGTCTCGACCGCCGGTGCGCAGCTCTGGCCGGAATTCGTACCAAGATTGAGCGTCGGCAACGTGCCCGGAAACAGCCGCGGGATGACCGACTTGATCGAGTGGCAGTCCCACAGCAGGCACCAGCCATGGGTCTTGCGCACCCTTTCGATCTCGGCGGCGAGCGCATCGTGATAGGGCTGGAAATAGGCCTCGCGCCGCCTCGCGATCTCGGCATCGTTCGGCGCGATCGTCCAGATCGGCGCGCCGTCGAAGGTCGTCGTCGGCACCAGTTCCGTCGTCGCCTGGCCGGGATAGAGCGAGACGCCTGACGGGTCGCGGTTCAGGTCGATGACATAGCGCGACAGCCCCGCCTCGACGATGGTCGGCTGGAAGCGCTCCGCGAAGGCGTAGAGCTCGCGCATGTGCCAATCCGTGTCCTCGACCAGCCGGCCACGCTCGTTCAGCGCGGCAGCGACCTCGGGCGGCAGTCCGGTGCCCGGATGCGGCATCGAGAGGATGAGCGGGGAGGGGCCCCGGGTGACGGTGACGATGTCGCTCAAGCTCCGAACTCCGCAAATGAATCCAGCCCAGCCGCCTTGCCCACCGCCCCCGACAGCACGAACGCCGTCGCCGCCGCGAGATCGGGCGCCAGATAGCGGTCCTCCGTCAGCGGCGCGATCCGCCCGTGCAGCAGCGCCAGTACCGGCTCGAGCCGTGGGCTCGTTTTCATCGGGCGATGGTGCTCGATCGCCTCCGCCGCCGCCATCAGTTCTACCGCGACGATGCTCGCGGCATTCGCGGCCATGTCGAGCAGGCGATAAGCGCCATGCGTCGCCATCGAGACATGGTCTTCCTGGTTGGCCGAAGTGGGTATGGTGTCCACAGAGGCAGGATACGCCTTCTGCTTGTTCTCGGACGCCAGCGCAGCAGCCGTCACCTGCGCGATCATGAAGCCGGAATTCAACCCGGCGTCGCGCGCCAGGAAGGGCGGCAGCCCGCTCATCACGGGGTCGACCAGCAGCGCGATCCGCCGCTCCGAGAGATTGCCGATCTCGCACAGCCCCATCGCCAGCATGTCGGCGGCGAAGGCGACCGGCTCGGCGTGGAAATTTCCGCCGGAGACGATCTCCCCCGGCCCCAGCACCAGCGGATTGTCGGTGACGGCGTTGGCCTCGATCGAAAGCGTTGCGGCGGCGTTGGCGAGCAGGTCGCGCACAGCGCCCATCACCTGCGGCTGGCAGCGCAGCGAATAGGGATCCTGGACCTTGCTGTCGCCGAAGCGGTGGCTGTCGCGGATTTCGCTGCCGGCGATCAGGTCGAGCAGATGGGCCGCGACGCGGATCTGGCCGGGCTGTCCGCGCAGGCGCTGGATGCGCGGATCGAACGGCGTGTCCGAGCCCTTCAGCGCATCGACCGAGAGCGCTCCCGCAACGAGGGCGGCGTCGAAGACACGGGCCATGGCGTTTAGGCCGGCCAGCGCAAGCGCCGTCGAGACCTGCGTGCCGTTGATGAGGGCGAGCCCTTCCTTGGCGCCGAGCGCGAGCGGCGCCTGGCCGATCCGCGACAAGGCTTCGGCCGCCGGCATGACGACGCCTTTCAGCCTGATCTCGCCGACGCCCATCAGCGCGGCGGTGAGATGGGCGAGGGGCGCGAGATCGCCGGAAGCGCCGACCGAGCCCTTGGCGGGGACCACCGGCAGCGCGTCCGCCTTCAGTGCGCCGATCAACGCCTCGACCACGACGGGGCGCACGCCAGACGCCCCACGCGCCAGGCTCGCCGCCTTCATCGCCAGGATCAGCCGGACTACGCTATCGGGCAGGGCAGGGCCGGTGCCGACCGCATGCGACAGGATCAGGTTTCGCTGGAGCGTCGCGAGATCGGCATCGGCGATCCGTACGCTGGCGAGCTTGCCGAAGCCGGTGTTGACGCCATAGGTCACGGTTCCCGCCGCGACGATCTCGTCGACGATCGCCTGAGCCGCGGCGATGGTCGCAGCGCTCGACGCCGATAGCGTGACGGCCGTGCCGTCGAGCACGTCGCGCCATTGCGCGAGGGCCGCATGGCCGGGTTCGATCGCGAGGGGCGTGCTCATTGGCCGTTCCATATGCGTGCGTGAAGTGGGTTGAAGCCCATGCGGTAGGCGAGTTCGGCCGGCCGCTCGATCTCCCAGATCGCGAGATCGCAGGCCTTGCCGGCCTCGAGCGTCCCGATCTCGTCCTGCATTCCCAGCGCACGGGCGGCATTGCGGGTCATGCCTGCGAGCGCCTCTTCCGGCGTCAGGCGGAAGAGCGTGCAGCCCATGTTGAGCGTCATCAGGGCTGAGGTCAGCGGCGAGGTGCCGGGGTTGGCGTCGGTCGCCAGCGCGATCGGCACGCCATGCTTACGAAGAAGTTCGATCGGCGGCTTCACCGTCTCGCGCAGGAAATAGAAGGCGCCGGGCAATACGACCGCGACCGTGCCGGCCTTCGCCATCGCGATCACGCCATCCTCGTCGAGATGTTCGAGATGGTCGGCTGAGAGAGCCCCCATTTCCGCCGCCAGCTTGGCGCCGCCGAGATTGGAGAGCTGCTCGGCATGGATCTTGATCGCCAGCCCCTTTGTCTTGGCTGCTGCGAAGACGGTGCGCGTCTCCTCCGGCGAAAAGGCGATGCCCTCGCAGAACACATCGACGGCGTCGGCCAAACCTTCGGCGGCGACCGCATCGAGCATTGGCCCTGCGACGAGCGCCACATAGTCGCCGGAGCGGCTCTTGTATTCCGGCGGCACGGCATGGGCGCCGAGCAGGGTCGTGCGAACGGTGACCGGCCGCTCGCGGCCGATCCGGCGCGCGACCCTGAGCGCCTTGACTTCGCTGTCGATGTCGAGCCCGTAGCCCGACTTGATCTCGACGGTGGTGACGCCTTCGCGGACGAGTTCGGAAAGACGCCGGTCGGCCGTCGCGAAAAGCGCATCCTCACTCGCCGCCCGCGTCGCCTTGACCGAGGAGAGGATGCCGCCGCCGGCGCGCGCGATTTCCTCATAGCTTGCGCCCTGCAGGCGCAGCTCGAATTCATGGGCGCGGTCGCCGCCATAGACGAGATGGGTGTGGCAATCGATCAGGCCGGGCGTGATCCAGCGGCCTTCGCAAGCGATCGTCTCCGTGGCGCGGAAGGCCGGTGCCTCGCTGCGGGGACCGGCATAGACGATCCGCCCGTCGCGGGCCGCCACGATGCCGTCCTCGACGGCTCCATAGGGGGCATCGATAGCTGGCGACATTGTCGCCAGCCGCGCCTGCGTCCAGAGCCTGTCGCAGGTCGGGGTCTCGCCGGACATCGTCGCCACGTCAGATCCTCTCGACTATCCTTTGATAGCGAATATGCTATCTAATTGCATATGCAAATAGCAAGGCCTTAATTGCATATGCAATTAGCGGATGGAGCGATGCCGTGACCCTGACCCTGCATCTCGAGCAGGCCCTCCTGCCGGACGGCTTCGCCGACAATGTGAGACTGACGCTCTCCGACGGGACCATAGCCTCCGTCGAGGCGGGTGTGCCGGCGCGCGACGGCGATGCGCGGTTGGCTGGCCTCGCCTTGCCCGGCATGCCGAACCTGCATAGCCACGCCTTCCAGCGCGGCATGGCGGGCTTGTCCGAGCGCCGCGGCGCGGCCGAGGACTCGTTCTGGACCTGGCGCGAGGTGATGTATCGCTTCCTCGACCGGCTCGATCCGGACGACGTGCAGGCGCTTGCAGCCCAAGCCTTCGTCGAGATGCTGGAGGGCGGCTTCACGGCGCTCGCCGAGTTCCATTATCTGCACCACGACAAGGACGGCCGGCGCTATGCCGATATCGCCGCGATGGGCGTAGCCATCGCAGCCGCAGCCGAGGAGACCGGGCTCGGCCTGACGCTGCTGCCGGTGCTATACCGCTTCGGCAATTTCGGTCAGGCGCCGTCGGTCCATGGCCAGCGCCGCTTCGTCAACGACCGCGATTCCTATCTCAGGCTGATCGAGGCGAGCGAGGCCGCCATCCGTGGCCTCCCCGATGCAAGGCTCGGCCTAGCCCCGCATTCGTTGCGAGCGGTCGCGCTCGACGATCTCGGCTGGCTTTCGGCCCTGCGTCCGGAGGCGCCCCTGCACATCCATGTCGCCGAGCAGATGCGCGAGGTCCATGACAGCGTCGCGATCACGGGCCGTCGCCCCGTCGCGTTGCTGACCGAGACGGTCGAGCTCGACCGGCGCTGGTGCCTGATTCACGCCACTCATCTCGACGCTCGGGAGCGCGACGCGATCGCCGCCAGCGGCGCCGTAGCCGGCCTCTGCCCGATCACCGAGGGCAGCCTGGGGGACGGCATCTTCGACGGTGTCCGCTACCGTGCTTCGGGCGGCAGCTATGGTGTCGGCAGCGATTCCAACATCCAGATCGATGCCGGCGCCGAACTGCGCCTGCTCGAATATTCGCAGCGCTTCCGCGACCGTCGCCGCGCGCTCATGGCAGAAGCCGACGCCTCGACCGGCGTTGCGCTCTGGCGCGCTGCTGCGGCAGGCGGCGCGCAGGCCTGTGGCCGCGCACTGGGCGCTCTCGCCCCCGGCTTGCGCGCCGATTTGGTCACGCTCGACGCCGATCATCCCGCGCTGATCGGAAAGACAGGGGAAGCTGCGCTCGACAGCGCGATCTTCGCGGCCAACGCCCTGCCGGTGCAGGCTGTGTTCGTTGGCGGCAGGCAGGTCGTCGTCGAGGGGCGCCACCTGGCGCGCGCTGCCGTAAAGGCGCGTTTCGCCACCGTCATGCGCAAGCTGCTGGCGGCGCTTTGACCGCCATGACGCAGACCAGGCTCGATGCAGTGAAGCTGGATGGCGCCGGGCCGATCTATGATCAGATCCGGCGCGCGATCCGTGATCTCGTTCTGAACGGAACCTGGCCGCCGGGAACTCCGGTGCCGCCCGAGCATGCGCTGATGGAGCAGCTCGGTGCATCCAGGATGACGGTCCACCGCGCGCTGGTGCAACTCGCGCGCGAGGGGCTGATCACGCGCCGGCGCCGCTCCGGGACGATCGTCGCGAGCCCGCCGGCGAGCCATGCGATGCTCGACATCCTGTCGATCCCCCAGGAGGTCGAGCGGCTTGGACAACGCTACGAGCATGAGGTGCTGTCGCGAGAGGATGGCCGGCCCTCCGCCGAACTCGCGATCCGTTTCGGCTTGAAGCGCGGCGAGCGCGTCGCTCATCTCGTCACGCTGCATCGCGCCGACGGCAGGCCGCATGTGCTGGAAGAGAGGGTGATCCATCTGGCGGCGGTTCCGGCCGTGGCGGATGAGGATTTCGCGACGACGCCGCCGGGCGACTGGCTGCTGCAGAACAGCCTCTGGTCGCAGGCCGAGCACGCGATCAGCGCGGTGCCGGCCGAGCCCGACGATGCCCGGCTTCTCGCGATCGAGCCGGGCGAGGCCTGCCTGCTAATCGAGCGTCGCACCTGGAATCAGGATGTACCGATCACCTCGGTACGCTTGCTCTATCCCGGCACCCGGCATCGCTTCGTCGGGCGCTTCGGCCCCTATGGCCAAGTGTGACGGGGTTTCTCCGATCCGGCGCTCCTGACGCGGCGCTTCGATACGGAACAGTCCGATCCAGAAAACAAAAAAGCCTGAGTCGAGCGCATTGTGCGCTGCCCAGGCTTCAATGGAGCCGTTCCGGGAACGGCTCTCGGATTGATCCGCCGATCAGCAGTCGTAGCGGAAGCGGCGGCCCCATTCGTCACGGCCCACGCAGGTGCGTGTCGGGGACGTGGCCGAACCGATGATCGCGCCGCCCACGCCACCGATCGCGGCACCCGCCGCCGCGCCTCCCGCGCGCCCCGTCGCGAGCCCACCGATAAGTGCGCCCGTTCCGGCTCCGATCAGGGCGCCGCCCGCGGTGCGCTCCTCATGGGCGGTGCAGGCACCAAGCGAGGCTGCGATCGCAGCGATGATCATGATCTTTTTCATCGTGTTTTCCTTGGCGCTTCAAGAGTCGTGTCGATGGTCGCGCGATCGCCAACGTAAGGCGTTTGCGCCGGCACGGCCATGACCGACCGTCCCAGCCCAACGTCCGCGCGTCCCAAAAGTTCCTCTCCCGTTTCCATGGCATCCCGCCGCCGCGATGGTTGTCGCCCTGCCGTGGCGGCCGTCCTCGTCGCCGATATCCGCCGCTGTTTTTCGCGGAACCTTCCGGGGCCGGCCACGTTGTTCCGGCAATCCCGCAGCTCGACACGCTGCTCCTGTCGGAGGAACCGATCATGACCCTGCACGACACGTCTCCGGCCTCCGGGGCCACGCCCTCGAAGAATCCGTTGATCGCCGGCGCGCGGGTGGCCGGTACCGATGTCTACAACACGGCCGGCGACCATCTCGGTGAGATTTACGACGTGATGCTGGACAAGCAGACCGGCAAGGTCGCTTACGCGATCATGTCGTTCGGCGGCTTCCTCGGCCTTGGCGAAAAATACCATCCGATTCCCTGGAGCGTGCTCGATTTCGACACTGATCGCGGCGGCTATGTCGTTCCGCTTACGAAGGAAAAGCTCGAGGCGGCGCCGATGTATGACAGCGAGGGCGAGCCCGACTGGGACGACCGCGTCTATGGCAAGCGCGTCCATGATTACTACGGCACGATGCCCTACTGGATGATGTAGGTCAGGCCAAAGCTGCTGGTCGCGGCGGTTGCTATCCCCCCAGCCGAACCGTCGTGGCGGCGGGATGCGGGCCGAAAGGCCCGCATCTTCCGTTTTGTGAGGGCGCCGCTTCGCCCGAGGCGCCGGGAGTAATGCAAACCAGCCCCGGGCCAGATTGAGCACCGCCAGAGCTCCGGACCGCCGCGTCCGGCATCGAGGGGCCGCAAGGCCGATCGATGCGAACCTGTGAGAGCGACATGCGCATCCGCTACGGCTACAACATCGAGATCGTCTGCCAGCAGGACCTGCCCCTCATGACCCTGCTCGACGTGCATCCGTCACGCCGGCACGATCTCGTGGCTCCGGACGAGATGGCGGTGACCTCGCTGCTGAATCCGGCGCAACGGGTCCCGACGAGCCAGTTCATAGACCCCTTCGGCAATATCTGCCGCCGCATCACCGCGCCAGCTGGCGGCATTTCGTTGAGAGCCGATGGCATCATTTACGATTCGGGCGAACTCGACGCGGTCAATCCGGCCGCTGGGGAGGTGCCTCCCGCGCGCCTGCCGGACGAAGCGCTGATCTACCTGCTCGGCAGTCGCTACTGCGAGACCGACAAGCTGGCGGGCCAGGCCTGGAGCCTGTTCGGACATATCCCGGCCGGCTGGCCGAGGGTGCAGGCGATCGTCGACTTTGTCCACAACCACCTGACCTTCGGCTATGACTTCGCGCGCAACACGCGCACGGCCGCGGAAGCCTTCGAGGAGCGCGTCGGCGTCTGCCGCGACTTCGCGCATCTGGCGGTCGCGCTATGCCGCTGCATGAACGTCCCCGCGCGCTATTGCAACGGTTACCTGGGCGACATCGGCGTGCCGCGCGACCCGGCTCCGATGGACTTCAACGCCTGGTTCGAGGTCTTTTTGGGCGGGCGCTGGTACACCTTCGATGCGCGACACAACATGCGTCGCATCGGCCGTATCGTCATTGCGAGGGGACGCGACGCTACCGACGTGGCGATGGTCAGCTCCTTCGGCCCGCACCTGTTGCAACGCTTCGAGGTGGCGACCGAGGAGATTGAGGAGGATCTGCCGGAATTGGCGCCGAGATCGACCGGCGTCGGCCCGCGGCGGCTGGCGTCGGTCGGCGCCTGAGGTTCGCGCGGCAGGGTGCCTTGCCGGCGACGCATTCCTTGCCCCGGGCCGGACACGGTCCCTATTGTGTGCGGCCATGCATCACACTGTCATCGTCAATGCCCGCGCCGGAACGGTGTTGGAGGCCGGGCCCGAAGCCTTTGCCGAGCGGATCATGGCGGCCTTCGAGGCCGGTGGCTGCGCGGCCGAGGTCAGGATGGTGCATCCGCGCGAACTGGACGACGCACTTTCGCTCGCGATCGAGAATGCCGACAGCGTGCCGGTGATCGCCGGTGGCGACGGTACCATCAACGGCGTGCTGCCCGTGCTGGTCCAGGCGGATCGCCCCATCGGCATCCTGCCGCTGGGAACGGTGAATGTCCTCGGGCGCGATCTCGGCCTGGCCGGAACCCTAGAGCATCAGATCGCAGCGCTCTGCGAGGGCGAGCCGGTCGTGATGGATGTCGGCAGCGTCAACGATCGTCTCTTCCATTCGATCTCAGGCATGGGCTTCTTCAGCCTGATGGCTCGCAACCGCGAATATGCACGCCGTCGCTTTCCGTTCAGCCGGACGGTGGCCTTCCTCGTCGCCGCGACGCGCTCGATCCTGTTCACCCGGGCGATCACCGTCGATATCGGCGTCGGCTCGGAGCGCCGCGTCGTCGAGGCCGATGCCGTGCTGGTCACGGTCAACAGCTTCGACGGGGCCGAGTGGCGCAGGCGACGCCTGGATGGCGGCGTCTTCGAGGTCCATATCCTCAATGCGGGCGGGCTCTGGTCGCGTTGCAAGGCGGCGTTCTCGATCGTTTCGGGGTCGTGGCGCACCTCCGCCAACCTGATGTCCCTGACCGGCTCGGAGGTGACGTTGACGCGCCGCGACAAGCGCCGCGGCCACATCACCTTCGATGGCGAGGTGGAGCGCAAGGCCGGCCCGCTCGTCTATAATCTGCTGCCGGGCGCGGTACGGCTGATCGCGGCGCGTGAACGCTCCCATTGAAAGCTCAGGCGCAGTGTCTATGTCGGACGAGCCCCGTCGTCCCGGAGACCCTGCTTGCTTCAGCCGCGTATCCTCCTGCCCGTCGCCGCCGCCTTCACCTTTCTGGGGCTGGCGCTGTTCATCGCCTCCGGTCGCAGTTTCGCGTTCGATCGCACGATCGTCCTGTTCTTCCGCGAGAGCGGCGACCCGTCGATTCCGCTCGGCCCGGCCTGGTTTCGCGAGGCGATGCGTGACGTCACCGCGCTCGGCAGCTTCGTCGGGCTGGGCATGATGACGATCGCGGCGAGCCTGACCCTTTGGCTCTGCCGCTATCGGCATCTCGCCATCGGCCTGGCGGTCACGGTGATCTCGGCGACGGCTGTCAGCACCGGCTTGAAGATCGCGATCGGCCGGGATCGACCGGACATTGTCGAGCACGCCGCGCTGACGTTCACCGCGAGCTTCCCGAGCGGTCACGCCTTTCTGTCGGCGGTCACCATGCTGAGCATCGCGGGCTTCATCGGACTGGCTTCGCGCCGCGACGACATCACACGGCTTTGCATCTGGCTCGCCTGGGTGATGATCGTCCTGATCGGCGTCAGCCGTGTCTATCTAGGCGTTCACTGGCCGACCGATGTGATCGGCGGTTGGTGCCTGGGTATCGCCTGGTCGAGCCTCGCGGTCGCTTTGCTCGGGCGCAAGATGGCAGAAGCCGATCCTCTCGACGCCGGACCCGGCGCACCCGCCTGACAGGTGGTTCTGCCGAAGGCGGCGGGCCTATCGCATGTCGATCGTGGCGTTGACGCCCAGATCGGGCTGGCGGCCGAGGATCTTCGCTGTCGCCAGCTTGAAGGCGACGAGCACCCCGCTGGAGGGGCCTTCCCAGATCTCCGCTGAGACCGGCGTGAGCGACAGCAACATCGCGTCGGGATCATCGGGCCCGCCCGGGAACCACGCGCCGATGATCGGCGTCCAGATCTGCGCGATGAGATCGCGATCGTCGATGCCCGCCGCCACGCAGGACACGGCGGCATAGAAGTTGTGGTTCTCGTCGCTCAGCGCGATCGATACGCCGGGCGAGCGCAGCGCCTCCTCCAGCGCACCGGTGTGGCGATGGGTCACGAACAGGATGCGGTGGTTCTCGCGGTCGATATGGCCCGACATCGGCCTCGTCCGGATGGAGCCGTCGGCGGCGGTCGTCACCATGCAGACCGGATGGCGGTCGAGGGCGGTCCAGATCCTCTGCTGGAGTTCGGTTTCCGGCATGGCGCGCACTCCTGATGCGGTGGTCGCGGCGTTTTGTTTTGGTTGGAAACGCCGGTGCTCGCAGGGCGTTCCGCGACTATGGGCCGGCCTGTGCGGCTGTCAATCCAGCTGCCGCAAGCCGGTGCCATGCTTGCTGCGACGCGGAACAAAGCCGGGCGTCGGCGGTTTCGCACCCGCCGCCCAGCCCGCGGCTGTCATCTGGAACCGCTCATGCTCGCATCCCGCAATCTGCTCGTCGCTCTTGTTGTCGTCCTCGTCGCCGGCCTCGCTGTCACCGGATACGCGCTTTATCAGGAGAAGAAGCAGCCCGAGGGCGTCGAGATCTCCGTCGGCAAGAACGGGCTGTCGATCAAGGAGAAGTGAGGCGGCAGGCCCTTTGGATCAACTGTTTGCGAGGATCATGTTGCGGACGATCGGATAGATCTGGCCGTCCCATTTGCGGCCCGAGAACACGCCGTAATGTCCGACGCCGGCCTGCATGTGGTGGCGCTTGCGGAACGGCTTCAGGCCCGAACAGAGGTCATGCGCCGCCGAGGTTTGGCCGAGCGAGCAGATGTCGTCGCGCTCGCCCTCGACCGTCAGGAGCGCGGTCTTGCGGATCGCACGGCAATCGACGGTCTCGCCGCGATAGGTCAGCGTGCGCGCCGCGAGCCGCGCCTCCTGGAAGATCCACTGCACGGTCTCCAGGTAGAATTCCGCCGGCAGGTCGAGCACCGCGAAATACTCGTCGTAGAACGACTTGATCTTCTGAGCCTCCTCGATCTCGCCCGTCGCCATATGGGTGAAGAGGTCGATATGGGCGTTGATGTGCCTGGTCATGTTCATAGCCATGAAGGCACCGAGCTGGATGAAGCCCGGATAGACCTTGCGGCCGGCGCCCTCGTAGCGTGACGGTACCGTAGCGATCAGGTTCTTGCGGAACCACTCGATCGGCTTGTCGCTGGCAAGTTTGTTGACGGCCGTCGGGTTGATGCGCGTGTCCACCGGGCCGGCCATCAGCGTCATGCTGCGCGGCTGGCAGGCATTGCCGGCTTGGGCCATCACGGCCGCGGCCGTCAGCACCTGCACGCAGGGCTGGCACACCGAGACGACATGCGTCTGGTCCCCCAGCGTCTCGATGAAGCGGATCAGCGTGTCGACATAGTCGTCATAGCCGAAGGCGCCGGCTTCCAGGCTGACGTCGCGGGCATTGTGCCAGTCGGTGATATAGACGTCGTGGTCGCGCAGCAGCGTCGCCACGGTGTTGCGCAGCAGCGTGGCGAAATGGCCCGACATCGGCGCCACCACCAGCACCTTGGCCTGTGGCGTGTCGCTGTCCTTGCGGAAGCGCAGCAGGTTGCCGAAGGGCAGACCGAGCACGACCTCCTCCGTCACCGGCACGTCGCGATTGCCGTCGCGCACGCTGTCGATGTCATAGGCCGGCCGGTGATGGGTGAGGCCCGCACGGCTTACCATCTCATAGGCGGCCGAGGCCGCACGAAGATCGACAGGGTGGCCCGCCATCGCCCGGGCGCCGAGCGTGGCCAGCGCCCCTTGCGCCAGCAGCTTGGCCGGATTCATGAAATCGGATTGGGTCTGATAGGCGAGATAGAGCATCGATATGCGACCTCGATCGGGCAAGATTTGGCCGCCTGTCGGCGACCATGCCGTCAGGCGGCTTCCCGCGAATTTCATGTTGCACCGCAAAATCAGTTTTTCGCAAGAATCTTTCTACGATGCGCCCGCCTTGGAATATCTCTTGCTATGCTGGGGCCATCTTGGCCGAGGACGACGCCCATGACCGCCGCGACGCTCACCATCAGCAGCAGGAATTATTCCTCCTGGTCGCTGCGCGGCTGGCTGCTCTGCGTGATGGCGGGGCTGGAGATCGAGGAGCACATGCTTTCGGTCGACGACCCCTCCGCACGGGCCGAACTCCTGCTGCTCTCGCCCTCCTTCCTGGTGCCTTGCCTGACGCATGACGGCATCAAGGTCTGGGATACGCTCGCGATCGCCGCCTATCTCGACGAGATCAGGCCCGATGCCGGTCTGCTGCCGAAGGACGCCGCGGCGCGGGCCCATTGCCGCGCGATCTGCGGCGAGATGCATTCCGGCTTCGCCAATCTGCGCTCGGCCCTGCCGATGAACCTCAAGGCGCATTATCCTGGCTTCAAGGTCTGGGCCGGCGCCCAGGCCGATATCGACCGCGTCACCGAGATCTGGCGCGAATGCCTCGGCACCTATGGCGGGCCCTATCTCTTCGGCAAGACCCTGACCATGGCCGACGCCATGTATGCGCCCGTCTGCCTTCGCTTCATCACCTATGACGTCCCGCTCGATGCCCCGAGCCAGGCCTATTGCAAGGCGATCTCCACCTGGCCCGCCCTCAAGCGCTGGATCGACGCCGCGAAAACCGAGCCTGAAGAACTGGAAGAGCTCGACGCCGAGTTCTGAGCGCCGTCCCATCATGCACCAACGGACTTGATCGATCCCGCAGCGGCATTGGTCTTCCGGCTTCAAAGACGCTAAATCCCGCACGAACTCTAAAACGCCGTGGGAGGCTGCCTATGACAGAGATCTTCAAGAACCTGATCGCCGGCGAGTGGGCCGGCTCGGGCAATGCCTCGCGCAACATCAACCCGTCGAACACCAACGACGTCGTCGGCGAGTATGCGCAGGGCTCTGTCGACCAGCTCAACGATGCGGTCGCCGCCGCCAAGGCTGCCTTTCCGGCCTGGAGCCGCTCGGGCCCGCAGGAGCGCTACGAGATCCTGAAGAAGGCCTCCGACGAGATCCTTGCCCGCAAGGAAGAGCTCGGCAAACTCCTTTCGCGCGAGGAAGGCAAGACCCTGGCCGAGGGCATCGGTGAGGCCGGCCGCGCCGGGCAGGTCATGGCCTTCTTCGCCGGCGAAGCCCTGCGCCTGGCGGGTGAGACGCTGCCTTCGGTGCGTCCGGGCGTCGGCGTCGAGATCACCCGCGAGCCGGTCGGCATCGTCGGCATGATCACGCCCTGGAACTTCCCGATCGCGATCCCGGCCTGGAAGATCGCGCCGGCGCTGGCCCACGGCAACTGCGTCGTCATCAAGCCGGCCGATCTGGTGCCGGGCTCGGCCTGGGCGCTGGTCGACATCCTCCAGCGCGCCGGCCTGCCCAAGGGCGTGCTCAACCTCGTCATGGGCCGCGGCTCGGTCGTCGGCCAGGCGCTGCTGCAGCACAAGGACGTTCACGCGATCTCCTTCACCGGCTCGGTCTCGACCGGCCGCAAGGTCGCGGAAGCCTGCATCGCCTCCTCGCCGATGAAGAAGGTCCAGCTCGAGATGGGCGGCAAGAACCCGCTCGTCGTGCTCGACGACGCCGATCTCAAGGTCGCGGTCGAATGCGCGGTGCAGGGCGCCTTCTTCTCCACCGGCCAGCGCTGCACAGCCTCTTCGCGCCTGATCGTCCAGGCCGGCATCCATGACCGCTTCGTCGAGGCCTGCATCGAGCGGCTCAAGGGCGTCGTCGTCGATGACGCACTGAAAGCCGGCACGCATATCGGCCCGGTCGTCGACCAGAGCCAGCTCGACCAGGACCTGAAATACATCCAGATCGCCAAGGACGAGGGCGGCAAGCTCGCCTTCGGTGGCGAACTCCTGAAGCGCGATACCCCCGGCTTTTACCTCCAGCCGGCGCTGTTCACCGAGACGACCAACGCCATGCGCATCTCGCGCGAGGAGGTCTTCGGCCCGGTCGCCAACATCATCCGGGTCAAGGACTATGAGGAGGCGCTGGCCATCGCCAACGACACCGAGTTCGGCCTGTCGTCGGGCATCTGCACGACCTCGCTGAAGCATGCGACGCATTTCAAGCGCAATGCCGAGGCCGGCATGGTGATGGTCAATCTCGCCACGGCGGGCGTCGACTATCACGTCCCCTTCGGGGGCCGGAAGGGCTCGAGCTACGGCCCGCGCGAGCAGGGCGCCTACGCCAAGGAATTCTACACCACGGTGAAGACGGCTTACACGCTGGCGTGATGCGGGTTCTGGATATCGCCTTGTGAGGGGGCCGCGCCATAAGGCGCGGCCTTTCCTCTTTGGGGCAGGTGTTCAAGGCCCGACGCACGACGAAGGTCCTGGATGGGACGGATGCGGACTTTGCGCTCACCGGCTGTGAGTGTCTGGCTCGGGTGGAAGCTGCCTTTGCGGTCACGCCGCTTAGATGACCGGCAGGACAGGTCATCGCGAACGCATGATATGGGCACCCGCCCCGCAAAGGAGCATAATGCATCGATGAACGAGCAAATCTCGCCACGTGCCGTAGCGAAGGACTCCCCCTCCCACGAGGAAGGAGTCGTCGCTGCGGGCGTGTATGCCGGCGGGCGCAAGGTCGTGGAGTTGCGCAGCGTCGAGGAGGCGGCAGACTGGCGCGAGCGCGAGGGTTACGTTGTTTGGATCGGCCTTTTCGAACCCTCTGATGAACTGCTCGGGCGCATACAGCGCCAGTTCGATTTGCACGAACTCGCTATCGAGGATGCTCACAACGCCCATCAGCGTCCCAAGATCGAGCAGTATGGCGACGCCCTCTTTGTCGTCGCGCGCACCGCGCAGATGATCGAGGGCCGGATCGCGTTCGGGGAGACCCATCTCTTCGTCGGCCGCGGCTATGTGGTCTCGGTCCGCCACGGGGCGTCGCGCTCCTATGGCGCTGTGCGCCAGCGTTGCGAGGCCTGCCCCAAGACGCTCGCGCATGGGGCAGACTATATTCTCTACGCCGTCCTCGATTTCATCGTCGATGACTATCGGCCGGTGCTGGACAGCATCAGCACCGAGGTCGACGCCATCGAGGACCGTGTCCTGAAGCGCACCCTGTCCCAGTCGCAGGTCGAGCGCCTCTATCTTCTGCGTCGCGACCTTCTGCGCCTGCGCACCGCGGTCGTGCCGCTCGTCGAGGTCTGCCGCCGCCTGGAGCATGCCGAGGTCCAGCCGCTCGACCCCGAGATGCAGCCGCTCTTCCGCGATGTCTCGGACCACGTCCATCGTGTCGAGGAGGAGATCGACAGCTTGCGCGAGGTGCTGGCCTTCGCCTTCGAAGCCAGCCTGATGATTGGCCAGGCGCAGCAGACCGAGACAACCCGACACCTTGCCGCCTGGGCAGCCATCCTTGCGGTCCCGACCGCGATCGCCGGCATCTACGGCATGAACTTCGAGAACATGCCGGAGCTGAAATGGCAGTATGCCTACTTCGGCGTGATTGCGGGAATCGCGGTCATCTGCGGTGGGCTCTATTGGCGCTTTCGCCGCAATGGATGGCTGTAGGCCGGTCAGAATCGCGCGATTGGCGGGGCAATTGCCACCCTGCGCTTTGCCTCCACGCGCGGAGGCCGCCATTGAGGTCCAGATCGCTGAACAGCGGCTTCGGGTCGCATAGTGCCGTTCGGGCTGCGGCAATCGAGACTTCGCGTCGCCGCTACAGCAAAATTCCGCAGCGCCGCTGCAGCTCTTGGCCAAATGCCGGCATGTCCCGACCGCTAACGCCGTATCGGATTCGACGATCGGGGGAAGGCGCCTGAGAAGCGGAGGCCTCGAAGACCCGAGCGAAGCAACCTCCGCTGGCGCCGTAAATGCCGCGCTGCGCTGCTAGACCGAGACCGATGCGATAAGGAATGCTGCCGGCACCATTCGCTTGCACCGGGCGTTGCGCTACCCGCTCTTGCCGCACGGCGCACGCGTTGATGGCGTCGGCGAAACGGTTGTCCCAATGGCAATATCCGTTGACTGATTGAATCCCGAACAGCATCCGGGCGCATGCGCAATGCGCACCGCGCGTGACCGGTCGCGGATAATGCTGCGCAACGGCAGCCGTTGCGGTCATCACGAATAGCGCCGCGATCGCAGCCTTAAGCATGGAGGCCCCCCAGCATCTTTGCTTGGCGCGATTCTGGCTCCCCCTCCCCATAAGTCAACTCGACGAAGAGACGAGTGAGGCGCCGAATTTGAGGTCAGCTATGGGTCGGGAGCGGCCATTAACAGCCGTGAGCGGGCACTTGTGATATGTCATTCGCATGACCGCCCTGCGCACCGTCTTACTATTTCTGCTCGGCTGTATCGGCGCGACCATACTGGCCATAGTCGCCGCGGTCATTTTCGAGCCTCGCCCCGTTTTCGACCGCGACCATCCAGACTATGGACCCTTCGCCTCGCAATTCGCGCGCGCCAAAAAAGCCTTCTCTGCCGGACAGGACTGGGCAGTCATCGACCTTGCTCCAGTTAATGGCGGTGCGTGGCGAAGCGCTTGCCTGTTCGGAGGCTTCACGCGCCCCGTAGAGCGGTTGCTGTCGCTTGGCGCTACCGTAAGCGCGTCAGATCGCCAACGTCTCTCGAGAGCCCTTGGTTGGCGGGCCGCTCCGGTGGAAGAGTTCGAAATGCTTGTCGCCTTCACTGACGAGCAAGGCCAGGCGCACTTTATCCATTTCGATCGGGGCGTTGGGGCCGAAGGGCAGCACTATGAGGCCTGCGTGACGAGGCCAAAATCTCAGGTTGCGATTGCATCATGGAATACCGAACCGACCCGCACGCCTCCGCCGGTGCTCGACTGACCTTTCGGACAGCAGCCATGGCCGCTACGGGTCGAAAGCGGGCTCCGCGAGAACAGCCAGGCTCAGTGTCCCCACTTTCGAACCGCTGAGATCGCCAACCGCGCTGTGATCGCCAAGCACGGCACTACTGCGATGCCCCAGAAGGCCAGCCCCGCAACGAACTTCGATGTCGAGCCTGAAGGCGTCCCATTGGAGTAGATGACAGCAGCGACGTAGATCACGACCATGAGCGCGAGCAGGGCTAGGAAGTCGACGACTACGGCAGTCAAAAGCTTCACGGGACGATCCTGCTCAAAGGCCATTTGGACGCAGGCTCGCACGACGGAGCAACGTCCGCCATGGGTCGATACCTGACTACCCATCAGGTCTACCCATGCCCGGGCAGCCTCAATAATCCAGCCCGACATAGTTCTCCGCCAGCGCCGCCATCGCATGCTCGGAGGAGACGAGATAGTCCAGCTCGGCCTGCTGCATCCGCTGCTCGAACGGCCCTTGCTCCGGGAATTGGTGCATCAGCGAAGTCAGCCACCAGGAGAAGCGCTCGGCCTTCCAGACCCGCGCCAGCGCTTTCTGTGAATAGGCGTCGATGCCCGCTTCCGAACGGTCGAGGAACAATTCGCGCAGCGCCTCGAACAGGTAATGCACGTCGCTGGCGGCGAGGTTGAGGCCCTTCGCCCCGGTCGGCGGCACGATATGCGCTGCGTCGCCTGCCAGGAACAGCCGCCCGAACCGCATCGGCTCCGCCACGAAGGAGCGCAGCGGCGCGATCGATTTCTCGATCGAGGGGCCGGTCGTCAGCGACGCCGCCGTCGCGGGGTCGAGCCGGCGGCGCAGTTCGTCCCAGAACCGCGTATCGGACCAGTCCTCGACCCGTTCGTCCTGCCGGCACTGGATGTAATAGCGGCTGCGTGTATGCGAGCGCATTGAGCAGAGCGCGAAGCCGCGCTCGCTGCGCGCATAGATCAGCTCCTCCGAGACCGGCGGCACTTCGGCGAGGAGGCCGAGCCAGCCGAACGGGTAGACCCGCTCGAATATCCGCAGCGCCTCGGAGGGAACGCTGGCGCGCGAGACGCCGTGATAGCCGTCGCAGCCGGCGATGATGTCGCAGTCGAGCCGTTTCGAAACGCCGCCTACGAGATAGGTGACGAAGGGACTCATCCCGTCGAAACCATGGAGCGCCACGTCGTCCACTTCGAAGATGGTCACGCCGTCCTGGGAGGCGCGCTGGTCCATCAGGTCGCGCGTCACCTCGGTCTGCCCGTAGATGGTGACATGCTTGCCGCCGGTCAGGTGGTCGAGTGCGACGCGGTGGCGAATGTCTCCGAACAGCAGGTCGAAACCGTCATGGCGCAGGCCCTCTGCATGCAGCCGCGCGCTCGCGCCGGCCTTGTCGAGCAGGCCGACAGTGCCCTGTTCGAGCACCCCGGCCCTGATCCGCGCCAGCACATAGTCGCGGCTCTTCCGTTCGAGGATGACGGTGTCGATGCCGGCCTGGTTCAGTAACTGTCCGAGCAGGAGCCCCGAAGGCCCGGCTCCGATGATGGCGACCTGCGTACGCATGCGTTGTCCCGGTTCGCGCCGCTCCGGCGCCTCTGTGGGAAACAAGTTGCCATGGCAACCAATTAAAGGGAAGCACTTCCTGCGTGGGGCTTGGCGTCGCGCGCTGGATCAGCCGACGGGTATGACGTCGACGGCGATGCCGATCTTTTGCGAACCCGGCCCGATGACCACCCCGTCGAGCGGCGAGACATCGGCATAGTCGCGCCCGAAGGCCGTGACGATATGATCGTCGGCGACGATCAGGTCGTTGGTCGGGTCGAGGCCGATCCAGCCGATCTCAGGTCCGCACCAGAGCATCACCCAGGCATGGCTCGCGTCGGCGCCTTCGAGGCGTTTCTCACCCGGCGGCGGGATGGTGCGGATATAGCCACTGACATAGGCAGCCGGCAGACCCAGCCCGCGCAGCCCCGCGATCATCACATGCGCGAAATCCTGGCAGACGCCATGGCGCTCGCGGAAGGCCTCTTCCAGCGGCGTCGAGACCTCCGTCGCCTCCGGATCATAGGTGAAGTCGGCGCGGATCCGCGCCATCAGTTCGCTTGCGGCTTCAAGCACCGGCCGCAGCGTCGGAAAGCTCTTGCGCGCATAGTCGGTGACGGCCGTGACGGGCGGCACCAGCCGGCTCGGATAGAGATGATGCGCCGGTGAATCCGGTGCCAGGCTGTCGGAGGCCAGCGCCAGAGCCGCAACCTCTTCCCAATGCCGCGTCAGGCCGGGGAAGGGTGGTGGCGTCCGCTGCACCTCGACGCGCGCGCGCATCTCGACTTTGAGCTCGCGATGCGGCTTTGCGATCGTCACCGTCGTCATCCGGTTGCCGAAAAAGCAGAACCCATCGACCCGCTCGGCCGGGCGTGGCGTCACGTTGAGTTCGCTCTTCCGGACGCTCTGGCCGCCGTCGTTGCGCGGTTGCAGCCGCAGGATGCAGCGCGCGAACGGGACCGGGCGGCTATAGCCGTAGGTGGTGATGTGCCGGACGTCGTAGATCACGCGATGCCTGTCAGCCTAGAACCTTCCGGGCCGCTGTTCTGGAGGAAGTAGCGATCGGCGATGGCACTGGAGACGCCCATCAGCAATTGCTCGAACAACAGGATACTGGTGCGGTCGAGCCGCGCAGCTTCCGCGGTGCGGCATTCGGCGGCGAGCTTCAGGATCAGCCGGCGTGGGGCTTCCAGCATGCCGTCCTCGGTCAGCGACGGCAGGTCCCGGATCTCGGTGTCTAGCCTTTCGATCTGGAAGGCGACCGAGCGCGGATTGTAGGGATCGAGCATGACGAGATCGAGCACCGGCTGCAGGCTCGCGCCGAGCAGATAGCGCGACCGATAGGTGATCTGCGAATCCGTCAGGTCGAGCAGCGCGTCGAGAGCGTCGGTCGGGGCGGTCGTTTCGGCGAAGTGGCGGGCGAAGCGGCAGGTCGCGATGCCGCGCTCGAGCCGTCGCCCGATATCGAGGAAGCGCCAGCCCGGCCCGCGCACCATGTTTTCCTGGCTGAGGCCGGAAAAGGCGGCGAGCGACTTCAGCGCCCGGTCGGCGATCTCATAGGCCTCGCCCTCGCTCGGCTCGTGACCCTCCTCGAGGGTGAGCTGCTGCTGCATGTCGCCGAAGAGCCGCCAGGCGTCGATCGAGAGCCGCTCGCGGATGACCGAAGCCGTCCGCCGTGCTTCGCGCACCGTGGCGATGGCCGAGCCGTAATGGTCAAGACCGTGCAGCGCCGCCGAGGCCTGGGCCAGCAGCGTCTGCGTCTTGCCGCCGGGCGACGCTCCCCAGGCCACCAGCAGGTTGGCGAGCCGGCGCAATGTCTCGTTGCGCCCTTGCGTCGGATCGGTGTCGATCAACCGGCCGAGCAGAGCCCGCACCAGCCGCAGCGTCGCTTCCGTCCGCTCGAGATAGCGTCCGAGCCAGAACAGATTATCGGCGGCGCGGCTCGGCAGCGTCCCGGTGATGCGGCGGATGGGAATCCGGTCCGGCGTTGGCAGCAGCGTCACCTGTTCCACCGGCGCGTCGGAGGTCACCCAGACATCGCTGGAGCGCACGCCGCTCTGCATGCTCACCGCGCGCGCATCGGGTTCGTCGGAAATTCGACAGAAACCCCCGGGCATCACCTTCCAGCCATCCGGGGTGGCGGCGGCGAAGACGCGCAGCGTCATCGGGCGCGGCTGCAGCCGGCCGTTCTGGAAGACCGGCATGGTCGAGAGCCGCACCACCTCCTGCCCGACATAGTCCATGCCCCGGGCCTCGATCCGCGCGCGCAGCGCCTCGCGCTCGGCCGCCGGCAACTCGCCGGCGATCACCGGGCCGGTGTCATGGCCGCCCCCGGCGCTGCGGAAGGCCGGCGCGATGCTCATCTCGTCGAGGCGATCGAGCACGGCGGCGCGCTCGCGCGGCTGGCCGCACCACCAGGTCGCGACATTGGGCAGGATCATGTCCTCGCCGAGGATGCGCTCGCCCAGCGCCGGCAGGAAGCCCATCAGCGCCCGAGCCTCGACCACGCCCGAGCCGAGTCCGTTGGCGATATGGACACTGCCCTTGCGCACCGCCTGAACCAGGCCGGCGACGCCGAGCGCCGAGGACGCGTTCAATTCCAGCGGATCGGAGAAATCGCCGTCGATACGGCGCCAGATCACGTCGGCGCGCTTCAGGCCTGCGATGGTGCGCACATGCACGCGCCCCTCGCGCATCACGAGGTCGCCGCCCTCGACCAGCAGGAAGCCGAGATAGCGCGCGAGATAGGTCTGCTCGAAATAGCTCTCGTTGAGCGGTCCGGGCGTCAGCAGGCAGATGCGCGGCTCGACGCGCTTGGAACTCGCGACGAGGCCGGCACGGAAGCCCTGGAAGAAGGCCGCCAGCCGCTCGACATTCATCGTCCGGAACATATCCGGGAAGGCACGCGACAGGGCGAGCCGGTTCTCCAGCGCATAGCCTGTGCCGGACGGTGCTTGCGTGCGATCCTGCAGCACCCACCACCGCCCGTCCGGGCCGCGCCCGAGATCGGCGGCGTAGAGCTGCAGCGCGCCGCCGCCCGGCGCCCCCTGCAGCGGGCGCAGATAATCGGGGCTGCCGGTCACGACGGAGGCCGGTAGCAACCCGTTCGCGATCATCTCGCCGGGGCCGTAGATGTCGTCCAGCAGCGTGCTGAGCAGGTGAGCGCGCTGCGCCACGCCTGCGGCAATGGTCTGCCATTCGGCGCCGGTGATGACGAGCGGCACATGGGAGAGCGGCCAGGACCGTTCGCCGGCAGTCGGATCGCCGTCATGTAGATCGCCATGCACGCGATAGGAGACGCCGGTGTCGCGGACATGCCGATCCGCCAGCCCGAAGCGCTGGTTCAGTTCGTCGGGCGAGAAGCCGCACCACTCCGCGAGGAAAGGCTCCCATTGCGGGCGCACCTGGCCATCGGACCCCATCAGCTCGTCATGAACGCCGGGCAGCGGCCGATAGCCCGCCAGCAGAGCGTTGCGACGCTCCGTTCTGGTGCGCGCCGATGGTGATCGCCCCTGCAATGCCATCGCCTGCGTCTAGCGCCTCTACACTCCCCGGGGACGCCGCAAATCCAGTGTGAGCGGGAATTCGGCGCTGCGCTCTTCGGGCGGAATCGCCAGCGCGCCGGGAGTATGACCGATCGCTTCGAAACGTGCGAGCCGGCGCGCCTCCGCTTCGTAGGAATTCACAGGCGGAGTCTCATAATTGCGACCGCCGGGATGGGCGACATGGTAGACGCAGCCGCCGAGCGAGCGTCCGACCCAGGTGTCGACGATGTCGAAGGTCAGCGGCGCATGCACCGGAATCGTCGGATGCAGCCCCGAGGCCGGCTGCCAGGCCTTGAAGCGTACGGCAGCGATGCTCTCGCCTGAGGCGCCGGCCGCGGTCATCGGCAGACGCCGGCCATTGCAGGTGATCAGGTGACGGCCGGGCACCAGCCCCTTCGCCTTGACCTGCAGACGTTCGACGGAAGAGTCGACATAGCGAACCGTGCCGCCGATCGCGCCTTCCTCGCCCATGACATGCCAAGGTTCGAGCGCCTGGCGGATCTCGATCTCGACGCCGCCATGTTCGACCTTACCGAAGAACGGGAAGCGGAATTCGGCCTGCGCCTCGAACCAGACCGGCTCGAACGCGTAACCGGCGCGGCCGAGATCGGCGAGCACGTCCTTGAAATCCTGCCAGACCATCTCGGGCAGCATGAAGCGGTCATGCAGCGTCGTGCCCCAGCGCACGAGCCCGCCGGCCTGCGGCTCGCGCCAGAACCAGGCGATCAGCGCCCGGACGAGCAACTGCTGCGCCAGGCTCATGCGCGAATCCGGCGGCATCTCGAAGCCGCGGAACTCGATCAGCCCGAGCCGGCCGGTCGGCCCGTCCGGCGAATAGAGTTTGTCGATGCAGATCTCGGTGCGATGCGTGTTGCCGGAGACGTCGACCAGCAGGTTCCGCAGCAGCCGGTCGACCAGCCAGAGCGGGATCGCGGGCTCCCCCGGCTGCGGGATCTTCGCGAGCGCGATTTCCAGCTCGTAGAGCGCATCGTGGCGCCCCTCGTCGATGCGCGGCGCTTGGCTGGTCGGGCCGATGAACAACCCGGAGAACAGATAGGACAGCGAGGGGTGCCGGTTCCAGTAGAGCACGATGCTCTTCAAGAGGTCCGGCCGACGCAGGAAGGGCGAGTCCGGCGGGGTGACGCCGCCGAGCACGACATGGTTGCCCCCCCCGGTGCCGGTATGGCGCCCGTCGACCATGAACTTCTCGGCGCAGAGCCGCGACTGCCGCGCTTCCTCATAGACGCCGCGCGTGATCTCGACCGCCTCGCGCCAGTTACGGGCAGGGTGGATGTTGACCTCGATCACGCCGGGGTCGGGCGTCACCTTGACGACGTTGAGGCGCGGATCGTGAGGCGGGGCGTAGCCCTCGATATGGACCGGCTGGTTGCGCTCGCGCGCCACCTCCTCGACGCTGGCGATCAGGTCGAGATAGTCCTCCAGCCGCTCGACCGGCGGCAGGAACACGCACAGAACATTGTCGCGGATTTCGAGGCTGATCGCGGTGCGGACATGCTCGCCGCCGATCTCCTGCTCGGTCCGGTCCTGCGGCCCGGAACCGGCTGGCGTCTCGCCTGGACGCGACATCTGCTGTGGCGACGGCGGCTCCGGCCGGATCGGGGCCTCGGGCGTCGGCGGATCGGCCGCCGGCCCGAACCCGCCGGCCGCGCGCGGCAGAGGCGGCCGCTCCTCCATCGGGTCCTGCGGATGGATATGCGGGTACTCCGCCTTCGGCACCACCGGCAGAGAACCGAGCGGCAGGCGGTAGCCGACCGGAGAATCGCCCGGCACGAGGAAGAGCTTGCCCCGTCGGAGCTTCCATTTCTCCGAGCGCCAGCGCTTGTCGCCGGCCTGGCTCTGCCAGCGCTGCACGGGGATGACATAGCCGCGCGGCTTGCCCAGCCCGAGCTGGAAGACCTGCTGCATGCGCGCCCGCTCTTCGGGATCGGCCAGGCGCGGGTCGAGCGGGTCGACATTGTCGGGAAGCTGCGCCTCCTTGAGCAGCCAGTAGCCGGTGTCCTCATAGGCAGGCACGACGTAGTCGGCCCCAAGCCCGAGCTTGTCAGACAGGCCCGCCGCCAGAGCCTCGGCCTCTGCGATCGTCGCGCCCGCCTCCAGTTCGCGGTCGCCGCCGGTCGGCGCGCCGGGCTCGCGCGCGATCAGCGCCGCGTCCCGCCAGATCGGCTCGCCATCGGCACGCCAATAGAGCGCGAAGGCCCAGCGCGGCAGGCTTTCGCCCGGATACCATTTGCCCTGGCCGTAATGCAGCATGCCGCCGGGAGCGAAGCGCTCACGCAGCTTGCGGATCATCACGTCGGCGCGCTGGCGCTTGGTCGGGCCGACGGCGGCGGTGTTCCATTCCTCGCCGGTCTGGTCGTCGATCGAGACGAAGGTCGGCTCGCCGCCCATGGTCAGGCGCACATCCTGCGCCTGGAGATCGGCCTCGACCTGCTCGCCGAGCGCGTCGAGCTTCTGCCAGGACTCGTCGGAGAAGGGCAGGGTGATGCGCGGCACCTCATGGACCCGCGCCACGCTCATGTCGAAGTGGAAGGTCGTCTCGGCGTAGCTGGCGACGCCCGAGACCGGCGCGGCCGAGCGGTAATGCGGCGTCGCGGCCAGCGGCAGATGGCCTTCGCCGGTGAGCAGGCCCGAGGTCGGATCGAGCCCGATCCAGCCGGCGCCGGGGATGTAGACCTCCGCCCAGGCATGCAGGTCGGTGAAGTCCTTGTCGGTGCCGCGTGGGCCTTCCAGCGGATCGATATCCGCCTTCATCTGGATCAGGTAGCCGGAGACGAAACGGGCCGCGAGGCCGAGATGGCGCAGGATCTGAACCAGCAGCCAGCTCGAATCGCGGCAGGAGCCGGATTTGATGTTAAGCGTGTGCTCCGGCTCCTGGACGCCCGGCTCCATGCGGATGCCATAGGCAATGCCCGAGGCCAGCCGCGCATTGAGATCGACGACGAAGTTGACCGTGTTGGTCTTCTCGCGCCGGATCGTGGCGAGGAAGGCCTGGAGCAGCGGCCCGGCCGGCTCGGTGACGAGATAGGGCGCGAGTTCCGCCCGCAACTCGTCCGGGTAGGTGAAGGGGAAGGTCTCGGCGTCGGTCTCGACGAAAAAGTCGAACGGGTTGATGATCGACAGCTCGGTGACGAGATCGACCTCGATGCGGAATTCGGTGACCGGCTCGGGAAAGACATAGCGCGCGAGCCAGTTGCCGCTTGGATCCTGCTGCCAGTTCACGAAATGCTCCGGCGGAGAAACCTTCAGCGAATAGCTGTTGATCGCGGCCCGGCAATGCGGCGCCGGCCGCAGGCGGATGATCTGGGGCCCGAGCGTGACCGGCCGGTCATAGCGGTAATGGGTGACGTGATGAAGCGCAGCGATGATGGCCAAGGGCTGAGCACCTGCAGGTCGTGACGCGGCGGAACGCCGGGCGGTCTCACGTTAGCGGCGTGCGGGAGGCTCGCAAAGCAGCAACTCGCCCCAGTCTGCGCCATAGCAAGAGCCTCGTGCACAAGAACTGTGCAGCGGGCTCTGGACTCCGCTATCGCCCTGCTGGACAGAGGCCGGCAACTGGTTCCACATTGCACCGAACGGCCGCAGCCACGGCCGCAAACATAAACCGATGGGGATTCTCATGCGTCACGTTGCGAAATTGATGGTGGCGTCGGCCTTCACCGCGTTGCTGGCGACGACCGCCCAGACCACCGTATCCTTCGCCCAGACGCCGAAGGACACGGTCGTCATGGCCAAGCAGATCGACGACATCATCTCGCTCGATCCCGCCGAGGCCTTCGAGTTCTCGGGCGTCGAGGTCGTCACCAACCTCTACGACAAGTTGATGGGCGTCGACCTCGCCAAGAACAACGAGCTCGTTCCCGAGCTCGCCCAGAGCTGGAGCGTCTCCCCTGACAACCTGACCTACACCTTCAAGCTGCGGCCGGGCGTGAAGTTCCACTCCGGCAACCCGCTGACCGCCGCCGACGTGGTTTACTCCTTCCAGCGCGCCGTGACGCTGAACAAGTCGCCGGGCTTCATCCTGGCGCAGTTCGGCTTCACCAAGGACAACGTTCTGGAGAAGGTGAAGGCCGCCGACGACAACACCGTCGTCATCACCGTTTCGAAGCCTTTCGCGCCGACCTTCTTCCTGAACTGCCTGACCTCGGGCGTCGCCTCGATCGTCGACACCAAACTGGTCAAGGCCAATGAGAAGGACGGCGACTGGGGCAATGGCTGGCTGAAGCTGAATTCCGCCGGTTCCGGCGCCTATAAGGTCCGCGCCTATCGCCCCAACGAGCAATATGCGCTCGACGCCAATGAGAGCTGGTACAAGGGCGCGCCGAAGAACAAGCGCATCGTCGTGCGGCATGTCGCCGAGCCGGCCTCGCAGCGCCTGCTGCTCGAAAAGGGCGACGTCGACATCGCCCGCAACCTCTCCAAGGACCAGCTCGCCGCGGTCAAGACCAACAAGGACGTCGAGATCGTCCAGGGCGACAAGGGCTATATCCTCTATCTCGGCCTGAACACCAAGAACCCGAACTTCGCCAAGCCGGAAGTCCGCGAGGCGCTGAAATATCTCGTCGATTACGCCTCGATCGAGCGCAACATCGTCGAGGGCACCTACAAGGCCCACCAGTCCTTCCTGCCCAAGGGGTTCCTCGGCGCGATCGACGACAAGCCCTACAGCTACAACCCGGCCAAGGCGAAGGAACTGCTCGCCAAGGCCGGCCTGCCGAACGGCTTCACGGTCACGATGGACGTCCGCTCGGTCAATCCGATCACCGATATCGCCCAGGCCATCCAGTCGAGCTGGGGCCAGGCCGGCATCAAGCTCGAGCTGATCCCCGGCGACGGCAAGCAGACGCTGACCAAGTATCGTGCCCGCACCCACGACATCTATATCGGCCAGTGGGGCCCGGATTACCTCGACCCGCACACCAATGCCGAGACCTTCGCCATCAACGAGAACAATGGCGAGGACGCCAAATCGAAGACCCTCGCCTGGCGCAACGCCTGGGACATCCCGGAGATGACCAAGGTCACGCAGGCCAATGTGCTCGAGACCGACGCCGCCAAGCGCGCCGCCGTCTATGGCGACCTGCAGCGCGAGCACCAGAAGATCTCGCCCTTCGTGATCATGTTCCAGCAGGTCGAGGTCTCGGCCGATCGCAAGGGCGTCAAGAACTGGGTCATCGGACCGAGCTCGGACACCAACTTCTACGCGCCGATCTCGAAGAACTGAGGCAGCAGGCACCAAGCCCCGCCACGGCCAGCCAGGGCCGCGGCGGGGCTTTTGCTTCCGGCTGGTCCCGAGGGCCGGCCCGCCAGGGTCCCAGAACAAGATCCCCGGAAACGGAAACATCGCATGAGTAGCGTGGCGCAAGGCCCGGTTCGCCGGCGGTCATGGAGCGGGACGGCACAACGCTGGGCGAAGATCGCCTCGCGTGAGCTGAGCACGGTGGCGATCACTATCTTCGGCCTGCTGCTGATCACTTTCTTCATCGCCCGCGTCATCCCGATCGACCCGGTGCTGGCGGTGGTCGGCGACAATGCCCGCCCCGAGACCTATGAGGCGGCCCGGATCGAACTCGGCCTCGACAAGCCGCTCTGGAAGCAGTTCGCGATCTATGCTGGCAAGGTCTTCACCGGCGATCTCGGTCGCTCCGTGCTGACCTCCAACACCGTCGTCGATGACATCCGCCGCGTCTTCCCCGCCACGCTTGAACTGGCGACGCTCGGCACGCTGATCGGCTGCCTGCTCGGCATCCCGCTGGGCGTTCTGGCCGCAGTCTATCAGGGCCGCTGGCCGGACCAGGTCGCGCGCGTCATCGGGCTCTTCGGCTATTCGATTCCGGTTTTCTGGCTCGGGCTGATGGGGCTTCTGCTGTTCTACGCCAAGCTCGGCTGGGTGGGTGGCCCAGGTCGCGCCGGCGTCGCCTTCCAGGACCTGATCACGCCGATCACCGGCATATTGGTGATCGACGCGGCGATCGAGGGCGACTGGGAGGCGTTCCGCGACGCCTGGTCCCACCTGATCCTGCCCTCCGCCGTGCTCGGCATCCTCAGCGTCGCCTATATCAGCCGCATGACCCGCAGCTTCATGATTACCGAGTTGCAGCAGCAGTATGTCATTGCCGCCCGCGTGAAGGGCCTGTCGGAGTTCCGCGTCGTCTGGCGCCACGCCATGCACAACGCCTTCGTGCCCTTGGTGACGGTGATCGCCGTCTCCTACATGCATCTGCTCGAAGGTTCGGTGCTGACCGAGACGATCTTCGCGTGGCCGGGGCTCGGCCGCTATCTCACCCATTCCCTGCTGAACGCCGACATGAACGCCGTGCTCGGCGGCACGCTGGTGATCGGGGCGGTCTTCATCGGCGTCAACCTGCTGTCCGACATCCTCGGCCGGCTGGTCGACCCGCGGACGCGATGAGGCCGGCATGACCACCTGGACCGACTATCTCCTCTCCGATTCCCCATCCTCGCGCCGTCAGGCCCGCCTCGGGCAGGCCTATCGGAAATGGCTCGCCTTCCGCCGCAACCCGCTGGCGATGTTCGGCCTCGCCATCATCGTCGCGCTGCTGCTGGTCGCGGCCTTCGCGCCGCTGATCGCCACCGCCGATCCTCTGGCCCAGAACCTCGACAAGCGCCTGCTGCCGCCCTCGGGAGCGAACTTCTTCGGCACCGACTCCCTTGGCCGCGACATCTTCAGCCGCATCGTCTACGGCACGCGCGTCACCCTGGTCATCGTGCTGCTCGTCGTCGTCTCCGTAGGCCCGATCGGCCTCCTGATCGGCGCGACCTCGGGCTATCTCGGCGGCTGGGTCGACCGCCTGCTGATGCGCATCACAGACGTCTTCCTCGCCTTCCCTCGGCTCGTGCTGGCGCTCGCCTTCGTCGCCGCCCTCGGCCCAGGGCTGGAGAACGCAGTCATCGCCATCGCCATTACCGCCTGGCCGCCTTATGCCCGCGTCGCCCGCGCCGAGACCCTGATCATCCGCCAGCAGGACTATATCGCCGCCGTCCGGCTGCAGGGTGCCTCGCAATGGCGCATCGTCTGGAAGCACGTCGTGCCGATGTGCCTGCCCTCGCTGATCGTGCGCACGACGCTCGACATGGCCGGTGTCATCCTGATCGCGGCCGGCCTCGGCTTCCTCGGTCTGGGAGCCCAGCCGCCGATCCCCGAATGGGGCGCGATGATCTCGGCCGGCCGCGAGCAGATCTTCGATCAGTGGTGGGTCGCGACCTTCCCCGGCATCGCCATCTGCATCGTCGCGCTGGGCTTCAACCTGCTCGGCGACGGCCTGCGCGACGTCATGGATGCCAGGTGAGCGCCATGAGCGAACAAACCACAAGCAAGGGCATGAAACAGCCGCTCCTCGAGCTCGACAATCTGCGTGTCGATTTCCACACCCCGACCGGCATCGTCCATGCGGTGCGGGGCCTTTCCTTCACGCTCGGCCGCGAGCGCCTCGGCATCGTCGGCGAATCCGGTTCCGGCAAGTCGATGACGGGCCGCGCCATCCTCGACCTGATCCCGCATCCCGGCGTGGTCACGGCCGATCGCCTGAGCTATCGCGGGCAGGACCTGCTGACGATGGACAAGCGCGCCCGCCGCAAGCTGCGCGGCCGCCACATCTCGATGGTGATGCAGGACCCGAAATTCTCGCTCAATCCGGTCCGGACGGTCGGCGACCAGATCGCGGAGGCCTACCGCGTCCATCACAGGGCGAGCGCCCGCGAGGCGAAGCAGCGCAGCCTCGCCATGCTGGAGCAGGTCCAGATCCGCGAGCCCGCCCGCGTCTACGACCTCTACCCGCATGAGGTCTCGGGCGGCATGGGCCAGCGCGTCATGATCGCGATGATGCTGATCGCCGAGCCCGATATCCTGATCGCCGACGAGCCGACATCGGCCCTCGACGTCACCGTCCAGCTCCAGATCCTGAAGATCCTCGACGATCTCGTGACGCAACGCGGCATGGGGCTGATCTTCATCAGCCACGATTTGCATCTGGTGCAGTCCTTCTGCGACCGTGTCATCGTGATGTATGGCGGCAAGGCGATGGAGACGCTGCCGGCCGCCGAACTCGCCGACGAATCGGCGCGCGCCCGCCGCCACCCCTACACGTTGGGGCTGCTTGGCTGCCTGCCCGATCTCGACCATCCGCGAGCCGAACTCGCCACTCTCAAGCGTGATCCGGCATGGCTGGCATGATGAAGTCTGGCATGTCTCCGCAACCCGCCATCAAGGTCGACGGGCTCAATGTCTCCTTCGGCGATTCCCATGTCGTGAAAGACCTCGCCTTCGCGGTAGCGCCCGGCGAGAGCTACGGCATCGTCGGCGAATCCGGCTCGGGGAAGTCGACCGTGCTGCGCGTGCTGGCCGGCCTCAACCGCGACTGGAGCGGCGCGATCGAGATCGAGGGCCAGGCCCAGCCGAAGCGGCGCGGCAAGGCCTTCCATGCCCGCGTCCAGATGGTTTTCCAGGACCCCTATGGCTCGCTGCATCCCAAGAAGACGGTCGACGACACGCTGGCCGAGCCCCTGGCCATCCATGGCATCGGCGATGCCGAGAAGCGCATCGGCCGGGCGATGTCGGAGGTCGGGTTGCCCCCCTCCTTCCGCTTCCGCTACCCGCATCAGCTCTCCGGCGGCCAGCGCCAGCGCGTCGCGATCGCGCGCGCGCTCGTGCTCGAACCGGCGATCCTGCTGCTCGACGAACCGACCTCGGCGCTTGACGTCTCCATCCAGGCCGAGGTGTTGAATCTGTTGCAAGCCCTGCGCAAGGAGCGAAAGCTCACCTATATCCTCGTCAGCCACGATCTCGCGGTCGTCGCGCATATGTGCGAGCGCCTGCTGGTGATGCAGTTCGGCCGTGGTGTCGAGGAGATGACGGCGCAGACGCTGGCAGCGCGCAATCCGCACACGGCCTATGCGCAGCAATTGCTCACCGCGAGCGAGGGTTTCAGGCGCGGGTGACCGGGATGCTCTGCGCGCAAAGCGTTTGGCAATCGCACGCCTTGGTCGCATTCTCGTCGCAAGCCCGGCGTCCTGATGGACATCGCCCGGCAGCTTTGGCCCGGCAATCGCGGCCGGGCCGGGAAGCGCGACAGGCTTGGGGAAGTGAGAGACATGGACGCCATCGCCGAACCCGCCCTCCGGCCCGAAACGATCCCCGAGCGGACCCCGGTTCCGCCCTTCGATCTGGTCATCTTCGGCGCGGGTGGCGATCTCGCCTTGCGCAAGCTGTTTCCGGCCCTGGCCCAGCGCAGCCGCGAGGGCGTGCTGCCCGGGGAGAGCCGGATCATCGGCATTGTCCGCAAGGCGGAGGACATCGAAGGGCTGCCGAAGCAGATCGCCAAGCGGCTGACCGAGGAAGGCCTTTCGAAGAGCGACGTCCACGCCTTTCTGCAGCGCGTCACTACGGTGTGCCTCGATGCGGTCAAGCCCGAGACCTATGCCGCACTGAAGAAGGAACTGGGCGACAATGGCCGCGTCCGCTCCTTCTATCTCTCGACGCCGCCGGACCTCTTCATCCCGATTTGCGAGAATCTCGCTGCGGGCGGCATCCTGACGCCGACCTCGCGCGTCATCCTGGAGAAGCCGCTCGGCCGCGATCTCGCCTCGGCCCGCGAGATCAACGACGCCGTCGCGCGCATCCTGCCTGAGGACCGCACCTACCGGATCGACCATTATCTCGGCAAGGAAACGGTGCAGAACCTCCTGGTGCTGCGCTTCGCCAACACGCTGTTCGAGCGCTCCTGGTCCAGCCGCGACATCGATCATGTCCAGATCACCGTCGCCGAGACTGTGGGGCTCGAGCAGCGCGCCGGCTACTACGACAAGTCCGGGCACATGCGCGACATGGTCCAGAACCATCTCATGCAGTTGCTGACGCTCTTCGCCATCGAGCCGCCGAACATGCTCGAGGCCGGCGCCGTCCGCGACGAGAAGATCAAGGTGCTGAAGGCCTTGCGCCCGATCGTCGGGCCCGATGTCCAGCGCTACACCGTGCGCGGGCAATATGTCGCCGGGCAGATCGACGGCCAGCGGGTGCGCGGCTATGCCGAGGAACTCGGCCATGCCAGCAACACCGAGACCTTCGTCGCCATACGCTGCGAGATCGACACCTGGCGCTGGGCCGGCGTGCCGATCTATCTGCGCACCGGCAAGCGCATGGCGCAGCGCTATTCAGAGATCGCGGTCACCTTCAAGCCGGTGCCGCATTCGATCTTCGGCAGCGGCTCCTGCGACCGTCTCGACGCCAACCGCCTCGTCATCCGGCTCCAGCCCAATGACGGCGTGCAGCTCCAGCTGATGATGAAGGTGCCGGGCTCCGGCCGGCTCAAGGTCGTGCCGCGCCAGCTCGATCTGCGCTACTCGACCGCCTTCGACGAGCGTACGCCCGATGCCTATGAGCGGCTGCTGACGGATGTGATCCGCGGCGACCAGACCCTGTTCATGCATCGCGACGAGGTCGAGCAGGCCTGGACCTGGGTCGATCCGATCATCGCCGGCTGGCAGGACTACACGCCGCATCCGCACCGCTACGCCGCAGGCTCCTGGGGCCCCTCGCAGGCGATCGGCTTGATCGAGCGCGAGGGCCGCTCCTGGGCCGATCCGGATCTCGTCTGATGGAGCCTCTCGGCACTGTTGCCTGGCATCGCTTCGCCAGCCTGCCCGATGCCTCGGAGGCACTGGCCGAGGCGGTCGCCATCCGGCTGCGCGCGCTGCTGGAGGAGCAGGGCAGGGCCTCGCTCGCCGTGCCCGGCGGCACGACGCCTGCGCGCTTCCTCGCCGCACTTGGAGAGCGTGATCTGGCTTGGGAAAAAGTGACGCTGATGCCGACGGACGAGCGCTTCGTCGCACCCGACGACGTCGCCTCCAACGAGCGCATGATCCGCGAGCAATTCGCGCCGCTGCATGAAGGCCGCGTCGGCTTTCTCTCCTTCCACGGCCATGGCAGCGACATCGAGTCGGCTGCGGCGGTTCTTTGCGCCGAACTGGCCCAGGTGCCGCCCCTCGATCTGCTCGTCAGCGGCATGGGCACGGACGGACACATCGCCTCGCTGTTTCCCGGCGGCGAACCAGCGTTTCTGGCGGCACCGGACAGCGGCATCGTCATTGCTCAACCGAACGGCTCGCCGCCGCGCCTGTCGCTGTCGCCGGCGCGTCTGGCCGGAGCCGGCTGGGCGAGCCTCCTGATCTCCGGCACGGTGAAAGAAGCGGTGCTGACTGCGGCCTCCGAGCGGTCGACGCCGCTGCCGGTCGACCTGTTGCTGGCGCGTCCTCAGGGGCTCGACGTCTATTGGGCGAAAGAGTAGACCGCCTCCGACGCCTTCAAATCGATTGAAAGACGAGACGATGGACGAGACTGCCGCGATTGCCCGGCTCAAGGCCTGTGGCGTGGTTCCGGTCGTGGTGATCGAGGACGCCGGGCGCGCCATCGACCTCGCTCACGCGTTGGTGGCCGGCGGCATCGATGTCGTCGAGGTGACGCTGCGTCGCCCGGCCGGCCTCGCCGCGCTCGAGGCCATTGCGAAATCGGTCCCGAACGCGCTGCCCGTCGCCGGCACGGTCGTGACCCCGGCCCAGGTCGCGCAGGTCAGGGATGCCGGCGCCAAGGCTGTGGTCAGCCCCGGTTTCAGCGAAACCGTCGATGAAGCGTTGAAGCAGGCCGGGCTGCCCTGGCTGCCGGGCGTCGCCACCGCATCGGATTGCATGCGTGCCGTTGCGGCGGGCCGGACGGTCGCCAAGTTCTTTCCCGCCGAGACCGCGGGCGGGCCGCCCGCGTTGAAGGCGCTTTCGGGACCCTTCCCGCAGATGCGCTTCTGCCCGACCGGCGGCGTCGGCCTGAACAACCTCTCGTCTTACCTCGCGCTCCCGCAGGTCATCTGCGTCGGCGGCTCCTGGCTCGTCCCGGCCGATGCCATCGCCGCTGGCGACTGGAAGCGGATCACGCAGCTCGCGAAGGAGGCCAGCGAGGCGTTCAAGGCGGCTCGGGGCTGAGCTGATCGACAGCTACGGGTTGAGAACCGCCACGTCCGAGCCGTCCGCGCCGTGAAGGAATGCCGTCGCACAGACGGGTTTATCGAATCCGGCGAAGACGGCGCCCTCGATCAGGTGCCGGCAGGCTTCGGCGGCGTTCGTGGCGGAGAAGGCGGTATCGATCTGTTCACGGCAGGGCAGGGGACCGCCATAGGTCGACACATAGGCCATCTGTCCCGGCGGAACGACCATGGGCAAGATCGATAGGGCCTCGGCGCTGATGCTCCCGATAAAGATCGCGCCGTCTGCGCGATCGACCACGGCACAGATCCTGGGCGTGTCCTGGCTGTCGAACTCCCTGTCGAGACCCAGCAGAACAGAGGCGAGGGCATCCCTGATCGAGTTGCCGGCCTTCAGCCGCTCGAAGATCGGCCTCGTCTGCGTGCCGTTGCTGGCCACGGCGTGCCTGTCGTTCCAGAGCAGGCACTCATAGGCGATGTATGGGCTGTCCGAGGCGGCATCGGCGGAGCCTTCCCGCGGCACGATCCGCACGGTGTCGCCATGGCGCGAAGCTTCCCGGTTGGGAAAGGAACGGCTCGACACGCGGTAGGCAAGGGCGGGCAGTCCGGATTTCGTTCGTCCTGCTCCGATGATACGGCCGACATACCGCGAACCTGCGTTCATCGTTGAAGCTTCTCCACGACCATCTCCGCAATCGCGAGCGAACTCGTCAGTCCTGGGCTCTCGATGCCCAGAAGATTGACGAGATCAGCCACACCATGGACGTCCGGCCCGTCGATGCGGAAATCCGGCATCGGCTCGTTCGGGCCGTGGAGCTTCGGGCGGATGCCGGCGTAGTCGGCGACGAGCGCACCGTCGGCCAGACTCGGCCAGTAGGTCCGGATAGCCGCATAGAACTTCTCGGCCCGTGCAGGATCGACGACGAGATCCTGATCGTTCTCGACCCATTCGACATCGGGTCCGAACTTGACCCGCCCACCCATGTCGATCGTCGCATGGATGCCCAAGCCCGCCGCTTCCGGAACCGGATAGACCAGATGCGAGAAGGGCTGCTTGCCCAGCAGTGCGAAATAGTTGCCCTTGGCGAAGGACTGCTTGGGGATGTGCTCGGCCGGGAAGCCTTCGAGGCTGTGCAGCAGCCGCGGCGCGCCATGGCCCGCCGAATTGACGATCGTCCTGACGGAATAGGTCGCGGGATCGTCGCCGCCGAAATTGACGCTGAAGCCGTCGGCCTCGCGGCGCCAGCCGGCGATCGGCGTATTCAGCGCGAGGGAGCCGCCGGCAGCCTCGCATTCGCCGAGCAGCGACAGCATCAGGGCATGGCTGTCGACCACGCCGGTGTCGGGCGAGAGCAGCGCGATCTCGCAGCGAACCTCCGGCTCCATCGCCTTGGCCTCGCTGGCGTCGAGCCAGCGCAGCGTATCGACACCGGACGCCTTGGCGCGGGCCATGATCGTTTCCAGCGCCGGCTTCTGGGCGGCGGATGTGGCGACAATCAGCTTGCCGCAGGCCTTGTGCGGCAGGCCGCGCTCCCGGAGATAGGCGTAGAGCCGCTTGCGCCCCTCGACGCAGACGCGCGCCTTCAGCGAGCCTGGCGGATAGTAGATCCCGGCATGGATGACCTCGCTGTTGCGGGCCGAGGTTTGCGTGCCGATGCCCTCGGCCGCTTCCACGATCACGACCTCGCGGCCGGCTAGGGCCAGCGCTCGGGCCGTCGCGAGGCCGACGACGCCAGCCCCGATCACCAGGCAATCGATGTCATGCATGCGCGCCTTGCCTCTCAGCCGCGCGCCGGCATCGCGGTCTCGATCAGGTTGGCCCAATAGGTCACGCCGACCGGGATGACCGCATCGTTGAACTCGTAGGCCGGGTGGTGGAGGCCGGCCGAGTCGCCGTTGCCGATATTGATGAAGGCGCCCGGGCGCTCCTCCAGCATGTAGGAGAAATCCTCCGAGCCCATGGTCGGCGGCACGGTCGTATCGACCTTGCCCTCGCCGAAGGCGGCCTCGATCGTGCCGACCACGAACTCGGCCTGCGCCGCATGGTTGAATGTCACCGGGTAGCCGCGATGATATTCACAGGAATAGGCCATGCCGAAGGCGTTCATCAGCCCTGCAGTGATCTCGGTGACGCGCTTCTCGGCGAGGTCGCGCATCTGCGGCGTCAGCGTCCGCACGGAACCCTTGATCTCGACCGTCTGCGGAATGACGTTGAAGGCCTCGCCGGCATTGAGCGCCGTCACCGAAACGACGATCGAGTCGAGCGGGTCGGCATTGCGCGAGGAGATCGTCTGCAGCGCGGTGACGAGCTGGCAGGCCGCGACGATCGGGTCATTGACGCGGTGTGGCGCGGCGGCATGCCCGCCCTTGCCCTCGATCTTGATGTGAAGGCGGTCTGCTGCGGCCATGGTCGGGCCCTTGCGCACGTCGAACTGGCCGATCGGCAGCCCGGGCTTGTTGTGCATGCCGTAGACCTCCTGGACGCCGAAGCGGGTCATCAGCCCGTCGTCGATCATCGCCTTGGCGCCGGCGCCGCCTTCCTCGGCCGGCTGGAAGATCACGATTGCGGTGCCGTCGAAATCGCGCGTCTCGGCGAGGTACTTGGCGGCGCCGAGCAGCATGGCGGTGTGGCCGTCATGGCCGCAGGCGTGCATCTTGCCGGGCACGGTCGAGCGGTGCTCGAGATTGGTCTCCTCGTGGATCGGCAGCGCGTCCATGTCGGCGCGCATCGCGATCACCTTGCCCGAGCCCTGGTTCTTGCCCTTGATCACACCAACGACGCCGGTCTTGCCGATGCCGGCCACGACCTCGTCGACGCCCCATTCAGTCAGCTTCTGCGCCACGATGCCGGCCGTCCTGTGCACGTCGTACATCAACTCGGGATGGCGGTGGAAATCGCGGCGGATCGCGGTGATCTCGGGAGCAAGCGCTGCGATGAGTTCGGCTTTGGGCATGGGATCCTCGGATGTCGGAAAGCGATCCGCCGGTGACGGCTGGTCAGGGATGTTGGCTTGCGCGGTGCGGCTCAGGCGTCCGCAGGAACGTAGCGGCGCGACAGCTCGTTGCGGTCGTCATAGGACGCCTCGAAGATCGCGGCAGCCAGCGTCGCGCGCACATGCAGCGTGTCGGTGCCGATGTTCTTGAAACCGTGGCGGGCGCCGGCCGGGATCAGCACCGACTGGTTGGCAGTGACGACCATCTTTTCGTCGCGCAGATAGATCTCCGCCGTGCCGCCCATGACCTCTAGAACCTCCTCGACGGCATGCAGATGCATCGGCGCGCCGAGCCCGGGCTCGCAGAACTGCTCGAAGATGCAGAGCTGCTTGCTCTGCACGAGCGCGGAAACCCGCATCTCGGTCATCACGCCGTCGCGCCATTTGTCCTGCGGCTGCGTCCTGTGGTCGAGAACCTTCATTTCATCCCCTCGCATTTCGTCCGCACCCGCCGCGATGGCCCCCCGCCGATCGAGGCGGGTGCGGCAGCATGTCCTCCAGAAGCCCGAACGCGGAGCAGCGTCAAGGCTCAGCTCAGCGATCCGGTCCTGCGCCCTCGTCACGTCTGGCGACGGCGGGCGGCGGCCTCACACGCCGAACTGCGCCTTCCAGGCCGCGATGTCGTCGAGCGCGACGTTCGAGCCGCAGAGTACGAGGCCGACGCGCTCGCCCGGCTTGAACATCGCCTTGCGCGCCTCGGCTGCGGCGACGACGCAGGCGGCGGCGGGCTCCAGCAGCACGCGCCCGTTCTGCAGCACCCAGCCGATCTCGCGCACCGCTTCGGCATCGGGCACGATCACGATGTCCTCGACGAACTGCCGCGCCGCGGCCATCGTCCGCTCCGTCGCGAAGGGGGCGCCGAGCGTGCGGGCGATCGATGTCGGCCGGATCGGCACAGGCTTTCCCGCTGCCAGCGCCTGGGTCATCGTCGTCGCGCCCTCGGTCTCGACGCCATGGATGCGCAGCGCCGGATCGAGCCCCTTCATCGCCGCGCCGACACCGGCCGCGAAGCCGCCGCCGCCGATCGAAATGAAGACATGGTCGAGCCGCCCGCCGGCATCGTTGTTCATTTCGAGGCCGAGCGAGCCATGGCCGGCGATGATCGCCGGGTCGTCATAGGAATGGACATTGGTCATGCCGCGCGCGGCGTAGTCCTCGGCTTTCGCGAAGGCTGCGATCGAGTCGTCGCAGAGTTCGACCTCGGCGCCGAGCGAGCGGGCCATCTCGACATTGAAGGCCGCCGCATTCTTCGGCATCAGAACGAGCGCGCGGCAGCCCATGGTCTTCGCCACCAGCGCGACCGCGATGGCATGATTGCCGCCGGAGACCGTGACGACGCCTTGCGCAAATTCCCCGTCGGTCAGGCTCATCAGCTTGTTGAAGCAGCCGCGCACCTTGAAGGAGCCGCCGAGCTGCAGGCTCTCGACCTTGACCACGGTCTCGACGCCGAGCCGGGCCGAGAGGCCGGCGCTGTGGAAGGTCGGGGTGCGCCGGATCTTGCCCGCGATACGCGCCGCGGCGGCCTGGATGTCGCCCAGAGTGACGTCGAAGTTCATGCCTGCGCCTCTTGCTTCGTCGTTCCCTTATAGGGGCGCATCGCTGCCCACGGAAACGCGCGGTTGGCAGGCGGGGCGAGGAAGCCTACAAAATATATCAGAAGGGCCAAATGATGCGCCGCGGTATGAAACCTGCCTTGGGCCGCCTTCTCTGGAGAACCGCCTCGTGACGATGACGCCTAAGGAAATGCTGGCCAAGCTGGTTTCGTTCAACACGGAATCGCAGCGCAGCAACCTCGACCTGATCCATTTCTGCCGCGACTACCTCGCTGGGCTCGGCGTCGAGAGCACGCTGGCGCACAACGCCGATGGCGACAAGGCCAATCTCTACGCCACGATCGGGCCGAAGGCTGAAGGCGGCGTCGTCCTCTCTGGCCATACCGATGTCGTGCCGGTCGCCGGCCAGGACTGGACCTCCGATCCCTGGACGCTGACCGAGCGCGACGGCAAGCTCTACGGGCGCGGCGCCTGCGACATGAAGGGCTTCGACGCGATTGCGCTCGCCTTGGTGCCGGAGATGCTGAAGGCACCGCTCAAGCGTCCGATCCACATCGCGCTCTCCTACGACGAGGAGGTCGGCTGCCAGGGCGCGCGCGTGCTGATCAAGGCGATGGTCGAAGACGGGCTGAAGCCGGCCGCCGTCATCGTCGGCGAGCCCTCGATGATGCAGGTCGTCACCGGTCACAAGGGCGGCATGCGGATGCGCACCATCGTGCGCGGCCACGCCGTGCATTCCAGCCGCGTCGATGTCGGCGTGCCCGCCGTGATGATCGGCGGGCGGCTGATCGACTGGCACAACAAGGTGATGGCCGAGAACAAGGCCCGCACTGCCCCCGGCAACGGCTTCGAACCGCCCTACACCACGTTGCATGTCGGCGTCGTCCAGGGCGGCACGGCGGTCAACATCACCGCCGAGCATTGCAGCTTCACCCATGAGGTCCGCTGCATTCCCGGCGAGACCTTCGAGAGTTATGCGCAGCGCTATCGCGCCGAGGTCGCCGAGTTGGAAGCGCAGATGCAGGCGATCGCCCCCGAGACCGGCATCGACTTCGTCATCACCTCCGACACCCCGGCCATGGGCCCCGAGGAGAACGGCGCCGCCGAGGAGATCTGCCGCCGCCTGACCGGCGACAACGGCCGCCATGTCGTCGCCTATGGCACCGAGGGCGGCCTGTTCCAGGGCGCCGGCTGGTCGACGGTGGTCTGCGGCCCCGGCGATATCGCCCAGGCCCACCAGCCCGACGAGTTCATCACCGTGGCGCAGCTCGATGCGGGCACGGAGTTTGTGCGGAGGCTGATCGCGGATATGGCGCGGTAGCGCGATTGAGCGAGGTGGGAGGCGACGGACCCCCTTCGCCCTTGCTGCGGGTGCGGGGGGCTGCTGCTGGTTCCACTGTCGACATGCGCGGAGGTCTGTTTCCGACCCAACTCGGACATTGCTGGGGGCGCTCGGAGAGCCCTGAGTTGGCCCGTTGCTGACGTTCGTAGCGTCTCCGGTTTCGGGCGGTTCAGCGCGGCTAAAAATGCAGGTGCCTCAAGGGAACTATCGGGCTCCACCAGTTTAGGTTACCGTGTTCGGTGCGATCCAAATGGCACTGTCAGGAGCCATACCATGGCAACGCCGCATCGCGACGCCGGAGAGAACCAAGACCGGCTCGGGGAAGTGGATCGTCGAACCCTGTTCCCCTTAGTCGGCGCCGGAGCCGCCCTCATGATGTTGGCGGGAGAGACTAGAGCGCAGCAGGTCCCGATCCCGACAACCGCCGCCCGCGTTCCCGGTCCGCCGCCCGGAACTGCCATGAACACGGCTTACGTCCAATCGGTGGGACGCATCGCCTACCTTTGGGGTTGGCCGCTGGTCAACAATTTCAATCGATCCAAAGCGTTCGCGCAAGCGCCCGAACCCGGCTTGCTGGGCGGAGCGCTGCCAATCGCGTTCGGCCGGAACGCAATGCTGACCAATTACATCAGTCCCGAGCAGACGTTTGTCACATGCACCAATCAGGATGTGGTCTATGGCGCGGGCTTCATGCCGCTCGACAAAGAGGCCGTCGTCTTTCAAGTGCCGAACTTCGGAGATCGCTTCTGGGTCTATGCGCATTATGACGCGCGCACCGACGAATTCTCCCAGATCGGCAAGCAATACGGCACCAAGCCCGGCTTTTATTTGATGGTCGGCCCGAACTGGAAGGGCAACAAGCCTGCCGGTATCAACGCGGTGGTGCGCTCGTCCACGCCGCTGGCATTCGTCGGCCCACGCATCTTCATGGATGACACGGAGGCGGATCACAAAGCGATCCAGCCGCTGATCAGTCAGGTCCTCTACTACCCGCTTTCGGAGTTCGACGGGAAGATGAAGACCAAGGATTGGAGCAAGCTGCCACACTTTCCTGCGCCCGCGTCTGGCGGCAAGGGCGAGCACAAATGGGTGGTGCCGGAGACCTTCTTCGACGAGTTGCCAACAGTCATGAACCAGGTGCCGCCCCTGCCCGGCGAGGAAGCCCTCTACAACTGGATCGGCAGTGTGCTGGAAGCTGCAGCCAAGGACCCGCAAATCAAGCAGACGCTGAAGGAAACCGCTGTGGTCGCGGAGCGCGAGCTGATCGACCCGTTCTTTCACTGGCGCAACAACGGCCGAGCCGCCGGCAACGGCTGGAATTCGCCTGTCAACGGCGCCCAGTGGGGCACCGATTATGTCAACCGCGCGGCCACCTCCAAGTCGAACATGTACGACAATCTCCCCGAGGAGACGAAATACATCTACACGGACGACGACAGTGCGGGCAAGCAGCTAAACGGCCAGAATAACTACACGATCACATTTTCTAAGGTCCCGCCGGTCAAAGGCTTCTGGTCCTTGACGCTCTATAACGATTTGCACATGTTTAATCCTAATGCGCTGAAGCGCTATTCGCTGGGGACCAAGAGCAAGAGTCTTAAATACAATGCGGACGGGTCGTTGACGCTTTATGCCGGCGCCCAATCGCCGGGCATGGAGAAGGAATCCAACTGGCTGCCTGCGCCCGAAGGCACGTTCTCGCTCTACATTCGCTCCTACTGGCCCGAAAAAGCCATCCTTGACGCCACTTGGCAGCCGCCGACGGTCACCGTGGTGAGCTGAACAGTTTGTCCTGCGCAACGGGGAAGATCATGACAATCACTCGCGCCCCCATTGCCGCCGCGCTGTTAGGTGCGCTAGCGATAAGCGGCTCTGCCACGCTGACTAGCGCTCAGGAGAGCCACTTCGATAAGCTCGCCAACCTGCCGTTTGCGGAAGGCCGGCCCACCAAGGAAACCGCGCAAACGCTGCGCGACGAACTGCTCTTCCAGCGCGCCACGCAGACGTACCTTTGGGCTTTGCCGTTGCTCAACACGCTCGGCATGCAGGTCGGATCGGAAAAAGCATTTGGCGCCGGCTACGACGTTCTGCCGATCTGGAAGCAGCGACTTGATGCCAAGACCCTGGTGACGACCCCCAATTCCGACGTCCTCTACGCGATGAGCTACGTTGACCTGGGCAAGGATGGTCCAGTGGTGATGGAGGCACCGCCGGAACTGCAAGGCATCCTGCTCGATTATTGGCAGCGCCCCATACCCGTCGATGGCGGCAACTTTGCCGGCGACGTCGGCCTGTTTGGACCGGATGAGGGCAAAGGGGGAAAATTTTTGATACTTCCGCCCGGCTACAAGGGCACTGTGCCTGAAGGCTACTTTGTCTATCGTTCGGCAACAAATAATGTGTTCGTCTTTCTGCGCGGGTTCTATCAAGACCCAAAGAACCTGGCGCCCGCTGTGGCGCACCTCGAACGAACAAAAATCTATCCGCTCAACGGCGCGGCCAACGCGAAGCAGATGAAATATCCCGACGCCTCGGGCGTTGCAGCCAACTTGCTGCCGATCAGTGATGCTAGCGCCTTTGATCAGCTCAAGCTGTTGCTGGACCGTGAGGGCGACAATCTCGCCGGTCCCGATTGGCTCGGCATGTTGGCATCGATTGGCATCGTCAAAGATCAGGCGTTTTCGCCCGATAACCGCACGCGCGAGATTCTGGATCGTGCCGCCAAGACTGGCTACAAAATGAGCCGGGTTATCGGGTTTGAGGAGGCCGTCAGCGGCAGGTCATTCCGTCAGTATACCGATCGCCAATGGCTCAATCCTATCGCAGACGGCACGCCCGCTAATCCGGGTGGCCCGTTCGATCTGAATTGGCACCGCAAGGACGGCAATTATCTCGACCTGAACACACGCATCTGGTTTTTCACCGATTACTACTCAATCAGCCCGGGCATGATCTCGCAGATTCCGGGCAAGGGCGCGAAATACGTTGTCGCCTTTACCGATGCTGCTGGTGCGCCACTTTCGGGCGGGTCGAGCTACAAAATCAACCTACCGGTGAACATTCCCGCTGCCAACTTCTGGTCGGTGACACTCTACGAAGCCGAGAACGCCTCGGGCCTTGCCAACGGGCAACCATTCCCCTCGCTTGGCTCGCGCGACAAGCCGGTCCAGAACGCCGACGGCAGCACGGACCTTTACCTCGGTCCGCAAGCGCCGATTGGCAAAGAGGGAAACTGGCTTGCGACGATTCCCGGCAGAGGTTTTTTTGCCATCCTCAGGCTTTACGGCCCAACAGAAGCGGCCATCAACAAAAGCTGGAAGCCAGGAGACATTGAGAAGGTGAATTGACGTTTGGCGGCGTGCATACCTCCCGCTACCGGCCCGGGCATCGCGTCATTTTCGCCGCGACGCAACAATTCGTGCTTCGAAGCGAAGCGGAAACTCAGCGAGTCGCGCTCACCGAACCGGATTTATGAACGCGTCCTACCGACGACCTCAAAATGTCCGCTTCAGAGAACCAGTTGGTGGCCGCTCAGCTGCAAGATGCGAAGCCGAATGTCCGCTATCCCGCGGTGAGCCAACGTCTTTTGTTGGCGCGACACGGAGCAGTGCGTTGGCACCGGTGAAAGTCAGCTAGCCACCCGTAGCAGACCTCCGAGCCCATCTGAGCTGCGGCGCATCGTGGGCTTCCTCGACGGGATTCGGCAGGATAAGACGGCTACATGAACCTCATTGCGCGACGCATTCTGCCGCTATCGTCGGTCATCGCCTTTTGCGCGTTTTTGTCCGCTTGCTCAGCGGGCTCCATTCCGCAAACGTTCGAAGAGTTGCCGAACGATAGCTTCGCGCCCGGAGTCGAGGCCGAGAGCCCAGGGCCAACCACTTGCGTCCCGATGGGCCAAGGCGCGCGGTGTTTCGTTCAAACCGATGGCGGGGCGCAACGAAATAAACAACGTACCAGCACCAGATCTCGTCGCCCTGCAGACTCGTAGGGGTGGCGAAGGTCGAAGGCGGCCAATGGGCAATATCCGGTAGGCGATCACGAGCAAATTGCGCTGCCCGCGAACTCCTCTGGCCGCCTGCCACAAAACCGCGCACATGCTGCTTTCGGCTATGCAGCCTGCGCGTATTAGACCCGTGACTCGTGCGCGGCCTGCCCCTAACATCCCCTCCTTTCAGGCGCCCTCGCTGCCTGCAAGGGGAGGTATCATCCGATGAAATCGCGTGTTTTCGGGTTTGCTGCCGCGTTGCTCGGGGTTTCGTTGCTGGCGCTCGGCGCGGCCGAGGCCAGGCCGCTGAAATGGGCCGCCGCGGGCGACGCCCTGACGATCGATCCGCACGGCCAGAACGAAGGCCCCACGACCTCGCTCAACCAGCACATCTATGAAAGCCTGACCGAGCGCGACCATGCCGGCAAGCTTTTGCCGTTGCTCGCCTCGTCCTGGCGCGTGCTGCCGGACGATCCGACGACCTGGGAATTCAAGCTCGAATCCGGCGTCAAGTTCCATGACGGCAGCGCCTTCACCGCCGACGACGTGGTGTTCTCCTATGAGCGCGCCATGCAGCCGACCTCCGACTTCAAGGGCTACCTGACCTCGGTCGAGAAGGTCAGCAAGGTCGATGACCTGACGGTGCGGATCAAGACCAAAGGGCCGAACCCGCTGCTGGTCAACAACACCTCTTCGATCCGCATCATGAGCAAGGCCTGGGCCGAGAAGAACGGCGCCACCAAGGCCCAGGATTTCAAGAACAAGGAAGAGAACTTCGCCGTCCGCAACGCCAACGGCACCGGGCCCTTCATCCTGGTCTCGCGCGAGACCGACGTGAAGACGGTGATGAAGCGCAACGACGCCTACTGGAACAAGGCCAAGGTGCCGCTCGAGATCACCGAGCTGACCCTTGTCCCGATCAAGCAGGATGCTACCCGCGTCGCGGCACTGCTCTCGGGCGAGGTCGACTTCGTCCAGGACGTGCCGGTGCAGGACATCGCCCGCCTCAAGAGCCAGCCGAAGCTCCGGGTCAATTCGGGCGCCGAGAACCGCACCATCTTCTTCGGCATGGACGTCGCCTCCGCCGATCTCAAGGGCGACGATGTCCAGGGCAAGAACCCCTTCGCCGACAAGCGCGTGCGCCAGGCGCTCAACATGGCGATCAACCGCCCGGCGATCCAGCGCGTCGTGATGCGCGGCGAATCGGTGCCGACCGGCGTGATCATGCCTCCCTTCGTGAATGGCTGGACGAAGGAACTCGACGCAGCGCCGCCGACCGACGTCGCCAAGGCCAAGGCGCTGCTGGCGGAGGCAGGCTATCCCACCGGCTTCTCGGTGACGCTGCATTGCCCCAATGATCGCTACGTCAATGACGAGGGCATCTGCCAGGCGGCCGTCGGCATGTTCGGCCAGATCGGCGTGAAGGTGAACCTCGTCTCGCAGTCGAAGTCGATCCACTTCAACCTGATCCAGAAGAACCCGCCCGAGACCGAGTTCTATCTCGTCGGCTGGGGCGTCCCGACCTACGATTCCGACTACATCTTCTCCTACATGTATCACTCGCGCACCGGCTCGCAGGGTTCCTGGAACGCCACCGGCTACAAGGACGCCGAGGTCGATACGATGATCCAGTCGCTCTCCAGGGAGGTCGACATTCCCAAGCGCGACGCGACCATCGCCAAGCTCTGGGCCAAGCTGAAGGACGAGACGATCTACCTGCCGATCCATCATCAATCGCTGAGCTACGCGATGAGCACCTCGCTCGATATCCCGGTCGATGTGGCGAACAACCCGAAGCTGAAGATGGTGAGTTTCAAGGGATCCTAGGTCGTTTCGCGAATGCTCGCGAAACACCGCCGTCATGGTCGGGCTTGTCCCGACCATGCACGCCTTCTCCGGTCGAGGGCGGTGTTCAAGACGTGGATGCTCGCCACAGGGGCGAGCATGACGGAGCGGTTCACGCTTGATTGGAACAGGGCTTCCTTATGCTCGCCTATATCCTGCGCTCGCTGATGCAGGGACTCGTGGTGATGCTGGCCGTCGCCTTCATCGCCTTCTCGATGTTCCGCTTCGTCGGCGATCCCGTCGTCAACATGCTCGGGCAGGAAGCGACGCTGCAGGACCGCGCCGAACTGACTGAAAGGCTCGGCCTCAACGATCCCGTGCCGCTGCAGTTCGCCCGCTTCGTCGCGGATGCCGCGCGCGGCGATTTCGGCATCTCCTACCGCCAGAGCCGCAAGGTCTCCTCGCTGATCCTCGAACGGCTTCCCGCAACGGTGGAACTGGCCGTGCTTTCGGCGATCTTCGCCTTCGTCGTCGGCATCGCACTCGGCGTCTATGCGGCGATCCGGCGCGATGGCTGGATCGCCAATCTGGTGATGTCGCTGTCGCTGATCGGCGTCAGCCTGCCAACCTTCCTGATCGGCATCGGGCTGATCTACATCTTCGCCGTGGAACTGCGCTGGCTGCCCTCCTTCGGCCGCGGCGACACGGTCGCGCTCGGCTGGTGGACGACCGGGCTTTTGACGACGAGCGGCCTGAAATCGCTGGTCATGCCGGTGCTGACGCTCGGCTTCCTCCAGCTCACCCTGATCATGCGCCTCGTCCGCTCCGAAATGCTGGAGGTGATGCGGACCGATTTCATCCGCTTCGCCCGCGCCCGCGGCATCCCGGAACACCGCATCGAGTTTCGCCACGCGCTGCGCAACACCATGATCCCCGTGATCACGATCGCCGGCGTGCAGCTCGGCGGCGTCATCGCCTTCGCCATCGTCACCGAGACGGTGTTCCAGTGGCCGGGACTGGGGGCGCTCTTCGTCAATGCGGTGCAGTTCGTCGACGTGCCCGTGATGTCGGCCTATCTGCTCTTCGTCGCCTTCGTCTTCGTGCTGACCTCCATCATCGTCGATCTCGTCTATGTCGCGCTCGATCCGCGGTTGCGGACAGGCAATCCGGCCATGGCGAAGTAGGGAGACGAGCGATGAGCAGCGCCCCGCTTGCCACATCGAAGCCTCCGGGCCGCTTCGCGCGGCTTTGGGATTCCGACATCGCCTTCTCCTTCCGGTCCTCGCCGGTGACGGTGGTGGCCACGCTGATGGCGCTGCTGCTCGTGCTGGCCGCGGTCGCGGCCCCGTTGATCGCGCCCTACGACCCGTTCGATCCGGCCTCGCTCGATCTCTCCGACGGCTTCTCGCGGCCGATGGAGCCAAACGAGATCACCGGCAAGGTCTTCTGGCTCGGTTCGGACGCACAGGGGCGCGACATCCTCTCGGCCATTCTCTACGGCTCGCGGGTTTCGCTCCTGGTCGGCGCGGCCTCCGTGCTGTTCTCGCTGGTCATCGGCGTGGGCCTGGGCCTCGTCGCCGGATATGTCGGCGGCCGCACCGAAGCGCTGATCATGCGGGTCGCCGACGTGCAGCTTTCCTTCCCGGCGATCCTGGTGGCGCTGCTAGTCTTCGGCGTTGCGCGCGGGCTGATCCCGCCGGCCTTGCAGGAGCGCATGACGCTGCTGGTGCTCGTCATCGCCATCGGCCTGTCGAACTGGGCGCAATATGCCCGCACCGTGCGCGGCTCGACGCTGGTCGAGAAGAACAAGGTCTATGTCGACGCCGCGCGGCTGATCGGCCTCAAGGCCTGGCCGGTGATGCTCAAGCACGTCCTGCCCAATGTCGCCGGCCCTGTGCTGGTCATCGCCACGATCAATCTGGCGCTCGCCGTGATCGAGGAGGCGACTTTGTCGTTCCTCGGCGTCGGCATGCCGCCGACCCAGCCCTCGCTCGGCACTCTGATCCGCTTCGGCCAGCAATATCTCTTCTCCGGCGAGTGGTGGATCCTGCTCTTCCCCTCTCTCGTACTGGTGCTGCTTGCCCTGTCGATCAACCTGTTCGGCGACTGGCTGCGCGATGCGCTCAACCCGAAGCTGAGGTGAGCGATGCCTGCCGAGCCAGACAAGCCCGTCCTCTCCGTCCGCGACCTCACCGTCGAGTTCGTCACGCGGCGCGGCACGTTGCGCGCGCTCGACCGGGTCTCGTTCGAGGTCGGGCGCGGCGAGGTGCTAGGCGTGGTCGGCGAGTCCGGCGCCGGCAAGTCGGTCACGGGCGCGGCCATTATCGGCCTGATCGACCCGCCCGGCCGGATCGCCGGCGGCGAGGTCGTGCTCTCGGGCGAGCGGATCGACAACCTGCCGCCGGATGCCATGCGCAAGATCCGCGGCAAGCGCATCGGCATGATCTTCCAGGACCCGTTGACCAGCCTCAACCCGCTCTACCGGGTCGGCGAGCAGCTGATCGAGACGATCCGCGTCCACACCGGCCTGAGCGCCGCAGAGGCGCGCGCCCGCGCCATCGCGCTGCTCGACGAGGTCGGGATTCCCGCGCCAGAGCGCCGCATCGACGGCTATCCGCATGAATTCTCCGGCGGCATGCGCCAGCGCGTGGTGATCGCGCTCGCGCTCTGCGCCGAGCCGGAATTCATTATCGCCGACGAGCCGACGACGGCGCTCGACGTCTCCGTGCAGGCGCAGATCATCGCGCTGATCAAGAAGCTCTGCCGCGAGCGCGGCACCTCGGTCATGCTCGTCACCCACGACATGGGCGTCATCGCCGAGACGGCCGATCGCGTCGCAGTGATGTATGCCGGCCGCGTCGCCGAGATCGGCCCCGTGCGGGAGGTGGTGAAAGAGCCGCTCCACCCCTATGCCAAGGGGCTGATGGGGGCGATCCCCTCGCTCGAGGGCGAGGCGGAACGGCTGGTGCAGATCCCCGGCTCGATGCCGCGGCTCTCGGCGATCCCACCGGGCTGCGCCTTCAACCCGCGCTGCTCGCACGCCTTTGCCCGCTGCCATGTCGAGCGGCCCGAACTCGTTCAGGTCGGCGACCGCAAGGTCGCCTGCCATCTCTATGACGAACCGCCCTTGGGCGGCGCCAGAGTGGAGATCGCCGCGTGAGCAGAAACCCTGCCGCCGAGCCGCCCTTCGTCGAGGTCCGCGACCTCCGGCGCGTCTTCGACGTTTCGAAGCCCTGGCTCAACCGCGTGCTGGAGAATGCGCCGCGGCAATATCTCAAGGCCGTCGACGGCGTCTCCTTCGACATCCGCAAGGGCGAGACCTTTGCGCTGGTGGGCGAATCCGGTTCCGGCAAATCGACCGTGGCGCGCATGGTGGTCGGGCTGTTGCCGCCCTCGGACGGCACGGTCACGATCGCCGGTGTCTCGATGCACGACGCCGCGGCCGCCCACGAGCGCCAGCGCCTGCGCCGCCGCATCCAGATGATCTTCCAGGATCCTTACGCCTCGCTCAATCCGCGCTGGCGCGTGGGCCGCATCATCGCCGAGCCGATCCGCGCCTTCGACATCGTCGACGGCGAGCAGGCCATCGCCGAGCGCGTCGGCGAATTGCTGACGCTGGTCGGTCTGCATCCCGATGACGGCCGCAAGTTCCCGCATGAGTTCTCCGGCGGGCAGCGTCAGCGCATCGCGATCGCGCGCGCGCTCGCCTCGAATGCCGAGTTCATCGTCTGCGACGAGCCGACCTCCGCACTCGACGTCTCCGTCCAGGCCCAGATCCTCAACCTGATGCGCGATCTGCAGGAGCGCCTCGGGCTGACCTATCTCTTCATCTCGCACAATCTCGCTGTCGTTCGGCACATGGCGAGCCGCATCGGCGTGATGTATCTCGGCCGTCTTGTCGAGGTGTCCGAGGGGCGGCAGCTCTTCTCGGCGCCGCGCCATCCCTATACCCGCATGCTGCTCGACGCGGTGCCCGACCTCGCCATGATCGGCAAGGAACGTGCGGGCGTGAAGGGCGAAATCCCCAATCCGATCTCGCCGCCTTCCGGATGCACCTTTCATCCGCGCTGCCCGCTGGTCTTCGACCGCTGCAGGATCGAGAATCCGCCGGTGATCGACGGAGTCGCCTGCCACGCCGTCAATGCGGGTCGCGAGGCGGCGGCCTGAACCTTACGCCGGGCCGGGCGTGCCTCCGGCCTTCGGGCGCGTGACGCCAGCGGGCTTCAACGGCAGCGGCGCGATCGGCCGATCGGTCCGGTATTGCCCGCGCGCAATGGCTCCAAACATCAGAACCACGGCCGTCAGCGTCATCAGCCACCAGGGCTGTAGCGTCGCAAAGCCGAGCGCCGACAGAGCGAAGGCTGTGGTGAAGGCAGCGACGCCGCCCGCCGCCAGCGCGCTCGGCATGCGGCCTGCGGCGCGGATCGCGAAATACAGGCAGAACGCCGCCGCCGCCGCACCGACAAGGCCGAGCTCGTACCAGGTCTCGAAGAGCAGCGTCGTCGGCGCCGATTGCGGCAGGGCCCCGATCACGCGGCCGCGCAGCACGGTGTCGAGGCCATGGCCGGTGATGAGCTGGACCGGCGCGCCGCTAACCACATCGGCCCAGACCGACAGCGATTGAGCGAGGTCGCTCGACCCTTGCGGAAAGCGCGAGACGATCGGGATCAGCAGGAACGGCAGGATCGGCGCGATCAGCATCAGTCCGGCGATGATCGCGGCAATGATGGCGGACGACCTTTCGCGGTTGGCGCTGACGGCACCGAAGGCGACCGCGCCGCAGATCATGGCGACGGCCTCGCCATCCTCGAAGCGCGTCAGGGCGAGCAGGCCGACGACCAGCGCAAGCCCGACAGCGCTCAACCCCCGGTCGCGCGAGAGCAGCCAGGCGAGCGCCGGCCAGGCCATGATCAGGACGACGCTGATACCGCGCTCGACGCCGGCATCCGTATCGGCATGGCGCAGCGCCGCGACCACGATCAGCGCCAGCGCGAAGACGCCGGCGATACCGGTGCCCAGCGCCGCAAGGTTGAGGTTCGAGGCCCGCATCCGCTCCGGCAGCGCGGCCATGCCGCAGAAGCCGAGGGCGATCGCCAGGACGAGATTGCCGGCCTTCTCGGTCGCCGAGGTGGTGTAGGGGCTCCAGACCAGAGACAGGACGGCCCAGGCGACAAGGCCGACCAGAATCATGCCCGGCAGGCTCACGACCGCCTGCTTCAACGTCGAGACGAAGCCACGCGGATCCTCGATCAGCATTGCGATGACCAGCAGCACGACCCCGATCGGCGCCAGCACCACGGCAGCGCGGCGCGAGACCAGAGACGCGATCGGCAGGACGAGCGCCAGCGTGCCGAAGCCGATGCGTCGTAGCAGCAACGCGGCATCGGCGGCGGGATCGAGCGGGGCCTGGTTGCGACGACGGGACATGAATTGACAGAACCGGACGAAGGGCTTGCCGGCATCGCGCCGGAGATTAGACCTGTTTTACCGTAACGGGACCTGGCGGGCGCGACTGTAGGGCGCGCGCAACACTTCGGCCGCATCTTGCTGAGCGCCGCGGCATGACCTGCGACGAAAGCGCTCGGGCTCTAGCGGCGCTTTCATGGCGGGCATTTTCGTGGGATGACGTCGTCATGACGCTGCTGGCCGCCATTCCCTACGCTTCCGGGTTCGAAATCGATCGGTTCATGGCCGATCTCGCGCGTCGCCTGAAGGCCAGCGGTCTGCGCCTCGGCGGCGTCGTGCAGCACAATGACGGCGATTGCGACGAGGGCTGCCGGTCGATGGCGCTGGAAGATCTCGCCAGCGGCGCCCGCTTTCCGATCAGCGAAAACCGCGGCGCCGCATCGGCCGGATGCAGGCTCGATGCCACCGGCCTCGCCGCGGCCGGTGCGGCGCTGACGGCGTCCCTGGCGGATGGCACCGAACTCGTCATCGTCAACAAGTTCGGCCGCCAGGAGATGCTGGGCCAGGGTCTGCGCCAGGAAATCGGCATGGCGCTGATGGCTGGTGTACCGCTGCTGATCGCCGTCAGGCAGGACGTCCTGCCGGCCTGGCGCGAATTCGCCGGCGAGGAGTGGTTCGAACTCCCTGCCGAGGCGGATGCGATCGAGGCCTGGGCCTTGTCCCTGGCGCGCGCCGCCGCCTGACGCCGTCTCTGGAGCAGCCGCTATGGCGCAGGATATGAGCTTCCTCGACGATTACCTCGTCCGGCCCGATCCGCAGGCGCCACGTCTCGGCGCGACCGTCTCCGGCATCGACCAGACCGGCGCCGCAGTCGAAACCCGCGTCGTCACCGAACGCGCGCTGACGCTCTATCTGAACGCGCAGGAGATCGTCACGATGATGACGATCGGCGATCACCCCGACGATCTCGCTCTCGGCTACCTCCTGAACCAGAACATGCTGAAGCGCGGCGATGTCGTCGACGCCGTCGACTATGATGAGGAGCTCGAGGTCGTCGTTGTCCGCACGCCGGAGCGCACCAATTTCGAGGACAAGCTCAAGAAGAAGACGCTGACCTCGGGCTGCGCTCAAGGGACCGCCTTCGGCGACCTGATGGAGGCGATCGACGAGATCGAGCTGCCTAAGGCGGAACTGCGCACAAGCTGGCTCTATGCGCTGACGAGGAAGATCAACACCACGCCCTCGCTCTATCTCGAGGCCGGCGCGATCCATGGTTGCGTGCTCTGCGAAGCCGACAAGCCGTTGGTCTATATGGAGGATGTCGGCCGCCACAATGCCGTCGACAAGGTCGCTGGCTGGATGTTCCGGAACAACGTCGATCCCGCCCGGATGATCTTCTACACCACCGGCCGCCTGACCTCGGAGATGGTGATCAAGACCGTACGCATGGGCATCCCCGTGCTGGTCTCGCGCTCGGGCTTCACCGAATGGGGCGTGGAACTCGCGCGCAAGGCGGGCCTGACTTTGATCGGCCGGGCGCGCGGCAAGCGCTTCGTCGCGCTGTCGGGGGAGGAGAACATCGTTTTCGATGCCGATCCGTCCGCGGTCGAGGAGGAGGGCGAGCGCCATCGCCGCAAGGGGGCGGGCGATGACTGACGCTCCCACCCTCGGCCTGCTCCTCGCCGGCGGTCTCGCCCGCCGCATGGGCGGCGGCGACAAGCCGCTGCGGACGATCGCGGGGCGCACCATCCTCGCCCATGTCGTCCAGCGCCTGTCGCCGCAATGCGACGGGCTCCTGATCAACGCCAATGGCGATCCCGCCCGCTTCTCGGACTATGGCCTGCCGGTCGTCCAGGACGACGTGCCGGGTTTCGCCGGGCCGCTGGCCGGTATCCTCGCCGGGCTCGACTGGATGGCGCGCCGCCGGCCGGAGCTGCAATGGCTGGTCAGCGTCGCCGCCGACACGCCCTTCATTCCGCGCGATCTCGTCGCCCGCCTGCATGCGGTGCGAGAGGCCGAAAACGTGCCGCTCGCCTGCGCAGCATCGGGCGGGTGGACGCATCCCGTTATCGGGCTCTGGCCCGTCTCGCTGCGCGAGGAACTGCGCCATGCTTTGACGGTGGAAGACGAGCGCAAGATCGACCGCTGGACCGCCCGCCATGGCTGCGCCAGCGCGGAATGGCCGGTCACGCCCGTCGATCCCTTCTTCAACGCCAACAAGCCCGATGATCTGGCCGAGGCGGAGCGGCTTTTCGCCACTCTTCCACCGGCTTGAACCCGCACCCGCTGCTCGCTATCTCTCGTGATAAGAGCGGCTTATCGCTGCCGTGCTCACTTGGGGGAAGATCATGAAGGCATTCGTCGTCGCCATTGCCGTCGCCGCCATCCTGGCCTTCGGTGCCAGCGTCGTGCTCAACGACTTCTTCCAGAAGCCGGTCGAGGTCGCCTTCGCCACCAGCGGCGTCCGGCTCTAACGCTCCAGCAGCGCCTTCAGCGTCGCGAGATCGCGCGCCACCATTCCCGCGTCGCGCGCCATCTCGTCATCGGACATGTCGCGCTGGAATAGCGTGAAGACGACTTCGCTGCCGCTGCCATTGGCCACGACCCGCATCGGGTTGTGCATCGCTGGGCCGTGCTCAGGGATGACGGCATGGTCGAGTACGCCGTGATTGTTGGGCTCGCTGAAGACGATGCGCATCAACCCCATCGGCGTCTGCGCCAGCCAGATCATACCCTCGACATGGCGGAAGCTGTGGCCGAGCCCTCCTGCCCATTTCGGGAAGTTAATCGGCTCGGCGAGAAACGCGTAGACCTCGTCGGCCGCGCGCTCGATCGTGATGCCGATATGGCGGGCATGGCTCGTCGGCATCACAGGCTCCTTCGAATATAGAACAAATAAAGAACAAAACGCCGCGAGCGTCAAGGATCAGGCCTCTCCTGCAGGCGGTGCTCGATCGGTCAGGCTGACGGCCAGGCGCGACAGCAGCCGGGCCAGATCCTCCCGCTCCGCTTCGGTCAAACCGTCGAGCAACCGCGCCTCGGCCGCCATGTCCTCGCGAAAGGCGGCTTCCGCTTTGGCGCGACCGGCAGGCGTGAGTTCGACAAGCATGCTGCGCGCATCGGCTTCGCTGCGGAACCGCGCGATCAGGCCGGCGCGCTCGAGCCGGTCGAGCCGGTTCGTCAGGCCGCCAGACGAGATCATCAGCGAGCGAAACAACTCCGTCGGCCGCAGCCGATAGGGGGCGCCCGAGCGCAGCAGCGTTGAAAGCACGTCGAATTCGCCGGTGTCGAGCCCGTGCCTGGTGAATACCTGCTCGATCACGGGCCTGGCCTGCAGCGTGACCAGCCGCGCGCGCCCCAGGATCGCCATCCCGATCGTATCGACCTCCGGCAGTTCACGCCGCCATTGGGCCCGTCGCATCGCGACCCGGTCACGCTCATCGTCAGGCAGCGTATGCGATTGTCTTGACATAAAGATAAATCCTTATTATCTTGAGATCAAGATAAATTAGTTTTAGCCAGGAGCAAACCGATGAATGAGAATGCCGCGCGTTGGACCGGGCGCGTCCTGACCGGGGTCTTCACGATCTTCCTGCTGGCCGCGTCAATCGCGCCGAAATTCGTCGGTGCCGCGGTGGCGACCGACACGATGCGCGAACTGGGCTGGGATCCGAAGCTGACGCTGCTGATCGGCGTGCTGGAGCTCGCTTGCCTCGTACTGTATCTCCTGCCGAAGACCAGCATCCTGGGCTCGATCCTGATGACGGCCCTGCTCGGCGGCGCCATTGCCACGCAGCTCCGGGTCGGCAATCCCGTTTTCAGCCACACGCTGTTTGGCGTTTATCTTGGGCTGGCGATGTGGGGCGGGCTCTGGCTGCGCGATCCCGGCCTGCGTGCGGTGCTGCCATTTCGCAGAACCTCGCCGCTGGCGGCATGATCAGCACGGAGAGCGCAGATGTCCTTCCAGGCCTATCTCGACAACATCCAGGCGAAGACCGGTGTGTCGCCGGAGCAGTTCCGGCAGAAGGCGCGCGACAAGGGCCTTGCCGACGCGGCCGGCCTCGCCAAGGGCATCAAGGCTGGCCAGGTCGTCGCCTGGCTGAAGGCTGATTTCGGGCTCGGCCACGGCCACGCCATGGCGATTGTCGCCCTGCTTAAGCGCGATCAGCGCGCCGGTTGAGCGGCACGCGACTCACTCGATCACGATGCGCGGCGCAGCCCGGACGGTTCCGCCCGCCAGCCCGGACATCACCTGCCGCGCGATCGAGAGGTAAGCCTTGGCATGGGCTGAATCCGGATCGCTCGCCACGATCGGGCGGCCGGAATCGGAGGTCTCGCGGATCGGCATCGCCAGCGGCACCTCGCCCAGGAAGGGCACGCCGAGCCGCTCGGCCTCGTGCCGTGCCCCGCCATGGGCGAAGATGTCGGAGCGGTGGCCGCATTCCGGACAGACAAAATAGCTCATGTTCTCGACGATGCCGAGGATCGGCACCTCGACGCGCTTGAACATCGCGACGCCGCGGCGGGCATCGAGCAGCGCCAGATCCTGCGGCGTCGACACGATCACCGCGCCGGCCAGCGGCGTCTGCTGCGCCATGGTGAGCTGCGCGTCGCCGGTGCCGGGCGGCATGTCGACGACCAGCACGTCGAGCTCGCCCCAGGCGACCTCGCGCAGCATCTGCGTGATCGCCGAGATCACCATCGGCCCACGCCAGATCATCGGCGTTTCCTCGTCGATCAGGAAGCCGATCGACATGATCTTGAGGCCATAGGCCTCCATCGGCGCCAGCGTCCGGCCGGAGACAAGCCTCGGCTTGCCGGTGATGCCGAAGATCTTCGGCACCGAAGGGCCGTAGATATCGGCATCGAGCACGCCGACCTTGAGGCCGAGCGTCGCCAGCGCCACCGCTAGATTGGCGGTGGTGGTGGACTTGCCGACGCCGCCCTTGCCGGACGCCACCGCGATGATCTGTTTCACGCCCGGCACGCCGGCGGCCTTCGGCGTCGGCCCGCCCGGAGCGGGGCGCTGCGCTTGGCTGCGTGCCTGCGCCGCGGCGGAGGAGGGCGCCTTGTCGGCGGTTAGGCCGACGAGAACCTGCGTCACGCCGGGCAGGCCCGAGACCGCGCTTTCGGCCGCCTTGCGCACCGGCTCCATCGCGCCGGCCTCCGCCGGGTCGATGCCGATGGCGAAGATCACCTTGCCGCCGTCGATCAGGATGTCGGCGACGCGTCCCGAGGCGGACAGCGATTGACCTCCCGCCGGCAGCTTGACCAGTTCGAGCGCACGCAGGATGTCGGCTTGGGTCACGGCCACGTCGGCAAACTCCAGTCGGCGCGGGCTTTAGGCCGCAGCCTTGCGAATATGGAAGACGAGCAATTCGCCTCCCTGCTCGTGATGCTCGATCGTGTCGCCGGTCTCGCGCATCAGGTTGGGAATGTCGATCGCCGCCATCGGATCGGTGCATTCGACCACGAAAAGCGTTCCCGCGGTCGCGCCCTTGAGCGCCTTGCGGACCCGCAGCGCGGGCAGGGGGCATTTCAGGCCACGCAGATTGAGGGAGGTCGTGGTCATCGCGGGAATCGTGTGCGGATCGGAGCGCTTCATATGATGGCTTTTGATGCCGGAGCAACTGGCCGCTTTGTCACGGCGCGGGCTCAATCCATGATGGGACCATGCTGAAGCCTTTTCGACACCTCGCTCTCGCGCTCCTGCTCGGCGCTGTCCCCGCATCGGCACAGGAGCTTCGCGGCCATGGCGGCCCGGTCCGTGCCATCGCGGTCTCGCCAGACGGGCGCTCGGCCATGACCGGCTCCTTCGACCAGTCGGCGATCCTCTGGGATCTCACTGGCGGTGCGGCCGAAGCGGTGCTGCGCTTCCATCAGGGCGCCGTGAACGCGGTCATTGCTCTCGCCGGCCAGGCTTTCGCCACCGGGGCCGAGGATGGCCGCATCGCGCTCTGGCGCGGCAAGGCCGCCGAGCCCGTGCAGGTGATCGAGGGGCACAAGGGGCCCGTCGCGGCGCTTGCGATCGCGCCCGATGGCAGCCGCCTCGCCTCCGCCTCATGGGATGAGACGGTGCGGGTGACGTCGCTGGTGGGCGACGGCAGCAAGAAAGTTCTGGAGGGCCATAAGGGGCCGGTGAACGGCGTGGCTTTCCTGCCCTCGGGCGAAGTCGTCAGCACGGGCTACGATGCGACGCTGCGCATCTGGCCGGCCGATGCCGGGCCTGCGCGCATCCTCACCCTGCCGGCTGCGCTCAACGGCGTCGTGGTCGCGCCCGATGGCGAGATCGCGGTCACGGCCGCCGATGGCCGGTTGCGTCTGTTCGGCCCCGATGGGCAGGCGCGCGGTGAGATCGCGATCGGCGAGACGCCGCTGATCGCGCTCGCCCTCTCCGCCGATGGCGCGACCATCGCGGCGGGCGGTCTGCGCGGGCAGGTCGCGCTGGTGGACCGCAGGACGAGGACGATCCGCGCGACTCTGGTCGGGCCGGGCCTGCCCGTCTGGTCGCTCGCCTTCCTGCCCGATGGAAAGCAACTGCTCTCTGGCGGTGCAGACCGGCTGGTCCGCCGCTGGAATGCCGTTACCGGCGAACATGTCGGCGCCGTCGTGCCGCGCGCCGGCGAAGACCCGCTGGCCGCCTTCAACGGCGAGCGCGGCGCGCAGGTCTTCCGCGCCTGCGCCGCCTGCCACACGCTGATGCCGTCCGGCGGCAACCGCGCCGGCCCTACCTTGCACGGCCTCTTCGGCCGCAGGATCGCCAGCGCGCCGGGCTATGCCTATTCCGAGGCCTTCAAGGCGCTGGACATCGTCTGGACCAAGGAGACGGTGGCAAGGCTCTTCGAGATCGGCCCCAATGCCTATACGCCGGGAACCAAGATGCCCGAGCAGACCATCGGCTCAGCCGAGGACCGTCAGGCGCTGGTCGACTGGCTGGAGAAGGTGACGGCGGCAAAGTAATCGACGTATTTCCCACCCGCTCCGTCATCCCGGACAAGCCGCGCAGCGGCGCAGCTCCGGGATCTATCGGAGGGCTCCGGAGCTCTACGATGGATCCCGGAGTTCCGCCTCGCTCCATCCGGGATGACGGGGCAGATGAGACAACTGCAGTGCGCGCTACCGCAACGGGTCCTCGCCGCGCTCGGCCCGCTCGCGCAGATAATCCTCGGTTGTCCGCACCGGCGGGCGCTGCGGCGACAGATGCGGGTCGAAACTCTCGTTGACCACGACCTCGACGCGGCAATCCTCGCACATCTTGATCACCGAGATGCGCTTGGCCGCATCGCCCTTGAACATCCAGTGCTTGTTCTCGAGCTTCGCCGCGATCTTCTCGATCGTGCTGCGGACGCCGAAGGGTTTGGCGCAGTTGATGCAGTGGAACGGCTCCTCCTGCTTCAGCACGCGCCTTCCGCCCTTCCAGGCCGCGAAATCGATGCGCGGCTCCAGTGTGATGACCTTCTCCGGGCAGGTCGCCTCGCAGAGCCCGCATTGCACGCAGAGATCCTCCTGGAAGCTCAGCGTCGGCCGGTCGGGATCGTCCGACAGCGCCTGCACCGGGCAGGCGGAGACGCAGGCGAGGCAGAGCGTGCAGCCATCCGTGTCGACATGGACCGTGCCGAAGGGCGCCCGTTCGGGCAGTGCGACGGAGGCGACGGGGGAGGGCGCTGCGGCATGCAGCTCGCCGATCGTTTGGCGCAGCAGCGGCCGGCCTTCGCCCATCGGGCGGAAGCGCGCGGGCGCAGGCGAGACCACGCCCGGCACGAGACGGGCGAGCGCGGCCGCCAGCTGGTCGGGATCGTCGGTCTCGATCAGGCCTGCACCGGCGGGGCTGAAGCCGAGCGCAGATGCGAGCGTATTGGCATAGGAGAGGTTGCGCTGCAGGCCGGACAGATCGTGCTTCGGCCGGGCGCGGCCGAGCACACGCACGCCGGCGGCGCCGAAGGAGAGCGCAGCGGCGAAGGTATCGAGCCCGATCTGCGTGATCTCGTTGACCCGCAGCGGCAGGACACGCGCCGGCAGCCCCTCGCCGAAGCGGGCGAGCGCGTCGATCAGCGCCTCGCCATGCTCGCCGTCATGCAGCAGCACGACGGGCTCGCGCCCGCCGGCCTCGGCATAGGTCGAAAGCAGGGTGCGCAGCCGGCGCAGCAGCGCGTCGGTCGGCGGCAGGGCATAGGTAACGGCCCCCGTCGGGCAGACCGCGGCGCAGGCGCCGCAGCCGGCGCAGATCTCGGCCGAGATTGCGACATGGTCGCCATTCGGCGTGATCGCGCCCGTCGGGCAGAGCTCGAGGCAGCGCGTGCAGCCGGTCTTCCTCGAACGCGAATGCGCGCAGAGATCCTCGTTCAGCCGGACATAGGTCGGCTTGTCGAATTCGCCGACGAGATGGCCGGCCTCCGCGATCAGCTTCTCGATCGCGGCCGGGCTGCGCGGATCGGCCCGCAAATAGCCGGCGCGCAACTCCCCTGCCGGGAACAGCGGCGTCCCGCCGGAGACGTCGATGACGATGTCGCAATGCGAGGTCGCGCCGTTGCGCGGCTCGCCGAAGACGAGCTTCGCCCGCGAGGACGGCGCTGGCGCCGCATAATCGTCGATCCGCAGCTCAAAGGCGCCGAGCCAGCCGGTGGCCGCCACGATCGTGCCCTTCAGCACCGGCGTCTCGTCAATGCGTGGCGGCGTGATGTCGCTTGGCCGCGAGAGCAGGATCGTAATATCGAGATGCTCGGCCAGCCGCTGCCCGACCGAGAGCGCGACCTCGTCGCGGCCATAGACCAGCGCCACGCCCTTGCTGGTCAGCGTGGTGAAGGAGACTGGCGGCATGGGCTCGGCCGCGGCCGCGAGCAGCGCCGCCATCTTCGGGCCGGCAGCCTTGGCTTCGCGTGCCCAGCCGGCCGTCTCGCGGATATTGGCGAAGACGAGGTCGCCGGCATAGTCGTGGTCGGCCGCGATCTCCTCGAAGAGCGGGGCTTCCTGCGTGCAGCCAACGGTGATGCTGGCGCTCTCTGCCAGCGCCCGCGTGAACAGCTCGGTCTGCGTCCGACAGAGATGGCGCGCATTGCGGATGTCGCCGCTCTTGCAGCCGCGCGCGATCGCCGCACCATCGAGCGGCATCGTGTCCTCGCACGAGCAGACCATCAGCGTGCGGGCAGCGTCTTGCATGGTCGGCATATCCTCGGGCAGGCGGCGTTGTGTCGCCTCTCTTGCGATAATCCATGCTTATATGGAATTGGATTGGTTCAAAAGAAACGGACGATGAGCAATTCGTCGCGCCTTCAGAGGATAATGCGATTATGGCGATGAGTGCGCGGCACCCCGACGATCTGCGTCGCGAGCCCGTACTGCCGCCGGGCTTCTCGCTCGTGCCCTTGCGCGAATCGGGTGACGCCTTCGCTCATGCCTGCGCCATCGCCTCGGAGGCTGGGGCGGCGACGCTGGTCTGGACGAGGCGATTCGACATCATCGAGTTCGCCGTCGTGCTCGAACCCGACAACGTGCTCTACGAAGCGCGTCTCGCTCACTATCTCGCGATGAACGCGCTCGCCGATGCGCTGGCCGTCTACAGTCCGCCGGAGCGCCCGATCCTGTTCCGCTGGCCCGACGCGCTGATCTACGATCTCGGGCTGATCGGGGGCGGACGGCTCGCCTGGCCGGAAGGCTGCCGCGAGGACGCGGTGCCGGACTGGCTGGTCTTCGGCGCCATGTTGCGTGCGACCACGATGACGCCCTTCGCGATCGGGCAGGTGGGCGTCGGCATGGCCGAGGAGGGCTTCGAGGAGATCGACGCCGTCGACCTGATCGAGGCCTTCGCCCGTCATCTCATGCTCGGCGTCACGCGCTGGCAGAGCGACGGCCCGAAGGCCACGGCACTGCGCTGGCTCGATCGCCTGGACAAGATTCCCGGCACGCGCCACGGCATCGAAGCCAATGGCGACCTCGTTGCGACGACTCAGGCCGGCACGGAGCGGCGCAGCCTGATCGAGGCGTTGGCGCGGGTCGACTGGCTCGATCGCGACAGCGGCGGGCCGAAGCTGTGAGCGGCCTCAAGCTCCCCCGCGCCATCCGGCTCGACCCCTCCGACAGCTTCGTGTTCCGGCGCGCGGCCGAGCCCGGCGAATGGCTCGTCAGCGGCTCGTTCCTGTTTCGCGAGGTTGACCCGAACGGGCTCGACGCGAAGGGCAAGGCCGCCTTCCGCTCCGGTTTCCTCGGCGTCGCGAGCTTTGGCTGGAGCACGCTCGCAGTGGTGACGGAGGCGACCGAGGCCGAGCGCGATGCAGCAATCGTCCAGCTCGCCGAGCATCTCGTCGAGAAGCTCGGAGCGCCCGATCTCGACACGGCCCGTGCCGCAGCGGCCGAGGAGTTGGTCTTTGCCGCCTCGCTCTGCGATCATCCTCCCCAGACGCTGCTCGCACTGCAGCGTGTGCAGGAGGATGGCGAGATCCGCGAACGTTTCCGCACCCTGACCCCGCGCGACGCCAGCCAGACCGAAGGCTTCCGCGCCTTCGAGTTCATGGAGGTCGCGGGCGAGGATGACGGGCCGGCCGAGGAGGTCGATCTTCTCAACCTCGAAAAGACCAGGCTGACATGACGCATTTCTGGGCCACCTCGGGCCATCTGCTGCTGGATCGCGAGCCGGGCGGCGGCCTGCGGGTCACCGACGATTTCCTCAAGGCCTATCTGGCCCGGCCCGAGCTGCTGCCGCCGGATGAAGCCTGCGATGCCGAGCGCGATTTGCATGCGAAGCTGATGGAGACGCCGCAGGCCGAGATCGCACCGGCCGCGATCGCCGCGATCGCCGATGCGGATGCGCGCGAGAACTGGTCCTTCATGCTCGGCTGGCGCGATCGGCTGGTGGTGGCGCCGACGCTGGAGGCCGCCTATGCCGGCATCGTCCGCGAGGGCGCCGGCAACATCCCGCCGCTGTTCCTTGACCAGCTCGTCCATGTCATCCTGCGCGCAGCGCTCGATGAGGTCGACGATCCCTTCGTCGTTCGCGCCGCCGAGTGCCTGTTCCGGCCGCAGCGCGTCACGCATCACGAGAACACGATCCTGCTCGCCGATGCCGACATCATCGAGGGGCATGAGGCCGACCGGCACGCCTCGCCCTTGCTCGCCATGCTTGGCGGCCCGGCCGCGACCTCGCTCGACATCCTGAAACCCGCCAATGCGGACCAATACTGGCAGCGCTCTGACGGCTTCGACATGGTGCTCGATCTCGGAGGTTCGCCATCGGGCCGCGCAGCGCTCGGCCAGGCGCTGCGCCACTGGGTCCGCCAGATCCATGGCTTCGATGTCGCGATCGAGCCTTTGGAGAAGGTGAAGGACGCCGACTGGCGCTGGTTCGTCGGGCTCGATGCCCAGGCGACCGCCATCGGCAACGCGCTCTGGAAGGGACAAGCGGTCGGCGAGGACGCGCTGTCGCGTGTGCTCGCGCTCTATACGATGACCCTACCGGAGGATGTCCCGGTCTTGCCTGCGGCCAGGGCCAAGCCGATCTATCTGGTCATGGCGATGACGCCGGACCGTCTGCTGCGCCTGAAGCCGCAGAACCTCGTCACCGGCCTGCCGCTCGCCGTCCGCGAGATGGCCAATTGAGGACGAGCCGATGACGCAAGCGCATATCGAGGTCGGAATCGTCGCCGAGCGCCGCGCGGTGGATTCGCCCTGGATCGACCACGCCTGGGCGCCGCTCGCCGTCCTGCCGGAGCCGCCGCCGCTGGCGCCCTGGACGGAACTGCCGGGCACGCCGGACCGGCGCAGCTTCTATCTAGGGCCGGCGACGCTGACGCTTCATTCGGTCGATACTGCCCATTTCCGCGAGAATTTCCAGGCCGGCCGCGCCAAGCTCTGGGTCGCGATCAGGCCGACCGGCATCGAACCCGAGATCGAGTTCGTCGGCGTCACGGCCGATCCCTTCGAGGGCGAGGTCTATGCCGAAAATGTCGGCGACATCGTCGAGGCGCTGCCGATGCCGCTGGCCATCGCCGAGCAGGTCCTGGCCTTCTTCGAGGCGCATCACGTCGAGCGCGAATTCATCAAGCGCCAGCGCAGCGAGCACGACCCGCGCAAGGGCGGTGGCCCGCGCCCCGAGCCGGGCATGCGCCGGCGGGAGGGCGAAGCGTGAGCAGCCGCGCTCCCGAGGACGAGGGATTCCTTAGTCGCTGGTCGCGCAGGAAGCGCGAGCTGGCCGAGGTGGCGGCACCGCCAGCGCCGGCTCCATCCCTGCCCGCGGACGTGAAGCCGCAGGCGGCCGACGCTCCCCCGGCGGAGCAGGAGCCGGTCGAGCCTCCGTCGCTCGACCTCGTCGACAAGGATTTCGATCTGGCTCCCTGGCTCAAGCAGAACGTGCCGGAGAGCTGGAAGCTGGCGGCGCTGCGGCGGGCCTGGGAGAGCGATCCCGCGATCGCCGGCTTCGAGAACCCGGCGCGCGACTATGCGCTCGACTGGAATACGCCCGGCGGCGCGCCAGGCTACGGCCCGCTGACGGAATCGGACGATGTCGGGGCGATGGTGCGCAGCATTTTCGGCGGCGAGCCGGAGGCGAAAGACCCCGCCATCGCCTCCGTTCAGACGCCTAGCGACCGCATGTCGCACCAACTTTCGTCTAATGACGAATCTGTGAAGTCTGATGCTGCGCCGCAAGAAGAAAGCGCTCCGCTGACGGAGCCCGCAGCGATCCGCTTGAGCGGGGAGGGCGAGGGGGCCGGAAAAATCGGACCTAGGACGGTAGAGCCAGCATCGCCCGTCTATGCTGCAGTGCAAAATAACCCTGATCGCGAAGGGGCTTCCACGCGAATTCGCAAGCGTGGCGGTGGTGCAGTTCCAATCTGAATCAAGTTTGGAATGATTGTATTTCTTAGCGATAAGCAGGCATTATCACTGCCCAAGGATTGAGCGGCCGCCGGTCGCTCGTCCGGACTGGATGACGGCCTGCAATCGATGCGTGACGCGGCACTGGAAAAGGCGATCGACAACGTTGGTGGCGTCAGGGCCTTGGCGCGTAGCTTGGGCATTTCGCAGCCTGCGATCTCGAGCTGGAAGCGCGTCCCGGCCGACCGCGTCCTCTCCGTCGAGGCGACGACGGGTGTCTCTCGCAGCGACCTGCGCCCCGATCTCTATCCGCACTCGGGCTCGTCCCGGATGGCCGGCGTTTCGGAGATCGCTGTCGCGCCCGCAGTCGATGAGATCGACGAGGCGCGCGCCCGCGAATGCGAGCTGATCGGTGCTCTGCTCTGGCGCGCTCCGACCGTCGCGACATTGGCGGCGTTGCGCGACCTGCAGGGCGATGCCTCGCCGCTCGGCATGGCGCATCTGGCCCTGGCCGAGGCGGCCGACGAGGCCACGCCTGAGAGCCTGCGCGACGAGTTCTTCGAGCTCTTCATCGGCGTCGGCCGTGGCGAGCTTCTGCCCTACGCCTCCTATTACCTCACCGGCTTCCTGCACGAGCGGCCGCTCGCGCTGGTGCGCGAGGACATGGGCGCGCTCGGCTTGGCCCGCGACGAGCGCGCCGGTGAGCCCGAGGACCATATCGCTGTCCTGCTCGACATCATGGCCAAGCTGATCCGCGGCGAGGTCTCGGCCGAAAGCGTCGATGCCGACCGCTTCTTCGCCCGGCATGTCGAGCCCTGGGGCGAGCGCTTCTTCGCCGATCTCGAAGTCGCGAAGGCGGCGAAATTCTACAAGGCTGTCGGCCGGCTCGGCAGCCTGTTCCTGTCGATCGAGGCGCAAGCCGCGAGGCTGCCGGCATGAAGACTGAGACGATGACGATCGCGAAGCACGATGCGTGGGAGACGACGATGTCGCACAAGCCAAAAGAGCCCGAGGGCTCCGCTGACGAAAAGCCGGCCGTCGATCGCCGCAGCTTCTTCAAGGCGCTCGGCGCCGGCGCCACGCTGGCGGCCACACCGGCGATGGTGACGCCTGCTGCTGCCGTCGATCCCGGCAAGGAAGAGACCAAGGCGCGTTACCGCGAGTCGGAGCACGTCAAGGACTTCTACCGCGTCAACCGTTACTGAGAGGCGCAAACCATGCTGATCAAGCGCAAAACGGCCGATGTGCAGCGCGGCCGGCTCCAGTCGGCGATTGCCGGGCTTTCCTCCGGCGTGATGGATCGCCGCGCCTTCCTGCGTCGTTCGGGACTCGTCGCGGGCGGCGTCGCCGCCGCCGGCGCGCTCCAGATCGGCTCGGTCCGCAAGGCCGAGGCGGCCGGCCTCGGGCCTGCGACCGGGACCAAGATCGTCAAGAACATCTGCACCCATTGCTCGGTCGGCTGCACGGTCAAGGCCGAGGTCGCCAACGGCGTCTGGGTCGGCCAGGAGCCGGCCTGGGAGAGCCCGATCAACCGCGGCTCGCATTGCGCCAAGGGCGCCTCGGTGCGCGAGCTGGTCCATGGCGACCGCCGCATCAAATATCCGATGAAGCTGGTCGACGGCCAGTGGCAGCGCATCTCCTGGGACGTCGCGATCAACGAGATCGGCGACAAGATGATGGAGATCCGGGCCAAGTCCGGCGCCGACTCCGTCTACCTGCTCGGCTCGGCCAAGTTCTCCAACGAGGGCGCCTATCTCTTCCGCAAGTTCGCGGCCTTCTGGGGCACCAACAACGTCGATCACCAGGCGCGCATCTGTCACTCCACCACGGTCGCGGGTGTTGCCAACACCTGGGGCTACGGCGCGATGACGAACTCCTACAACGACATCCGTAATTCCAAGACGATCATGTTCATGGGCTCGAATGCGGCGGAAGCCCATCCGGTCTCGATGCAGCACATCCTCTCCGGCAAGGAACTCAACCGCGCCAACGTCATCGTCTTCGATCCGCGCCTGACCCGCACCGCGGCCCATGCGACGGATTACATCCGCATCCGCTCCGGCACCGACATCGCGGTGATCTGGGGCATGATGTGGCACATCTTCAAGAACGGCTGGGAGGACAAGGACTTCCTCGCCGCTCGCGTTCACGGCATGGACGACGTCCGCAAGGAGGTCGAGAAATACGACCCCAAGACGGTCGAGGACATCACGGGTGTTCCCGAGGCGCAGCTCAAGCGCGCCGCCGAGACCTTCGCCAAGGTCAAGCCCGCGACCTTCATCTGGTGCATGGGCGTGACCCAGCACTCGGTCGGCACGGCCAATGTCCGCGCCATCTGCAACCTCTTGCTCGCCACCGGCAATGTCGGCGGCATGGGCAATGGCGCCAACATCTTCCGCGGCCACTGCAACGTGCAGGGCGCGACTGATTTTGGCCTCGATATCTCGAATCTGCCTTGCTATTACGGGCTGGTCGAAGGCGCCTGGCGCCATTGGGCCCGCGTCTGGGACGTGCCTTACGACTATTTCGTCACCCGCTTCGACGAGGTTCCGGCCAAGGGCGGCCGCCCGGCGCGCACGCGCAAGGCCAATATGGAAACCTCGGGCCACACCTCGACCCGCTGGTTCGACGCCGCCAACCTGCCGGCCGAGCAGGTCGACCAGAAGGACAATCTCAAGGCCATGTTCGTCATGGGCCATGGCGGCAACACCATCCCGCGCATGCCCGACGCCGTGAAGGGCCTCGAGAAGCTGGAACTGCTGGTCGTCGCCGATCCGCACCCGACCAATTTCGTCTCGCTCGGCGGGCGCAAGAACGGCACCTATCTGCTCCCGATCGGCACGCAGTTCGAATGCTCGGGCTCGCGCACCTGCTCGAACCGCTCGGTCCAGTGGGGCGAGAAGATCGTCGAGCCGATCTTCGAGGCCGCGAGCGACTACTTCGTCATCTACAAGCTCGCGCAGAAGCTCGGTTTCGCCGAGCCGATGCACAAGAACTTCGAGATGATACAGGGCAAGTACGGCCCCGAGCCGTCGGCCGAGTCGATTCTCAAGGAAATCAACCGGGGTGGCTGGTCGACCGGCTATACCGGCCAGTCGCCGGAGCGCCTCAAGCTGCACATGCAGCATCAGGACAAGTTCGACCTGGTGTCCTTGCGCGGCGCCGTCGGCTCCCCGGTCGAGAACGATTTCTACGGCCTGCCCTGGCCGTGCTGGGGCACGCCGGAGCTCAAGCATCCCGGCACGCACATCCTCTACAACACCTCGCTGGAGGCCAAGAACGGCGGCGGCACCTTCCGTCCGCGTTTCGGCCTGACCCGCGAGCGCACTTTGGCCGACGGCAGCAAGGTCAACGACACGCTGCTGGCGGAGAACGGCTCCTACTCGCTCAACTCGGAAATCCGGGACGGTTATCCCGAGTTCACCATGGGCGTGCTGAAGAAGCTCGGCTGGGATGCCGACCTGACGCCGAAGGAACTCGAGACGATCACCTGGATCGGCGGCAACGCCATCGATGCGGTGAACTGGGCCAACGATCTTTCCGGCGGCATTCAGCGCGTCGCCCTCGCCCATGGCTGCGTGCCCTATGGCAACGGCAAGGCCCGCGCGAATGCCTGGAACCTGCCCGACCCGGTTCCGACCCATCGCGAGCCAATCTACTCTCCGCGCGTCGATCTCGTCGCGAAATGGCCGGCGCGTCCTGACGAGCGCACGCTGCGCATCCCCAACCTGCACACTTCGGTCCAGAAGGCAGCGGTCGAGAAGGGCATCGCCAAGTCCTTCCCGATCGTCCTGACCTCGGGCCGCCTCGTCGAATACGAGGGCGGCGGCGAGGAGACCCGCTCGAACCGCTGGCTGGCGGAACTGCAGCAGGACATGTTCGTCGAGATCAACCCGGCGGACGCCACCGCGCGGGGCATCAAGGACGGCGCCTTCGTCTGGGTCAGCGGCCCGGAGAACAACTCCAAGGCCCGCGTCAAGGCGCTGGTGACGGAGCGCGTCGGCAAGGGCGTGGCCTTCATGCCCTTCCATTTCGGTGGCTTCTACCAGGGCGCCGACCAGCGCGGGAACTACCCGAAGGGCACCGATCCGATCGTGCTCGGCGAGTCCGTCAACATCGTCACGACCTATGGCTACGACCCGGTCACGGCGATGCACGAAGGCAAGGTCACGCTCTGTCAGATCGCGGCGGCGTGAGGAGGAACTGAATCATGGCACGGATGAAATTCCTCTGCGACGCCGACCGCTGCATCGAGTGCAACGCCTGCGTCACCGCCTGCAAGAACGAGAACGAGGTGCCCTGGGGCATCAACCGGCGCCGCGTCGTCACCATCAATGACGGCAAGCCCGGCGAGCGCTCGATCTCGATGGCCTGCATGCACTGCACGGACGCGCCCTGCATGGCTGTCTGCCCGGTGGACTGCTTCTACAACACCGCCGATGGCGTGGTCCTGCACAACAAGGACCTCTGCATCGGCTGCGGCTATTGCTTCTACGCATGCCCCTTCGGCGCGCCGCAATATCCCAAGGTCGGCAACTTCGGTTCGCGCGGCAAGATGGACAAGTGCACCTTCTGCGCGGGTGGCCCCGAGGTCGATCTGTCGCCGGCGGAGTTCCAGAAATACGGCTCGAACCGGCTCGCCGAAGGCAAGCTGCCTCTCTGTGCCGAGATGTGCTCGACCAAGTCTCTCCTCGCGGGCGACGGCGAGATTATCGCCCAGATCTACAAGGAGCGGGTGGTGAAGCGCGGCTATGGCTCGGGCGCCTGGGGCTGGCAGACCGCCTACAAGGAAACGATCGCCATCTGACGCGGGTCGACCCGCGGCTTTGAAACGAAACGGCTCCTCGGCGTGAGGGCCCGCAAAAGGATCTTCGCAATGCGTCTCGGCGCTGTCCTTCGCCTCCTCGCGGTAGCCCTGCTGCTGACCATCGCGACGGCGGCAGCCGTTCCGGCACAGGCCCAGCAGGTCAATCCCACCGCTGATTCCGTGCGGGAGCAGCAGTTCCTGGACGTGCTGAAGGGCAATCCCTCGGCCGAATTGCAGGGCCGCATCACCATTCCCGACGAGAAAGCCGCGACGCTGCAGCGGCCCGCCGGCCGTGACTGGCGTGCCTTCCACCAGGGCACGATGCTGCGCATCGCCGCCATCGCGGTGCTCGGCACCCTCGTTGCGCTGATCGCGTTCTATCTGATCCGTGGCCGTATCCGCACGGCCGGCGGCACGAGCGGGCGCACCATCACTCGCTTCAACGCCTTCGAGCGCTTCATGCACTGGCTGACGGCGGCCTGCTTCATCGTGCTCGCCTTCTCGGGGTTGAACGTCACGTTCGGCAAGCTCCTGCTGCTGCCGCTGATCGGGCCGCAGGCCTTCACCAACATCTCTGTCGTGGCCAAGTGGGCGCACAACTTCCTCGCCTGGCCCTTCATGCTCGGCATCGCGCTGATGTTCGTGGTCTGGATCAAGGACAATATCCCCGGCATGGTCGATCTGCGCTGGTTCGCGGCCGGCGGTGGCATCATCGGCAGCGGCCACCCTCCGGCGAAGCGTTTCAATGGCGGCCAGAAGATCGTGTTCTGGAGCGTCGTACTGGGCGGTGCGGCGCTGTCGGTCTCGGGTTTCAACCTCCTCTTCCCGCAACTGGCCGGCGGCGTCCTGAACCTGCAGTTCTGGAACGTCGTCCACGGCATCGTCTCGGTGCTGATGGTCGCGATGATCCTCGGCCACATCTATATCGGCACGATCGGTATGGAAGGCGCTTTCGACGCGATGGGCTCGGGCGAGGTCGATCTCAACTGGGCCAGGGCGCATCACTCGCTCTGGGTCGAGGAGGAGATGCGCAAGGGACATGTTCCCGGCGGGCAGGGACTGCAGCCGGCGGAGTGATGCCAGCTTGACCGGGCGGGGCAACCTGACGGAAGACAGCCGGGCGCTCAGGCGCCCGGTTTTGTTTTTTGCATCCGGTTTTTCTTGCAGGTGAAGGCTCTCGATGCGCGTGATCGGTCTGGCGGGGTGGAGCGGCGCGGGCAAGACCACAGTGCTAACCCGCCTGATTCCCGAGTTGGCGGGCCGCGGCGTCTCGGTTTCGACGATCAAGCATGCCCATCATGCCTTCGACTTGGATACGCCGGGCAAGGATTCCTACGCCCATCGCGAGGCGGGCGCGCGCGAGGTTCTGATCTCCTCCGAGCGGCGCTGGGCGCTGATGCGCGAGTTGCGTGGCGAGCCGGAGGCGAAGCTGCCGGAGCTGCTCGCGCGTCTGTCCCCGGTCGATCTCGTCATCGTCGAGGGCTTCAAGCGCGAGCCGCACGTCAAGATTGAGATTCATCGCGCCGCCAACGGCAAGCCGCCGCTGCATCCGGGCGATTCGACGATCGTCGCCGTCGCCAGTGACGTCGCCTTCCCGGATGCCGGGCGACCGGTGATCGACATCGACGATATCGCGGGCATCGCCGATAGCATGCTGTCGAGTGCCGAGTCGCTTGCCTCCATACTGGCGCATGCCGGCAGGCAGGAGTGACCGGGCCATGGCGCAGTTGAGCCGCGACAGCGAGGCGTTCGGGGGCGCGCTGATAACGCTGGAAGAGGCCGGCGCACGCGTCGCGGCGCTGGTCGCGCCCGTGGCCGGTACGGAACGTCTGGCGCTTGCTGAAGCCGACGGTCGCGTCCTGGCTCAGGATGTCGTCGCCCCGCTCGATCTGCCCCCCTTCGCCAATTCGGCCGTCGACGGCTATGCCGTGCGCTTCGGCGATCTCGCGGCTGCGGGCGAGACGCGCCTGCCCGTCGCAGGCCGGGTTGCTGCCGGAGCCGATGCGGGCGGCGTGACGACGCAAGGCGTCGCGATCCGCGTCTTCACCGGCGCGCCGATGCCGCCCGGTGCCGATACCGTCTTCATGCAGGAGGACGTCGCGCTCGACAGCGGCGTCGCGATCCTGCCCGCGGGTCTTGCTCCGGGAGCGAATGCCCGTCCCGCCGGGGAGGACATCGCGCGCGGTGCGCGTGCGGCAAAGGCCGGCCAGCGCCTGCGTCCGCAGGATCTCGCCCTGCTCTCCGCGCTCGGCCTGACCGAGGTCACGCTGCGTCGCCGGCCGCGCGTCGCGGTGTTCTCGACCGGCGACGAGCTGACCGAGCCGGGCGCGCCGCTGGCGCCGGCCGCGATCTACGACGCCAATCGCACCCTGCTTCGCGCGATGGTCGCCCGCGCCGGTGCGGAGGTGATCGACCTCGGCATCCTGCGCGACGAGCGCGACAGCCTGGCCCGGCGCCTGTCCGAAGCGGCCGGTTCCTGCGATCTCGTCCTCACCTCCGGCGGGGTCTCGACCGGCGAGGAGGATCACGTCAAGGCGGCCGTCGAGCAGGCTGGGGAGCTGGCCTTCTGGCGCATCGGCATCAAGCCGGGCCGGCCCGTGGCGCTCGGCCGCGTCGGAGAAACCCCCTTCATCGGGCTGCCGGGCAACCCGGTCGCGGTCTTCGTGACCTTCGCCTTCGTCGCGCGCGCGATGATCGCACGGCTGGCCGGTACGGAGCAGGCGCGGCCGGTCGCCCTGCCGGTGCGGCTCGGCTTCGCCCATCGCAAGAAGCAGGGGCGGCGCGAATATCTCCGTGTCTCGCTGGAGCCGGGGCCCGACGGCATGATGATCGCGCGCAAGCACCCGCAGGATGGTGCCGGCGTCCTGACCTCGCTGACCCGCACCGACGGCCTCGTCGAACTGGCCGAGGAATTGACGGTGATCGGGGAGGGCACGGTCGTACCTTTCCTGGCCTATGGGCTCCTGGTCGGCTGAGGCCGAAGGCCGTCGCTCAATCCCGCCGAAATACCACGCTGGCAAGCCAGCCCAGCAGGAGCGCCATCACGACCGTGACGAGCCCGTAGAGCAGGGGCAGTTCATGGGCGCCCGAAGCGAGGCGCTGTTCCATGCCGCTCTTGACCACCTCGAAATTGGTGGTCTGGCGTGCCAGCGGCACGCCGCCGGCATAAAGCACGATGTCGATCTCATAGGGGCCGGTCGGTGCCGTCGCGGGCACGTCGATCGGCGCACTGAACATCGTGTTGGAGAGAAAGGTGACGCCGCGCTCCTCGGCCGAATAGAGCCCCTTTTCGGAAAGGATGCGGATCAGCCCCTCCTGAAACCGTGCCGTTGTCACATCGAGCTCGAGCGCGGCATCCCTGCGTTGCTGGGCGTTCTCCAGTCCGATCCGCTCGCGTCGTGCGGTCTCCGGGCTGATGATCTCGTTCAGCGGCCGGTTGCTCGCCACCGTCAGGAAGATCGATGAGTCGGGAAAGCGCCGCTGCGTGCGGTTGATCCAGATCGGTCCCAGCCTTTCCTTCTCGCGCACCAGCAGCATGCGCCTCGGCCCGCGGACGGTTATGACGATGTCGTAAGGGTCGCCGCGGGCGACCGTCCGCCCATCGCGCTCGACCACGCCGAAGACGGTGAGCTGGCTGCCGGTATAGTTCGAGGTGATCTGGATCTGATGGCTCGACATCGCCGCGATCAGCGTCTCGGAACGCGCGGGCAGGGCGGCGCAGGCCGCCAGCGCCAGCATCGCGACGATCCGCGCGACCCGCTTCATCGCGTTCCCTCCGTCAGTACGACCGAGAACGGCTCGCTGGGCGGGATGAACAGCTCGATCGCGAAGCGCAGGCCGACTGACAGGATCAGCAGCGCCAGCAGCAGCCGGAAGGATTCGACATTGAGGTTGCGCGCTGCGCGCCCGCCGAACTGCGCGCCGATGACGCCGCCGAGCAGCAGCAGCACGGCCAGGACGATGTCGACCGACTGGTTGGTCAGCGCGTGCAGGATGGTGGCGCCCGTCATCGTCATCAGGATCTGGAACAGCGAGGTTCCGACCACGACGGCAGGCGGGATGCGGAAGAAATAGATCAGAGCAGGCACTAGAATAAAGCCGCCGCCGACGCCGAGCACCGCGCCGATGAAGCCGATCACCACGGCCAGGAGCGCGATCGGGATGACGCTGCAATAGAGCTGGGAATGCGGGAAGCGCATCCGCCAGGGCAACCCCATCCACCAGGGATGCGTACCGGCCCGGCGCTTCAGCCGCGCCGGCTTGCCGGCCCTGGCCCGCATCAGCGCCCGCACCGCATCATAGAGCATCAGCCCGCCGATGATGGTGAACAGCGTCACATAGGACAGGGTGATGACGAGCTCGAGCTGGCCGAGACGGCGCATCGAGTTGAAGAACAGCACGCCCAGTAGCGTCCCGAGGATGCCGCCGGCGACGAGGATGCCGCCGAGCTTGAAGTCGAGCGCTCGCCTTCGCCAGTAGGTCAGCACGCCGGTGGTCGAGGATCCCGCGACCTGCGCGGCGACGGTGGCGACGGCCACCGCCGGTGGAATGTCGAGGAAGATCAGCAGCGGCGTCAGCAGGAAGCCGCCGCCGACGCCGAACAGGCCCGAGATGAAACCGACCGCGCCGCTGAGCCCCAGCACCGTGAGGATGCTGATCGGCAATTCGGCGATCGGTAAGTAGATCTGCACCTCTGCTCCTCACGCGCCGCGGCGGCGAACGACGGGCCGACGCCGGCTCGTCCGACTATGCATCGATCCGGTTAAGGCAAGATGCCGGCGGAGATGCCGAGGCGAGTTGGCGGACGACCTGGCCGGCGCCCGGCCGGCCGCCTGTCGTGATGGCGCGCCAACGCGTCGAAACCATGACGGCCGGGCCTGTCGCGAGGCTGGCGTCCGTCAAGTCCGCGCGGGCTTCACCGGCTTCTTCGTGGCAGCCGCGGTGGGCGTCTCGTCCCAGCCCTTGGCGGGAGGCGTGACCTCGTTGGCGGCCGGCTCGAGCGCCCTTGGCTTCCAACTCGCGGCCTCGGCCTTGGCGGCGGCGAGGTCGGTGGCGCCGAGACGCTGGGCGACCTCGTCGCGCTTCTTGGCCGCATCGTCGTCGCCCTGGCTCGCGGCGACGGCGAACCAGAGATAGGACTGGGCGAGATCGGTGGGGGCGCCGAGCCCGCGCCCGAGCAGGACCGCGAGATTGTACTGGCTGTCGCGCACGCCGAATTCGGCGGCGCGGCGGAACCATTCGGTCGCCGTCGCATAGTCCGGCCTGCCGGAGACGCCCTCCGCATGCAGCACGGCGAGGTTATGCATCGCCTTGGCGTTGCCGCGCTCGGCGGCGCGCATGTACCAGACCCGGGCGAGCGAGAGGTCCCGGGCTGTGCCGATGCCCTTCTCGAACATGTTGCCGAGGCGGAACTGCGCCGGGGCGAGCCCGGCGACGGCGGCCCGCTCGAACAGGCGCAGCGCCAGCTTCGGGTCGCGCGAGGCGGCCGGGCCGTCAGCGGCACGGCTCGCCAGCTCGTAGACGGCCCGGGCATTGCCGTCGAGCGCCGCCTTGCGCAGGCCGGGGCTGCCGAGGCCGGCCGGAAGCTCGCCGAGGCCTGTCACGGTCTGGATCGGCTCATTGCTCTCGGGGCCGGCGGCGGGAGCGGATACCGCGGGCGGCTGCGTCGTCGAGCCGGTGATGTCCGCCGCCGGCGGCGGCGCAGCTGCGAGAGCCGCCGGTGCGGGGGCCGCCGGGGCGGGCTGGAGTGCCGAGGTCTGGTCCTTGGCGGGCGTCTCGGCGGGGGCTTGTTCCTTCGGGACGATCGGACTCTGCACGGCGTCGCCGGTCGCGGCCGTGCGGGGTCCCTTCAGCGCTCCTGTGACGAGATGGGCTGTGCCGAGCGCCAGGACCAGTGCGGCCAGGCCGAGCAGGAGAGGGCGCTTGCGCTTCTCCATGATCTCCTTGAGCCGGCCTCCGGTCTTGGCGGCCTCGGGGGACGCTGCAGGAGCAGCCGCGGCGGCCTCCGTCGCAGCCTTCGCGGAACGGCGGGCAGCCGCGATCAGGTTTTGCCGGACCGACTGCGGATCGTGGCCGCCGGCGAGCGCAGCATCGGCGCGCGGCCGGCCGGAGCCCGGCTCGAGCGGCAGATCGAGCGCGGTATTGATCTGCGTCGCAGCGGCACTGGGGGAGGGCGCTGGGATCGCCGGCGCCTCGGCCTTCACGAAGGCGGCAGATTCGGGCGGCGCGATCCGGTCCTCCATCGCCAGGTTCATGGCGGCGGGCATCGCCGGAGGCCTGACGGCCGCGCGCTCGGCGGCAGCCACGCGCGGTGGCATCGGTGTGCGGGCGGCGATCGTTGCGGCCTGCCGGTCCGCGACCAGTTCGGCCTCCAGGCTGGAGAGCCGTGCGATGATGGTCTCGAGCGTCTGGTGCACCGCGCCGATGGCGTCCTGCGTCTCGCGCCCGGTCGAGGCCTGGCTCTCATGCAGGCCCGACACCAGCGTGCTCAGCTCGGCGATGCCGCTTTGCGGCTGGGCGGCCTTGCCGAGATGGTCCGACATCGCGGCCCGCGCCGCACGCTCGGCGGCCTCGGTCGTCTCCTCGCGCAGCGAGCGCAAATGCACGACCAGGTCCTGCAGCGTCCGTTCCATCCCGGTCTCTGCGGAGCGCGTCGCGGCGGCAGCGTCGAGCCGCTGGGCCAGACCCGAGATCTGCTGTTCGAGGGCATCGAACGCTCCAGCTTCCGCACCGGGACGGCCGGCCTCGTCGATCTTCGCGGCGAGGTTTCGCAGCATCTGCTCGACGGGCGCGAGATCGACCTGTGCGACCTGGATCGCCTGGCCCTCGCCGACGAGATGCGTCAGGTTGTTCGAAGCCACGAGGTTCTCGATGCGCCCGGCGAGCGCGTCGATCTGGCGCGTAACGGCCGCCGGGCCCTTTTCGGCCAGCGCCTCGATGCGCTCATGAAGAGCATCAAGGCGCTCTTCGATCTGGCGGTTCGGCCGGGTGTCGATCTTGCCGGCCAGGCTCTCGATCTGGAGCGAGAGCGAGGCGAGCGGCGCGAGGTCCTGAACCCGCGCCTGCCCGCGCTCGGCCAGGATGGTGTCGCGGATTTCGTCGATCGCTAGCGTGAGCGCGCGCAACTCGCGGCTGTCCTGCTGGCCGTCGCGGATACGATTGACGTCGAAGGACAGCGCCGAAACCTGTTCGGACAGCTCGGCGAGGCGCGCGTCGCTGCCGTTCGCCGCCAGCATGTCGCGAAGCTCCGCGATGTCGCGCTGCACTGGCACCAGTAGAGTACGGTCACTGCCGCGAGCGGTCAGCGCATCGACCTTGGCGGCGAGATGCGCGATCTCGAGTTCGAAGCGCCGATAGCTCTCGTCGGAGCGATCCTGTGCGAGGCGCGACACCTCCGATTCGATGCGCGCCAGCGGCTTCAGGATCGGCTCGATCCGGTCGCGCTTGTCGAGCCGGTCGAGGCGCCCGCCGAGTTCGGCGAGCATCGCCTCGATCTGGGCGAGTTGGGGATCGGGTTCGGTGCGGGCCAGCGGCAACGGCGCGGCGGGCCGGACGGCCCGCGCGGTCACGGGGGTGATACGGGCGCTGAGTTCACGCAGATCGTCACGCAGCGCGGAGATGCGGCTTTCGGCCATGGCGGGCCGGCTCGCAACGGTCGGTGCCGCTTCCTCCTCGTCGAGCATGCGCTGGCGGGTGCGGATATCCGTCACGGCAGCGGCGAGATTGTCGCGGCTGAAGGCAAGACGCGGCGCCTGTTCGGCGCGGGCAGGAGCGTGCCTTGCCTCGTTCGACCGGCGCTCGATATCGGCGATGCGTTCGCCCATCGTCTTGATCGCTTCGGCGATCACGCTGGTCGCGCGGTCCTGGCGCTCCGCCGCAGCGCGCTCGCCGGAGCTCATCCGGTTCTCGGTATTCTCGATCCAGCGCGCGATCGAATCGAGCGCGCCGACCGTCTTGGCGCTCGATTCTCGCGTCAGCCGCTCGATACTGGCGGCCTGGGCGAGAACGGCGTCGATCTCGTTCCGTGAAGGCATGGGCGCGCTTCTGTGTGCGCTGACGGCTTGCTGCGACGCCGTGTCCATCTGGCCTTGCGAGAGGCGCGCGAGGCGTTCGGACAGGGCGGCGATGTCGAGCTGTTCGGGCGGCGTGGCATCCGCGGGCGCTTCTTCGCCCAGCTTGTGGTCGAGCCATTCGCCGAGCGTCATGCCGGCGCGCCGGGCGGCAGCCTTGGCGGCATCGCGGGTGCGGGGATCGACGCCCTTCACGCTCCAGGGCAAGCTATTGGCCATGATGACGCTCGCCTACGGGGCTTTCCTTCATCGGAAGACGCAGGCCCCTGTACGCCGCTGTCTTCCTGCGGGTGGCGACACCTGAAGATAATGTTGCCGTAGCGATGACGCCGATCCGCAAGCCCGACCTTTTGGCCGACGTGGTAAACAGCCGGTTAAAATTCGGCAGCCATCCGTTAATTTTCTGCGAATGCGCCAGCCCGCGAGCCACGCTGATAGCCGGGTAACCGTAACTTGCCTCACGGCAGGACCACATTACCTGACGCAACGACAGCTCTTCGCCTATCTGGATCGCCATGCCTATCGTCGCCGCCATTGATGCCGGCGTGTCCGCTCCCATCTTCAAGGATTGAAACCGAATGTCGCGCCAAAGCTCCGCTCTGGCGGCCGCTCCGAATCATGACGGCCGTAACTCTCCCTCCGCCGCATCCGAGTCGGATAATGCCGAGGGCTTCACGATCAGCGATCTCGCCCGTGATTTCGGCGTTACGCTGCGCACCCTGCGCTTCTATGAATCGCGCGGCCTGATCGCGCCGGCTCGCTCCGGCATGACGCGGATTTATTCCGCCCGTGATCGCGCCCGTCTCGCGCTGATCCTCAAGGGCAAGCAGCTCGGGTTCACGCTGGTCGAGATCCGCGCCATGCTCGCCAATGAGGAGAAGAAGGGCGCCGAGGCCGGCTCGGCTTCGGTCGGCGGTCTTCAGCTCAGCCGTGAACAGGTCGTCGAACAGCTCGAACTGCTGCGCGCCCAGCGTGCCGAGATCGACGGCGCCATCGCCGAGCTCGAAGCGTCCGCCGCGCGTTTCGCCAAGGCCTGATAGCCGTCGCGCGATCCGATCAGGCGCCGTGTATCTTCACGCCTCGGCCCTCGGGCCGGGGCGTTTTTCGTATCGGCCGGGGTCGAGGCGCGGCCGCCTCGCGAAAATGCGTTCTCCCCCTTTGCCAAGGCGGCGAAGATAGTTTATATGTAAACTATTCGATGCCGCGCCGCTCTCGGGCCGCGGCTTTGCGACGAGAGGGAGGAATGCCATGCCGGTCTACAAGGCGCCCGTCGAAGACACGCTTTTCCTGCTGAACGACGTCTTCAACATCGAGCGTTACAACAACCTGCCGGGCTTCGCCGATGCGACGCCGGATGTGATCGAGGCCGTGCTCGGCGAGGGCGCCAAGGTCTGCGAGGAGATCCTCCAGCCGCTCAACCTCTCCGGCGATCGCGAGGGCTGCAAGCGCAACGCCGACGGCACCGTCTCGACGCCCAAAGGCTTCAAGGAAGCCTACGAGGCCTATGCCCGCGCCGGCTGGATCGGGCTCGCCATGGATCCCGAATATGGCGGGCAGGGCCTGCCCTATACGCTGGGCGCGGTGATGAACGAGTTCGCCTCCTCGGCGAACATGGCCTTCGCGATGTATCCGGGCCTGACCATGGGCGCGATCGCGGCGCTCAACGTCCACGGCACCGATGAGCAGAAGCGGACCTATCTGCCGAAGATGATCGAGGGCGCATGGTCCGGCACGATGAACCTGACCGAGCCGCATTGCGGCACCGATCTCGGGCTGATCAAGACCAAGGCCGTTCCCAATGGCGACGGCTCTTATGCCATCACCGGCACCAAGATCTTCATCTCGGCCGGCGAGCAGGACATCACCGAGAACATCATCCACCTCGTGCTCGCCCGCATCGAGGGCGCGCCGGCCGGCGTGAAGGGCATCTCGCTCTTCGTCGTGCCGCGCAACGTGATCGGACCCGACGGTGCCGTCGGGGCGAACAACCAGGTTTCCTGCGGCTCGATCGAGCACAAGATGGGCATTCACGGCAACGCGACCTGTGTCATGAACTATGATGGCGCGCAGGGCTGGCTCGTCGGCGCGGAGAACAAGGGCCTCGCCGCCATGTTCGTGATGATGAACGAGGCGCGGCTCGGTGTCGCGATCCAGGGGCTGGCGCAGTCCGAGGTCGCCTATCAGAACGCGGTTGCCTATGCGAAGGACCGCATCCAGGGCCGTTCGCTGACCGGCGCCAAGAACCCGGAGAAGGCGGCCGACCCGATCATCGTCCATCCCGATGTCCGCCGCACGCTGATGTCGATCAAGGCCTTCAATGAGGCCGCCCGCGCCTTCGTGCTCTGGAACGCGTTGAAGTCGGACATCGCCCATCGCTCCGGCGATACGGCCGAGCGCCAGGCCGCCGACGACCAGCTCGGGTTGATGACGCCGGTGCTCAAGGGCGTGCTCACCGATGTCGGCTTCGACAATGCGGTGAAGGCCCAGCAGATGTTCGGCGGCCACGGCTACATCGCCGAGCACGGGATGGAGCAGTTCGTGCGCGATGCTCGCATCGCGATGATCTATGAGGGCGCCAATGGTGTGCAGGCGATGGATCTCGTAGGCCGAAAGCTCGGTCGCGACGGCGGCCGCGCCATCATGGCCTTCTTCAACGAGGTCGGCGGTTTCCTGAAGGAGAATGCCGAGGACGAGGCGCTGAAGCCGCTTCTGGCGCCGCTCATGGCCTCGCTCGGCCATCTCCAGCAGGCGACGATGTGGTTCATGAACAATGCGCTGGCGAAGCCCGACAATGCCGGCGCAGGCGCGACCGACTATATGCACCTGCTCGGCCTCGTTTCGCTCGGCTATATGTGGGCGAAGATCGCCAGGGTCGCGCAGGACAAGCTCAAGGCCGGCGCCAATGGCAGGGCCGAGCGCATGAACGGCAAGCTCGTCACGGCCCGCTTCTTCATGGAGCGCAGCCTGCCGGAGACGGCCGTGCATCTCGCCCGGATCACGGCGGGCGCCGACAGCACGATGGCGCTGACGGCGGACCAGTTCTGACCACTACCGTCATGGTCGGGCTTGACCCGGCCATCTCTTGCAGAACCCGCTGGATGACGAGATGGTCGGATCAAGCCCGACCACGACGTCCGGCACGAGAACGAGCCGCCCGCGAGCGGCCAGCCCGGGAGGCTCCTGATGGCAGACGCATTCATCTACGACCATGTCCGCACGCCGCGCGGCAAGGGCAAGGCCGACGGCTCGCTGCATGAGGTCACGGCGATCGAGCTCGGCACGCAGGCCCTGCGCGCGCTCAAGGGCCGCAACGGCCTCGATCCGAAGCTGGTCGAGGACGTGGTCTTCGGCTGCGTCGATCCGGTCGGCGAGGCCGGCGCCGACATCGCCCGCACGGTCGCGCTCAAGGCTGGTTACGGCAAGGAAGTACCCGGCGTGCAGATCAACCGCTTCTGCGCCTCGGGGCTGGACGCCGTGAACCTCGCCGCCGCCCAGGTCATGTCCGGGCAGAAGGAGATGGCGATCGGCGGCGGCGTCGAGAGCATGAGCCGCGTCGGCATGGGCGCCTCGGGCTTCGCCATCGCGGTCGATCCATCCGTCGCCATCGATACCTACTTCATGCCGCAGGGCGTCTCGGCTGACCTGATCGCGACGAAATACGGCTTCTCGCGCGACGATGTCGACGCCTATGCCGTGCGCTCGCACCAGCGCGCCCATGCGGCCTGGGAGGCCGGGCGCTTCAGGAACTCGGTGATCCCGGTCACCGACGTCAACGGGCTGATCCTGCTCGACCGCGACGAGACGATCCGCCCGGGCACCGACATGCAGGCGCTCGCTGCGCTCAAGGCCTCCTTCGTCCAGATGGGGGAGATGGGCGGTTTCGACGCGGTCGCGACCGCAGCCCACCCGGATGTCGAGTTCGTCAACCACGTCCACCATGCCGGCAACTCCTCGGGCATCGTCGATGGGGCGGCCGCCGTGCTGGTCGGCTCGAAGAAGGGCGGCAAGGCGGCCGGCCTTAAGCCCCGAGCCCGCATCCGGGCCTTCGCCACGATCGGCTCGGACCTCGCGCTGATGCTGACCGGCCCGGTCGACGTCACCGAATTGGTGCTGAAGAAGGCCGGTATGAAGACCAGCGACATCGACCTGTTCGAGCTGAACGAGGCCTTCTCCTCGGTCGTGCTGCGCTACCAGCAGGCCTTCGACATCGACGACGAGGTGCTGAACGTGAATGGCGGCGCCATCGCCATGGGCCACCCGCTTGGCGCCACCGGCGCGATGATCCTCGGCACCGTGCTCGACGAACTGGAGCGCACGAACAAGAACACCGCTTTGGTCACCCTTTGCGTCGCCGCCGGCATGGGCGTCGCCACCATCATCGAGCGGGTTTGAGGAGAGCCATCATGAACCTCACCAATTTCCGCTTCGACGTCGACGCCGACGGCATCGCCACCGCGACCTGGGACATGCCGGGCCGCTCGATGAACGTCATCACCCCTGAATTGATGGCCGAGATCGACCAGATCATCGACAAGGTCGCCTCCGATGAGGCGATCAAGGGCTGCGTCGTCACCTCCGGCAAGGAGGCCTTTTCCGGCGGCGCCGACCTCACCATGCTGCAGGGTCTGCGCGACCTCTATATCCGCCTCGCCAAGGACAAGGGCGAGCAGGCCGCGATGCAGAGCTTCTTCGACGAGAGCCGCAAGCTGTCGCTGCTCTATCGCAAGCTTGAGACCTGCGGGAAGCCCTTCGCCGCCGCGATCCATGGCGTCTGCCTCGGCGGCGCCTTCGAGCTGGCGCTGGCCTGCCAGTACCGCGTCGTCTCGGACGATGCCTCGACCCGCGTCGGCCTGCCCGAGATCAAGGTCGGGCTGTTCCCCGGCGCCGGCGGCACCCAGCGCGTCGCCCGCCTGATGCAGACCGGCGACGCCCTCCAGATGATGTTCAAGGGTGAGCAGGTGAAGGCGCTGCCGGCGCGCAACACCGGCCTCGTCCATGCCGTCGTCCCGCGCGCAGAGCTCGTCGCGAATGCGAAGGAGTGGCTCAAGGCCAATCCGCAGGCCAAGGCGCCCTGGGACGATCCGAAGTTCAAGCTGCCCTCGAACAAGGTCTATTCGCCGGCCGGCATGCAGATTTGGCCGCCGGCCAACGCGATCTATCGCCGCGAGACCAACGACAATTACCCGGCCGCCCGCGCCATCCTCTCGGCCGTCTATGAGGGGCTCCAGCTTCCCATCGACCTCGGCCTGCGCGTCGAGAGCCGCTACTTCGCCAAGATCCTGCGGACGAAGGAGGCGGCTTCGATGATCCGCTCGCTCTTCGTCTCGATGCAGGAGTTGAACAAGGGCGCCCGCCGCCCGGCCGACGTGCCGCCATCGAAACTCAAGAAGGTCGGCATCGTCGGCGCCGGCTTCATGGGCGCCGGCATCGCCTATGTCACGGCGCAGGCCGGCATCGAGGTCGTGCTCGTCGACCGCGACCAGGAGGCCGCCGACAAGGGCAAGGCTTATTCGCACAAGCTGGTCTCCGACCAGATCATGAAGGGTCGCGCCAAGACAGCCGATCGTGAGGCGCTGCTCGCCCGCATCACCGCGACCGCCGACTATGCGGCGCTGAAGGGCTGCGATCTCGTCGTCGAGGCCGTGTTCGAGGATCCCAAGGTCAAGGCCGAGGTGATCGCCAAGGTCGAGGCTGTCGTCGGGCCGAAGACCATCTTCGGCTCCAACACCTCGACGCTGCCGATCACCGGCCTCGCCAGCACGAGCCAGCGGCCGCAGAACTTCATCGGCATCCATTTCTTCTCGCCGGTCGAGAAGATGCTGCTGGTCGAGGTCATCATGGCCAGGAAGACCGGCAAGAAGGCCCTCGCCATGGCGCTGGATTTCGTGCGCGCGATCAAGAAGACGCCGATCGTCGTCAACGACACGCGCGGCTTCTACGCCAATCGCTGCGTCGGCAACTACATCCGCGAGGGTCACCTCATGCTGATGGAAGGCGTGCCGCCGGCGATGATCGAGCAGGCCGGCAAGCAGGCCGGCATGCCCGTCGGCCCGCTTTCGCTGAATGACGAGGTCGCGGTCGATCTCGCCTTCAAGGTTCTCAAGGCGACCAAGGCCCAACTCGGCGAGGGGGCGGTCGATCCGGCGCAGGAGAAGCTGCTCTCCGACATGGTCGAGAAGCATGGCCGCCTCGGCCGCAAGAACCGCAAGGGCTTCTACGACTACCCCGAAGCCGGGCCGAAGCGCCTCTGGCCGGGCCTTGCCGATCTCGTCGGCAAGCGGCTCGCGCCGGAACAGGTCGATATGGCGGAGTTGCAGCACCGTCTACTGGTCACGCAGGCGCTTGAAGCCGCGCGCACCTATGAGGAGGGCGTCGTCACCGATCCGCGCGAGGCCGATGTCGGCTCGATCATCGGCTTCGGCTTCGCGCCCTATAGCGGCGGCACGCTGAGCTACATCGACAATATGGGGGCGGCCGCCTTCGTGAAGCTCTGCGAGGCGCTGGCGAAGAAGCATGGCGAGCGCTTCAAGCCCAATCGCCAGCTCAAGCGCATGGCGAAGACCGGCGAGAGCTACTACGGCGCGGCTGCTGCGAAGGCCGCGGCCTGAGGCCGGCATGGCGATCCTGCCGATCGTCCGGTTCCCCGATCCGCGCCTGCGCGCGGTCGCGGAGCCGGTCGAGCATTTCGACGCCGATCTGCGGCGCCTGGCCGACGATCTGCTCGAGACGATGCGGGCCGCGCCCGGCGTCGGCATCACCGCGCCGCATGTCGGCGTCCCCCGGCGCCTCGTCGTCCTCGAATTGTCGCCGGGCGAGGTGCGGATCTATGTCAATCCGAAGCTCGTCTGGGCATCGCCGGAGACGGCCCGCGCCATCGAGGGCAGTGTCTCGATGCCCGGCGTCACCGAGGAGGTCGAGCGCGCTGCGAAGGTTCGCGTCGGCTATCGCAACCTCGACGGCGTCGAACATGAGGAGGAAGCCGACGGCTTCCTCGCCGTCTGCCACCAGCACGAGATCGACCAGCTCGACGGCATCTTCTGGATCGACCGCCTGTCGCGGCTCAAGCGCGACAGGTTGATTGCGCGCTACAACAAGCTGCGGCGGGGTTGAGAGAGGTGCCGGCTACGAGGCCAGGGCGCCGAAGACGAATTCGCTCGCCACGCGCAGCGGCATCTTCCAGCCATCCGGCCGGTTGTAATTGCCGGCGGTGATGGCGATGACGATCTGGTGCCTGGGCGCGACGACGAGGCGCTGCCCGCCATTGCCGAAGGCCCCGTACCAAGGCGCGCCGGACTGGTCGCGGCCCAGATACCATTGATAGCCGTAGCCGAGCCCGTCGGGCAGCCGCGTATGCGGTGTCAAACTCTGCTCCAGCCAGTCCGCAGGCACGATCTGGCGGCCATCATGGCGCCCCTTGTCGAGCAACAACTGGCCGATCGCTGCGAGATCGCGCGGGCGCAGGCGGAGCCCCGACGCAGCGGCCTCCTCGCCATTGGTGCCGTTCGTCCAGGCGAAGCGCTCGATGCCGAGCGGCGCGAAGAGGCGGCTCGAAGCGAATGTGCCGAGGCGTTGCCCGGCGCCTTTGGCAGCCAGATGTCCGAGCAATGCCGTCGCGCCGCCGCTATAGGTCCAGGCTTCGCCGGGCGGGCGGACAATCGGGCGGTCGAGAATGAAGCGGTAACGATCGGACGCGTGCTCCATCGCGATCTCGCTGTTGCGCGGATCGCTGTAGGGCAGGGATTCGTCCCAGACGAGGCCCATGCTCATCGTCAGCACATGCTCGATCCGGAGCCGTTGCCGGTCCGGATCAGCAGCGAGATCGGAATAGTCCGGAAAGCTCGCCAGCAACGGCGCATCCGGCTTTGGCACCAGCCTCTCGGCGAGCGCGATGCCATAAAGCAGGCCGACGATGCTCTTCGACACCGAGCGCAAATCGTGCAGTTCGTCGGCATTGAAGGCGACGACACCGCGGCTGTCGCCCCAGATCTCATCCGCACCGGCGAAATAGTGCTCCATCGCGATCTTGCCGTGCCGGAGCACGACAAGTCCGTGAAGCCCGTTCAGTTCGCCGGCGGCGAAGGCCTTTCCAATGCGATCGCTCGCGTCAGGCCGAAAGCCCGCCTCGGCGAGCGACAGCGTCTGCCATGAACGGACCGGCGCCTGCGCCACGGCCGCGCGCGCCATCATGGTCGCGCTCGCACCAGCGAGGAAAGCGCGTCGATCCATCTCGGGCACATCCCTGTCTGTCGGGGCTTCAGTTCGCGACCGCCCGGATGACCCGGCGCAGCTTGCCGATCAACTCGTCGACCTGCGACTCCGTGATGATCAGCGGCGGCGAGAAGGCGATGGTGTCGGCCGCGGTGCGGATCATCAGGCCTTCCTCGTGGAAGGCGCGATCGATCGCCTCATAGCCGCGCTTGCCGGCGCCCTCGGCGCGTGGCGCGAGGTCGACGGCCCCGACGAGGCCGAGCGTGCGGATATCGACGACGTTGGGTTCGCCCTTCAGACTCATCACCGCATCGGCGAAGGCGCCTTCCATGGCACGTGCTCGCTCGAACAGCCCTTCCTCGCGGTAGATGTCGAGCGTGGCGAGCGAGGCCGCCGCCGCCAGCGGATGGCCGGAATAGGTATAGCCGTGGAACAGTTCGATGACATTGTCCGGCCCGCCCATGAAGGCGCCGTAGATGTGCTTGCGCACGATCACGCCGCCCATCGGCACGGTGCCCGAGGTCACGCCCTTGGCGAAGGTGATCATGTCCGGGATCACGCCGTAACGCTCGGCAGCGAAGGCGAAGCCAAGGCGGCCGAAGCCGGTGATGACCTCGTCGAAGATCAGGAGGATGCCGTGCTTGTCGCAGATCTCGCGCAGGCGCTTGAGATAGCCCTTCGGCGGCGGCAGGGCGCCGGTCGAGCCGGCCATCGGCTCGACGATCACGGCGGCGATGGTCGAGGCGTCGTGCAGCGCGACGATGCGCTCGAGATCATCCGCGAAATGCGCGCCGTATTCAGGCTCGCCCTTGCTGAAGGCCTGCTTCTCGCGGTCATAGGTGTGGGCGATGTGGTCGACGCCGGTCAGCAGCGAGCCGAAGAACTTGCGGTTGTTCGACATGCCGCCGACGGAGATGCCGCCGAAGCCGACGCCGTGATAGCCGCGCTCGCGGCCGATCAGCCGGGTCTTGGCGGCTTTGCCGGAGACGTTCCAGTAGGCCAGCGCGATCTTCAGGGCCGAATCGGCCGCTTCCGAGCCGGAGCCGGCGAAGAAGACATGGTCGAGATCGCCCGGCGCCAGCGCGGCGATGCGGGCGGCGGCCGCGAAGACCTTCGGGTGGCCGTATTGGAAGGAGGGGGCATAGTCGAGATCGCGCGCCTGCGCCTGGATAGCCTGGATGATCGGCTCGCGCGAGTGGCCGGCATTGCAGCACCAGAGCCCGGCTGTGCCGTCCATAACCGGCTTGCCCTCGGGCGTGTAGTAGAACATGCCCTCTGCCCGCGCGACCATTCGCGGGTTCTTTTTGAACGAGCGGTTCGCCGTGAATGGCATCCAGAAGGCTTCGAGATCGTTGGGGGTCGCGATCGGGGAGGGGGCTGCAGTCATCGGGCGATCCAGTGATTAATCATCCCTCAACCTAACAGCACGATGCGGGCTGTAAATTGCCGCCGGGACGCGGCATCCCTGCGCCCGGCGGGAGGGCGACCGCCGATCGTGCCGTCAGGTGACGCAGCGTCGCTTGTGGCGTATCATGGAAAAAGGGGCGCAAACTGGACCGGACCCCGATGGACGATCTCGAGCCAACGTCGGGCCGGCCGGATGGTGATTTTGATGCGTCGATCCGCGCGGCTCTCGCCCGCGTGCTCGCCTCCGATGCCTTTCGCGCCGCGCCACAGCTTTCCGCCTTTCTCGGCTTCATCGTCGAGCGTGCCGTCGAGGGGCGCGCCGCCGAGCTGAAGGGCTATACGATCGCTGTCGAAGCCTTCGGCCGTTCCGCCGATTTCGATCCGCAGACCGATCCGATCGTGCGCGTCGAGGCCGGCCGCCTGCGCCGGGCGCTGGCGCAATACTATGCCGGCGAGGGCGCGCAGGATCCGTTGCGGATCTCGATGCCGGTCGGCGCCTATGTCCCGGCGTTCGACTGGGTCGGGCCACCGGAGATGGATGAGCCCAGGCCCGAGCAGCCACCGCAGGGGCTGTCCCTTGCGACCCGGCCGCCCGAACCGGGTGCGAGCGCCGAGCCGGTGCGGGAGTCGCCGCCGGAGCGCTGGATTGCCAGGCGCTGGCCGCTGATCGCCGCTATGGGACTTTTGGTCGCGCTCGCATCTCTGGCGGCCTGGCATCTCGGCCTGCCCGGAGCCAGCCCGGGACCGGGCGCCTCGTCCATTCCTGCGCCCCGCGAGACGGCTCGCGGCCCCGATCCGGCTCCGCGCGGCACGGCGCCCGAACTCACCGTCCTGGCGATTTCGGTTCCCGAGTTGCCGAGCGACCCGAGGCTCGAGGCACTGGCGCGCCGGTTCTCGGCGTTCCTGGTCGATGCCCTGTCACGCTTCGACGACCTCGTCTCCGTCAAGGCACCGCCGCTCGGTCAGGCGCCTCCGAACGGCGCCGATTACATCTTCGAGATGGCCGGTCAGATGGTCGACGGCACGATGGAGAGCTTCGGCCGCCTGCGTTCGGTCCGTGACGGCCGCATCGTCTGGTCGGCATCATCAGCCCGGCCATTGAGCGCCGACGACAGGGATCTGCCCGACGTTGCCCGTCGCCTGGCGACGCGCCTGGCCGAGCCCTTCGGCATCATCCATGCCGACATCCGTCAGAACGCGACGTCGGGACCGATGCGTTGCATCTACCAGGCTGTCGATGTCCGCCGCACAATGAAGCCGGAGGATCATCTTGCGGCGCTCAAATGCGTGCAGGAACTGGTCGATCGCGATCCGAGCTTCTACCCCGCCTGGGTGCAACTCGCCTTCCTGACCCTGGGCGAATACACCTCAGGCCTCAATCCGCAGCCGGGGTCGCCGCTCGAACGGGCGCTTTCGGCCGCTCTCACGGCCGTCCGGCTGGCGCCTTCCAGTGCGAGGGCCCAGCAGGCGATGATGGACGCCTTGTTCGCGCGCGGCGCGACTGAGGAAGCCATCAAGGCAGGGCGCGAGGCGCTGAGCCGCAACCCCTATGATTCCGACATCATGGCCAGCCTGGGCGCCCGCTACATCCAGTTGAACCGCCCCACCGAAGGCCTGCCGCTGGTCGAGCGCGCCATCGAGCTGAGCGCCGGGCGCCCGCCGGCCTATGATTTCTTCGCCCTGCTCGGAGCCCATCTCCTCGGCGCTCGCCAGCTGTCGCGCGGCCATGCCGAGTTTCTGGCGGCCGACTCGAATCCTTACGCTCTGCTCGGCCGGGCGCTCCAGGCCGCGCAGAAGGGCAGCAAGGCCGAGAAGGGCGAGGCCATCGCCGCACTGCGCCGGAGTTCTCAGCTCTTCGACAGCGAGCCGCGGCTTTGGCTGATGCGCCGGGGCTTCGGCCCAGAGGTCATTGAGCGCATCCTTTCCGACCTCGCCATCGCGCAGCCCTGACCCGAGGGAGGCGGGGCGCGCCGTGATTCAGCGGTTTCGGCGGCTTGCGGGCATCGAACGAGGGCAAAAGCTCGCTTGCCGGCGGGCGTAAGGTTAATCTCGTAAAAGTGGTGTGATTCGCCGTCCTTTCCGATCAACCCCTCGCGCGATCGCTGTCTTGGCCCCTCTCCGACCGAACGCCCTGCATCCTCTCGCCAGCGCCGTCGCCGGGCTGTCGGCGGGCGCGGTCCTGCTGCTTTTGCTGCCGACGCCGCTGGGCACTGCGCTGGGCCTGCTCCTGGCAGGTGCGGGCTCGATCGGTTCCTTCTGGCTGTTCGAGCGGCGTGGTCTGGCACAGCGCGAACAGGTGCTGGCTGCGATTGGCGAGGTCAAGGTCCGGCTCGCGACCAGCGCGATCCGGCTCGATGCCCTGTCCAGTCGCGTCGACCAGATGCCGATGCGCGAGGCCGACGCGGTGCCGGCGCGCGCCGCCATCAATGAACTGACGGCCGAGGTCGGGCTCTTGGGCGACTTGATCCATCAGGTCGCGACGACACTGTCGGATCACGACGCCGCGCTCGCCGCCATCCAGGCGAAGGCGGCTCCGCGGCAGCCTGCCGAGGCCCCTGTCGTGGTCATCGATCCCGAGGCGGCGCGGCAGGAGCGTTTGCAGGCTATGGCCGTCGAACGGGCCGAGGCGGCGCGGCAGGCGCAGGAAAAGGCTGCGGCCGAGCGCGCCGCGGTCATCAGCGCCGCGCTCTCCGAGGGCAGGGTGGAGGTTCACCTGCAGCCGATCGTGCAACTGCCGCAGCGGCGCACCCGCGGCTACGAGGCGCTGGTGCGCCTGCGGCTCGACGAGAACACGCTCCTGCTGCCGCACGAATTCCTGCCCGTCATCGAGGAGCGTGGCTTCGGCCCGACGCTGGACGCGCTCGTCCTGACGCGCGCGCTCGCCATCGCCCGCCATCTCGGCTCGAAGGAGGGCGAGCTTTTCGTCTCCTGCAATTTCGGCGCGGCGACCTGGGGCTCGTCCAAGGCGCTGGTCACGCTGTCGCGCATCCTCGACAAATATCGCGAGCACACCGGCCATCTGATCATCGAGATGCCGCAGCGCGTCTTCCGCGATCTCGATCCGACGAGCCTGGGGCTGCTTGGCGCGATGTCGGCCAATGGCGTGCGTTTCGCGCTCGATCAACTCGTCGATCTCCGGCTCGACCCGGTCGCGCTGTTCGATCGCGGAATCCGCTTCGTCAAGGCGCCGGCTGCGTTGCTGATGGAGCATGCCGAGGGCGGCGCCGCCACCGACATCGCGGCCGGCGACCTCTCGACCTTGTTGGCGCGGGCCTCGATCGTCCTGGTCGCGGATGACGTCGCGGACAATCCGACGGTCGCCGACATGATCGACCTCGGCGTCATGATGGCGCAGGGGCTCGTTTTCTCGCCGCCGCGGCCGGTCAAGCCGGACGTCTTCGCCGAACCCGCCCAGCCCGCGCCCGAGCCGGCGCCGGAGCCGGCCCCGCAGCGCCAGCCCGCCGAAATCGTCGGCCACCCGGCGGCGGCTCCTGCCGCCATGCAGGAGGCTCCGGTTCAGGAAGCGCCGCCCGAGCGGCAGTCCTTCCGCTCCGTCCTGCGCCGCGCCACCGCCTGAGCTTTCGCTCTGCAAAAAATGTCGGCCACGGCAGGGCGCCGTCGCCTCGCCGTGGGTGCGGGAGCGGCCCCGATGCTGTAGAGCGTCGGCAATCAGCCTTGGAGAGTGATAACCGTGCCGTCACCCGAGATCGCCGTCACCCGGCCCCTGCCGGGCTTTTCCGAGATCGCCGATCGTTTCGATCTCTGCCTCTGCGATGTCTGGGGTGTCGTCCATAACGGCGTGGCCGCCTTCGGCGATGCGGTCGAAGCGCTGGTCAAGATGCGCGAACGCGGCATCAGTGTCGTCCTCGTCACCAATGCACCGCGCCCGAACGCCGAAATCGCGCGCCAGCTCGAGGGCCTCCAGGTGCCGCAGGCCGCTTATGACGCGATCGTGACCTCCGGGGATGTCTGCCGGGCCCTGATCCAGGCCCGCGCCGGCCAGCCGATGTTCAGGCTCGGTCCCGATCGTGATCTGCCGCTGATCGCCGGGCTCGATGCGCCGCAGGTCGGCCCGGACGCGGCGAGCTATGTGCTCTGCACCGGCCTGTTCGACGACACGACCGAGACTGCCGAGAGCTATGCCGATCTGCTCGCCGGCTTCGCCGCCCGCAGCCTCGAGATGATCTGCGCCAACCCTGATCTGGTGGTCGAGCGCGGCGGCCAGATCGTGCCCTGCGCCGGCTCGGTGGCGCTGGCCTATGAGGAATTGGGCGGGAAGGTGATCTATGCCGGCAAGCCGCACCGACCGATCTACGAGGCGGCGCTGGCGCTCGCGCAGGAGAAGCGCGGCGCCCCGATCGCGCAGGGCCGGATCTGCGCCATTGGCGATGCGATTCGCACCGACATCGCCGGCGCCGATACCTTCGGCGCCACCGGTATCATGGTGCTGGCGGGCATCCATGCCCAGGATCTGATGGAAGCTTCATGGGACCAGCGTCATGGCTGGTTCGCGCGGCAAAGCCATCGTCCGGCCTACGCGCTGCCTCATCTCGTCTGGTGAGGCCGCCGCCAGTTGAGACGTGGCGTTTGCCTTCAGGCGGCGCAAACGACGGCTTCGATCTTGGACCGTAGCGTCTGCGCGTTGAACGGCTTGACGATGTAGTTGTTCACGCCCGCCTTCTTGGCGGCGATGACATTCTCGGTTTTCGACTCGGCGGTGACCATGATGAAGGGCGTCGCCGACAGCGCGTCTTCCTCACGCACGCGCTGCAGCAGCTCGAATCCGGTCATCGGCTCCATGTTCCAGTCGGAAATGACCAGCCCGTACTGCTTGTCGCGCATCTTGGCGATGGCGGCCTGGCCGTCCGAGGCGTCGTCGACATTCTCGAAGCCGAGCTGCTTCAGGAGATTGCGGATGATCCGGACCATCGTCTGGTAATCGTCGACCACCAGGATGGGCATGGAAGGGTCGAGAGCCATTGCGGTGCTCCAAGAAAACGGGAAGGCGCGGGCGGTACCCACGCTGCGCTGCCTTGATCAAGGCAGCGGCTACAGGTCAAGGTGATAGCGCGCCCGGCTTTCAAAGCTGTTAATCCGATGCCGGAGTGACGCAGGGTCATACGACTTCCTGCGAGGCCACCAAAGTCCTATGGTCGGCCTGCCGCTGCTGTGACAGGGTTGCCTTATAGACAGATCGATCCCGGCTGGAGGTCTCGCGCCGCGCCGGAGACGAAGGCCGATCACAGCAATGAACAGCACGCTCTACACCGTCCACGCCTTCGAGGACCTGACCGTCGGCCAGAGCGAGAGCCTGATGCGGACTGTGATGGAGCGTGACGTGTCGCTGTTCGCCGATCTCTCGGGCGACGCCAATCCGATCCATCTCTGCGACCGCTTCGCCGCCAACACCAAGTTCGGCCAGCGCATAGCCCATGGCATGCTGACCGCGAGCCTGGTCTCCGCGCTGCTCGGCACGAAGTTGCCGGGCCCCGGCGCAGTCTATCTGTCGCAGACCCTGACCTTCCTCGCGCCGGTGAAGATCGGCGATGTCGTCACCGCCCGCGTCGAGGTCGTGGAACTGGTCACGGAGCGCCGCCGGGCCCGGCTGTTCTGCGAGTGCCTCGTCGACGGCAAGGCGGTTCTGGAGGGCGAGGCCTGGGTCGCCTTGCCGCCGTCCGCGCCCAGGGATTGAGCCCAGGCATCGAGCCAAGGATTCAGCAGGGATCGACACACGGATCAGGTCATGGGTTGAGCCAGCCGGCTTGACGCCTCGCCGCGTCTGCCCAATGACGGGCCTGCCCGGCGAGCGCCCGGGCGCCCGGATAGCCCTGCCCGATGAACTCTTCCGCCGACGCCGCCGCGAGCTTCGTGCTCGACCTCGACAGGCCGATACCCGATGCCATGCGAGGCGCGGTTATCGCGCTCGGCAATTTCGACGGCGTCCATCGCGGCCACGCCGAACTGGCGCGCGTCGCGGGCGAGATGGCGGCAAGGCTTGGAACCCGGGCCGCCGCTCTGACATTCGAGCCGCATCCGCGCAGCGTCTTCCGCCCTGAGCATCCCGTCTTCCGCCTGACGCCGCCGGCCGTGAAGACGGAACTGCTGGCCGCGGTCGGCCTGCCGCTCACCTTCGTGCTGCCCTTCACCCGCGACATCGCCGCTATTCATGCCGAGGCCTTCGTCGATGAACTCCTGCTCGGCAAGCTCGGCGCTGCGGGGCTGGTCTGCGGTTATGATTTCCATTTCGGCCAGGGCCGGAGCGGCTCGCCGGAGATGCTCGAGGCGCGGGCCATACATGCCGGCGTGCCCGTTGCCGTCATTGCGCCCTATGCCTGGGCGGGCGAGCCGGTCTCCTCGACACTGATCCGCAACCTGCTGGAAAAGGGCGATGTCGCCCGTGCGGCTGAGTTCCTCGGCCGGCCGTGGTTCGTGCGCGGCGTGGTTGCCCATGGCGACAAGCGCGGGCGTGATCTCGGCTATCCCACCGCGAATATGCATCTCGCCCGCGATTGCCGGCTGAAATACGGCATCTATGCCGTCAGGATGAAGATCGAGGGCGTCTGGCATGACGGCGTCGCCAGCTTCGGCAGCCGTCCCACCTTCGACGACGGCGCTCCGCGGCTCGAAACCTTCGTCTTCGACTTCTCCGGCGACCTCTATGGCAAGCAGGTCGATGTCGCCCTCGTCGCCTGGCTGCGCGGCGAAGCGAAGTTCGACTCGCTCGACGCTCTGATTGTCCAGATGGACGCCGACAGCCTGCGGGCGCGCGACATCCTGACGAGGACGCCGCCCTTCCTTCCTTAGCGTGCGCCTGCTAGAAGCCGCTCATGCTCGCCCTTTGCGTCAAGTTCATCGATGTTTCCCGGCGAATTACAGGCCCGGCTGCCGCCCTGCGCTGATGCGTGGGCGCTTGCGCAAGCCGGGTGACGATCGCTTTTCCTGATTTTTTCAGCGGATCAGCGCCAAGCCAGGCAATCATGGCAGGCTCATCCGCATTGCCCGAGCCGGACCATGACCGACAAGCCCCAAGCAAAGCTGACCGACAAGACCGACGCCGTCGACTATTCCCAGACCCTGTTCCTGCCGCAGACAGAGTTCCCGATGCGGGCAGGCCTGCCGCAGCGCGAGCCGGAACTGCTCGCGCGCTGGGCCAAGATCGATCTCTACCGCAAGCTGCGCGAGGCCGGGAAGGGCCGCGACCGCTTCGTCCTGCATGACGGCCCTCCTTACGCCAACGGCAACATCCATATCGGCCATGCGCTGAACAAGGTCCTGAAGGACCTCGTCACCCGCTCGCAGCAGATGCTCGGCCACGACTCCAACTACGTTCCGGGCTGGGACTGCCACGGCCTGCCGATCGAGTGGAAGATCGAGGAGCAGTACCGCGCCAAGGGCCTGAACAAGGACGACGTCGATGTCGTCGAGTTCCGCAAGGAATGCCGCGCCTTTGCCGAACACTGGGTCGATGTCCAGCGCGAGGAGTTCAAGCGGCTCGGCGTCGAGGGCGACTGGGACGATCCTTACCTGACCATGGCCTATCCCGCCGAGGCGCAGATCGCCCGCGAGATCATGAAGTTCGCCGAGACCGGCCAGCTCTATCGCGGCTCCAAGCCGGTGATGTGGTCGGTGGTCGAGAAGACCGCGCTCGCCGAGGCCGAGGTCGAGTATGAGGAGCACACGAGCGACACGGTGTTCGTGGCGTTTCCGCTGGTCGCCGCGACGGTGTATGATCCCAAAACTGCAGAGCAGCGTCGGCTCGCTTCACCCGCGGATTTCCGCGAGTTCGGGATTGAAGGCGCCTCCGTAGTTATCTGGACGACCACGCCTTGGACGATTCCGGGCAACCGCGCGATCGCATTCTCATCCAAACTCCAGTACGCGCTGTACCGGGTTATCCAAGCGCCGGAAGGAAATTGGGCAAAGGTTGGAGCGGTTTATCTTCTTGCAGAGAAGCTCGCAGATGCGGTCTTTAAGGCAGCCAAGGTGGATGGCTATGAGAAGCTCGCTGAACCAATCCTGCTGAACGTTGGTCTCACCGCCGCCCACCCTCTGCGCGGCCATGGCTACGATTTCGACGTCCCCCTTCTCGACGGCGACCATGTCACCGACGATGCCGGTACCGGCTTCGTCCACACCGCGCCGGGCCACGGCCGCGAGGACTTCGACGTCTGGATGGCGAACGGCCAGAAGCTGGCGAAGGCCGGCATCGAGACCCGCATCCCCTACACCGTCGATGCCGATGGCCGTTTCACCAAGGATGCGCCCGGCTTCGAGGGCGCGCAGGTCATCACCGACAAGGGCGAGAAGGGCGACGCCAACGATGCCGTGATCAAGGCGCTCGCGGCTTCCGGCAGTCTCGTCGCGCGCGGCCGCCTGAAGCACCAGTATCCGCATTCGTGGCGCTCGAAGAAGCCGGTCATCTTCCGCAACACGCCGCAATGGTTCATCGCGATGGACAAGACGGTCGATACGCTCGGCAACCGGACGCTGCGCGAGGTCGCGCTCGGCGCGATCAAGGAGACCGAATGGGTCCCCGCTGCCGGCGAGAACCGCATCAACGGCATGATCGCCAACCGGCCGGACTGGGTCGTCTCGCGCCAGCGCGCCTGGGGCGTGCCGATCACCGTCTTCGTCGAAAAGGAGACGAAGGACATCCTGGTCGACCCGAAGGTCAACGCCGCCATCGCCGAGGCTTTCGAAGCTGAAGGCGCCGACGCCTGGTTCACCGACACCGACGGCGCCCGCTTCCTGAAGCCGTTCGGCTACGATCCGGCGCTGTATGAGCGCGTCACCGACGTGCTCGACGTCTGGTTCGATTCAGGCTCGACCCATGCCTTCACGCTGGAGAAGCGCGCCGATCTGCGCGCCCGGCGTCGCGGCGATGGCGGCAATGACCGCGTGATGTATCTCGAAGGCTCGGACCAGCATCGCGGCTGGTTCCATTCCTCGCTGCTCGAAAGCTGCGGCACACGCGGCCGCGCGCCCTATGACATCGTGCTGACGCACGGCTTCTGCCTGGACGAGAAGGGCGAGAAGATGTCGAAGTCGAAGGGCAACGTCACGGCCCCGCAGGACATCATCAAGGACAGCGGCGCCGACATCCTGCGCCTCTGGGTCGCGGCGGCGGATTATTCCGACGATCTGCGCATCGGCAAGGAGATCCTCAAGACCTTCGTCGAGACCTATCGCAAGCTGCGCAACACCCAGCGCTGGATGCTCGGCACGCTCGCGCATTTCAGCGAGGACATCCGCGTCGCCGAGCCGCAGACCATGCCGGAGCTGGAGCGGCTGATGCTGCACCGGCTGGCCGAACTCGGGCCCCAGGTCGAGGAAGCCTATCGCACCTACGACTACAAGAAGGTCGTGACGCTGCTCTCGCAGTTCATGAACACCGAGCTCTCGGCCTTCTATTTCGACGTCCGCAAGGACGCGCTCTATTGCGATCCGCTCTCCAGCCATGTCCGCAAGAGCGCGCTCACCGTCGTCGACCATCTCTTCCGCTGCCTGACGACCTGGCTCGCGCCGATCCTGGTCTTCACGGCCGAGGAGGCCTGGCTCGAGCGTTACCCCGATCAGAAGGTCGGCGAGGGCTCGGTCCACCTCCAACTCTTCGCCAAGGCGCCGGCCGACTGGCTCGATCCCGAACTGGCCGAGCGCTGGAGCAAGATCCGCAAGGTCCGCCGTGTTGTCACCGGCGCGCTCGAACTGGAGCGCGCCGCCAAGCGGCTGGGCTCCTCGCTGGAGGCCGCACCGCAGGTCTTCATCACGGATGCCGATCTCTTCGCCGCGCTCTCGGGCGTCGATCTCGCCGAGATCAGCATCACCTCGGGCATCCGCGTCGAGAATGGGGATGGGCCGGAAGAGGCTTTCCGCCTCGCCGAGGTGCCGGGCGTCGCGGTCGTGCCGCATCGCGCCGACGGCATCAAATGCGCCCGTTCCTGGAAGTATTTCGATCCGGCGACGGCCGACGCCGCCTATCCCTCGGTGACGCCGCGTGACGCAAGGGCGCTGCGCGAACTCGGAAAGGGCGCTGCGTGAGCCCTGCTCGTCGTCTTGGCGTCATCGTCGTCCTGATCGTCTTCCTGGCCGATCAGGCGCTCAAGCTCTGGCTGCTCTTCGGCCTGCGCCTGGCCGAGACCGGCCCCTTCGCGATCACGCCGTTCATGGACATCGTGCTCGCCTGGAACCGCGGCATTTCCTACGGGCTCTTCCAGCAGGGCACCGATATCGGACGCTGGGCGCTGGTGATCATCTCCTTCGTCGCGGCGGTCTGGCTCGGCCGCTGGATGTGGCGCGAGCAGCGCCCCCTGACGGTGGCCAGCCTCGCGCTGATTGTTGGCGGCGCGCTCGGCAACGGGCTCGACCGTGCTGTCTACGGTGCCGTGGTAGACTTCGTTCACCTGCATTATGGCAGCTTCAGCTGGTACATCTTCAACATAGCCGATGCGGCCATCGTTGTCGGAGTGATCGGTCTGCTATATGAGTCCTTCCGCCCAGGCGCGGAAAAGACGGCTTGAGCCGGGTTTCGCCATCGTTTCGCCGTTCGTCTGGGGCTTGTGTAGGGGAAGCGATATCCCCGAGGGAGGTTTGACATGGCTCACCGCATCCGCGTGACGCATCTGCTGTTGGCCGGCGGTCTTGTTCTGGCGGCCCAGCCCGCGCTGGCGCAGGAGGGCATGCTCTTCAAGAACCTGATGGAGGGCGTCATCGGCGGCCGGCCGGGCGAGGATATCGAGTATCGCCAGCGCCCGCCGCTCGTCGTTCCGCCGAGTTCGGTTCTGCCGCGCCCGCAGGATCCGGCGAGCACCCGCAACGCAGCCTGGCCGAACGATCCAGACGTCGCCAAGCGCCGCGCGGACGCCGCCAGCGCCCGTGCCCCGGCAGGCTCCAACCCGAACTGGCGCAACAATCCCATGCTGAGCCAGGAGGAGTTGCGCCGCGGCCGCACCACGCGTGACGCCGGCCGTCCGGTCATCGCCGAGGACCACAACAACTACAACAACCAGATCGCGCCGATCCGCATCGGCCGCGAAATGGCGGGCCGCCACAACCAGGCCGCGGCCGACCAGCTCGTCTATGGTGAGGAGCCGCCGCGTCGCCTGCTCTCCGAGCCTCCGGTCGGTTATCGTCGCCCGGCCGGTACTGCGGCGCTCGGCCCCGGCAAGCAAGGACCCCAGGAGGACAGGCAGGCGGTCGGCCAGCGCGAGTTCCTGACCGGTCAGGTCCCGATGCAGTAAGCGCGATGCCGGAGTCGTGCCCCCCCTGCGGAACGGCTTCGGGCGCGCCAAGGCGCATGGCTCTGGCGCTAGACGTCACGCCGCCTTATCTCCGGTAGACTGACCATCCCGGTGCGCAGCCAGCCTCGCGCGCCGGCAATCCCTTGTGCATGCTGTATCCGCGCGGGCTCTCGACCCCGCGTGCGGCAATGGAGACGGCCCCAGGTGAACAAGCATTCGCAGCAGGGCCAGGCCCGCCAGGCGCAGGCCGCGCAGCCCGTCGAATCCTTCCAGCTCGCCAATGGCATGGACGTCGTCGTCGTCCCGGACCGTCGCGCGCCCGTCGTCACCCACATGGTCTGGTATCGCAATGGCTCGGCCGATGATCCGGCCGGCAAGTCCGGCATCGCGCATTTCCTCGAGCACCTGATGTTCAAGGGCACGGCCCGCTGGCCGGCCGGCGAGTTCTCCAAGATCGTTGCCGGCTTCGGCGGGCAGGAGAACGCCTTCACCTCCTTCGACTACACCGCCTATTTCCAGCGCGTGCCGAAGGAACATCTGCGCGCGATGATGGATTACGAGGCCGACCGCATGACCGGGCTGGCTTTCGATGAGAGCGTCGTCGGTCCCGAGCGCGACGTCGTCCTCGAAGAGCGCAAGATGCGCGTCGATTCAGACCCCGCTGCCCAGCTCGGCGAGGAATTCTCCTCGGCGCTCTTCGTGCATCACCCCTATGGCACGCCGATCATCGGCTGGGAGCACGAGATCGAGGAACTGAACCGCGACGACGCCTTCGCCTATTACCAGCGCTTCTATACGCCCGAGAACGCGATCCTCGTGATCGCCGGCGACACCGATGCCGCGACCGTGCGGCGCCTTGCCGAAGAGACCTACGGCGCGATCCCCGCGCGCGGCGCGATGCCGGTCCGCAAGCGCCCGGCCGAGCCTGATCCGCGCGCCGCGCGCCGCATCACGCTGAGCGATCCCCGCGTGCGCCAGCCCTCGCTGCGGCGCGGCTGGCTGACCCCGACCTATCGCAGCGGCGATGCCGACGAGGTCTTCGCGCTCGAGCTTGTCGCCGAAATCCTTGGCGGCGGCACGACCTCGCGGCTCTATCGCAGGCTCTGCGTCGAACAGGAGTTGGCTTCTGGCGCCAGCGCTTATTTTATGGGCTCGATGGTCGATCGCGCCGCTTTCCAGGTCTCCGCCAGCCCGCGCCCCGGCGTCGAGATGGCGGCGTTGGAGGCCGGGCTCGATGCAGCGCTCGCCACTTTCCTCGATGAGGGGCCGAGCGAACTGGAACTCGCCCGTGCCCGCACCCGCCTCGTCGCTGAGACGATCTTCGCCCGCGACAGCCAGTCTTCGTTGGCGCGCATCTTCGGCGCCTCGCTCGCCGTCGGCGAGAGCGTCGCGGACGTGCTGGCCTGGCCCTCGCGGATCGAAGCCGTGCCGCGCGAGGCCGTGGTCGAGGCGGCCCGTCGCTATCTTCGGCCCGACCGCTGCGTCACCGGCCTGCTGCTGCCTTCCGCCTGAACCGGCCGCCCTCTTTCCTCGGGGCCGCCGACCCGCCGTCAGGACATGACATGAACGCACCCATCCCCGCCGCCGTATCGAATCTCTCGGGGCCCTCCGTCGCCGTCCAGAAGGTCCGCTCGCCTGCGGGTGTCGGGGCCTGGCTGGTCGAGGAGCACAGCCTGCCGCTGATCGCGGTCGATTTTGCCTTCGACGGCGGCGCGACGCGCGATCCCGACAACGCCGCCGGCAGCGCCTATCTCGTCTCGGGCCTGCTCGACGAGGGCGCCGGCGATCTCGATGCCGAAGCCTTCCACGGCAAGCTCGCCGATCACGCGATCAGCCTGGGCTTCGATGCCCGCCGCGACGATTTCCACGGCCATCTCCAGACGCTGTCCGGTCATCGCGACACCGCCTTCGAGCTGCTCGCGCTCGCCGTCAACGCGCCGCGCTTCGACGCTGACGCCGTGGCGCGGGTCAAGGGACAGGTCATTTCCGGCCTGCAGCGCCAGGCGCAGAATCCCGAGACGCTCTGCCGCAATGCGCTCTATGCGGCGGCCTTCGCCGGCCACCCCTACGCCCGCCCCGAGAAGGGCGATGTCGACAGCGTGTCGCGGCTCGAGCCTGCCGCATTGAAGGCGCTCTCGCGCGACCTGCTCACCCGCGCGGGGCTCAAGGTCGTGGTGGTCGGCGACATCACGGCCGACGAACTCTCCCGCCGCCTCGATCAGGTCTTCGGCGCGCTGCCTGAAGGCCTGCCGCGTGCGTTGCCCGGCGAGCCGCTGCCGATCCAGGGGCTGGGCGAAACCCATGTCATCGATCTCGACGTGCCGCAGACCGTGCTGCGCTTCGTCGGTCCCGGCCTGATGCGGCACGATCCCGATTTCATCGCCGGCAGCGTGCTGAACCACATCCTCGGCGGTTCCGCCTTCACCTCGCGGTTGTTCATGGAGGTGCGCGAGAAGCGCGGCCTCGCCTATGGCGTCTCGTCGAGCCTGCTGCCGCTGCGTGAGAGCGCCATGCTGGTCGGCGGCACCGCGACCAAGAACGAGCGCGCCGCCGAGTCGATGACCGTGATCCGCGGGGAGATGGCCAAGCTCGCCAGCGAGGGACCGAGCGAGCACGAGGTCGAGGAGGCCAAGCGCTACATCATCGGCTCCTATCCGCTGCGCTTCGACACCTCGCCGAAGATCGCTTCCGAGCTGCTCGGCCTCGCGGTGAACGGCTTCGAGCCGGAGTTCCTCGGCGAGCGCAATAGGCTCTTTGCGGCGGTGACGCTGGCTGACGTCAAGCGCGTGGCGGATAGGCTCTTTGGCGACCCGCGTTTGCTCGTGCAGGCGGTGGGTCGGCCGGTCGATCTGGTCTGAGTTGAAGGCTTGATATTACTCAAGAAGCGCGGGTCATCCCGGGCGACCGGAGGGAGACCCGGAATCCATGCCTGAGCCTCTCAAAAGTAGCGCTCCGACATGGATCCCCGATCGGCACCGCTGACGCGGCTTGTCCGGGATGACGGCGCGGATAAGAGCGCCGGACGCTCCCAACCGCTATCCTCCGACTTGGCACCGACACGATTCGGCGCCGCCGCATATCTCATCCACCCGGATCGCCTCATGTCCGTCCGCCGCCTCGATCCCGTCCTGGTCGACCGCATCGCCGCCGGTGAGGTGATCGAGCGGCCGGCTGCCGCGGTGAAGGAGTTGGTCGAGAACGCGATCGACGCCGGTGCGCGCGCGATTACGGTGACCATCGCAGCCGGTGGGCGCGAACTGATCCGCGTCGTCGACGACGGTGCCGGCATGACGCCCGACGATCTGGCCCTCGCCGTCGAGCGCCATGCCACCTCCAAGCTCCCGGACGGCGATCTCTTCGCGATCAATTCGCTCGGCTTCCGTGGCGAGGCGCTGCCCTCGATCGGCTCGGTCGCGCGCCTGTCCATCGCGACCCGCCGCCATGAGGCAGCCCAGGGCGTCGGCCTCGTCGTCGAGGCGGGGGAGAAGGGCGTCGTGCGTCCCGTCGCCGCCGCGCCGGGCACGCGCATCGAGGTCAGCGATCTCTTCGCCTTCACCCCGGCGCGACTGAAATTCCTGAAGAGCGACCGGGCCGAGGCGCAGGCTGTCTCGGAGATGCTGCGTCGCCACGCCATCGCCCATCCCGCGATCCGCTTCGCGCTCGAAGGCGAGCACGTCTCGCCCTTCGACTGGCCGGCCGAGGCGCTGGGCGATGACGGCCAGCTCCGCCGGCTTGGCCGCGCGCTCGGCCGTGACTTCCCGGAGAATGCGCTTCGCCTCGATGCGGCGCGCGAGGGCTTCCGCGTCACAGGCTTCGCCGGCCTGCCGACCTTCCATCGCGGCACCTCGGCGGGAGTCCACCTCGCCGTCAACGGCCGCCCGGTGCGCGATAAGCTGCTGCTCTCGGCCGTGCGCGGCGCTTATGCCGACGTCGTGCCCTCCGACCGGCATCCGGTGCTTTTCCTCAACGTCACCTGCGATCCGCGCCTCGTCGATGTCAACGTCCATCCCGCCAAGAGCGAGGTCCGTTTCCGCGATCCCGCGCTGGTGCGCGGCCTCGTCGTCTCCGGGCTGAAGGCGGCGCTGGCCGAGGCCGGTCACCGCGCCACCACCACCGGCGGCGCCCGCACGCTGGAGGCCTTCCGCGCGGTCTTCGCCGGCGCCGGAAACGCCGCTGCGCCTCTGCGCCCGAACCTGCCCGACACGCCGGCCTGGACGGCGTCCGCCAGCGGCTTCGACGCCCGCCCGCAGCAAGGCTTCTCCAGCTTCGGCGCGCCCTCGGCCGATGCCCGCGCGCATCTCGCCGAGCCGACCCGCGACGCGCTCGACCGCCCACTCGGCGCCGCTCGCACCCAGCTCCATGAGACCTATATCGTCGCCCAGACGCGTGAGGGCATCGTCATCGTCGACCAGCACGCTGCCCATGAGCGCCTCGTCTATGAACGCCTCAAGGCAGAGCGCGCCAGGAATGGCATCGCGCGCCAGCCGCTGCTGCTGCCTGAGGTCGTCGAACTCGACCCCGTCGACGCGGATCGCCTGAACACGGCGAGCGAAGAACTGGAAACGCTGGGCTTGCGGCTCGAACCCTTCGGGCCGGGCGCCGTGCTCGTCCGCGAGGCGCCGCAGCAGCTCGCCGGCGGCAACCTCCAGAAGCTCGTCCGCGACGTCGCCGATGCGCTGGCCGAGCACGGCACCGCCGGCTCGCTGGAGCGCCGCCTCGACCATGTCCTGGCGACGATGGCCTGCCACAACTCCGTCCGCGCCGGCCGCCGCCTGCGCCCCGAGGAGATGGATGCGCTGCTGCGCGAGATGGAGGTCACGCCCAATTCAGGCCAGTGCAACCACGGCCGGCCGACCTATGTCGAATTGAAGCTCGCCGATATCGAGCGGCTGTTCGGGCGGCGGTGAGGAGGGCTGTTAGATCTCATCAGCTTGGTCGATAGAAGCCCGTGTCAATGTTCTCCAGCGAAATTCCCGCGTCGCCTGCTTGAGGGTACCATTTCGAATCCACGATGGCCTGCATCTCGCAGCGAGCGGCGAGATAATCCACCGCGAGATTGGCGCGGGCGGCCGACAGCCGAACCTGCATGTTGGGATGGCCGAACAACTTCATGAGAAGGCGCCGTTGATCGCCCGGCCGAGACTTTAGCTCCGTCTCTAGAGCATGAACCCGCCAGACGAGACGGTTGACGCGCGCCAGTTCATCGCGCTCCATCGCGTCGTATTGCTCGACGCAGAGTTGCTCGAAACGACGAACGATTTCGTCACTCGATAGGGCGCTCAGATCCTCTCTGCGCTTCATTTGAGGACTCCGAATCGGCGCATGGCCATCTGCCCGACACGGACATGTTCGGACCAGTCGCGGCCACGAAGATAGGCCCGTGGAGATTGCATGCCGAAATCGGGGTTTGGCTTGTTATACCACCCCGTAATTTCATGATGCTTGTACTTCGGCACGCTGACAACGTTGTGGACACTGTCGAGCATCGAGGGGGAAAAGCCCTCGCGCATCTGCGTACCCTGTTCGACGATGTGATGGTCTTCATAACCTGGCCGCCTCTGACCGGCATTCTGCTGGAGCTCGGCAAGCGACCTCGGCTCGTCCTGATAGGATCGGATCGACGGCCACTCCGAATACAGCCAATGCCCCGCCTCGATCGCCATGAAGGCTGCGCCGATCGGGCCGGCCCGCCGCAGCGCCACGCGGGCGATCTGCTTGGCGAGCGCCTTGGCGGCCTGGGTCTTCGAGACCTTGTCGTTGGGCGGCTCTTTTGGAGGCTCAGGTGGGTCGAGCGAAGGCCCGCCATTGTCGCCGATGCCCGGCTGTCGGCCTTGTGCGTAGCCCTCGACATACATCCATTGGCCGCTGCCCGGCCCGCTTCCTCCGGGAATGCGGGGTTGGTCCTCCCTGAAGCCGGCCTTTTCGACGAGGGCCTGCAGCCGCGCCAGGGCACGCATCATGCGCTCGCCGGCTACTTGGCTGGCGAGCCTGTTGCGGCGCAGCCGAGCGGCATGCTCGGCTTGTCGTATCGATGAGAGTGGAAGCATCCGTGCGTTTGATCTCCGCGACGGACACGGAGACTAAGCACGAAGGACAAGCCGGGGATAAGGTCGCGGCCAATCCCCGTTCAGCGGCCGGTGTGGCTCACCCCGCCCGCAACATCACCACCTGCGTCTCGCCATAGGCCCGGCGCTCGATCTCCTCGAAGCCCTCCGGCAGCGCGATCGCGACATCGGCTGCCTCCTCGAGCACCACCAGCGCGCCCGGCTCCAGCCAGCCGCCATCGCGGGCGGAGGCCAACGCCTTTTCGCCCAGCCCCTTGCGATAGGGCGGGTCGCAGAAGATCACGCCGAAGGGCGCCATCGGGCCGATTGCGCCGAGCTTCGTCGCGTCGCGCCGGAAGACGCGGCTATGGCCGGCGAGGCCGAGCGCCATCTGGTTCTCGCGGATCAGCCCGCGCGCCTCGGTGCCGTCGTCGACCAGCAGCGCGAAACCCGCCCCGCGCGAGAGCGCCTCGAAAGCCATCGCGCCGGTGCCGGCGAACAGGTCGAGCACGCGCGCCCCAATGAGCGGGTCGTCATAGGCATGGGCCAGCACGTTGAAGAGCGATTCGCGCAGGCGATCCGAAGTCGGGCGAATGCTCCCGATCCCCGGTTTCGGGCCGACGAGCGGCCGCCCGCGCAAACGTCCGCCGACGATCCGCATCGGCTAGCGCTCAGCCCCGATTGCCGCCGGGGCGCGGACCCTTGCCACCACTGGGGCGGCCGCCACCCGGGCGCCCGCCACCGCCGGGCTTGCCGCCGGACGGCCGGCCGCCAGACGGCTTGCCCCCGAAGGATTTGCCCCCGAACGACTTGCCGCCGCTGCGTTCGCCCGTGCCGCTGCGCCCCGCCGGGCGCTCGCTGGAGCGCGCCGCATAGCTCTTTCCCGCTCCGCCCGGCTTGTCACCGAAGCTGCGGCCGCCGGGGCGCCTGTCGCCGCCGCGCTCCTCGCCCGGCCGCTCGCCGAAGCGACGGGGCGGGCGCTCGCCGCCCTCGCGCGCGAGCCTGTCGCCACGCGGGGCGCGTTCGGGCCGTTCAGTCGCGTCGTGCCAGGGGCGCTCCTGCCTCCGCTCGCGCCCCTGCGTCCGGGCCGGGTGGCCCTCCCTGGCGCCGCGCTCGCTGCGCGGCAGGCGGTCGGGCCTGCGCTTCGGGCTGGCATCCTCGCGTGGAGCTCTCGCCGCGCGTGGCTCCTCGCGCGCCGAGACGCTGACGCGCTCGACCAGAACGCGGCGGCCGCTCGGATCGGCGATCGCCTTGTCGCGGCGGCGCACCACCTCGCCGGTCGCCTCGCGCGTCTGGCGTTCGATCTTCGGGTCGGCACCGCGACGCGGCGGCGCCTTGCGCTCGCGCTGCGGCTCGGCCTCCTCGTCGCGCCAGACGGTGCGCTTCCACGGCTTGTCGCTGCGATCGTCGAGCGAGGGAGTGCGCACGACGTCGCTCTGCCAGCGCTCCCGCTCCGGCCTGCCGTCGCGATCGCCGGTCTCGCGTCGGCGCGGCCGGTCGTCGCCGCTCGGGGCAGCCTGGCTTGCGCGAGGTTTTGGCGGCGCTGCCGGCAGTTCGTCGCGGCGCGGCGCCTCGAAATCGACGCCGGCCTTCGCCATCAGCTCTTCGCCGAGCTGGTCCTTGAGTACGCGCGAACGCAGCTCGTCGACCTCGCCCTCGGGCAGGTCGCCGAGCTGGAACGGCCCGAACGAGACGCGGATCAGCCGGTTCACGTCGAGGCCGAGATGCTCCAGCACCGTCTTGACCTCGCGGTTCTTGCCCTCGCGCAGATCAACCGTCAGCCAGGTGTTCGAGCCCTGCTGGCGCTCGAAGCGCGCCACGACCGGGCCGTAGTGAACGCCCTCGATGGTGACGCCGTCGCGCAGTGTGTCCAGCTTGTCCTGCGTCACCGAGCCGAAGGCACGCACGCGATAGCGCCTGAGCCAGCCCGTCTCCGGCAGTTCCAGCATGCGCGCCAGCCCGCCGTCATTGGTCAGCAGCAACAGGCCTTCGGTATTGATGTCGAGCCGGCCGATCGAAAGCACGCGCGGCAGATCCTCCGGCAGCGCGTCGAAGACGGTCGGCCGACCCTCGGGATCGTGGTTCGTCGTCACGAGGCCGCGCGGCTTGTGGTAGAGCCACATCCGCGTGCGCTCGCGCGCCGGCAGCAACTCGCCATCGACCAGCACGACGTCGTCCGGGCCGACATCGAGCGCCGGGCTCTCCAGCACCTTGCCGTTCACGCTGACGCGGCCTTCCGCGATCATCGCCTCGCAGTCGCGGCGGGAGGCGACGCCGGCGCGCGCCATCACCTTGGCGACGCGCTCGGGCTCCTGGATCAGCGAAGGCAGCAGCTTGGCCTCGCTGACCGGAGCTTCCTCGCGCGGGCGCCGCGGACGCTCGGTTCTGGGCCGGTCGAAACGCTTGCCGCCAGCGCCGGCACCGCCGGAACGCTCGCCTCGCGGCGCAAAACCCTCGCGCGGCGGACGGCTCGAACTGCGCTCGCCCTCGGGCCGCGCCCGGAAGGGGCGTTCCGCGCCGCCCTCGCGGCCGGGGCGATCGCTCCCGGCGCGCTCGCGGAAGGGCGCGCGGGCTCCTTCCGGCTTGCCGAAGCTGCGGGCGGGGCGTTCTGCGCCCTCGCTGCGGCTTCGGAACGGCTTGCGTTCGCCGCCGGCTGGTCCGCCGGAGCGCGGGCCCTTGCCGCCGAAACCCCCGCCATCGCGCCCGCCGCCAGATCCGCCGCCACGCCCGCCGGCTCCGCCGCCCTTGCGCGGGCCCCGGCTTTTCTGATTGTTGTCGTCGCTCATGACTGCTCCTGAGCGTGCCGCGCCGAAAGTGACAGGCACTTTCGCGAAAGAGGACAGGCTCGAATTCTTGGTGTAGCCGGCGCTTGTAGCAGAGCGCCCCCGCGCCTGCGAGCGCCAAAACGGAGGTTCGATGCCGCAGCCGCGCCCATCATCGGCGCCCGATGCCGGGAGGCCAGAGGCCAAAATCCCGGATGCGATGGCGCTCGCCTTCGACGAGGCGCGGGCTGCGGCTGCGCGCGGGGAGGTGCCGGTCGGTGCCGTCGTGACGCGCGGCGGCGTGGTGCTCGCCCGCGCCGGCAACCGCACGCTGGAGCTGAAGGATCCGACCGCCCATGCCGAGATGCTGGCGCTGCGCCTGGCCTGCGAGGCCATAGGCTCCGAGCGCCTGCTCGGCTGCGACCTGCACGTCACGCTCGAGCCCTGCCCGATGTGCGCGGCGGCGATTTCCTTTGCTCGCATCCGGCGGCTTTATTTCGGCGCGGGCGATCCCAAGGGGGGCGCTGTCGAGAACGGGGTCAGACTCTATGCCAGCGCGACCTGCCACCATCAGCCGGAGGTCTATGGCGGCCTGCGCGAAAGCGAGGCGGCCGAGCTTCTGCGCAGCTTCTTTCAGGGCCGGCGCTAGCTCTCAGCGCGGCTTAGCCTGGTGCGGTCAGGTCAGACTGGACGATGTCCGCCTCCAGCGCCCCTGCGAACGGTGCGGCCGGGCTCGGGATCGATTCGTCCACGACGATGGCGAGCGCATCGATCGCGACCAGCGCGTCGCGCCGCGCCTGCTCGATCTCGCCGATCTGCGCCTGGGCGTAAAGTGCGCGCGCGAACAGGGCGATTTGCGAGAGGGCCAGGTATGTCGCTTCCTCCATCTCATGCGAGATGGTGACGAAGCGCAGGACGTTTTCCAGATGGGTCTCGGCGCAAGGGCCGAGCGTCTTGGCATTCAGCGCGCCGGCCCGAAGGACCGCGCTGCGAAGTGTCTCGATCTCCGATATCAGGTAGTTCTGCACCTCGTCGGCCATCCACGCCTCCATGACGGAACGTACGCAACTGGCCCAGACTAACATGGGGTCGTGAGGCTTGCGCGGACCTGACGAAGCGTCGGTTAGCCGGTCGTCAATCCAATTCGGAAAATCTTCGAATGCCGGCCGGCCAACGCATTCCGGCCCCGACATCGTCATGGAATGACCCGATCCAGCCCGGCTTCCCGACCCATTCGCCCGGCTCAATCGCGCCCATCCGCAACCGATGGAAGGACAATCCATGCGCATGATCATGCTGGCGGCCGCAGGCGCCGCCCTCATCCTCGCCGGCCCCGTCAACGCGCAGGCGCCCTCGAGCGAGGCGACGCCGCCGGCCGCCGCGCCGCAGGCGCCCGCGCCCGCCATCAAGAAGGTCAGCGTCGTCGCCCTGGATGAGCTTTCCGAGGAGACCAAGACCCAGGTCAACCAGCTCGCCGCGACCCGCACGGCCGATCAGCTTCAGCGCCTGCAGCAGGCCATCGAAGCCGCTCCGGTCGCGAAATCGGCGCTCGAGGCCAAGGGGTTTTCGTCGCGCGACGTGGTGATCGCCCAGATCGACGACGAGGGCGAACTGACGATCGTGACCAGGAAGGCCGGCTGATCGCGCGCCGCCCGGCGCCACCCGGCGCCGGCTGGCCGGTCGGTTTGCAATCCCGAGGAAAAGCAAGGCGCATTTCCGCCTCGGCAACGCACGCTGCAAAAACGGGCGAATGCGACGTGCAATCGCCGGTTGAATTTCGATGGATCGGATAGGCGACGCATTTCGGCGGCGGTTTCGTTGGTATTTCAGAATGCCGGCCGGTGGCGATGGCGGGGCGTGGCTATAGCTCCAGATCATCCGAATCGGCTGTGCCTTTTTTTAGCCTTGTGACCCAACTATTGCGTCCCGAGAACCGCTCAGACAGACCATGAGATGGTGTCTGTAGCTTTTCATTTCTCCATTCAGTTAGGTTAGTAATGCGTAGTATTGTTGCGGCTGTTGTCTTGGCAGTTTCCGTGCCTGTTCTGGCTCGCGCAGACACTTCGATCAAGCAGGTTTCCTTTCAGCCCCAGGTCAAGGGGCTGGGCTGTCTCAAGCCCGCGACCGTGGCGATGATCAAGGAGTTGACCGATAGGATCGGGCCGATCCAGATCACCTCGACCTGCGGCGGCCGCCACGCCAGGCATTCACAGCATTACAGCGGCAATGCGATCGATTTCCGCCCGCTCGCCACCTCCACCCGCAAGGCGGTTGCGGTCGCCAAGTCGCTCGAGAGCACCGGCGGCGTCGGCTCCTACTCGAACGGCATCGTGCATGTCGATGTCGGCGAACTCGAGATCTCCTGGTACGGCCACAAGCGCGGCAACCGCCGCCTAGCCTATAACCGCTGATGCGGCGTGGCGGGCGGCCGCTCAGGCCGCCCGCTGCACCAGATAGGCCCCGAGCGCCAGCAGCCCCGCGAAGAAGCAGAGCTTGAAGGTCTGCGCCGAGATGCGGTTGCGGATCATCGTCCCGGCCGCCATCCCGGCGAGAGCCGGCAGCAGCGCCAGTGCCGAATGCCAGGCCACCTTGGCATCGAGCGCGCCCGCGCCCAGCAATCCGACCGACAGCGCCAGCGTCGAGACGATGAAGGACAGGCCGAGCGCCTGCACCAGTTCGTCCTTGTCGAGGCCGAGCGCCTGCAGATAGGGCACCGCCGGCAGCACGAAGACGCCGGTCGCGGCGGTGGCGACGCCGGTCGCGATCCCGATCACCGGCCCGAGCCAGCTTTCCATCCCGGCCGGAACGCGCAGCTTCGCGGCCTTGAGCCCGACAAGCGCATAGAGCACGAGCGCGATGCCGAGCCAGAGCGTGGCGGAGCCGTTCTTCTGCTGTTCGAGCAGGCCGGCTCCCGCCCAGGTCCCCACGCAGATGCCCGCCAGCATCGGCCAGAGCCGGAGCAGAATGGCCTTCAGCCCAGGGCCGGTCGCGATCTGCCAGCCATTGGTGATCAGGTTGGGCACCACCAGCAGCGCTGCGGCCTGCGCCGGGACCATCACCACGCCGAGAATGCCGACCGCGATGGTCGGCAGGCCGAGCCCGATGACGCCCTTGACGAAGCCGGCGAGCAGGAAGGTGGCGGCGATGAAGAGGATGAGGCTGAGGCTGGGGTCGGTCATGAACCGGTTGTGGCATTGCCGACGCCTGCTGTCGCGGCCGGATGCTACGGTCGTGGCCGTAGCGTTCCCGCTTGCGCGCCAGCGCTAGCGGAGCATCATGCCGCCATGAGCACGCACGGCCCCTATCTCGCCGAGATCGCCCATCTGATGGGAGACCCCGCCCGCGCCAACATGCTCCACGCGCTGATGGATGGTCGGGCGCTGACGGCCAAGGAACTGGCCTGGCTCGCCGGCGTCGCGCCTCAGACGGCGAGCGGGCATCTCGCCAAGCTGATGCAGGGCGGCCTGCTGGCGGTCGCGGTGCAGGGGCGCCATCGCTATTATCGTCTGGCCGGTCCGGAGGTCGCGCAGGCGCTCGAAGGGCTGATGGTGCTGGCCGGTGGCGAAGGAGTGCGCCGACGCCTGCCTTCACGCGTCGGTGCGGAGCTGAGCGAGGCCCGCACCTGCTACGACCATTTCGCCGGCCGGCTCGGAATCGCCATCCATGACGCGCTGGTCGCCGGCGGCCATCTCACTGTGGCCGATGGCGGCTACGGCCTGACCGCATCCGGAGAGGCGATCTTCGTCGCGCTCGGCGTCACGCTCGCGAGCAAGCCGGGCCGGCGTGCCGCCTTGCGGCCCTGCCTAGACTGGAGCGAACGCCGTCCGCATCTGGCGGGCTCGCTCGCAGCGGCGCTGGCCTGCCGCTGCTTCGAGACGGGTTGGGTCCTGCGCCGCAAGGACAGCCGCGCCGTGACACTGACGCCAGCCGGCAGGGCGGCGCTGGCTGCGGCGCTGCCGGGGTTCCGCTGCGATGCGCCGGAGCCGGTCAGAGCGTTTTCAAGCGAAGTGGACACCGGTTCGCGTGAAGAAAACGCGTCGAAATCAATGGCTGGAGCACTTTAGCGATCCAGTCGGATCGTTAAAGTGCTCTACCCCTGCCGTTCCAGCACCTGTGCCAGCTTTCGCTTGACCTCCTCCTTCACCGGCTCCGCCGCGTCGAGGATCGCCCTGGCCTTGAAGAAGTCGAGCCCCCCGATGCCGTCTCCTCCGGCGCGGACCAGGATGTCCGGCGGTTGCCGCTCGATCATGCGCTGGACGATTGTCCGGGTCAGGATCTGGCTGACGCCGAGCATCGCCTCCAGCGGTTCGGGAACCCGCGTCTCACTGATCGTCGCCGGCGCGCTGGTGTCGATCGCCATCACGATCCGGCCTGGCGCCATCAGCCGGTCATAGGGCAGGGGATTGATCGCGCCGCCATCGATGAGCACTCGTCCCTCGATTACAACCGGGCGCACCAGTCCCGGAATCGCCAGCGAGGCCGCGACAGCAGGTGTCAGCGGGCCATGGCTCAGCGAAACCTCGGCATGGAGATGATAGTCGGTCGCCGTCACCGCGAAGGGGATGCTCAGCTCTTCGAACCGATCCGGCACGGCCTCGGGCCAGAACAGGTCGAGCATCCGCTCGCCGTCGATCAGCACGGGGTTGCCGAGCCGGCGCATCAAGTCGGTGAACTTGCCGACCCGGGCATCGAGCAGCCTGGCGATCACGCGGGCGCGGTCGCGGAAGGTGCTGGTGACGTGCTCGCGTAGGTCGCGGCCGGAAAGCCCAGCGGCATAGGCCGCGCCGACGATCGCGCCTATCGAGCAACCGGCGATGAGGGTCGGCCGGACGCCGAGTTCGTCGAGCGCCTCCAGCACCAGGATGTGGCTGAGCCCCCGCGCGCCGCCGGCGCCGAGCACAAGAACCAGTTCCGGTGCGGGCCCGCCCGGGCGGACGACTGATTTGCGCTTCGCCTGTGCCATCGTGCCGCCGCGCTCCGCCGCGGCGCTCAGGATTCGCCGCACTCCTTCATAACGGCTTGCGCCATCTCGCCGAGGCTGTTGAAGCGGAAATCGTAATGCGGCATCTTGCCCGGGTTCATCGTCGCGCCGAAGCCTTCATCGGCATGGCGCCGGTAGATCCAGCAGGAGGCGAGGCCGGCCGTGTTCGCCGGCTTGTGATCGTGGAATAGGCTCTCGGCGGTGTGGAGGATGTCGCCTTTGCCGACGCCGAGCGTGGCCAGCGCCTCAAGCATGTAGTCGAAATTCGCCGCGGCCGGCTTGTAGCTGGCGATGTCCTCGGCGGTGTAGATCGCGTCGAAGGTCACGCCGAGGCGGCGATTGCTGAGCGCGAAGGACTCGTTGTCGACATTGGAGAGGATGACGAGCTTGTAGCGCCGCTTCAGCAGCTGCAGCGCGGCGGCCGTGTCGGGGAAAGCCGGCCAGTCGCCGACCGAGCGGCCATAGGTCTGGCACTCCTCCCACGCCGCCGGCACGCCCCATTCCTCGGCCAAGCGCTTGTAGACGATGGCGAGCAGCTCGCTGTAGCGCTTCGTCGGCGTATGGCGCTGCTGGCTCGATTCATGCCGGGCATGGGCCTCGAGCACGGCATTGCGGCTCAAGGGGCGGCCGACCTTCGCCACCAGCGGCGCGAGCGCCGCGACCATGCCGCTCTCCCAATCGATCAGGGTGCCGTAGCAATCGAACGTCAGGGTGTTGAAATCGGTGAGCTTCATCGGGGGGCTCCAGGTCGCTTCGGCCGGCGGATGCAAGGCCGGCGGCCGCATGATCATGGCTGCGTCAGGCGCCGGTCTTGGACAAAAACGGTATCAGCGCCGCCAGCGTCGCCGCCGGATTCTCCTCCGGGAGGAAGTGCCCGCTGTCGATCGCCAGCCCTTCGGCCTGCGGCGCGAAGGTTTCACGCCAGATTTCGAGCGGGCTCGCGCCCTTGGCCGGAATCCCGGCCTCGCCCCACAGGATCAGGACCGGACAGAGGATGTGCCTGCCGGCAGCGAGATCGGCCTTGTCATGCTCGACATCGGTGGTCGCCCCGGCGCGATAATCCTCGCAGGCGGCGTGGATGCGGGCCGGGTCGTTGAAGGACTCGCCATAGGCCTGGAGCGCCAGCGGGTCGAACAGTTCGAGCGACTTCGCCCGCGTCCAGCTCGCGATGGTGTGGTCGAGCCAACCGGCCGGATCGCCCTTGATCAGGTTTTCCGGAACGGGCTCGGGCTGGGCCAGGAAGGTCCAGTGATAGACCTGCATGGCGCGCGCCGCGCTCATGCCTTCCCACATCGAGACCGTCGGCAGGATGTCGAGCAGCGCCAGTCGGTCGACGCGTCCGGGGTGGTCGAGCGCCAGCCGGTAGGCCACACGCGCACCGCGGTCATGCCCGACGACGGCGAAGCGCAAATGTCCGAGCGCCTGCATGACGGCGACGATGTCCTCGCCCATGCCGCGCTTGCTGTAGGTCTGTGCGCCTCCATCGCCATGCGGCGCGGCCGACCAGCCATAGCCGCGCAGATCCGGGCAGACGACGGAGTGGCTCTTCGCCAGCTCGCCAGCGATCTTGTGCCATTCCGCATGGGTCTGTGGGAAGCCGTGGATCAGCACGACCGGCGGCCCCTCGCCGCGGACCCGCGCGAAGATCTTGCCGACCGGGCCGTCGATCCAATGGCCCTTGAAGCCGGGGAAGAGGGAGTCGAGATTGCTCATGGGCGGGCTCCGATGTTCGCCGCCGAGACGATATCTGTCTGGCCGAAATCGTCCCCCTTATAGAGCAAGGGGGCGTTCAGGGATTTGGCTAGCGCATAGGAGAAGCAGTCGCCGAGACTGAGCTTGGCCGGGTGGCGGCCCTTGCCAAAGCGGGCGAAGGCTTGCGCGGCGAGGATGGCCTGTTCCTCATCGACTGCGCGGCTTTGAATCCCGAACCGCGTCAGAAAATCCCGATGGTTGTCGAGATCGAAACCGACGAGGCGCTGGCTTGCTACCATAAAGGTTTCCACAAAGCTGACCGTCGAGCACATCACCTCCCCGGCGCGGTTCAGTCGATCGACCATGGCGGCGCGCTCGGGCTCGCCCTGCAGGATCGCAATCATCGCCGAGCTGTCCACGACGATCCGCGATAGGTTCACTTAGGGACACCATTCTCGTCATAGCCGATGATCTCGTCATCGGTCAGATCGGTGTTGATCTTGGGCATGGCGTCGATCTCGGCCAGAAAGGCTTCGATCTTCGCCATGTCGAGGCGGCCGGCATTTTGAGTTGGAGGCAAGCGAGCCAGGCGTTCCTGCATCGCGGTTCGCACGGCCTGCGTCATGGTCTCGCCGGTGCGGGTCGCTACGTCGCGGATGAGGCGATCAGTCTCCGCGTCCTTGATGAGTACACTCACGACGCACCTCCGAACGTATATATGAGATTGCGCCGCATATATACGTCGCGAGCGTGCCTTTGTCAGCCTTCGCGCTCGCGCTTCACCGCCTGCCAGCCGATGTCGCGGCGGCAGAAGCCGCCTGGCCAGTCGATCGCATCGACTGCGGCATAGGCACGCGCCTGGGCCTCGCTCACAGTTTTCGCCGTGGCCACGACATTGAGCACGCGCCCGCCATTGGCAAGGATCGCGCCCGCTGCGTCCTGCTTCGTGCCAGCATGGAAGACGAGCACGTCGTCGATCGCTTCCGCCTTCTCGATGCCCTTGATGATGGTGCCCGTCTCGGGCTTGCCGGGATAGCCCTTGGCTGCCAGCACCACCGTCAGGGCCGTCTCGTCCGACCAGCGCAGGTCGAAGCTGTCGAGCACGCCGTCGCATGAAGCGAGCAGCGCCGGCACGATGTCGCTCTTGAGGCGCGGCATCAGCACTTCGCATTCGGGATCGCCGAAGCGGACATTGTACTCGACGAGCTTCGGGCCCGAGGCCGTGATCATCAGCCCGGCGAAGAGCACACCCTGGAACGGCGCCCCGCGCTCGGCCATGCCGGCCAGCGTCGGCCTGATGATCTCGGCCATGACCCGCTCTTCCAGCGCCTTGGTCATCACCGGCGCCGGCGAATAGGCGCCCATGCCGCCGGTATTGGGGCCGGTGTCGCCGTCACCGACGCGCTTATGGTCCTGCGCCGATGCGAGCGCCAGCGCATGGGCTCCGTCGCAGAGTGCGAAGAAGCTCGCCTCCTCGCCGATCATCCACTCCTCGATCACGACCTCGGCGCCGGCCGCACCCAGCCCGCCGCCGAACATCATGTCGATCGCATCGTTCGCCTCGGCCAGCGTCTGCGCCATGACCACACCCTTGCCGGCGGCGAGGCCGTCCGCCTTGATCACGATCGGCGCGCCTTGGGCCGCGACATAGGCCTTGGCGGCGGCTGCATCCGTGAAGCGGCCGAAGCCCGCGGTGGGAATGCCGAACTCGGCGCAGAGTTCCTTGGTGAAGGCCTTCGAACCTTCGAGCTGGGCGGCGGCTCTTGAGGGGCCGAAGGTCTTGATTCCCGCGCTTGTGAGCGAATCCGCGATGCCGTCGACCAGCGGCCCCTCCGGGCCGACCACGACGAGATCGATGTGCTGCAGCTTGCAGAAGGCGACCACCGCCGGATGGTCGGCGATGTCGAGCACGACATTCTCGCCGCATTGCCCCGTGCCCGGGTTGCCCGGCGCGATGAAAAGACGGTCGCAGAGCGGCGAGCCGGAGATCGCCCAGGCGAGCGCATGCTCGCGGCCGCCCGAACCGATCAGAAGGATGTTCATCGCCATTCTCCGCTTGTCTGTCCGGGCAATAGCCCCCGCTCGCGTCCACCGCAACGCTTCTGCCGATGCTTTCCCGCCGCTATGGTCCGCTCATGGACAGCGAATCGCAGAAGCCCGCCGGCAACGCTCCCGAATGGTCGGTCTCGGATCTCTCCGGCGCGCTCAAGCGCACGCTGGAGGATGCCTTCGGCTTCGTGCGCGTGCGCGGCGAAATCTCGGGCTATCGCGGCCCGGTCGGTTCTGGCCACGTCTACTTCTCGCTGAAGGACGCCAACGCCAAGATCGACGCGGTGATCTGGAAGGGCGTCTTCGGGCGGCTGAGGACGCGGCCGCAGGAGGGGCTGGAGGTCATCGCCACCGGCAAGATCACCACCTTCGCCGGCAAGTCGAGCTACCAGATCATCATCGACTCGCTGGAGCCCGCGGGCATCGGCGCGCTGATGGCGCTGCTGGAAGAGCGCCGCAAGCGCCTCGCCGCAGAGGGCCTCTTCGCGCAGGAGCGCAAGCGACCCATCCCCTATCTGCCTGTCGTGATCGGCGTCGTGACCTCGCCGACGGGGGCTGTTATCCGCGACATCCTGCACCGGCTGGAGGACCGCTTTCCCCGCCATGTCCTGGTCTGGCCGGTGCGCGTTCAGGGCGAGACCAGCGCGGCCGAGGTCGCCGCGGCCATCACCGGCTTCAATGCGCTGCCTGAGGGCGGACGCATCCCGCGGCCCGACGTCATCATCGTGGCGCGCGGCGGCGGCTCGCTCGAGGATCTGATGGGCTTCAACGAGGAGGTCGTGGTGCGCGCTGCCGCCGCCTCGTCGATCCCGCTGGTCTCGGCGGTCGGTCACGAGACCGACGTCACCCTGATCGATCACGCCGCCGACCTACGGGCGCCGACGCCGACGGGCGCGGCCGAGAAGGTCGTGCCCGTCCGGGCCGAACTGATGGCGTTCGTCGCCGACCTCTCGCGCCGTCAGGTGGGCGCGATGCGCCGTCTGTCCGACCGCCGTCGCAGCGATCTGCGGGCGCTCGCCCGCGCTCTCCCCGGCCCGGAGGCGGTGCTGTCTGGCCCGCGCCAGCGGCTCGACCTCGCGGCCGCGCGGCTGGCGCCGGCGCTCGCGCGCAATGCCCGCGCGCATGAGCAGCAGCTCGCGTTGGCCTCGCAGCGCCTCGCACGGCATTCGCCGCTGCTGCGGCTGGCGACCGCTCGCAAGGATGTCGAAGGCCTCTCGAAGGCGATGGCCGTCGCCCGCGACAATCTCCTGAGGCGCGAGCGCGACCGGATCGGGCGCGCAGGTGATCGCCTCGGAGCGATGTCGGGCAATCTCACGGCGGCCTTCGCGCGTCTGCTGCAGCGCCGCCGCGATCAGCTCGGCAGCCTCTGGGCCCTGGCGGCTTCGCTCGGCCCCAACGCAGTCCTGGCGCGCGGCTATGCGCTGGTGCGCGACGAGGCCGGCGCGCTCATTCGCGACACGGGCCAGGTGCGGCCAGGGCAGGCGCTGAGCGTTCAGGTCAGCGATGGACGCTTCGGCGTGATGGTAGCGGGTGGGAGCGATGGCCCGTCGCGGCCGGCGCGACCGCCGCGACGGGAGGGCCCCAAGACGGAGAGCCGGACGCTAGGGCAGGGCGACCTGTTCTAAGAGACTGGCCAATCGCACACTCAGCCCTCACCCTGAGGAGCCATTCCGCCAGGAATGGCGTCTCGAAGGATGGTCCAGATGTTTCCGGAGCCTCCTGAAGCATCCTTCGAGACGCCGCTACGCGGCTCCTTAGGATGAGGGCTGGAGGTGAAACGGGCTCAAAGCCCCTTGAGAAACGCCTTCACCCGCTTGATCGCGTCCTCGCGTGCGGCGGGATTGGTGCCGACCGTCGCCTTGCCGGTTCCGGTGGCGGAATAGGCAATGTCGCTGCGTTCCTTCACCTCGAGCCGAGGGTGATCGAAATCATGCAGCGCGCCGGGATAGATCACCAGCTCGACCTTTTCGCCGCGCGATTGCGCGGCCTTGGCGAGGAAGTCGCAAGGTGCGGCGGGGGTCCAGTCGTCGGCATCGCCCATCAGCATCATCAGCGGCAGCCGCGCGGCGAAGCTGGTCGATTCCGACTGGATCCGGCAGCCCGGATAGAAGGCGATAGCCCGGGCGAAATCGGCTTTCTCATCGGCCGGCCGGCGATCCCTGCGGATGGCGGCGAGAACCGTCGAGCCGCCGCCCGACCAGCCGAGCAATGCAATTTTGTCGGCGCGGATGTCGTTGCGGGACTGGAGCCAGTAGCGCGCGGCCGCGGCATCGGCGACGCGCTCGCGGCTGGCCCGGACGGTCAACTCCTTGACGCCGCATTGCGAGCCGAGCTTTCGCGAGCCATAGCTGTCGGGCATCAGCACGGCGAAACCTTCCATCGCCAGGCGTTCGCCCCAGTCGGAATGCCGCGTCGAGATCTTGCCATTGTCGCGCCACAGTCCGCCGCAGCCATGCAGTGCGACGACCGCGGGAAACGGCCCGGGACCGGGCGGAAGATACAGCACCGCGTCGAGGTCGCCGTCATAGCTGGGAACGCGCACACGCTCATAGCCGCCGGCGAACGTCGCCGTCGTCAGTAGCGCGAGCCCGGTCAGGACCGTGCCAAGGCGCGCGAGGCAAGACATCACCAGACTGGACATCATCGATGGGAACGCTATCACGAAGTTGGATTATTTCGATAATCCGTCCATCGAGCAACATTTTAGATATATCATCATGAACATCAGCGAACGCACGCCCCTGCACGGCCCTGAAGCGGCGCTCGACTATGGTCATGGCGAGTTCCGCGTGGTGCGGCCGGGCGCTTTCGTGCGCTGCGCCGTCACTGGCGCTCCGATCCGGATCGAGGAACTTCGCTACTGGTCGGTCGAGTGGCAGGAAGCCTATGCCTCGCCCGAAGCCGTGCAGCTAAGGCTGCGCCGCGCCGGCCGAGCCTGACAGCGTGGCACTAAGCATCGTCGCGACCCGCTTCGGCTCCGTGAAGACCAGCGAGACTGGCACCGGCAGGAGGCGGTGGCGCTCTCCGTCCGGCCAGAGTGGGCCGAGCTTGACCATGTCTTTTTCCGTCGTGGCGATCAGGCAATCATGCTGTCTCGCGTCGGCGACGAGGTTCGCTACGTCGCTTTCCTTATAGGCGTAATGGTCACCGAAGGCGTGCTCCGCGACGATCTGCGCTCCGGCTCCAAGCAGGGTAGCCGTGAACTTCTCCGGCCGGCCGATCCCTGAGACCGCAAGAACTGGCTGCCCCCTCAGTTTTCCAACAATCTCTTGAGCCGTTTCCAGGTGGGCGCGCAGGATCGCGACGCCGGCCGCCCGAGCCGTCGCTGCGACGGCTTCGCCCGGCTCTCCCTCGCCGATGACCAGCACGGCATCCGTCTGCGCGAGTTGCCCGCCGAGCGGCGCGCGCAGGGGGCCCGCTGGCAGGCAGTGGCCGTTGCCGACGCCCGACGCTCCATCGACGACCGCGAGCCGCAGCCGCTTGGTGAGCGCCGGATTCTGCAGTCCGTCATCCATCACGATCACGCTCGCGCCCAGCGCGCGTGCGAGCGCGGCCCCGGCTGTCCGGTCCCGCGCGATCACGGTGCGGGCATGGCGCGCCATCAGCAGCGGCTCGTCGCCGACCGCATGGGCGGCGTGATGCGAGGCATGGACTTCGACCGGTCCGGAGAGCGAGCCGCCATAGCCGCGCATCAGAACGAAGGGCGTCTCGCCGCGCTGAGTCAGCAGTCCCGCCAGCGCGATCGCGGTCGGCGTCTTGCCAGCGCCGCCCGCGATGAAATTGCCGACGCAGATGACGGGAATGCCGACATCGCTGCCGAGGCCTCGCATCCGTCGCAGCGTGATCGCGCCATAGAGCTTGCCGAAGGGCGACAGGAGCCAGGCCAGCAGGCCCGGCGGCCGCCACCAGAAGCCAGGCGCGCGCATCAGGAGATGCTGTCGCGCTGTCCAAGCGCGATCCGCATCAGCAGCGGCTCCAGCGCCTGCACGGTCCGGTTCAACGCGCCGCCGAGCTGGGCGCTGGTCTGGGCGGCGGCGCGCGCCGCCTGCCTTGCGCTTGCGGGGTCGCTGAGCCAGCGATGCACGGCGCCGGCAAGCCCCTGCGCGTCGGCGACCTCGCGTGCTCCGCCATCCTGATCGAAGGCGGCGAAGATGTCGGCATTGTTGTGGACGAACGGGCCGTGCAGCAGCGCGCAGCCGAGCTTGGCCGGCTCGATCGGGTTGTGCCCGCCGATCAATGGCACCAGCGAGCCGCCGAGATAGGCAACCTGCGAGAGCCTGTAGAGCAGGCCGAGCTCGCCGACCGTGTCGGCGATGTAGAGCTCGACGTCGCGTTCCGGCATCTGGCCGGCGCCTCGCCTTGCCACGGCGATGCCGTTCGCCTCCGCCAGCGCCTCGACCTCAATGCCGCGCTGCGGATGGCGCGGCGCGATGATCGTCAGGAGGTTCGGCAGATAGGGCTTGAGCGCGAGATGGGCCGCGACGACCTGTTCTTCCTCGCCGGGATGCGTGCTGGCCGCGACCCAGATCGGCCGTCCGGTGGTCAAACCATCGAGGATCGCCAGCGTATCGGCATCGGCGGGAGGAGCGGGCACATCGAATTTGAGGTTGCCGGCGACGCTGACGCGCGGCGCACCGAGCTGCGCCAGCCGCTCGGCATCGCCTTGTGATTGGGCGAGGCAGGAGTCGAAGCATGAGAGCAGATAGCGCGAGGTCTGCGGCGCCCTGTACCAGCGCGCGAAGGAGCGCTCCGACATGCGGGCATTGACCAGGACCAGCGGCACCGCGCGCTTGCGCGCCTCGATGAGCAGATTGGGCCAGATCTCGGATTCACAGATCAGCCCGAGCTCGGGGCGCCAGTAGTCCAGGAATCGCCGCATGTAGCGGGGCACGTCGAGCGGCAGATACTGATGGATGACGCCGGCCGGCAGCCGCGCCGCGAGCAGCCTGGCCGAGGTCACGGTACCGGAGGTGACGAGCACGGTGAGGCCGCGCTTCTGCAGCCTAGCGACGAGCGGCAGCAGCGTCACGGTCTCGCCGACGCTGGCGCCATGCAGCCAGACTAGCGAGCGGTCCGGCCGCCTGACGCCGGGGTAGCCGCGGCGCTCGGCCAGGCGCGTCGGGTCCTCCTTGCCGCGCCCGCGCCGCCAGACCAGCAGCGCAGCCGCGGCCGGTTCGAGCAGCCCGGTCACGGTGCGGTAGCTCGTCAGGATGGCACCCTTGCCGATCATGCCGGGAGATCCTTCCCGGGCCCGCTCGTGGCGGAGAGATGCGCCTGCCGCAGTCCGGCGCCGGGGTCCTGCGCGCCGACGATCTCGTAGGCACGGGCATGGACGGCGTCGAGCCCGGTTTCGAGCGCCAGCCGCGCTGCCTCGCAGGTCGCCTCGTCGGCCTCGCGCGCGACATGGATCGCCTCGCCGACGACGATGGCCCCGCGCCCGAAGGGCAGGCCGATCGAGGCCCGGTCCCAGCTCTTGAAGTCGATGCGCCGGCTCGTCACCACCGCGATTGGGTGCACCGGCCGCCCGGACGCCCGCGCGAGCTGGATGATGCCCGGCCCTGCGATGCGGGCCCGCTTGGGAATATCGGCGGTCAGCACCATGGTTTCGCCCGCTGCGAGCCGCCTGACCATGGCGAGGAAGGCGCTGGCGCCGCCTTTCTCGCGGATTTTCTTGCCCAGCGCGCCCGAGCCGCGGATCGCTCCGATGCCGAGTTCCCGCAGAGCGACAGCGTTGAAGCCGCCATCGCCATGGCGCGAGACCAGCGAGCAAGCCGGCATCCAGTCCGGCCGCGAGAACGGGATCATGATGTGCTGGCCGTGCCACATCGCGATGATCAGCGGCAGTTCGGGGCGGACGCGCTCATAGATGTCGGCCGGCTCGACGACGAACCGGTTCGTGCGCTGCACGAGGCGCAGATAGCCGGCCAGCATCCGGCCGAGCGCTTCCTGCGCCACGCGCGTCTTGAGGATCGAAAAGCCCATTATCCAGATTGGGTCCTGAAGCTTGCGCCGGACTTAGCTCTCGGGGTCGAGCAGGCGATGCAGATGCACGATGAAATAGCGCGTCTGCGCCTGATCGACTGTTGCCTGTGCCTTCGCCTTCCATGCCGTATGGGCGGTGGCATAGTTCGGAAACACGCCGACGACGTCGAGCTTGTCGAGATCCTTGAAGGTCACGCCTTCGAGCGAACTCAGCTCTCCGCCGAAGACGAGGTGGAGAAGCTGTTTCTGTTCCGGTTCCACAACCATCGATCCCTCCAGCACGCGCGGTCCAGTCCGGGAACCGCGCGGCATCAGTTAAGCCATCCATGCGCCGTGTGCGAGTGCTGAAAGGCGCGCTTTAAGCGCAGCAGGGCTGCAAGCAGGCGAAAAAGGCGTCAGATGCGCTGCGGCTGTCCGTCGCGCAGGCGCTGCATGGCGATGAGCAGCGGCTCCGACAGGCCGCCGCAACTGGCGATCAGCATGCCGTGGACCGGGGCTTCGCGGTTGTAGACCACGGGCTCGCCGCCGCCACCGCTGAGACGCCCGCCGGCTTCGCGCAGGATCAGGTCGGCCGCGGCGAGGTCCCAGTCGCGGGCATCGGTCGAGATCAGCCCGGCATCGATCGAGCCGTCGGCGATCCGCGTCAGCCGGAGCGCGAGCGAGGGAATCTTGTCGACGGGCTCGAAGCTCTCGAAGCGGGCGAGCGCGTCGAGCATCGGCTTGGGCCCGGCGATCCGGGCAGCGGCAAGGCGTGTCGCGGGCGAGGCGGTGATGGCGTCGCCATTCTTCTGGGCGCCGCCGCCACGCAGCGTCGTATAGGTCGCCTCGCTGGCCGGCGCATGGACGACCCCGAGGATCGGCTCGCCTTCGTCGAGCAGCGCCACGCAGACGGCCCAGTCGGGCGAGCCGCTCATATAGGCGCGCGTGCCGTCGATCGGATCGACGACCCAGACGAAACGGCGAGACAGCCGCTGGGCGTCGTCGACGGTTTCCTCCGATAGCCAGGCAGCCTCGGGCAGCAGCGCGGAGAGCCGGATGCGCAGGAAGGTATCGACGCCGATATCGGCTTCCGTGACGGGCGAACCGCCGCTCTTGGACCAGGTTCTCGCGGCTGTCTTCTCGCCGGGGCGGAACAGGTCGACCGCGATCTCGCCGGCCTCCAGGCAGCTCTCGCGGACCGCTCTGAGCAGGTCCGGGGCAATGGGGAGGGGGGGAGAAGTCATGCGCGTTCCGTACGAATGCCGATGCCGCGGTTCAAGCTGAAAATGCCCCCGCGCACCGAAAGATTCCGTCAAGCATCATGCATGAAACAGGCCATTGGGGCCATTGGAAGGCACAAAACACCCTCCTTTAACCGAACCCTTTAAGCGCTCGGAGACGCCCGGGACGCAATTTCGCTTGGCAAGCACGAGAGCCCCGAACTTCACAGAGGGCTCCGTAGCGGCAGGGATTAGAGAGAGGCGTTAAATCGATGGCCAGAGTCACGCCGGCCGCCGGGGAATTCGGTTTCATGCCGAATGGCCTCGGCGGCGCGACCGACCCCGCGACCGTTCCCAGAAACCCGATGCCGGTTCAGCCGGACGCGCCCCGCATCGAGCGGATCGGTTCCGTGCGCATCCTGCGCGGGTCAGCCGGCTGGCGCGGTGTCGCCTTGCGGCTGGCCAATGCGACGGGTGAGGATCAGGTCTTCCAGCTCGCGCTGACCGCCGGCGATGGCCGGTCAATCACGGTCGCGACCGTGGATCAGGACGATGCCGTGGCGCTCTGGCGCGATTGCGGCCGGGCCAGCGGCATGCCGCTGCTGCTCGAAACCAGCGACGGCGAGATTTCCGAGCCCTTCCCGCAGATCGGCCCGCTCGCGCTGGGGTCGACCCGGGTCAGGCGCCGCCATGCCTTCCTCAATGGCCGCCGCCCGCGCTTCCTGATGCGGCGCAAGCCCGGAAAACTCGCGGAGCGCCCTGTCGTCCTCGGTGGCGACAGGCTGACCGACTGACGGGTCAGACCTGCAGTGCGTAGCGGCCGAGCGCGTCCAGCGCGAGGCCGGCTGCGAGGAGCAGGCCGGCATGCCAGTTGGACCGGAACAGGCCTAGCGCGACCGGCGAAGTCGCGCCCTTGAGCTTCGAGACCTGCCAGCCGAGATGACCGGCGAAGGCGGCAAGGCCGGCAAAGGCGATCGGCCCGCCGCCCGCGGTCCAGATGGCGAGCCCGGCCAGCACGACCGCGATCGCAAAGCACAGCGCGATCGCCTCGGGGCCATGATCGCCGAAATAGCGCGCGCTCGACTTGATGCCCGCGATGACGTCGTCCTCGAGGTCCTGCATCGCGTAGATCGTGTCGTAGCCGACGGTCCAGACCACGGCCGCAGCGTAGATCAGGTAGGCTGGAGCGTCGAGCCGGCCCGACACCGCGCTCCAGCCGAGCAGACCGCCCCATGAGAAGGCGAGGCCGAGCACGAATTGCGGCAGGTTGGTGATCCGCTTCATGAACGGATAGATCGCCACGATCACGAGCGAGCAGATGCCTGCGACGATCGTGAAGCGATTGAACTGCATGAGCACCGCGAGACCGACGAACGACAGCCCGACCATGAAGAGCGCTGCGCCCTTCACCGTGACCTGGCCGGACGGCAGCGGGCGCCCGCGCGTGCGCGCGACCTGCGCGTCGAGCTTGCGGTCGACGATGTCGTTGAAGGTGCAACCGGCACCGCGCATCACGATCGCGCCGACCAGGAAGAGCAGGCAATGCCAGAGATTGGGCAAGTGCTGGCCGGTCGCGATGGCCGCGAGCCCTGCCGACCACCAGCATGGCAGCAGAAGAAGCTGCCAGCCGATCGGACGTTCGATGCGAGCGAGCTTGAGATAGGGGCGAAAACCCCTCGGCGCGCGCGTATCGACCCAGTGGCCGGTCAGCGCGTCAGGTAGCGGAGCGTCCGGCCCCGGTCCGATTGTCGCAGGCGCCGGCTTTTGCATGATGGTCACGCCCTAGAGCTTAAAGCGCACCCTGGGGAACGCGCATGCCGCCACCCGTGATGGCGTCGCCGCCGCCGAACGGGTTGCCGCCGCCCTGCGCCTGCTGCTGCGCCTTGCGCATCATTTCCGCCTGCTGCTTCACCGCGTTGCAGGCCTGGTTGCGAATTCCGGCGGCCTTCTGATTGTCGGCCTTCATCCCGTCGATGAAGGAGGCCGGAATCTGACACCAGTCCTGATTGTCGGTAGCGAATTTGACCGTCGCCGAGCCGTTGCTGACGAGCTTGCCCAGCGTGCTGCAGGCCATCTGCGGCGAAAGCTTCTGCTTGGATTTCTGCGCGGCGTTCAGCGAGGCGACGAGCGACTGGCGTTCCTGCAGGAGCGTCTGCATCTGCTCGCAGCCCGAGGCCTGCGCCCGCGCGGGAGCGGCGTCGATCAGGGCCGCTGCTGCGAGACCCATCGTCGCGATCACTCCGGAAGCCATCCTCAGCCGCATCTCGTTCCGCTCCGAATTGCCTGCGCGGGCGCTTGCGTCCCTCCGCGATTTCCTTACCAGCAAGGCTGTGTTAGCGCCAAGGACCATTGCGAGTCCACGCTGCCTGCCAGTCAGCGCCTGCCGATAGACTGGGATTGTGGCGGTTTTCGCGCGAGGCGGCCCTGCCGGCGGGTTGTCCACACCCACGCTGGCCTGATCGTTCCATCTCCGCAGGAGTTCGTGCCGCCAATGTCGATTCCCGATTTTGCCCGTTACCGGCTTTTTCTGGAGCACGACCTCGCCGAGGGTGCGCGGCTGCCTCTGCAGCGTGAACAGGCGAATTATCTCCTTACTGTGCTCAGGATGAAGCAGGATGACACCGTGCTCGTCTTCAACGGGCGCGATGGCGAATGGCTGGCCGCGATCTCGGTCGAGGGCCGCAAGCAGGCTAGCCTGACGATGGTGAAGCAGACGCGTTCACAGCCGCCGGCGCCCGATCTGCACTATCTCTTCGCGCCGCTGAAGCATGCCCGGCTCGACTACATCGCCCAAAAGGCAGTCGAGATGGGGGCTGGCGTCATCCAGCCCGTCCTGACGCGCCGGACCCAGGTCTCGCGGCTGAATTTCGACCGCATGCGCGCCAATGCCGTCGAGGCGGCCGAGCAGTGCGGGATCCTCTCGCTGCCCGACATCCGCGCCGAGCAGACGCTCGATGCCGCACTCGCCGCGCTCGAACCCGGACGGCTGCTGGTTTTCTGCGACGAGGCGATGGCGCAGGAAAGCCCTGTCGCAGCGCTTTCTCGCGCCGAGCCGGGGCCGCTCGCCGTGCTGATCGGCCCCGAAGGCGGCTTCGACGAGGCCGAACGCCAACGCATCCTGGCGCGGCCGGCGACGCTGCCGATCTCGCTCGGCCCGCGCATCCTGCGTGCGGACACTGCGGCCGTGGCCGCCCTCGCGCTGGTGCAGGCCGTGCTCGGCGACTGGCCGAGAGGCTAGTCCAGCCGACGGAACGTCACCCGGCCTCCGGCGTTTCCCGCTCATGCTGGGGACGCATTCTCGACTCATTCGGGGGGTGTCTGGCGCGCTGGCCCCCAAGGCCGCCTGCCGGTGATTCATCGCCTGCAGGACAGAACCGACCTGCCCGAAGCGATTTGCCTGACGAGGATGACGCCATGAAGGAAGCCTGCCGCTTCGGAATCGAGGAGGAGTATTTCCTGTCGGATGCCGGGAGCAGGGGGATCGTGCGCAAGGTCTCTCCGGCTTTCATCAAGGAGGCCCAGAACGCCTTTCCCGACGAGGTCCAGCGCGAGATGCTGCAATCGCAGATCGAGGTCGCGACTCCGGTCTGCGAATCGATGGGTCAGGCGCGACGTTCGTTGACGACCCTGCGCACGGGGCTGGCCGGCCTGGCTCTCGAGCACGACATGCTGCTGCTGGCCTGCGGCACGCACCCCAGCGCCGCCTGGTCACGCCAGCGCGCCACCGATGCGGCTCGCTACGACACGCTGATGCGGGACCTGCAGATGCTCGGCAGCCGCAACCAGCTCTGCGGCCTGCATGTCCATGTCGAGGTCAAGGACGAGGATGAGCGCATCCGGCTGATGGCGCGGATCATGCCGTATTTGCCCCTGCTGCTGGCGCTCTCGACCTCCTCGCCCTTCTGGCAGGGCAGGCGCACCGGGCTGATGGGCTACCGTCTCGCCGCCTATGGCGAACTGCCGCGCACCGGCCTGCCGGACCTATTCAGCGATCCCGAGGACTACCGCACCTATCTCGACACGATGGTGGCCGCCGGCGCGATCAAGGACGCCAGCTACATCTGGTGGGCGATCCGCCCCTCCGAGAAGCATCCGACCCTGGAACTGCGGATCGCGGACAGTTGCACCCGTCTGGAGGATACGCTCGCCATCGCCGCGCTCTATTGCTGCCTGATCCGCCATCTGCTGCGCCGGCCGGGGCTCAATGCGAATTTGACGGCGGCCTCTCGGGCCATCGCGGCGGAGAATCTCTGGCGCGCCCAGCGCTACGGCATCCATGGCGGCCTCGTCGATGCTGAGAGCCGCAGCATGCGCAGCGTGCCGAGCCTTCTCGATGATCTTGTCGCCGAGCTTGCCGAGGACGCGGCGGCACTCGGCTGTCAGGCTGAACTGGCGACCTGCCGCCAGATCGCAGGCCTGGGCACGAGTGCCGATGTCCAGCTCGCTGTTTATGAAGAGGCGCGCATCCGCGAGGGCGGGCAGGCGGCGGGTCTCGCTGCCGTCGTCGACTGGATTGCCTCCGAGACCCGGCTCGATGCGACCGGCTGGGGTACACAGGAGGTGCGTCGGCGCGGCGCCGCCTGAGCACAACCGGGCGGCGACTTGCACCAGCCGTTCGTCGATTGTCCGTCAATGCGTGGCGGAGGTCGTTGTCGAGCGTTCCGCGCTCGCCTATGTCTGGCGCTCCTGGAGCCTGATCCCCTGCGTCACACGGCGCGGACGGAAGCCTGGCCGCCTTGTTTCTCTGCCGGAGCGCCCATGGCTCGTGATGTGTCCGATTCGACCCCGATCGGTTCCAAGGACGAACTGATGTCCTGGCTCGCCGCCGGCGAGAAGCCGCCTTCGGCCTTCCGGCTCGGCACTGAGCACGAGAAGTTTCCGTTCTATCGCGACGATCTTTCGCCGGTCCCCTATGAGGGGCGGTCCGGTGCGGGCGGCATCCGCCACCTTCTCGAGGGCATGCAGGCGAAGCTCGGCTGGGAGCCGATCGTCGATGCCGGCCACATCATCGGGCTGGCCGGCCCCGATGGCGGCGGCGCGATCTCGCTGGAGCCCGGCGGCCAGTTCGAGCTCTCGGGCGCTCCGCTCGAGACCCTGCACCAGACGGCCGCCGAACTCGCCGAGCATCTGGCAGACGTCAAAGCGGTCGCGGAGCCGCATGGCATCGGTTTCGTCTCGCTCGGCCATTCGCCGCTCTGGACGCGGGTGCAGACCCCGGTGATGCCCAAGGGCCGCTACAAGATCATGGCCAACTACATGCCGAAGGTCGGCACGCGCGGCCTCGACATGATGTTCCGTACCTGCACGGTGCAGGTGAACCTCGACTTTGCAACCGAGGCCGACATGGTCAGGAAGCTCAGGGTCTCGCTCGCCCTGCAGCCGCTGGCGACGGCCCTCTTCGCATCCTCGCCCTTCACCGAGGGCCAGCTCAACGGCTTCCAGTCGATGCGTTCCGAGATCTGGCGCGACACCGACAACGCCCGTTCCGGCATGATTCCCTTCGCCTTCGACGAGGGCATGTCCTACGAGGCCTATGTCGACTGGGCGCTCGACGTGCCCATGTATTTCGTCAAGCGCGGCGCCATCTACCACGATGTCGCCGGCGCCTCCTTCCGCGACCTGCTCGCCGGCAAGCTGGCGCAGTTGCCCGGCGAGAAGGCGACGATATCCGACTGGGCCAACCATCTCTCGACGCTCTTCCCCGAAGTCCGTCTCAAGCGCTTCCTCGAGATGCGCGGCGCCGATGCCGGCTCGCCCGAGATGCTGAACGCGCTGCCGGCATTCTGGGTTGGACTGCTCTACGACGCCTCGGCGCTCGACGCGGCCTGGGATCTGGTCAAGGGCTGGAGCAACGAGGAGCGCCAGGCGCTGCGCGATGCCGTGCCGAAGCAGGGCTTGTCCACCAGCATTTCCGGCCGGAAGCTGCGCGATCTCGCTTGTGAAGTGCTGGCCCTGTCGCGTGCCGGGCTCATGCGCCGCGCCCGAAGGAACAGCGCAGGCGCCGACGAAGCTGGTTTCCTCGATCCGCTCGATGCGATCGTGGCGGGTGATCGCACGCTCTCGCAACGCCTCGCCGCGCGCTATCGCGCCGAGTGGGACGGCCGGGTCGAGCCGCTGTTCTCTGAATTGGTGTTATAGCGGTCGCGGCGTTCGCATAGGTCGTGGGGCGACTCGGGCCTCGTGAACTGCCGAGCTCGCGAATTCGGTGTCCAGAGGGATTCGCGTTGCCGCATTAACAATTTGGCGGGATTCGCGCGCTATCGTCCTGACCATGCGTCAGATTGCCGCCCGATTTGTAACATTTGCCCGTGACGAACGCGGCGCGACGGCAATTGAGTACTGCTTCATCGCCATGCTGATCTCGGTTGCGGCAGTCGCCGTCATTACCCAGATCGGCATCAATGTGAGCGAGTTGACTTCACGCGTCATGGAAGGCTTCCGCTGAACCGGCGGTGCCCGTTCGATCTTGGTCGTTCTATTCCGCCGCCGTCTTGAAGCTCGCGAGGTTGTCCAGGCTCTGGATGATGTGCTCTGCCAACGCGTTTGACAAAACCGACGGATCGAAGCGGGTCCGCAGCAGCCCGATCTTGCAGGATGGCAGCGTCGCATAGCCCTCGGACGGTCCGAGTATCCGCATGCCAGGCCTCACCGCGCTTTCCGGCAGCACGGAAACCGCAAGTCCCGCGACGACGGCGGCGCCGACCGCGGTCGAGTTCCAGCTCGCATAAAGCACGCGGAAGCGTCGGCCCTTGGTCTCCAGCGCATCGACCGCCGCCTGCCGCCAGTTGCAGGTCGGCCGCCCCAGGGCGAGCGGCAGCGGGTCCTCCTCATGGACGGCATGGCGCGCCGAGGTCACCCAGAGCAGCGGCTCGATACGGATGATCTCGCCTTGGCCGCGGCTCTCGACATGGGTGATGATGGCGAGGTCGATGTCGCCGGTGGCGATCCGCTCGGCCAGCATCGGCGTCGGCTCGCAGACGACCGTGACCTCGGCGCGCGGATTGGAGCGGGCGAAGCGGGCGAGAATTTCCGGCAGATAGCGATCGGCATAGTCGTCGGGCACACCCAGTCGGATGCGGCCCTTCAGATCGGCATCGGTGAAACTCGCCACGCATTCGAGGTTCAGCCGCACGATGCGGCGGGCATAGTCGAGCAGCCGCTCGCCATCCTCTGTCAGCTTGGCGTGACGGCCGTCGCGGCCGAAGAGCGGCCGGCCGACGCGCTCCTCCAGCCGCTTCATCTGCATCGAAACCGCCGACTGGGTCTTGAAAACGATCTCGGCGGCACGGGTGAAGGAGCCGGTATCGGCGATCGCCACGAAGGTCTTGAGCTGGTCGGCGTCGAGCACATGCGCCATGGCGGCCCCTCACATCGGTTCATCAATATCCGTGTTGTGAAGCATCATAAGCATTCGTTTGGCTTATGGCCAGAGCAAAGCTACCGTTTCGTCAGTTTCCGGTCCTTGCCAGCGGTGCGTCCAGGCAAGGTCGGGGAATGCCCGTCGCTTTTGAACCACAGGAGGCCGTCATGCTGCTCATGACATTCGCAACGAAGTCGCTCTCGTCCGTTTCGGCCGGCGCCACGCGTGTTGCCGCCCTTGGTTTCACGCCGATCGTGGCCATCGTGAAAGCCCTGATTCACCGCCGAGAGGTCCTGCGCCTCGGAGAACTCGACGAGCGCAGCCTGAAGGACATCGGGCTCATCCGTTCCGATCTCGACGGCGCGCTCTCCGTGTCCTGGCTGTCGGACCCCTCCGTGGTGCTGGCCGAGCGCTCCAGCGCTCGGCTGGGCGCCGCGGAGACGCGCCGCAAGGCCGGCGTTCATCAGGCCTTGACGGCGCAGCAGAGCATCAAGCCTGCAGCCATGTCATCGTCCCAGCCCCTGGCCTTGCAGGCCAAGGCCGTCAATCCGGTTGCGTGCGGCGCCTGACCCCTTGGGGCTGCACGTTCCTGCGGGCGGAAGCTTCGTGCTTCCGCCCTTTTTCATGGCGCAATCGAGGGTCAGCGCCCCTTCTGGCCGCCGAACATCGTATCGAAGATTGTCTTCAGCGCGTCCTGATGGCTGTCCTGCACCTTGCGGCCATGCTCGAACATCTGGTTCAGCGCATCGAGCCCGATCGAGCCCGGCCCGGTCTGCGAGGTGGAGGGCGCCTCGTCCTCAGGTTCGGGCTCGGGCTCGGGCTCAGGAGCGCGACGCGGGGAGGGGGCCGCGCGCGGTTGCGGCTCGGCTTGCGGCGCCTGCCCGCCCAGCATTCCCGTCAGTATCTGCCCGAGCATGCCGCCCATCTGGTCCATACCCATCTGCCCGCCTGGCATCTGGCCGCCGCCGAAGGGCCCGCCACCCTGCGTCTCGGCCTTGGTCGGCGCCTGCGCATTGCCGAACATGCCGCCGAGGATCGCCTCCAGCGGGTTCGTCGGAGGCGCCTGCTGCGGTGCCGGTGCCGGCTGCATGCCCGGCATCTGGCCTCGCATCATTTCCGAGAACTGACCGAGGATGCCGCCCATGCCCTGGCTGTTCATCGACTTGAACAATCCGCCCATCACCATCGAGGCGATGATCGGCAGCATCTGCTTCAGCACCGCCTGGCCGACGCCGCTCGTCGCCGCCGCTTGCGCCGCGACTGCATTGCTGACCTCCTTCGATCCGAAGAGCTGGCTCAGCACATCGTTGCCGGCGTTTCGGGCATTGTCGGGAATGCCGTCGCCATTGGCGTCGAACATCCGGCCGAAGGGCTGCGCCGTCATCATCTGCGCCAGCGATCCGAAGGCGTAGGGGTCCTGCGTCTGGCGCTGCAGCCCCATCGAGAAGGCCGGCAGGAGGGCGTCGATCGCGGCCTGCGTCTGCTGCTGGCTGAGGCCGTATTGACGGGCGAGGTTCTGCATCGCCTGGCCGTTCTGGGCCTGCTGCATCATCTCGAAGAGGTTCATCATGGCGTGCCTCCGGCTGCTGCGCGGTCTCTCGCCGCCTGCATCGGGACGATAGCAGCGTCGGGGGGCGAGGCAAGCGGCGCAACCCGGGTCGCGATCCGCTCCAGCCGGGCGACGCCGCGATAGGCGAAGACCAGCGCGAGGATGCCGAAGGCGACGGCGCCCAGCGCCGATCCGACCAGCGCGCCTTGCGGCCCGGCATATTGCGCGCCGAGGAAGGCGAGCGGCATCGTGCCGAGCGTCGCCCGGCCCCAGCTGAACAGCGTCGACATGAAGGGCATGCCGAGATTGTTGAAGGCGGCGTTGGCGACGAAGAGCAGCCCGACGAACAGCCACATCGGTCCCGCAATCAGGCAGAAGAACATCACCAGCTCCGCCGTCAGCCCGGTCGCGCCGAAGGCGGCGACGATCGGTCCGCGCAGCAGCGCCAGTGCGAGCCCCGCGACGACGACGCAGCCGATCCCGAACAGCGCCGAGGCCGTCAGGCCGCGACGCATCCGGTCGAAGCGTCCCGCGCCCCAGTTCTGCGCCAGAATCGGCCCGACCGCCCCCGTCAGCGCGAAGAGCACGCCGAAGGCGACCGGGACGAGCCGGTCCATGATGGCGAGCGCGGCAATCGCGGCGTCACCGAAGCGCGCGAAGATGCTCGCGAAGACGGCGTTGGCGATCGGGTTGGAGAGGTTGGTCAGGATCGCCGGCCCCGCGATCAACAAGGTCCGAGGCGTATCCTGGCGCAGGCCCGCGAGGCTCGGCCGCGCGACCATGCCGTGGACGCAGATGGCGCCGTGCAGCCCCGTCGCCACCATGATGACGCGCGAGGCGACGATGGCCCAGGCCGCCCCGTCCGGCCCGAGTCCGAGCCAGAAGATGAACAGCGGATCGAGGCCGGCGGTCGCCAGCCCTCCGCCCAGCGTCACGAACATGGCGCGGCGAGCGTCGCCGACTGCCCGCAGCACGCCCGACGCCCCCATGCCGACAGCCATGAGCACATTGGAGGGCAGCACGATCCAGAGGAAGGACAGCGCGACGCGATAGGATTCGTCATGCGCGCCGAGCAGGTGCAGCAGCCAGGGCAGGCAGGGGAGGGCGACGGCGCTCAGGACGAGGCCGGCGAGCGCCATCAAGGTCAGCGTCGAACCCGCCAGCCGCCTCGCCGCTCCTCTGTCGCCTGCACCGAGCGCCCGCGCGGTCAACGCCCCGACCGCGATCATCAGCCCGATATTGATCGAGATCATCAGGTAGAGGACGATCGTGGCGAAGCCGACGCCGGCCGTCGCTTCCGGCCGACCCAGCCACGAGACGTAGAGCAGCGACAGGAGGTCGACCAGGAAGATCGCCATCAGGCCGATCGCCCCCGTCCCGGTCATGACCGCGACATGGCGCATCAGCGAGCCGCTGACGAAGACGGCCTCCTTCGAACCGGCGGCCTGTGAATCGGCGCGCGCGTTCACCGCTCGGGCTCGCCGACGCCGCCGACCGCGACTTCGGCCCCGCCATCTTCGATCACCTCCTGGGTCTCCGCCGTCAGCGCCTTCGATTTGCCCTTCGGCTTCACCAGCGGCTCCGGCGTGACGCGCGGCACCTTGGTCAGGCCGGCGGCGATGCCCTCGTGGAACTGGATCTCCATGCGCTGCGCGTCGCGATCGCGGACATGCTCGATGACGAGGCTGGCCTCGTCATAGGTCAGGCCGAGCCCTTCCAGCGTCACGCGGCCGAAGCCCAGCGCCGACTCGAAGGTCTCGCGCATCTGGTAGTCGACATCGGCCTTCATCAGGTCGATGGCGTGAACGCGATCATAGGCGCGCGCATGGATGCGTGCCTGCGGGAACTCGGCCTTGGCCATCTCCACCATCCGCAGAGCGGCATGCCGGTCGTCGATGCAGACGCAGATGATGCGAGCTTTCTCCGCACCCGCCGCGCGCAGCACATCGAGCCGCGTTCCGTCGCCGTAATAGATCTTGAAGCCGAACTTGGCGGCGGAGCGGATGCGCTCGACATCGGAATCGATGATCGTCACGTCGATATGCTGGAGCAGCAGCGCCTGGGTGACCACCTGCCCGAAGCGGCCGAAGCCGACCACGACGACGGAGGCCGTCCCCGCGTCTGAAAAGTCCTCCTCGATGACCTCCTGCGTCACGCGCGCCAGCAGCCAGGCGTCGATCAGCTTGGCGACGACCGGCCCGATCAGCATCGAAAGTGCCGCCAGCGCCGTCGCGACGGCGGCCTGCGGCGGGGCGAGCAGCCCGAGCGAGACGCCGAGCGGCAGCAGCACGAAGGCGAACTCGCCCGCAGGCGACAGAAGCGCGCCGGCGCGGAGCGCTTCCATGGTCGAGGAGCAGGAGACGCGCAGGATCGTCGCGGCGACGACGATCTTGAACAGCACGAGCAGGGGCGCGGCCACTGCGAGCAGCAGCGCATTGTCGAGCACGAGCTGCAGGTCCAGGGACATGCCGACCGCCATGAAGAACAGCCCGAGCAGCACGCCGCGAAACGGCTCGATATCGGCCTCGAGCTCGTGCCGGAAATGCGATTCCGCCAGCAATACGCCCGCGAGGAAGGCGCCCATCGCCATAGAGAGTCCGACTTGTTCCATCAGCAGCGCCGCCCCGAGCACGACGAGCAGGGCGGCTGCCGTCATCACCTCCTTGGCACCGGCCTTGGCCAGGATGCGGAAGAACGGGTTCAGCACATAGCGCCCGGCCAGCACGATCGCGGCGATTGCGAGAAATGCGAGCCCGATGCCGGCCGCCGTCCCGCCGGGGCCGCCGGCGGCGCCGCCTGTCGTCGCCAGCAGCGGCAGCAGCGCGAGCGCCGGCGCGATCGAGATGTCCTGGAACAGCAGGATCGAGAAGGTACGCCGGCCATAAGCCTCGTGGCCGTCACCGCGCTCCTCCAGCACCTGCAGGGCGATCGAGGTTGCCGAGAGCGCCAGCGCCAGGCCGACCGCCACGGCACCGCCCGCCGACAGGCCGAACCACCAGCCGACGCCGCCGATCACGAAGGCGCTCAGCGCCATCTGCGACAGGCCCGCGCCGAGGATGTCCTTGCGCATCGAATAGAGCCGCGACGGCTGCAATTCGAGGCCGACGAGGAAGAGCAGCAGGACGACGCCGATCTCGGCGACGCCGCGGATCGTATCCGGATCGCGGATCAGCGCCAGCACGGACGGGCCGATCACGATGCCCGCCGCCAGATAACCCAGCACGGCGGACTGGCCGAGCTTGCGGAACAGCGGCACGGCGACCACCGCGCCGGCGCAAAAGGTCAGGATCGGCGGCAGGTAGCTGGTGTGGGAGGCGTCGGCCATGGCTTGCCCTGGTTGGAGTGACGTGCTCGTTTGGCGGAGGTCGTCGGCACGCCGCAGGCGCGCTGGCCGGAGCGCGCAATCTAGTGTGTCGTAGCCGATCCTGCGAGGGCTTCGCCGCGGCTTGGGCCGTGACTGGCGGACATGGCCCGCGACGCCGCCATTCCTTGACATCGCCGGCCCGACGCCGAAAGAAGGCGCGACGTCCATCGGATTTCTTTCGTGACCAAGCCGCGGCTCGACATTCTGCTTTGCGCGCCGCGCGGCTTCTGCGCCGGCGTCGTGCGTGCGATCGACGCGGTCGAGAAGGCGCTCGCCCTGCATGGTGCGCCGGTCTACGTCCGCCACGAGATCGTCCATAACAAGTACGTTGTCGAATCGCTGAAGCGGAAGGGCGCGGTCTTCGTCGCCGAGCTCTCCCAGGTTCCCGACGCGACGCGGCCGGTGATCTTCTCGGCGCATGGCGTGGCGAAATCCGTGCCGGCGGAGGCGAACCAGCGCAACCTCTTCGCCATCGATGCGACCTGCCCGCTGGTGACCAAGGTGCATCGCGAGGCCGAGGTCCACCACAAGCGCGGCCGCCACATCCTGCTCGTCGGCCATGCCGGCCACCCCGAGGTGATCGGCACCATGGGGCAGTTGCCGCCGGGCGCGATCACGCTGATCGAGACGCTCGACGATGTCGCGACGCTTGAGCCGCCGGCCGGCAAGCCACTCGCCTTCGTCACGCAGACGACGCTCTCGGTCGACGACACCCGCGAGATCGTCGAGGCGCTGCAGCAGCGTTTCCCGGAGCTGATCGCCCCCCACAAGGAGGACATCTGCTACGCCACGACGAACCGGCAGGAGGCGGTGAAGCGCGTCGCTCCGCTGGTCGAGGGGCTGATCGTGGTCGGCTCGCCGAACTCGTCCAACTCCCAGCGCCTGCGCGAGGTCGCGGAGCGTGCCGGTTGCCCGGTCGCGCGGCTCGTGCTGCGCACCGACGAGATCGACTGGTCGGTCTTCGGCAACATTCGCAGCCTCGGCATCACCGCCGGCGCGAGCGCGCCCGAGGTGCTGGTCGAGGAGATCATCGACGCCTTCGCGGAGCGCTACGAGGTCCGCGTCGAAACCGTCTCGACGGCGGACGAGAATGTCTTCTTCCCGCTGCCGCGCGAATTGCGCGACGCGCCGGCTGCGGCCGAGTAAGCATCCACCCGAAAGAGCGAAGCCTTGGCCGTCTATACCGAAGTCCCTGATGACGAGATGGCGGCCTTCGTCGCGCGCTATGGCATCGGCGATCTGCTCTCCGCCAAGGGCATCGCGGAAGGCGTCTCCAACTCCAACTTCCTGCTGCACACGACCCAGGCCTTCTTCATCCTGACGCTCTATGAGGAGCGCGTCGATGTGGCCGATCTGCCCTTCTTTATCGGCCTGATGGAGCATCTCGCGCAGCGCGGCCTGATCTGCCCGCAGCCGGTCAAGACGCCGGATGGGCAGGCTGTCGGCCGGCTGGCCGGCCGCCCCGCCGCGATCGTTACCTTCCTGGACGGGCTCTCGGTGCGCCGCCCCAACGCCATGCATTGCGGAGAGGTCGGGCGCGGCCTCGCGCTGCTGCATCAGGCGGGCGCCGATTTCGCGATGTCGCGGGTCAATTCGCTGTCGGTGCCGGGCTGGCGCCCGCTCGCCGACCAGGCCGGCGCTGCCGCCGACAAGGTGTCGCCCGGCCTGCTGCAGCGCCTCCATGCCGAGATCGCGGTGCATGAAGCGAGCTGGCCGCGGGATCTGCCCGGCGGCGTCATTCATGCCGACCTCTTCCCCAACAACGTCTTCTTCATCCAGAACAAGCTTTCCGGCCTGATCGACTTCTACTTCGCCTGCACAGACGCCTTCGCCTTCGACCTCGCCATCTGCCTGAACTCCTGGTGCTTCGAGGCGGACAACTCCTTCAACCTGACCAAGGGCCAGGCTATGCTCGCCGGCTATGAGAGCGTGCGCCCGCTGACGAAAGGCGAGGTCGACGCTCTGCCGCAGCTCTGCCGCGGCTCGGCCCTGCGCTTCCTGCTGACGCGGCTGGTCGACTGGCTGAACGTGCCGCCGGGTGCGCTGGTCAAGCCGCACGACCCGCTCGAATACGACCGCAAGCTCGCCTTCCATCAGCGCGTCGCCGACGCCCGGGACTATGGGCTGAAGCGATGAGCGATACGGTCGAAGTCTGGACCGACGGCGCCTGCTCGGGCAATCCGGGGCCTGGCGGCTGGGGTGCGATCCTGTCCTACAAGGGCAAGGAGAAGGAGCTCTCCGGCGGCGAGGCCATGACCACCAACAATCGCATGGAGCTGATGGGCGCGATTTCGGCGCTGGAGACGCTGACGCGGCCCTGCACCGTCGCGCTCCACACCGACAGCCAGTATCTGCGCCAGGGCATCACCGCCTGGATCCATGGCTGGAAGCGCAACGGCTGGAAGACCGCCGATAGGAAGCCGGTCAAGAACGAGGAACTCTGGAAGCGCCTCGATGCCGCACTGGGCCGCCACAAGATCGAGTGGAAATGGGTCAAGGGCCATGCCGGCGACGAAATGAACGAGCGCGCCGACGCCTTGGCGCGGGCGGGCATGGCGCCGTTCAAGCCAGGACGCTGAGGGCGCAGCCTATCAGATGCTCGGAGCGATGAAGAACGCGTCACGGGTCTGAGCCAATAGCGAGGCTTCGGCCTCACGCCGGCGGATGTCGTCGACCCGGGCGCCCCGCGGCCCGTTCATCGCTTCGGCAATCAATCCCTCGACGCTCTCGGACGGTCCGGACAGCACGGCTTCCACCGTCCCATTGGCCCGATTCCGCACCCAGCCGGTCACGCCGGATGCAAGCGCGCGCCCGCACAGCCATTGCCGATACCCGACGCCCTGAACCAGCCCGGAAATGACGATGTGTAGATCCATTTCGAGTCCTCCTACACGTCGACGGCCGGTCGGGCTCTCACTCCGGCAACCCGGCTTTTCGCAGGCCATCCGCGAACGTCGCGAAATCCTCCGGTCGGTGGATCGGGAGCCAGTCCTTCATGTTCGAGATGCGCAGCGTGGGATCGAGCTGGCGCAGATGCTCCATGGCCCGCTGCGCCGGCTCCATCCGGCCGGCCAGCGCATGGCTCGCCGCGATGATGCAGCCCACCATCAGAAAGCTCGGCAGGTTCATGAACGCCTTTTCGGCCCATGACGAGGCGATGTCGAAGCGCCCGGCGAACAGATGCGCCACGGCCATTCCCGCCTGCATGCGATACAATTCCGGGTCCAGCGGGCTCAGGCGCATGGCCTTGGCGAAATGCGCGATCGCCGCCTCCGTCTCCCCGTGCCAGACCCTCAGATAGCCGCCGAGGAACCAGGCCGCCGCCAGATTTGGATTGAGCACGACCGCCCGGTCGAGCAGGGCGATGCCGGCGTCGAGGTCGCCCGTGAGATGGGCGAGCGCATGGCCGCCCCTGGTGAGCGCCACCGCATCGTCCCGGCCGAGCTCGACGGCTCTGCGGGCCAGCCGGGCGCCTTCGGCGGTCTCCTGTGCGCGATCAGTCATCCAGCCGTTGACCCTGCGCCAGAAATAGCACCAGGCCGCCATGCCATAGGCCGAGGCGAAATCCGGATCGAGCGCGATCGCCTGCTCGAGCAGCCGTAGCCCCTCGCCGATCGCCTCCCTGTTGCCCTGCTGCAGGTTCGCGATCCCGCGCAGATAGCAGTCATAGGCGTTGAGGCTCGTGGTCGGCGTCCGCTGCGCGCGTTCGATCTCGGCGCGCTCCAGCTGCGGCGCCATCGCGCCGACGACGCTCGCTGCGACCTGGTCCTGCAGTTCGAAGATGTCGTCGAGCGTGCCCTCGAAGCGCTCGGCCCAGAGATGCGCGCCGGTCGTGGCGTCGATCAATTGGCCGGTGAGCCGGACGCGGGTGGCGGCCTTCCGAACGCTGCCTTCCAGCACGTAGCCGACGCCGAGCTCGCGGCCGACCTGCTTCACATCGACCGCCCGCCCCCTGTAGGTGAAGCTCGAATTGCGGGCGATGACGAACAGCCAGCGCAGGCGCGACAGAGCCGTGATGATGTCCTCGACGACGCCGTCGGCGAAGTAGTCCTGCTCCGGGTCGCCGCTCATGTTCTGGAACGGCAGCACGGCGATGGAGGGCTTGTCGGGAAGAGCCAGCGGCGGTGCTGACGCGGTGCCCGACGCGGCCGGCTCGGGCTTCGCCGCATCGCGTCCGCCGGGCGACGGCGCTTCCTCGACCTCGGCGACGAAGCGGAACCCCTTGCGGGCGATCGTACGGATCAGCCGCTGCTCCTCGCCGCTGTCGCCGACGGCCTTGCGCACCGCGTTGATATGGCTGGTGAGAGTCGACTCGGAGACGATCCGGCCACCCCAGACGGCGTCCAGCAGGTCGTCCTTGCTGACGACGCGCTCGCGGTTGCGCACGAGATGGGCCAGGAGGTCGAACACCTGCGGTCCGATCGCGATGACCTCGCTGCCCCGCGTCAGCTCCCGTCGCTCGGGGTCGAGCACATGGCCTTCGAAGAGAAATTGCACGTCGGTGCTCCGTAACCCGATGGCGATTGGCAGACCTTCGATGCGGCTGCCGCGACCTGCCACTGGGTAGGCAGTTGATAGCATGGCGCCCAGATCCGGGCACAGCTCCCGGTGCGGCTTCTCATCAAGGAGAAGCCGATGGGATCTCGGTGCTTTTGGACGGTCCGCCAAGGGAAATTCAATCTCGGCTCAAGGTCGCGGCAAGGTCTTCCGGCCTGCTCGCAGGCATTCTCCTCTCATCGGGTCGCGATGACGCGGCCGCTGGTCACACAGAGGAGAGAATCATGAAGATCGTGGTCATCGGAGGCAGCGGCCTCATCGGAACCTATCTCGTCGGCAGGCTTCGCCAGGCCGGACATGAGGTCCTGGCGGCGTCGCCCAATTCGGGCGTCAACACCATCACCCGCGAGGGGCTCGCCGAAGCGCTTTCCGGCGCTCAAGTCGTCGTGGACGTGGCGAATTCGCCATCCTTCGAGGACAAGGCCGTGCTGGAGTTCTTCGAGACATCGGGCCGCAACCTGCTGGCTGCCGAAGCCGCCGCCGGCGTGGGGCATCACATAGCGCTGTCGGTGGTCGGCAGCGAGCGCAATCCCGATAGCGGCTATCTCCGCGCCAAGCTCGCCCAGGAGAGCCTGATCAAGGCGTCGGGCATCCCCTACACGATCCTGCGGGCGACGCAGTTCTTCGAGTTCGTCAATGCCATCATCCAGTCGAGCGCCGACGGCGACGCGTTCCGCCTGTCGCCGGCGCTGTTCCAGCCGATCGCTGCCGCCGATGTCGCGGCCGTGTTGGCGGATATCGCAGTCGGTGCGCCGGTAAACGGTACCGTCGAGGTAGCCGGGCCCGAGCCGATCCCGATGGATGCGATCGCCCGGCAGTTCCTCACTGCCAAGGGAGACCGGCGCCAGGTGATCGCCGATGTCCGCGCCCGCTATTTCGGCGCGGAGCTGGACGACAGGTCGCTGACGCCCGGCGCCAACCCCCGCCTTGGGCCGACCCGCTTCGCGGAGTGGCTCGACGCGTCACAAGCGCGGGCCTGAGCGCGAGAGCCGACAGCCACTCATCCCGATGCGAGAGGGCCTGAACCATGACCATCATCCCTGACAACCGCGCCATTGCAGCGGCCATCGTCGCAATGGTGGCCTTCAACGCCGTCTTCCTCTCGGCGAATGGCCTCTTCATGCTGGTCAATCCGCTGTCGTGGTACGAACTGGTCCCGGGCGTGACCGATACCGGCTTCTACAACCAGCATTTCATCCGCGACATCGGGATGATCCAGCTCTTCCTGGGCGCAGCCTTCGGTCTCGGCATGGCCATGCCCGAGCGCCGCGTCGGACTCTGGGCCGCGGCGACCCTGTGGCTGAGCGCGCATGCACTCTTCCACTTCTGGGAGGTCGCGGTCGGCATCTGCTCGCCCGCGGTCATAGCCCGGGATTTCCCGGCGGTGACCCTGCCGGCGATCCTTGGGATCGTGCTGACGCTCTGGGCGATCCGTCGTGCCTCGGCGGAAAAGGTCGCCAGCGCCGTGCCCATCAGCCCAGCGGCTGGCGGTAGACGATGAAGCCCGACTTGTCGGCGACCTTGTCGTAGAGCGCCTGCGCCTGCAGGTTGCTCTCATGGGTCTGCCAGTAGACGCGGAAGCAGCCCTTGGCCTGCGCCATCTGCTTCACCGCTTCGATCAGGGCGCGCCCAGCGCCGGTGCCGCGCGCTTCGGGAGCGGTGAACAGATCCTGCAGATAGCAGACGTCCCGGATGTTCCAGGTCGAGCGGTGGATCACCCAATGCACGATGCCGATCAGCTGGTCGTGGCGCTCGGCGACGAAGGCTCCCATCGGCTCGGCGCCGCCGGTCAGCCGGGCGAAGGTCGCCTCGGTGATCTCGGACCCGAGCGAGGCCTTGTAGAAGGTGAGATAGCCCTGCCAGAGCGGCTCCCACTGCGCCCGGTCGGAGGTGGCGAGCGGGCGGATCGTGATCTCGGTCATGGCAGGCTCCGGCAGAACGTCCCAGCCTAACGCCGGCCCGGCCGCCTGTCTCATGACAAGACGATATCGTATCGATCAAGCAGGCCTACGCTGGGTCGAACATCGGCGACTTGTCGCGCCAGGCGCGAGATGCCAGAAATCCGCTGGACGACGAGACGAACCGATGTAGCGATGCAAGAGGAGCGCGGTGATGCGACATGTCCGGCCGATCTGTCTGTCGATCGCAATCGCCGTGCTTCTGCCAGCCTGCCAGACCTCCCAGTCGCGGCAGCAGCAGCTCGCGACCATCTGCGCCGATCCGGTGAATCGGGAGCCGGGCTCCTTCTACTGGGGCGAATGCCAGGCGATCATGCCCTCGAGCGACGCGCAGTTGCAGAAGGACTATCAGCTCGGCGCGCCGGGCATCTGACCCGCACGCTGCGGCGCTGATCGGGCCGCAATGCAGAAGGCCCGCGCCGGCCTCATCGGGCGACGCGGGCCTTCGGTCGGAGGTTGCGCTCAGAGCTTCGCGAGCAGGGCCTCGGCGCCGGAGATGTCGGCCTTGCCCGGGCCTTCCTCGACATTGAGCGAGGTGACGACGCCGTCGTCGACGATCATCGAATAGCGCTGCGAGCGGGTGCCGAGGCCGAAGCCCGAACCGTCGAGCGAAAGGCCGATCTCCTTGGCGAAATCGGCATTGCCGTCCGAAAGGAACTCAATCACGCCGGCGCCACCGGTCGCCTTCGACCAGGCGTCCATGACGAAGACGTCGTTGGTGCTGGTCACCATGATCGCGTCGACGCCCTTGGCCTTGATGTCGGCTGCCTTGGCCAGATAGCCGGGCAGATGGTTCTTGTGGCAGGTCGGCGTGAACGCGCCGGGAACGGCGAAGAGCACGATCTTCTTGCCCTTGAACAGATCGTCCGTGGTCTTGGCGGCAGGACCATCGGCGGTCATGACGCGGAATGTCGCCTGCGGAAGCTTGTCACCCACCTTGATGGTCATCGTGCCTGTTCTCCGTGAAGCCTGCGGCAACCCGCCGCCCGGCTCAGGGATTAGGGCTTGGGCGAGGGGATGTCGAGTTCGAGCCGCGTTTCGATGGCCGATGGCTTGCCGCGCACGGTGATGATGAAGGGCACCGGTCCGGTCGCGCTCTTGGGCTGCTCGATGATCCGCAGCAGGGCGACCGTCGTGCCGTCCGGCTGCCGGCGCAGCGTTGGCTTGCCGAAGGACCACATACCGGCCCCTTCGATGAACACGTCCTGGACCATGCCGTCCGGCGGGGCCTGCAGGACCAGGCGAAGGCCCGGATCAATGGCGCCTTCGTCGAACTTCGCTTCCAGCACGGAGATCTTGTCCTTGTGCGGGCCGAGCTTCAGAGGGATCGGCACGCGCGCCTCGAAGCTTTCCAGACGCGGCGAGGTCACCGAGGTCACACCCGGTTCCAGCCAGAGCCGGGCCTCGCCCTTCACAGGAATGCAGATCTTGTCGCAGACGGCATAGTCGAGTTTCAGCACGAGCATGACCGGCTTGTTCGGGTCGACCGGTTGGACCGAGACGGGGATCACTACCTCGCCGACATAGCCGACGGAGTAGCCGCTCGCGTCCTGGAAGCGTTCGGGCGCCGGCCAGCGTGCGTCGAGTCCGCCGATATTGGTCGATCCGCTCCAGTCGAAGACCGGCGGCACGCCGAAATCACCGGGGCTGCGCCAGTAGGTCTTGTAGCCCGGCGCCATCACGATCTCGACGCCGACTCGCTGTTTGCCGGACGCGGCAGTCGCGCCCGCGATCAGGCGCAGCGACGCGTGGTCGGTCTTCGACCAGGGCGACATCGCGGCTTCCTGCGCATGCGCGCGACCATCCAGCAGCGCTGCGGCGAAGACCAGGAGAGAGAGAATGTATTTCACGATCGAGATTTATGCGCTGCGCTTGGAAATTGCGACCAAAACCATCGAGCCTCGTCGAACAATCACGTGATGGGCCTTGTGAGCGGGCATGCTGGATCAGCATTGGGGCACAATGGCGGTCATCGATTTTCCGACGCAAACCCCTGTTCCCAGCATGGGCCAAAGTGATCTAGCATGCTCGCATGAAGATCGGCTCAAATCAGCGCCTCGGCGGCCGCAGCTATCTCGACGGGCAGTGCCTGATCGCGATGCCCGGCATGGCCGACACGCGCTTCAGCCGCAGCGTGGTCTATATCTGCGCCCATTCCGAGGACGGGGCGATGGGCATCATCGTCAACAAGCCGGCGGCCGACACCCGCTTTCCCGATCTCCTGGTCCAGCTCGACGTCATCCCCTCCGAGGAACTGATCCGTCTGCCGAGTCAGGCCGAACGCCTGCAGGTCCTGCGCGGCGGGCCGGTCGAGACCAAGCGCGGCTTCGTGCTGCATTCGGCGGATTTCTTTCTGGAATCGGCGACGCTGCCGATCGATGACGGCATCTGCCTGACCGCGACGCTCGACATCCTCAGGGCGATCGCCATCGGCAGCGGGCCGGAGAACGCGGTGCTGGCGCTGGGCTATGCCGGCTGGGGCGCGGGCCAGCTCGAATCCGAGATCCAGGCCAATGGCTGGCTGCACTGCGCCGCCGACCCGGCCCTGCTTTTCGACGAGGGCATCGAGACGAAGTACAGCCGCGCCTTGGGCAAGATCGGCATCGACCCGGCCTTCCTGTCGAGCGAGGCCGGGCACGCCTGAGAGGCCGCATCCGTCATTCCGGGACTTCGCCTAGCGAGGAGCCCGGAACCCATGAACACCACGATCCTCCAGCGTTATTGCGAGGAGCGAGGCGACGAAGCAATCCAGGGGGAAGTGGGCTGAACGGTTCAACCCAGTTCACCCTGGATTGCTTCGCTGCACTTGCAATGACGGCGCGCGGTCAGCCAACCATGTCGTGTTCATGGGTTCCGGGCTCAGGCCTTCGGCCTGCCCCGGAAAGACCGGCGACCTGGTTAAGCCGCTTCACTGGAACTCGCGGCCGTGGCGCCCATCAGCCGACGTGCTTCGGCCGCGGTCATCGGCTGGCCGAAGATGTAGCCCTGCGCGTACTGGCAGCCGAGCTGGTAGAGCTCGATCGCATCCGACTCGCTCTCCGCCCCTTCGGCGACGACATCCATGCGCAGATCCGCCGCGAGCTGGACGATCGAGCGCAGGATGACCGGCGGCTTGCCGCTGCCCATCTGGCGCACGAAGCTCTGGTCGACCTTGATCGTGTCGAAAGGGAAGCGCTGCAGATAGGACAGCGAGGAATAGCCGGTGCCGAAATCGTCGAGCGAGAGGCCGGCGCCGAGATCGCGGATGCGCGACAGCATTTGCGCGGCATATTCCGGGTTCTCCATCACCAGGCTCTCGGTGATCTCGAGTTTCAGCGTGCCCGGCAGGATGCGCCGGCGCGCCAGCACGGTCTTCACGTCATGCAGCAGGTCATGGCGCAGCAGCTGCCGGCTGGAGACATTGACGCTTGCGAAGATCGGCGGCTCGACCTCGAGCGCCGCCTGCCAGGCTTCGAGTTCCCGCGCGGTGCGATCCATGACGTAGACGCCGAGATCGACGATCAGCCCGGTCTCCTCGGCGATGGCGAGGAAGTCCTGCGGCATCAGCCGGCCTTCGCGCGGATGGTCCCAGCGCACCAGCGCCTCGAAGCCCGCGATGGTGCGGTCTTCCAGCCGGACGATCGGCTGATACATCACCTGGATCTCGCCGCGCTCGATCGCCCGGCGCAGGTCGCTTTCGAGCGCGAGGCGATCGTTGCGGTCGGTCCGCATCGCCGGCACGAAGACCTCGATCTTGTTGCCGCCCTGGCGCTTGGCATGGGCCATGGCGAGCTCGGCGTTCTTCAGCGCATCGTCCTTGCGGGCGGCCGGAGCCGGGTCGAACAGGGCAAGGCCGACCGAGGGCGTCAGCAGGATCTCGCGCTCGGCGAAGGTGATCGGCGTCGAGACGGCACGGCGCACCAGCTCGGCCAGCGCTAGAATGCGCTCGGGGTCGCGCTCCGAAACCAGGATCATCGCGAAAGTGTCGCCGCCGATGCGCGCCAGCGTGTCCTGCGCCCGCAGCAGCCGGCCGAGGCGCCGTGCCAGCGTCAGCAGGATCGAGTCGCCGGCCGAGAAGCCGACGGATTCGTTGACCTGCTTGAAGCGGTCGATGTCGATCACCAGAACGGTCGGGCGGATGGTCTCGTCGGCGCGGGTGAAGCCGAAGACGGCCCCGAGCCGGTCCTGGAACAGCTTGCGGTTGGGCAGCCCGGTGAGGTTGTCGTGGACGGCGTCGTGCAGCATGCGCTCCTGCGCGGTGCGCTGCTCGGTGACGTCGGCGAGCGTGCCGATGACGCGGATCACCTCGCCGTCCGAGCCGATCACCGGCCGGGCCTTGAGGTTGAACCAGTGGTAGTTGCCTCCGGCCGCGCGCAGGCGCAGGTCGAGATTGAGCTTGCCGCGGCGCTGCTCCAGCACCGCGTCGAGCGAGACACGGTAGCGGTCGCGATCGGCGACATGCATGTGCTCGAACCAGCGTGCGGCCGAGCCTTCCAGCGCCCCGCGCGCGAGGCCGAGCAATGTCTCGATCTGCGGCGAGACGAAGATCTTGTCGGCGCTGACGTCCCAGTCGAAGACGAGGTCGCCCGAGCCCGACAGCGCCAGCGCCCTTCGCTCCGTGTCTGAGACGAGGCCCTGCGACAGGCCGCTGCCGGCGAAGGCATGCTGGATCACGGTGAAGCCGATCAGCAGCACGATCAGCACGAGGCCGCCCAGCAAGGCGGGCGCGACGAGATCGCGTTGAAATTGCCCGGTGACGGTGAAGCCGGCCGCGGTCACCCAGATCGCCAGGAGGAACCAGGTGGGGATCAGCATCACCGCCCGTTCATAGCCATGCGTCGCAAGATGCAGGATCAGCACGAAGCCGACGGCAGCCACAGCCGCGATCGAGATGCGCGCGATGCCCGAAGCCATCGGAGCGTCGAAGACGGCAAGCCCGACGAGCGCGGCGAGGCCCAGCATCCAGACGATGGTGACGTGGCTGTAGCGCACATGCCAGCGCGCCAGGTTGAGATAGGCGAAAAGGAAGACGAGCAGCGTCGCCGCGAGCACCACCTCGGCGCCGGCGCGGTAGATCCGCTCGATCGCCGGTGTGAGCGGGAAGATGCGCTGGAAGAAGCCGAAATCGAGCCCGGCATAGGCCAGCACAGCCCAGGCGAGCGCAGCCGCGGCGGGAAAGATCACCGCGCCCTTGACCACGAAGATGATCGTCAGGAACAGCGCCAGCAGGCCGGCGATGCCGATGATGATGCCCTTGTAGAGGGTCAGCCCGTTGGTCTTTTGGCGATAGGCTTCCTGCTCGTAGAGATAGAGCTGCGGCAGGTTGGATGATTTGAGCTCGGCGACGAAGGTCACCGTCGTGCCGGGGTCGAGCGTGATCAGGAAAACGTCCGCATCCGGGCTCACCTCGCGCTCGGGGCTGAGGCCCTGGCTCGCGGTCACCGCCTCGATGCGTCGGTCGCCGAGATCCGGCCAGATCACGCCCGAGCCGATCAGCCGGTGAAACGGCGCGACGAGCAGGCGGTCGATCTGCTCGTCGGAATCATTGGTCAGCGCGAACACGATCCAGTCCGGCCGCGCCCCGGATTCGCGTGCCCTGACCGCGATGCGGCGCACGATGCCGTCGGAGCCCGGCGCGGTCGATATCTGGATGACGTCGCCGTCGGAACGGTTGCGCTCGACCACGTTGGTCAGGTCGAGCACGGTGGCGTCGACCGGCACGCGCACGGCCTCGACCGCGGCTGCCGGACTAGCCGCCGCGAACACGAGCCAGAGCGCAAGGCCGGCAAGGCCGAGGCCGAACCGGAGAAGTCGGTCGGGAAGGGTCAAGCTGCGCTCGAATCTGGGGCAGGGAACAGTCATGCGTGGTCGGGCGTCAGTCCTATCGGCGGCTCGTGGCGAGGGCAAGGCATCCGCGGCCCCGGCCGGTGGCCATGTAGGGCCCTCTGTCGTCACCGGCTTTCGCCCGGCAGCCGGTCGCTCGCCAGAGCGGCATAGAGCAAATGGTCGGCCCAGTTTCCGTTGATCCGGAGATAGGCCCTGGCCATACCCTCCTGCTGGAAGCCGACGCGCTGGAGCAGCCTCCGGGAGGGCTCGTTGTTGGGCAGGCAGGCGGCCTCGACGCGATGCAGCGCGAGATCCTGGAAGGCGAAGCGCAGCGCGCCGCGCACCGCCTCGGTCATATGGCCCTTGCCGGCATGACGCTCTCCCATCCAGTAGCCCAGCGTACAGGCCTGCGCGACGCCCCGCCGGACCAGGCCCAGCGTCAGCCCGCCGAGCAGCGTCTCCGAGCGTCCATCGACGATGAACAGCGAATAGGCTTCGTCGGCGGCGATCTCGCGGGCGGCGCGCTTGACCCGCAGGCGGAACGAGGTCCGCGTCAAGTCATCCTCGTTCCAGACCGGCTCCCATGGCGTCAGGAAGGCCCGGCTCTCCATCCGCAGCACGGCCCAGGCGGCATAGTCCGTCGCCTGCGGTGCGCGCAGAATCAGGTTCTGTGTCCGCACCAGCGGGCGCGTCGGCGGCTCGGTGGAGAAGCGGAAGAGCGCCATGGCCGGACCTATTCCGCTGCCCGTGCCGCATGCCGCAGCCTGTTGGCCGACGGCAGCCCCTGCAGGGGGCCGACGGCCGCGACCGTGGGCTGGTGGCCGAGCAGCGAGCGTCCGGCCGCCCGCACATCGTCGAGCGTGACGGCATCCAGCCGCGCAGCCAGTTCCTCGCGCGGAATCGCCCGGCCGAACAGCAGCACCTGTCGCGCCATCTGCTCGAGCTTGCCGCCGGGGCTTTCCAGCGAGGCCAGCAGCCCGACTTTCATCTGGGCCCGCGCCCGCGCCACTTCCGCCTCGGTCGTATCTTCCGCCGCCTGCCGCAGGCAGGCGAGCGCGACCTCGATCAACTCGCCGACATCCTCCGGTGCGGTGCCGGCTCCGATGCCGAAGACGCCGCAATCGGAGAACGGCCAGTGGAAGGCGTCGATCGCATAGGCGAGCCCGCGCCGCTCGCGCACCTCCTGGAACAGCCGCGACGACAGCCCGCCGCCCAGCACCGAGGAGAAGATCTGCAGCGGATAGTGCGCGCCGTCCTTGAAGGCCTGGCCGGGGAAGCCGAGGACGAGATGGACCTGCTCCTCGTCGCTGCCGACCCGCGCCTCGCCGCCGAGATAGCGCCCGTCCTGACGCGCAGGCGGGATCGCGGGGCTGGCCGGCAAGGCGGCGAGATGGGTCTTCGCCAGCGCGACGAGTTCGTCATGATCGACGGCGCCGGAAGCTGCGAGCACCATGTTGCCGGCATGGTAATTGCGCGCGAGATAGGCGCGGATGGCATCCGGCGTGAAGCCCTTCACCGTCTTCGCCGTGCCGAGGATCGGCCGGCCGAGCGGCTGGTCGGGAAAGGCCGCCTGAAGGAAGCGGTCATAGACGAGGTCGTCGGGCGTATCCTGGACGGCGCCGATCTCCTGCAGGATCACGCCCTTCTCGCGCTTCAGTTCCTCTTCGCTGAGCGTCGACGCGGTCAGGATGTCGGACAGGATGTCCACGGCCAGCGGCAGGTCGGAGCCGAGCACGCGCGCCGTGTAGCAGGTGTATTCGACCGATGTCGCGGCGTTGAGATCGCCGCCGACGCTTTCAATTTCCTCTGCGATCTGCAGCGCGCTGCGGCGGGCCGTGCCCTTGAAGGCCATGTGCTCGAGCAGATGGGCGAGGCCATGCTCATGGGGCAGCTCGTCGCGCGAGCCGGATCCGATCCAGATGCCGAGCGAAACCGTCGAGGCGTGGTCCATGCGCTGGGAGACGATGCGCAGGCCGGAGGGCAGCGTCGTGAGTCCGACCTCGGGATCGTGCACGCCGCGCGGGCTGGCCGCCGCGACCTCGGCGATCTCGGCCGGCCCGGTCGCGCTCATCTCGGCGCTCATGCGGCCGCTCCCCGCACCGCCCGAGCATGGCTCCGGACGAAGGCCTCGATCGCTCCCTGGTCGTTCGGCAGCAGGGTGAAGCGCTCCTTGCGCTCCATCAGGTCGCCGAGATGGGCGGGCAGGGCCGGCGTCACGCCGCTGGCGGCCTTCACCGCTGCCGGGAACTTGGCCGGGTGCGCGGTGCCGAGCACGATCATCGGCGTCGCCGGATCCGTCGCGAGCCCGCCGCGCGCAGCCGCGACGCCGACCGCGGTATGCGGATCGAGCAGATAGCCGGCCTCGCGCCAGGTCCGGTCGATCTCGGCCGCTGTCGTGGCCTCGTCGATGCCGACCGCGTCGAATTCGCTGCGGATCGCCGCCAGCGGTTCCGGCCCGATCTCGAAGCGCCCGGATTGCTGCAGCGATTGCATCAGCCGGCGGACGGCCGCGCCGTCGCGGCCATGCACCTCGAACAGCAACCGCTCGAAGTTGGACGAGATCTGGATGTCCATCGAGGGCGAGGTCGTGGCGTGCACACCCTTCATCTCATAGGCGCCGCTGGCGAGCGTCCGCGCCAGGATGTCGTTGCTGTTGGTGCCGATCAGCAGGCGCTCGACCGGCAACCCCATGCGCTTGGCGACGAAGCCGGCGAGCACGTCGCCGAAATTCCCGGTCGGCACCGCGAAGGACACCTTGCGGCCGGGTGCGCCCAGCGAGACGGCCGAGGTGAAGTAGTAGACCACCTGCGCCGCGATCCGGGCCCAGTTGATCGAATTCACGCCCGAGAGCCCGATCTCGTCGCGGAAGGCGTGGTGGTTGAACAGCGCCTTCACCAGGTTCTGGCAGTCGTCGAAGGTGCCTTCGACGGCGATGGCATGGACGTTGTCGGCCTCGACCGTCGTCATCTGCCGGCGCTGGACGTCCGAGACGCGGCCCTGCGGGTAGAGGATGAAGACGTCGACCCTCTCCAGCCCCTTGAAGGCGTCGATCGCCGCGCCGCCCGTGTCGCCCGAGGTCGCGCCGACGATAGTGGCGCGCTCGCCGCGCAGCTTCAGCACATGGTCCATCAACCGCCCCAGCAGCTGCATCGCCACGTCCTTGAAGGCCAACGTCGGCCCGTGGAACAGCTCCAGCACGAAGAGATTGTCGCCGATCTGGTTCAGCGGACAGACGGCCGGGTGCCGGAAGGTGGCGTAGGCCTCGGCGATCATCGCAGACAGCGCCGCGCCCTCGATGTCGCCATCGGCGAGCGCGCCGACGATGCGTTCGGCCACCTGCGCATAGCTCCGGCCGGAGAAGCCGGCGATCTCGTCGGTCGTTACGTTCGGCCAGGCCTTGGGAACGTAAAGCCCGCCATCGCGGGCGAGCCCGGCGAGCAGGGCGTCGGAGAAGGAAAGGGCGGGCGCTTCCCCGCGGGTGGACACATGCAGCACGGCGTCGGGTCTCGGTGATCTGGGCGTGACGTGAACTTGCCAAAAGCTATAGGCCGCTCCGCCGGTTTGGGCAAAAGCGAACCGGCGTCAGTCCATCGCCTCGTGGGCCTTCCTGCGCCCCTGCCAGGCAAAGGCCGCGAACACCCCGATGAGCGTCGCGGCCAACCCGAACCAGGTCAGCGCATAGGAGAGGTGGTTGTCGGGGATGCGCGCGATCAACTCCTTCGCATCGACGCCGGCCGGCGGGGTCAACGCATCGCCCTGGCGCTCCGCTTCCAGATAGAATGGCGCGACCGGGCCGAGGCTGAGCGAAGCGGCGATTGCGGCCGGGTCGCGAGTGTAGAACTCGCGCTGCGCCGGCAGGTCGGATGGCGTGAAGGAGCTTCGCCCTTCCGGCGCCCGCAGGAAGCCGGTCACGCTCGCGGGGCCACTCAGCGGCTTGATCTCCGCGAGCCGGCTCTCGGGCACGAAGCCGCGATTGACCAGCACGACGCCACTATCGGCCAGCCTGAAACCCTGGAAGATCCAGCGACCAAAGCCGGAGAGCTGGCGCGTGCTGGGGCCGCCTGAGGCAATGGTGGTGCGTACGCTGGCGACAGGACCGTCGATGAAGCTGCCCTGCGCCGTCACGCGGGTCAGGTCGAGCCTGGCCGGGTCGAGCGTGGCCCAGGTGCTTGAGGCCGGCATCGGCGCCGGAGCACCGGCCGCCTGTGCGGAGAGCCGCTCGATGAAGACGCGCTTCTCGGCCATGCGTGCGATCTGCCAGGCCCCGAGCGTGCAGAGAAGCGCGACGCCCAGCAGCGACAGCAGCGCGGGCCAGAGCAAGCGCCAGGTATGCCCGACAGGGGAGGCTGCCTCGCTCACTTCTCCAGCCTGCCTTCCTCGGCCTTGTGGACATATTGCAGCGAAACCGCGAGGCCCTTCATCGGTCGCAGCAGCGCGAGGCAGACGATCACCGCCAGCGGCAGCCACATCACCAGATGCAGCCAGATCGGCGGCTCATAGGCGATCTCGACATAGAGCGCCGCGCCCAGCACGGCGAAGCCCGCGATGAGCATGATGAACACGGCCGGACCGTCGGCGGAATCGGCGAAGCTGAAATCGAGTCCGCAGGCCGCGCAGCGTGGCCGCACCTTCAGGAAACCCTCGAACAGCTTGCCCTCGCCGCAGCGAGGACAGCGGCCGGCAAGGCCGGTTGAATACGGCGAGGGCAGCATGTGCTGGTGGTCGTCGGCCATGGCGGCCTCCCGAAAAGCGAAAGGCGGCCGAGGCCGCCTTCCAAGGTTTCTGTCGGGCGGCGCGCCTCAGTGAGCGGCCGGCGTACCGGACGCCCAGACATAGATCGCCGCGAACAGGAATAGCCAGACCACGTCGACGAAGTGCCAGTACCAGGCGGCGAACTCGAAGCCGAGATGCTGCTGCGGCTTGAAGTGGCCGAGATAGGCCCGGTACAGGCAGATCGCCAGGAAGATGGTGCCGATGATGACATGCGCGCCGTGGAAGCCGGTCGCCATGAAGAAGGTCGCGCCGTAGATGTGGCCGCTGAAGGCGAAGGAGGCGTGCGAGTACTCGTAGACTTGGCAGATCGTGAACAGGATGCCGAGGATCACGGTCAGCCACAGGCCCTGCTTCAGGCCCTTGCGGTCGCCATGGATCAGGGCGTGGTGCGCCCAGGTCACTGTGGTGCCTGAGGTCAGCAGGATGAGCGTGTTGAGCAGCGGCAGGTGCCAGGGGTCGAAGGTCTGGATCCCGACCGGAGGCCAGACGCCGCCGGTGAACTCCTTGCGGGTGAAGTTGATCGCCTCGCCCGAGAACAGGCTCGCATCGAAGAAGGCCCAGAACCAGGCGACGAAGAACATCACCTCGGAGGCGATGAACATCAGCATGCCGTAGCGGTGGTGCATCTGCACGACGCGGGTGTGGTGACCCTCATGCTCGGCCTCGCGGACGACGTCCATCCACCAGGCGAGGAAGGTGTAGAGCACCCCGAGCGTACCGATGCCGAAGACCAGCGGGCCGAGCTTCATGCCGCCCAGAGTCAGCGCCTTCATCCACATCACGGCGCCGGTCGCCATGATCGTCGCGCTGATCGAGCCGACGAGCGGCCAGGGGCTCGGGTCGACGAGGTGGTAGTCGTGGTTCTTGGTATGGGCCCCGGCCATCGTTATCAGTCTCCGCGTCCGACTTTGCAGCGCTCGTTTCCGGCGCCGTTACTTACAGGTTCGACTTTGCCGCGTCACCCTTAGCGGGGTTGCCCCCGCCCTGGGCCAGCGGCTGCCCCGCCTTGGAGGCGAAATAGGTGTAGGAAAGCGTGATCGCCTTCAGCCCGTCGAGCTCGCGATTCGCCGCGATCTCGGGGTCGATGTAGAAGACGACCGGCGCTTCCAGGCTCTCGCCCGGCTGCAGCGTATGCTCCGTGAAGCAGAAGCACTGGATCTTGACGAAGAAGGCGGCGCCCTTTTCCGGCGCGATGTTGTAGCTCGCGATGCCCGTCGAGGCGCGATCGGTCCTGTTGGTGATCTTGTAGAACACCGTCTTCGTCTCGCCGACGCGTAAGCTGATCTCGGGGCTTTCGGGCTCGAACTTCCAGCCCAGCCCCGGCGCGACATTGGCGTCGAAGCGCACCGACATCGTCCGGTCGAGGATCGTGCCGGCCGCTGCCGTGCCGACCTTCGGTGTGCCGCCGAAGCCGGTCGCCTTGCAGAACATGTCGTAGAGCGGCACAGCCGCGAAGGAGAGCCCGGTCATGCCCATGACGACGCCGGCGCAGATCAGCGCCGTGCGGCCGAGGTTTTTCGGGGCGGGATTCTTAGGGGACTGTGGTGCTGCGTTCATCACAGCGGCCTGTTCAGGATGGCGGGGCCGGTCTTCACCAGCGTCACCACAAAGAAGAACACGACGAGGCCGCCGAGCACGAGCGCCAGCGCGATCGAGCGGCGTCTGCGGCGCGCCATGTCCTCCGGCGAGAAGGCGGGCGGCGCGGGCGGCTTCCGGCGCGACTCGCTCATCCCAACACCTTCGGCAGCGCCCACATCAGGCCCAAGCCGTTCTCGACGAGCAGCACGGCGAAGAGGCTGAAGAGATAGAAGATCGAGAAGCCGAACAGCGTATAGCAGGCCTTGGTCGCGGCCGGGCCCTCGGTCGTCCGCCAGACGCGGATGGAGAGCGCGATCATGGCAAGTCCCGTCGTGACGGAGACGGCGAGATAGGCGAGCCCGCCGAAGCCCATCAGGGCCGGCAGCACCGCGACGGGCGCCATCACCAGCGAGTAGAGCACGATCTGGCGGCGCGTCGAGGCCGGGCCGGCGACGTTCGGCATCATCGGGATGCCGGCGCGCGCGTAGTCGGCGGATTTCACCAGGGCCAGCGCCCAGAAATGCGGCGGCGTCCACAGGAAGATGATCGCGAACAGCACGATCGAATGCAGGCCCAGATCGCCGGTGACGACGGCCTCGCCGATCATCGGCGGAAAGGCGCCAGCCGCGCCGCCGATGACGATGTTCTGCGGCGTCGAGCGCTTCAGCCACATCGAATAGACGACGGCGTAGAAGAAGATCGTGAAGGCCAGCAGCGCCGCCGAGAGCAGGTTGGCGACGAGCCCGAGAACCAGCACCGAGCCGACGGACAAGGTCAGGCCGAAGGAGAGTGCCTCGGAGGGCAACACGCGTCCGGACGGGATCGGGCGCTTGGCGGTGCGGCTCATCAGTGCGTCGATATCGGCGTCGTACCACATGTTGAGGCAGCCGGAGGCGCCGGCGCCGACTGCGATCGCCAGCAGCGAGGCGAGCCCGATCACCGGATGCACCGAGCCCGGCGCCGTCGCCATGCCGGCCAGCGCCGTGAACACGACGAGCGACATCACCCGCGGCTTGAGCAGCGCGAAGAAGTCGCGCGCCTCGCCGGTGGAGGTCAGCGCGACGCCGTCGTTGCGGGTGTCGAAGGCAGCGGACATGGGCTTCGTCGTTTCGATTCCTGAAGGCGCTCGAATGCGCCCGTCGGCCTTGTTCAGCGGCTGTGCCGCCCATCTCCGGAACGCCTTCGGTGAGGCGCTCGGGGGAGGGGCGGCGGCGGGCCGGAAAGCCCGCCGCCTCTTCAGATCAGTGGTCCGAGCCGGTGATGCGCGGCAGCGTCTCGAACTGGTGGAACGGCGGCGGCGAGGACAGGGTCCACTCCAGCGTCGTCGCGCCTTCGCCCCACGGATTGTCGCCGGCAAGCTGCTTCTTCGTGAAGGCGACGAACAGCCCGTAGAAGAAGATCAGCAGGCCGAAGGCAAAGATGTAGGAGCCGATCGACGACCAGAAATGCCAGCCCGCGAAGGCGTCCGGATAGTCGGCATAGTGACGCGGCATGCCGGCGAGCCCGAGGAAATGCTGCGGGAAGAACAGCAGGTTGGCGCCAAAGAAGGCGACCCAGAAGTGCAACTGACCGATCCAGTCCGGGATCACATAGCCGCTCATCTTCGGGAACCAGTAGTAGAAGCCCGCGAAGATGCCGAACACAGCGCCCAGCGACAGCACGTAGTGGAAGTGGGCCACGACGTAGTAGGTCGCGTGCAGCGAGCGGTCGACGCCGGCATTCGCCAGCACCACGCCGGTCACGCCGCCGACGGTGAACAGGAAGATGAAGCCGATCGCCCAGACCATCGGCGCGGTGAAGCGGATCGAGCCGCCCCACATCGTCGCGATCCAGGAGAAGATCTTGATGCCGGTCGGCACCGCGATGACCATCGTCGCGAACACGAAGTAGCGCTGCGTGTTGAGTGAGAGGCCGGCGGTGTACATGTGGTGCGCCCACACGATGAAGCCGACGACGCCGATCGCGACCATGGCGTAGGCCATACCGAGATAGCCGAAGATCGGCTTCTTCGAGAAGGTCGAGATGATGTGGCTGATGATGCCGAAGGCCGGCAGGATCATGATGTACACTTCGGGGTGGCCGAAGAACCAGAACAGGTGCTGGTACAGGATCGGATCACCGCCGCCGGCCGGATCGTAGAAGGTCGTGCCGAAATTGCGGTCGGTCAGTAGCATGGTGATGGCGCCGGCGAGCACCGGCAGCGCCAGCAGCAGCAGGAAGGCCGTCACCAGCACGCCCCAGGCGAAGAGCGGCATCTTGTGCAGCGTCATGCCGGGAGCGCGCATGTTCAGGATGGTGGTGATGAAGTTGATCGCGCCGAGGATCGAGGCCGCGCCCGCGAGATGCAGCGCGAAGATGCCGAAATCGACGGAAGGGCCCGGGTGGCCCGAGGATGAGAATGGCGGGTAGATCGTCCAGCCCGTGCCGACGCCATGGGCGCCGGGGGCGCCTTCCATGAACATCGACATGATCAGCAGCACGAAAGCGGCGACCGTCAGCCAGAACGAGACGTTGTTCATGCGCGGGAAGGCCATGTCCGGCGCGCCGATCATCAGTGGCACGAACCAGTTGCCGAAACCGCCGATGACCGCGGGCATGACCATGAAGAAGATCATGATCAGGCCGTGGCCGGTGACGAAGACGTTGTAGCTCTGGCCGTTGGCGAAGATCTGGAGGCCCGGCTGCTGCAGCTCGATGCGCATCATGATCGAGAGGAAACCGCCGACGAGCCCCGCCATGATCGAGAAGATCAGGTAGAGCGTGCCGATGTCCTTGTGGTTGGTGGACATCAGCCAGCGGCGCCATCCGGTCGGATGGGCGTGTTCCTCGTCATGATGTCCGTGGGCGTGAGCGTGCGGAGCCGCTGTTGCCATCGCCTTGGTCTCCTCGTGCGAAATCGCTTCGCGACAGTCAGTCAAATCAGATTCGCCGCGGGCCTTTTGGCCCGTGGCAGGTTAAGGGCAGTCACTCGCCGGCAGCGGCGACCTTGCCGGCGGCGTCGCCGGCATTGGCGAATTTCTGCTTCGATTCGGCGATCCAGGCGGCATAGCGCTCGGGGCTGACGACGCGGAAGGCGATCGGCATATAGGCGTGGTTCTGCCCGCAGATGAACGAGCACTGGCCGTAATAGATGCCCTCGCGGTCGGCCTTGAACCAGGTTTCGTTCAGGCGGCCGGGGATGGCGTCGATCTTGATGCCGAAGGAGGGCACGGTGAACTTGTGGATCACGTCGGCGCCGGTGACCTGCACGCGCACGACCTTGCCGACCGGCACCACCGCCTCGTTGTCGACGGCGAGCAGGCGCGGGGCCTCGTCGGCGGCAATCCTCTTGGATGCGATCGCCTCGGCGCGCTGCTTCTCGTCGAGCATCAGCGAATCGAAGCCGAAGGCGCCGCCGTCCTGGGCGTATTCATAGGACCAGTACCACTGCTTGCCGGTCACCTTTACGGTGACGTCGGCCGGCGGAACCTCGAGCTGGAGCTTGAGCAGGCGGAAGGAGGGAATCGCGATCACGACCAGGATCAGCACCGGGATCACCGTCCAGGCGACCTCGAGCAGGGCGTTGTGGGTCGTCTTGGAGGGGACCGGGTTGGCCTTCTCGTTGAAGCGCCAGACGATGTAGACCAGCAGCCCCAGCACGAAGATCGAGATGGCGAAGATGATGACGTTCAGCCAGTCGTGGAACCAGTGGATGTAGTGGGCGACCTCGGTCGCCGCGCCCTGCAGGTTAAGTTGCCACGGGCTCGGCATGCCGGTTCCAGCCATGGCGCTACCGGGCAGGAGCGTCGTCGCCGCGACGGCAAGGGCCGATGCGGCCAGAATGGCTGGGGTCTTGCTCAGAAAACGCATCGATCCGACATAGCTCCTCATCATGCCCAGCACGGCCACCCGCCAGAAGCCCCCACCGGGAGCGCTCATGAAGGCGTTTTATCCATGCGTGGCCAGTGCGACCGCGAGGTCACCTTGCTCTTCGAGATTGCGATAAATCAAACATCACGCTTGCGCCAGTGGGGCAATGCGGGGCGCCAACGCATCCTGTGCGGCATAATCGCGCGAGGCCTGGTGGGACCGGCCAGGCGACGACGGCTCTCGCCTTGACAGGACCGGGCCTGCATGGTCCCAACGCACTCCATGGTGGGGTGAAGCGGGATTCCGTCTGGCGGGGCCGGCTTTCTGCCTGAATTGCGCGCTTTGCTTCGCGCGCAAGTTCTAGGTGCAGGATTTGGGATGCACGTCCGGCGATGGTCGCCGGTTTGGAGGAATCGCAGGGATGGGTAGGATCATCGGGCCTGTCTGCGCGGCGGCCCTTGCGCTGGCGGGGGTTGCGCTCGGCGCGGGCCAGGCGCAGGCCCAGGGTGCGGTCAAGTCGACGCATGGCGACTGGCAGATGCGTTGCGAGGTGCCGCCCGGCGCCAAGACCGAGCAATGCGCGCTCGTCCAGAACGTCGCGGCCGAAGACCGGCCGAATCTGACGCTGCTCGTCATCGTGCTGAAGACGGCCGATCAGAAGAGCCGGCTGCTGCGTGTGGTCGCCCCGCTCGGCGTGCTGCTGCCCTCCGGTCTTGGCCTCAAGATCGACGACAAGGATATCGGCCGCGCCGGCTTCGTGCGCTGCCTGACCACGGGCTGCGTCGCCGAGGTCGTCATGGACGACAACCTGCTCGGCCAGCTCAAGGGTGGTAAGAACGCCACCTTCATCGTGTTTCAGACGCCGGAAGAGGGGGTGGGCGTTCCCGTCTCCCTCAACGGTTTTGGCCCCGGCGTGGAGACCCTGCCGTGAGTGATATGCTCCTTCGCCGGCAAGGCCTGCTTGCCTTGCCGTTCCTCTGCCTTGCGTTGGCCGGCTGCGGTTCTTCGAGCTCGTCCTCGGGCCAGCCCAGTGCGATGCAGAAGGTCGCCAATGTCGTGATGTTCCAGTCGACGACGCCGCCCCCGGCCACGCCGGTGTCGAGGGAGCAGCGGCAGGAAGAGGAAGACGAGCAGCAGGTCTGCCCGGAGGTCATCATCGCCGATGGCGGCGCTGCGGTTCGGGCCCAGTCCGGGCAGGACAGCGGCAGCCTGCGCCACCAGATCTCGATCCTGAACGTCGCGCGCGAATGCACGCCCACCGGCAATGGTGGCTTCCGCCTCAAGGTCGGCATCGAGGGGCGCGTGCTGCTCGGCCCTGCCGGCGGCGCCGGCAACTATGGCGCGACGCTGACGACGGTGGTGTCGCGTGGGACGACCCAGATCGCCCGCCGCGCCGCCCGCGTTGGCGGCACGGTGGCGTCCGGCCAGGGCGGCGTCGACTTTTCGCATGTCGAGGACGGCATCGTCGTTCCGGCTGGCCGCGGTGACGTCGAGATCATCGTCGGCCTCGGCGCCGGCGGAGCCACGCCGGCGCGCGCCCGCCGCCGCTAGGCGCAGTAGGCGACGTCAGCGCAATAAAGAGTCGCGGGGATTGCCGACAAACCGGGCAGCGCCGCGATTGACTCAAGGCCGCCGTCTTGTATCTGTGCCTGCAGCCGCAACATCCCCGCGGGAGAGACCGGGGCCGGACTTGTCCGGTTCCGGCGCCGAAGGCGCAACCGCCCCGGAAACGCTCAGGCAAACGGACCGCGTGGGAACTGGCACTCTGGAAAGCGGCGGGGGAAACTCCGCCCACCGACGGGTGTAACCTGTCCGGCGCTGCTAGGCCGGTACGGGGAAATCTCTCAGGTTCCAAGACAGAGGGGGCGCGTTCCGGACAGTTCCGTCCGGGGCTTGCGCTCGACTCTGGAAGGGGCCGTCCATGGCTGCCGATGTTGCTGAAGCTGCCGCCGAGAGTGCAACCGCACCGGCGCTGAAGACACCGCTCCATTCCCGCCATGTCGCGCTCGGCGCCCGCATGGTGCCCTTCGCCGGCTACGACATGCCGGTGCAGTACCCGACAGGCATCCTGACCGAGCACAACTGGACGCGCGAGAAGGCCGGTCTCTTCGACGTCTCGCATATGGGCCAGTGCTTCCTGGTCGGGCCTGACCACGAGACCACGGCGCGCGCCCTCGAAGCCCTGATTCCCGCCGATATCGTCAACCTGGCTCCGGGCAAGCAGCGCTATTCGCAGCTCCTCAACGAGGAGGGCGGCATCCTCGACGATCTGATGGTGACGCGCTCGGTCGACCCCGACGAGGACGGAGCGCTCTATCTCGTCGTCAACGCCGCCTGCAAGACCGACGACTACGCCCATATCGAGGCGCGCCTGCCCGCCAATGTGAAGCTGATCAAGGCCGAGCATCGCGGCCTGATCGCGCTCCAGGGCCCGGCGGCCGAGGCGGCGCTGGCGGCGATCGCGCCCGAGGCGGCGCAGATGGGCTTCATGACCTCGCGGACCATGAAGGTCGCGGGCATCAAGGCCAATGTCAGCCGCTCCGGCTACACCGGCGAGGACGGCTACGAGATTTCGGCCGATGCCAAGCGGATCGGCGAGATCTGGGACACGCTCCTGCTCGACGCCACCGTCAAGCCGATCGGGCTCGGAGCGCGCGATTCGCTGCGGCTGGAAGCAGGCCTTTGCCTTTATGGCCACGACATCGACACCACGACCTCGCCGGTCGAGGCGGCGTTGAGCTGGTCGATCCAGAAGCGCCGCCGCGAGGAAGGCGGCTTCCCCGGCGCGGCCCGCATCCAGCGGGAATTCGCCGAGGGCGTCTCGCGCGTCCGCGTCGGCCTGCTGCCGGAAGGCCGCGCCCCGGCCCGCGAAGGCGCCGAGATCGCGACCCCCGAGGGCGAGATCGTCGGCAAGGTCACCTCGGGCGGCTTCGGCCCGACGCTGAACGCGCCCTGCGCCATGGGCTATGTCGCCAAGGCCCATAGTGTGCCCGGCACGCGGCTCGACCTGATCGTGCGCGGCAAGCCGCTGCCGGCCGTCGTCGCCGCGATGCCCTTCGTTCCCAACGGCTACAAGCGCTGACCCGACTGACACCCGTTTTCCCGCTCCGGAGACCTGATCCCATGTCCGAGACCCGCTATACCAAGGACCACGAATACATCCGCATCGAGGGCGATACCGGCACCGTCGGCATCTCCGACTACGCTCAGGGCCAACTCGGCGACGTCGTCTTCGTCGAGCTGCCGAGCGTCGGCAAGGCGCTGACCAAGGGCGGTGAGGCCGCGGTAGTCGAGAGCGTCAAGGCCGCGTCGGAGGTCTATGCGCCGGTCTCCGGCGAGGTGGTCGAGGTCAACAGCGAGCTCGAAGGCGCGCCAGGTACCGTCAACGAGGATCCCGCCGGCAAGGGCTGGTTCCTGAAGATCAAGCTCAGGGACGCCGCCGAACTCGACAGCCTCATGAGCGAGGCCGAGTACCAGAACTACATCAAGACGCTCTGATCCGACCCTCGGCGTCATCCCGGACTAGCGGCAACGCCGCGCAATTCCGGGATCCATCGTAGAGCGCGCCGCCCTTCGATGGATCCCGGGTCTTCGCCGGGATGACGGCGCGGTTTTCAAACGGTTCGGCGCCAACACCCGCAAACGGACATTTGCCATGCGCTATCTCCCCCTGACCGACACCGATCGCGAGGACATGCTCGCGCGCATCGGTGTGCCCGATGTCGACGCGCTGTTTTCTGACGTGCCGTCCGGCAAGCTGCTCAAGGCCCCGCTCGATCTGCCGCGCGCCAAGGGCGAGCTCGAGGTCGAGCGCATCATGGCCCGCATGTCCGCGAAGAACACCGCCGCATCCGCGGTGCCCTTCTTCGTCGGCGCCGGCGCCTACAAGCATCATGTCCCGGCGACAGTGGATCACCTGATCCAGCGCTCGGAGTTCCTGACCAGCTACACGCCCTACCAGCCCGAGATCGCGCAGGGCACGCTGCAGTATCTCTTCGAGTTCCAGACCCAGATCGCGGCGCTGACCGGCATGGAGGTCGCCAATGCCTCGATGTATGATGGCTCGACCGGCACGGCTGAGGCCGTGCTGATGGCGCATCGCGTCACCAAGCGCCGCAAGGCCGTGCTCTCCGGAGGTCTCCACCCCCATTACACCGAGGTGGTGAAGACACTCTCCGAGATGGCGAATGACGAGATCGTTGCGCTGAAGCCCGATGTCGCCGCGAGCGAGGACCTCCTCTCGCAGATCGACGACAGCGTCTCCTGCGTCGTCGTGCAGTCGCCCGATGTCTTCGGTAATCTGCGCGACCTGAGGCCGATCGCCGAGAAGGCGCACGCCCATGGCGCGCTGCTGATCGCTGTCTTCACCGAGGTCGTATCGCTCGGTGCGGTGGTGCCGCCGGGCGCCCAGGATGCCGACATCGTCGTCGGCGAGGGCCAGTCGATCGGCAACGCGCTGAATTTCGGCGGCCCCTATGTCGGGCTCTTCGCCGCCAAGTCAAAATACATCCGCCAGATGCCGGGCCGGCTCTGTGGCGAAACGGTTGATTCCGACGGCCAGCGCGGTTTCGTGCTGACGCTCTCGACCCGCGAGCAGCATATCCGCAGGGACAAGGCGACCTCGAACATCTGCACCAATTCAGGCCTCTGCGTGCTCGCCTTCACCATCCATATGACGCTGCTCGGGCAGGCGGGCCTCACTCGCCTCGCCGAGGTCAACCACGCCAATGCGGTCAAGCTCGCCGATGCGCTGTCCCGCGTGACCGGCGTCACGGTGCTGAACGAGACCTTCTTCAACGAGTTCACGGTGAAGCTGAAGAAGCCCGCCGCCGAGGTCGTCGAGGTGCTGGCCGCCAAGGGCATCCTCGCTGGCGTGCCGGTCTCGCGGCTCCTGCCGCATGCCGGGCTCGACGACCTGCTGATCATCGCCAATACCGAAGTCAACACGGATGAAGACCGGGCGGCCCTCGTGGCGGCGCTCGTGGAGGTGCTGTGATGTTGAACCGTCAGGGACGTCCTACCCAGGCTGGCGGAACCTCGCATGAGGAACACGCTACCTTCACCGGCAACAAGGCGCTGCAGCAGATCGAGCCGCTGATCTTCGAGATCGGCCATCACGAGACGACCGGCGTCGACATCGACAAGCCCGCGCCCTTCAATGCGCGTCTCGGCAAGCATGCGCGTCTGGGCGAAATCGGCCTGCCCGGCCTCTCCGAGCCCGAGGCGATGCGCCACTATGTGCGCCTCAGCCAGAAGAACTACGGCATCGACACGGGGCTCTTCCCGCTCGGTTCCTGCACGATGAAGCACAATGCCCGTCTCAACGAGAAGACGGCCCGCATGCCCGGCTTCTCCGACGTGCATCCGCTCCAGCCGCTCTCGACCGTGCCCGGCGCCCTCGAGGTCATGCTCGAGCTGTCGCGCTACCTGATGACGCTGACCGGCATGCCGGCCGTGGCACTGTCGCCGAAGGCCGGCGCCCATGGCGAGGCCTGCGGCATGATGGCGATCAAGGCAGCGATCGAGGCCAAGGGCGAGGGCGCGACCCGCAATGTCGTGCTCGTCCCCGAATCGGCTCATGGCACCAACCCGGCGACGGCGGCCCTGATCGGCTTTTCGGTACGCTCTGTTCCCGCCCGCGAGGACGGCACAGTCGCGGTCGAGGACGTCAAGGCCCTGCTCGGGCCGGACATCGCCGCGATCATGCTGACCAATCCGAACACCTGCGGCATCTTCGAGCCGCAGATCGTCGAGATCGCCGCGGCGCTGCACGAGGCCGGCGCCTATTTCTACTGCGACGGCGCCAATTTCAACGCGATAGTCGGCAAGGCCAGGCCCGGCGATCTCGGCGTCGACGCTATGCACATCAACCTGCACAAGACCTTCTCGACGCCGCATGGCGGCGGCGGGCCGGGCGCTGGCCCGGTGGTGCTGTCCGAGCGCCTCGCTCCCTACGCACCCGTTCCTTTCATCCATGTCGAGAACGACAAGCCGCATCTGATCGAGACGCGCGAGGAGGCGCCCGAGGGCAACAAGCCCTTCGGCCGCATGACCGCCTTCCACGGCCAGATGGGCATGTATGTCCGCGCCCTGACCTATATGCTTAGCCACGGCGCCGACGGCATGAAGCAGGCCTCAGAGGACGCGGTGCTGAACGCCAACTATATCCGCGCCGGTCTTTCGGACCTGATGTCGCTGCCTTTCCCCGATCATCCCTCGATGCATGAGGCGCTGTTCGACGACGAATGGCTCAAGGGCACCGGCGTCTCGACGCTTGATTTCGCCAAGGCGATGATCGACGAGGGCTATCACCCCATGACGGTGTATTTCCCGCTCGTAGTCCATGGCGCCATGCTGATCGAGCCGACCGAATCGGAATCGAAGGCCTCGCTCGACCTGTTCATCGCGACGCTGCGCGACCTCGCCATGGCCGCCAAGGGCAACGACAAGGAGCGCTTCACCAGCGCCCCGCATCACGCCCCGATCCGCCGCCTCGACGAGACCCGCGCCGCCCGTCAGCCGGTTCTAAAATGGGTCAAGCCGGCGCCGGTGGCGGAGGCCGCGGAGTAGCGTCGCTTAGGCGGTCCGCCAGGGTCGTGGAGCGGCAGGTCGAGACCTGCGAAATCTCGCACGTTGCGTGTGACCAGGATGAGGTCATGCGTAATCGCGGTTGCGGCCAGCATCGCGTCCATCATCTGCAGGTTCAGTCCCCTGCGACGCGACAGCGCCATGACATGGCCCCAAGCGACCGCCGTCGGCAAGATGAACGGCAACAGCCGCTCGCCGAAGCGCGCAGGCAAGTCCGTCTCGATAAAGCCGGCCAGCCGATCCCGGCGTGCGCCGGCTTGCATCAGGGCGAGCCCGCGATGCAGTTCCGCCATGGTCACGACGCTCAGATGGAAACGGTCTTCATCCGTTTCGGCCAAGAATCGGATGACGTCGGCATTGGGCGCGGGCTTCTGGCCTTCCGAGATGACGTTGGTGTCGAGAAGGAATCTCACAGATCGATATCGCGCGGCGGCTGATCATCCCGCGTCAGATCGATTCCGGAGTCGCGCAGTGGCGAGTTGAGCAGAAAATCGGCGAAGGTTCCCTTGCGGTTCGATTTCCGCTCCCATTCATCGATGGAGACCAGAACCGCAGCCGGTTTTCCATTGCGTGTGACGGTCTGAGGCCCCTCGTTCTTCGCCTTGTCGATCAGCTCTGAGAACCGTGCCTTGGCGGATGCGACGGTCCAATTGTCCTTGGCTGCTACGCGCATCTGTGCCTCCGTAATCGAGATGACCGTTATGGTCATAGTAGTCAAGCTATGCGGCAGCAGCAATATGCTGGCGGCAACATTCCGATACGTAAATCTCCGCGCCGCCTTAAGGCTTCCTTGACCATGTGCGAGGGATGCTTCGGTCATGCGTCATTGACGCAGTGTGGGATTCGTCCATGGCCGTGCGTTTCGTCCAAGCCTCCGTCGCCGCCCTCGCTTTATTGTTGGGGGCTGCGGGCGCGCGCGCCAATGAGCCGAGCTATGGCCCCAACACCTATGACCGCACCCTCGAGGCGCTGATCGCCCATGAGGACATCGCCGGTCGCGGCGGCTGGCCCAAAGTGCCCGGCAGCGTCACGGCGCTGAAACCGGACGCGCAGGGCCCCGATGTCGCGGCGCTGAAGCAACGCCTGATGCTGAGCGGCGACCTGCCGCCCGAGGCCCTGCCGGGCGATGTCTACGACGCCGATGTCGTCGCGGCGGTGAAGCGCTTCCAGATCCGCCATGGCCTCTCCGATCTCGGGACTGTCGGCCGCCTGACGCTGAAGGCTATGAACACCCCGGTCGAGATCCGCCTGAACCAGCTCACCGCCACGCTGGAGCGGCTGAAGGGCAACGGCTTCAACTTCGCCAGCCGCTATGTCGTGGTCAATATTCCCGGCGCCAGCGTCGAGGCGGTCGAGAACGGTACCGTGCAGCGCCGCCACCTCGCCATCGTCGGCCGGCCGGACCGGCCTTCGCCGGTGCTCCAGGCCAACATCACCTCGGTCAACCTCAACCCGACCTGGACGGTGCCGACCTCGATCGTGAAGGCCGATATCATCGCCCATATGCGCAAGGATCCGGGCTTCCTCACCAAGTCGCACATGAAGCTGCTCGGCGCCGAGAATCGCGAGATCGATCCCGCGACCGTCAACTGGGCCACGCTGACCTCGCCCTATTTCACGGTGCGGCAGGATCCGGGGCCGGACAATTCGCTCGGCCAGATGAAGATCGACATGCCCAACAGCGAGGCGGTCTATCTGCACGATACGCCGAAGAAGTCCCTCTTCCGCAACGATGTCCGCTTCAATTCCTCGGGCTGCGCCCGTGTCGAGGGCGTGCGCGACCTCGGCGCCTGGCTGCTCGAGGGCACGGAATGGACGCCGCCGGCGATCGAGGCCGAGATCGCCAAGGGCGAGCGCAAGAACATCCCGCTCAAGAAGGCCGTGCCGGTCGCCTGGGTCTATCTTACCGGCTGGCAGGGCGCGGACGGCCTGGTCCAGTTCCGCGAGGACATCTACGGGCTCGACACGCCGCAGGGCATCGTCACCTCGACGATCCAGCGCCGCAAGCCCAAGCCGGCCACGCCGCCGGAGGCGAAGCCGATCGCGACGGGCGAGCCGAAGCCGATCCCGCGCCCGCCAGCGAAGACCGCCGCGAACTGAGTTCGCAGGCGCCGGCCGGCACCGCCGGGTTCATCGCGAGCGTGGCGGGAAGCAATCCAAGATGCGTTGAGCGAGCGCTTGGTGGCTTCGCAGCGCTGGTGGTTTCCGGCAGACGGCGCAGAAGGCACAGGAACCACCTTTTGGGGGAGCTTGGCCTCGTCCACCTGGGCGTTGGCGGGAAGCTTGATCCCGGCTTCTTCCAGAGCGCTTCCAGTCGAGGTTCAGGCTTGGATTCCGGATGTTCGCGTCGCTGCGTCGGGGATGACCGGCTCGTCTCCGCGGCTCCGCTCTGCACAACGAAAAACGCCGCGGCCCGAAGGCCGCGGCGTCGATGTGACTGTCTCGTTCCTGGCCTTGGACCAGCCAAGGCGCTTACGCCTCAGTTCAGCTTCGCCTTCACCTCGTTCAGCCCGGCGGCGAACAGCGTATCGCCGGTCTTGCCGCCGACCTGGGCGCGGATGATCACCTCGGCGGCGCGCGTCGCAGCCTCGGCAGCGGCGGCGCGAACCTCGGCCTCGGCCTGGCTCTCGGCGAGGGCGATCTTGTCTTCCGCCGATTGGGTCCGGCGAGCGACGAAATCGTTCAGCTTGGCTTCCGCCTCGGCTGCGAGGCGCTCGGCCTCTTCGTTGGCGGCGGCGACGATGCTGGCTGCCTCGGACTCGGCCGCCTTGCGCTTGGTCTCGTACTCGGCGAGCAGCTTCTCGGCCTCGACGCGCAGGCGGCGCGCTTCGGCGAGCTCTTGAGCCACCTTCTCGCCACGTGAATCGAGCGCGGCGACGATGGCCTTCGGCACGCCGAAATAGGCGAGGATGCCGATGAAGATGAAGAAGGCGACGCCGACCCAGAAAGTATCCATCTGTCTTCTCCTCAGCCGCGCGCCAGAACCTGGTCGACCGCCTCGGACGCCTCGCTGGCGCTCGGAGCCTTGCCGGTCAGTTTCTCGACGATCGCAATCGCGACCTCGCTGCCGAGCCCGCGCACATTGCTCATGGCGCTGGTCTTGGTAGCGGCGATGGTGGCCTCGGCCTTGGCGAGTTTCGCCGAAAGCTCGGCCTCGACGGCATGACGGCGCTCGTCCGACGCCTTGGCGCCGGCGTCACGCGACGCCTGGGCGATGCCCTGCGCGTTCTTGCGGGCCTCGGTCAGGGCGGTCTCATACGCCTTGGCGGTCTCTTCTGCCTTGGCCTGCATCTGGGCGGCATTGTCGAGATCGCGCGAGATCGTGTCCGCGCGCTCTTCGAGGATCGCTCCGACGCGGGGCAGGGCGACCTTCGACATCAGCCAGTAGAGCGCGCCGAAGGTGACGGCGAGCCAGAAGAGCTGACCCGAGAAGGTCGAGGCGTCGAAGGGAGGGAAGGCGGCCTTTTCGCCGCTCAGGGGCGACGTCGCGGCTGCTGCCGTTCCCGCCATCAGCGCGGCGGGCAGCACTGAGGCGACGAGACCGGCCCATCCGCGCCTGACGAGCCGTGAAGATCGAACCGGCATGGGCTGCCTTTCAGCGGAAGGAAATGAAAAGCCGCGCCCGAACCCGAGAACGGGTGGCCGGGCGCGACATGAAGGCGGTAGTCGAAGCGCGTCAGACCACGAAGAGCAGGACGAGCGCCACGACGAAGGCGAAGATGCCCAGACCTTCGGCGAGCGCCGCGCCGATGAAGGCGCGCGGGAACTGGCCGTCGGCCGCCGAGGGGTTGCGCAGCGCGCCCGAGAGGAAGTTGCCGAAGATGGTGCCGACGCCGATGGCGGCGAGGCCCATGCCGAGCGAGGCGAGGCCAGCGCCGATGTACTTGGCTGCAACGGGATCCATGGTCTTTCTCCAGTGTGAAAAGCTAGAAGGCGGGGTTGAAAGCTCTCGCGAACCCTGACTGGCTCAGTGGCCGGGGTGCAGGGCGTCGTTGAGATAGACGCAGGTCAGGATCGCGAAGACATAGGCCTGCAGGAAGGCGACGAGGAATTCGAGGGCGGTCAGCGCGACCGCCAGAAGCAGCGGTAGCGGGGCGATGATCGTCGCGGCACCGCCGGCGGCGAGCAGCGCAACGACGAAGCCGCCGAACACCTTCAGCGCGATATGGCCGGCGAGCATGTTGCCGAACAGGCGCAGGGAGAGCGAAATCGGCCGCGACACGAAGGAAACGGCCTCGATCAGCACCATGAAGGGCAGGAGCCAGCCCGGAACGCCCGACGGCACGAACAGGCCGAAGAAATGGCTGCCATGCTTGACGACGCCGTAGACCAGCACGGTGCCGATCACCAGGAAAGCGAAGGCCGCCGTCACGACGATATGGCTGGTGACGGTGAAGGAACCGGGGATCATGCCGAGCATGTTGGAGAACAGCACGAACATGAACAGCGAGAAGACGAGTGGGAAGAACTTCATGCCGTCCTTGCCCATCACGCCGGTGACGGTGGAGGCGACGAATTCGTAGATCATCTCGGCGAGCGACTGCAGCCGGCCGGGCACGACCGAACGCTGGCTCGAGCCATAGATCATGATCGCAGAGATCACGGCCACGACCAGGACCATCAGCAGCGATGCGTTGGTGAAGGACAGGTCGAGGCCGAACGGCCGCAAGCCGACGATCGGCTTGATCTCGAATTGGTGGATCGGATCGATTCCGCCGCCAGCCGCCATGTTTCTCCAGCCCCTTGTCGTGCGGCCATGCGGCCGCCAGCCTCGGTCATTTCTTCGGCGCGCCGTCCTTGGACCCGGAGGTCGGACGCGAGCCGAGCCGATAGACGGAGCGCAGCCCTGCGATGGAGCCGATCACCAGGAAGGCGATCAGCAGGAACGGGGACGTTCCCAGCCACCGGTCTGCGAGGACCCCGATAAGGGCGCCTGCGATGATGCCGCCTGCGAGATCTGTCGCCGCACGAAAGCCTGAAGACATGGCGCCTGCGAGGGCCCCGTCCGGTCCAGCCTGGCTCGCGCCCGGCTTTTCGTTCTTTTCGGCCTTCCCGAGGGCGGCCTTCAAAGAACCCAGTCTTGCGCGCAACTCCGAGTCTGAAGCGTTTTTGTCGGGTTCGGACATGGCAGCAGCTCCATACCTGACCGTGGAATGGCCACGATCCTGCAAAAAACTACACGATCCCTGTCCGAGCCCGCGCATCGAGCCGTCGTCAGCACGGCCTCCTTTATTGCCCGCCCCCCAAGCTGTCAAGGCAGGCAGATAAGGGCTAACGCATTGGAATATCTATAAATTCAGGGCAAGTGCGACATTCTTGCCGCATTGCGATTGCGATTGTGGCCTTTTTTCAACCGGTCTTGGCGAAATTGCAGCCGGAAGCATTCAGCTGGCCTCGCGGATGCGCTCGGCCGTTGCGAGATCGACTGAGACCATCTGGCTGACGCCACGCTCGGCCATGGTGACCCCGAAAAGCCGGTCCATCCGCGCCATGGTGATCGGGTTGTGGGTGATCAGGATGAAGCGCGTCTGGGTATCGCGCGCCATCTCGTCGAGCAGGTCGCAGTAGCGCTCGACATTGGCGTCGTCGAGCGGAGCATCGACCTCGTCCAAGACGCAGATCGGCGAGGGATTGGTCAGAAACACCGCGAAGATCAGCGCGGTCGCGGTCAGCGCCTGCTCGCCGCCAGAGAGCAGCGTCATGACCTGCGGCTTCTTTCCGGGCGGGCGGGCGAAGATCTCGAGACCGGCATCGAGCGGATCCTCGGCATCGACCAGCTTCAGTTCCGCCGTGCCGCCGCCGAAGAGCACCGCAAACAGGCGTTGGAACTGCCCGTTGACGATCTCGAAGGCGGCGAGCAGCCGCTCGCGTCCTTCACGGTTGAGCGCGCCGATCGCCTGGCGCAATCGCCTGATCGCTTCGCTGAGGTCGTCGCGCTCCGTCGTCAGCCCCTCGCGCTTGCCCTTGACCTCGGTCAACTCGTCCTCGGCCCGCAGATTGACCGCGCCGAGCCGCTCGCGCTCGCCCTTGAGCCCGGACAGGCGCCGCTCGACATCCTCCTGATCCGGCGGATTCTCGCCCGCCTTGAGCCCCGCCATCGCCCACAGGCCGTCGAGGCCCGTCTCCAGCCCATCCTCGATCTGCCTCGTCACATCGGCCACACGTTGGTGTGCCGCTTCCAGCTTGGCTTCGGCGGCAGCCCTGATCTCGCGCGCGCCGGCCAGTGCTTCCAGTGCGATCCGCGCCTGCCGGTCGGCTTCGGCCAGCGCCGCCTCGCCCAGCGCCAGGCGATCGGCCGCCGCGCGCCGCAGTGTCTCGGCGCTCTCGATCTCGGCGACGACCCGGCGCCGTTCGGTCAGGAAGGTGTCGGGCGCCTCCAGCAGCGCCGTCCGCTCGGCGCCGACCGTTTCGATTCGGCGTTTCGTCTCCTCCGCGGTCTGGCCGCTTGCGGCGGCACGTTCGTGCCAGGCCTTTACGTCGGCGGCGATGGCCGCGCGTCGCGCGGCGCGCAACTCCGCTTCGCGGGACAGGGTCTGCACCCGGGCACGGGCGTCGGAGGCCGCGATGCGCTGCTCGCCGAGCCCGACACGCGCCTTCAGCAGCGTGCTTTCGAGTTCGGCCGTCGGCGGCAGGGCGGCGACCGCCGCCTCCTGCGTCGAAATCTGGCTCGATGTTTCGGCGATGCTGCGCCCGAGCCTGTCTATCGCCTCCGTCAGGGCCGAGCGTCGCGCGGCGGCTTCGCCCGCCTTGCGCTCGGCAACCGTGAGCTGCTCGCGCGCCTGGTCGAGCGTCCTGCGTGCCAGCCGCGCGGCGTCCAACGCCGTCGTCTCCGCCTGTGCGGCTGTCCTGGCGTCTGCGCTCGCCGCTTCGAGCGATTCCCGGGCCGTTTCCGCCGTTTCCCGCGCGCGTTGCGCCTCGCGTTCGAGATCGCCCAGCCGGTTCTTCTCGGCCAGGCGGCGCGCGGCGGGGGAGGGCGCTTCGGCCGCGCCGGTGAATCCGTCCCAGCGCCAGATGTCGCCCTCGCGCGAGACCAGCCGCTGTCCCGGCTTGAGAAGTTCGCGCAGTCTTGGGCCGTCTGCCCGCGCGACGATGCCGATCTGGGAGAGGCGCCGCTTAAGGGCGGCGGGGCCGCGCACATGCGCAGCCAGCGCCTGACTGCCCGCAGGCAGGTCAGGATCGTCGCTGCCCGGTCCGGTGTCACGCCAGTGGCTGGGCGCGGAGAGATCGGTCGCCGCATCGAGATCGTCGCCGAGCGCCGCGCCGAGCGCGACCTCGTAGCCCTTGGCCACGCTGACCGAATCGAGGATTGCCGGCCAGCGGCCGCCGCTCGCCGGTGCGAGCAGCTTCTGCAGCGTCCGGATCTCGGTCTCGAGCCGCTGCGCCGTGCGGTCGGCCTCCGCCAGCGGCGCGCGCAGTTGCGTCTCGCGCTCGCGGAGGGCCGCCAGTGCCGAGCGCGCGGCTGCGGCCGCGGCGTCGCTGTCGCGCATCGTCGTTTCGCCGGCCGCGACGGCGTTGCGCAGAGCTTCCAGCGGCACTGCCGCGCTGCTGGCATCGAGCGCGGCCTGATCGCGCAGCAGGCGCTCGCGCTCGGAAGCCGCGCGGGCTTCGCGTTCCCTGGTTTCGCGCAGCGCCCGCTCCAGCGCCCCGCGCTTCGCGGCGAGTTCAGACAGGGCGGCCTGAGAGGCCGTGTGATCGGCTTCCGCCGCAGCCAGCGCGGCTTCGGCCTCCGCGAGCGCGGCCGCGGCGGCTTCGGTGCCTCCGGCCGCGCCCTCGCCATCGCGGGCGAGCGCAGCATCCTCTTCCGACAGGCGCGCCAGGCTTTCGGCGGCGTCGCGCGCGACGCTCTCCTGCCGCGCGAGGTCGCCCTGCAATTCCGCGAGCCGCCGGCCGAGCTCCTCGGCCCGCTGCTTGGCGCGCCGGTTCTCGGCTTCCAATTCGTCGAGCCCGCGCTTGAGCCGCACCAGCCCGGCGGCGGCTGACGCCTCGCCTTCGCGCAGTGCCGGCAGCTCATGGGCGGCGACGGCCTGGCGTTTCGCGGCCTCCGCCTGGGTGCCGGTCTGGTCGGCGACGCCACGCAGCGCCTCCTCCAGCGCCTTCCGGGCATGAGCTTCCTGCGCCCGCGCCTCGTGATGCGCGATCAGCGCCAGCGTCGCCTCGGCCCTGCGGATGTCGGCGGCGAGGCTGCGATAGCGCGAGGCCTGACGGGCCTGGCGTTGCAGCGCCTCGATCTGCCCGTCGATCTCGCCGAGCACGTCCTCCAGCCGCGTCAGGTTCTCCTCGGCGCCCTTGAGCCGCAGCTCCGCTTCGTGGCGGCGGCTATGCAGCCCGGCGATTCCGGCGGCATCCTCCAGGATGCGGCGGCGCGATTGCGGCTTGGCCGAGATGATCTCGCTGATCTGGCCCTGCCGGACGAGGGCCGGCGAGCGCGCGCCGGTCGCGGCATCGGCAAACAGAAGCTGTACGTCCCGCGCCCGCACCTCCTTGCCGTTGACGCGATAGGTCGAGCCTTCCTCGCGCTCGATCCGGCGAGTGACTTCGAGGACGTCGGTCTCGTTGAAGGCGGCGGGCGCCCTGCGGTCGGCATTGTCAAGCGTCAGCGCGACCTCGGCCATGTTGCGGGCCGGGCGCTCGTTCGAGCCGCCGAAGATGACGTCGTCCATCCCCGAGCCGCGCATGTTCTTGAACGAGCTTTCGCCCATCACCCAGCGCAGCGCTTCGACGAGATTGGACTTGCCGCAGCCATTGGGGCCGACGACGCCGGTCAGCCCGGGCTCGATCAGGAATTCCGTCGGCTCGACGAAGGTCTTGAAGCCGGTGAGCTTGAGGCGCGTCAGCTGCATCGGCGTGCCCCTGCAACAACCGCGCCCGTCATCCCGGACCGGCGGCGCAGCCGCGCCGCTCCGGGATCCATCATAGGGAACCGCGCTCTACGATGACTCCCGGAGCTCCGCTGCGCTGCGTCCGGGATGACGGGGAGGATGTTGAAAAAACGCGCGCCCTCAGCCGCCGACGAGCGGTTGCAGTATCTTGTCGAATTCGGCCATCGAGAGCGCACCTGAACGCTTCTGCCCGTTGATGAAGAAGGTCGGCGTCGAATCCACTCCGGCCTTGGCCCCACGATCCTTCACGACTGTGACGGCGTCATAGATATCCTGCCTTTTCAAGCAGGCCTCGAACGAATCCTGTGTGAAACCGGCCTGCTTGACCATCGACGAGAGTGCATCGACCGGCTTGTCGGTGAAGGCCCAGGCCCTCTGCTGGTTGAACAGCAGGTCGGTCATCGCGATGTATTTGTCGTTGCCGTTGCAGCGCGCCAGCATGAAGCCGGCCGTCGCCAGCGGATCGAGCGGGAATTCCCGCAGCGTGAAGCGCACCTTGCCGGTGTCGATGTACTTCGCTTTCAGCGCCGGCCAGGTGTCCTTGTGGAACGCCGCGCAATGGCCGCAGGTCAGCGAGGCGTATTCGATGATCGTGACCTTGGCGTCCGCCGGGCCGAGCCAGACATCGCCGAGCGGGCCGGGCGTGGAGAGATCGCTCTGCGCGTAGGCGGCTGGCGAGCCCAGCATCGCGGCCGCCGCGATCCCGGCTGCGCCGGTTAAAAGCTGTCGCCTGTTCGTCATCGTGGTCATTCCCGAGAAGTGCAAAGGTTGTAAGGTCGATTTGCGATCGCCGGGACCCAAATCTGATGCGCGGAACATAGAGGCCGCGACGATTGTGGCAAGATCGTCACCGCCGCCGGTTGGGCTCGCTCACGAAGCCGTGTCGATCACCTCGACGCCTTGCGTTGCGCGACATGGCGGCCGAGCCGTTCGAGGCAGGCGCGCAGGGCCGGGTCGGTCACGCCAGCGACCTGCTGCTCGACACGCGCTGCGATTTCCGGATCGAGCGGAGGAGGCGGACGCTTCGGCGCGGGCGCCTCGACCGGCCCTTGCTTGAGCACGAGCTTGCCGACCGCCCGCCAGCCGAGATGCGTATTGACCCGCTCCAGCACGATCGGCCCGAGTTGCTGCATTTCGAGTGCGAAGGCGCTTTCGACCCGCACCACCATCGCCGCCGGCTCGGACGCCTCGCCCGGCGCCGGGCGGCGGCGCGGCCAGTCGATCTTGAGCGGCCGCGTCCGTGCCGCCAGCCGCTCCCCGACGATCTCCGGCCAGAGCGAGACGATGGCGCGCCCGGCAAAACCCTGCGCCGCGAGCGCGGGCGCGAGCAAGTCGTCGATCAGGTCTGCGAGGGGCGATGCGGCCATGCGCCATTGTGGGGCGCGTGAGGGTGGGGTGCAAGCGGGACGAGGGACGTGGAGTGGTGGAGTGGTGGAGAGGGGCGGTCCGATAGGGCGCTACCCCTCCTCGATTGCCCGGCCGCGGCGATCGTCGCAGACCGCGCACCTTCCGTGAGGAAGATCACGTTCAATGCCCTGATCAAGGGACATGGTTGAGCCGCGTTGGCGCTCCCAAAACCCAGACCCAGGAGGCCCTGCGATGGCCGGTCTCAAAATGTCGAAGCCGATACGCCTACTCGGAGTGTGCGCGCTCGCCGGTGCCGCGATTTTTGTCGCTGCACAACTCGCGACGGCCCCACCCCCATCATCGATGGCGGCGACGACAACAGTGTCGCCGCTCGAAATTATGCTTCTAAACGACGAAGCGCTTCCGGCCGACTTTTGGGATGCGTCCTGAAACTCTGACCGGAATTGCCCGAGTGCGACCCTGGCCCCGGATGGGCGAGGGAGAGATGAGGGCCTGTTGCGGGTTGGGACGCAACAGCGACGCTGCGCCCCAACCCGACTCCCCACGCCTCATCCGAGAGAAGGAATAGCGTCCCGCCTCAGGCGTTCGCCCCGCCATCGACGCTGATACCCGTGCCCGTGATCTGCCGCGCGGCGGGGCTCGCCAGGAAGGCGACGGCCGCCGCGACATCCTCCGGCTTGCCGTATTGGCCGAGCGCCGTCATCGCGCGCTGGCCGTCCGCCTGCCCTCCCGCGGCGGGGTTCATGTCGGTGTCGGTCGGCCCCGGATGCACCAGATTGACCGTGATGCCGCGCGGGCCGAGTTCGCGGGCGAGCCCACGGGTGAAGGCGAGCAGCGCCGATTTCGTCATCGAATAGACCGTGACGCCCGGGAAGGGGACGCGCTCCGCGAGGCAGGAGCCGATCGAGACGATGCGCCCGCCCTCCGGCAGATGCTTGATCGCGGCCTGCGAGGCGAGCACAACGGAGCGGATGTTGACGGCGAGCAGCGCGTCGATGTCGGCGAGGCTCTGCTCGGCCACCGGGCCGCCACGGGCGATGCCGGCATTGTTCACGAGGATGTCGAGGCCGCCGAGGCTCTGAGCCGCCTCGTCGACCGACCGCTTGACCGCCTCCGCATCGGCGCTGTCCGCCTGGATCGCGAAGCCGCGCCGGCCCTTGGCCTCGATCGCGCGCACCACTTCCGCGGCGCGCTCGGCCGAGCGCTCATAGGTGATGGCGACATCGGCGCCCTTCTCCGCCAGCGCCAGGGCGATCGCCGCGCCGATGCCGCGCGCCGCGCCGGTGACGAGGGCGCGCTTGCCGGTCAGTTCACTCATGATCGTATCTTTCTGTGTTGGTCGATACAAAAATAGCTAGGTGCGTTGCATCGCCGCGTCAAGATATTTATATAACGACCGATGCAGAAATTGGGTGGACAGAATCCGGACGTCGGAGTTTTGAACGGGACGGCGCGTTCCCGCGGCCGTCCGCGCGCCTTCGATCGGCAGGCCGCGCTCGATACGGCGACTCGGCTGTTCTGGCGCAAGGGCTACGCTGCGACCTCGATTTCCGATCTGACCGAGGCGATGGGCATCGGCTCGCCCAGCCTCTACGCCGCCTTCGGCTCCAAGGATGAGCTTTATGCCGAGGCGCTGCGCCATTTCGGCGAGCGCTTCGAGACTCTGGTCTGGGGCAATTTCCGCCGCGCCTCGACGGCCTACGAGGCTGTCGAGGCACTGCTGATGGATTCCGCCGCGGCGCTCACCGGCTCCTGCGGCCAGAACGATCCACGCGGCTGCATGGTGACGCTCTCCGCCGTCGGCAGCGAGGGCCATGTCGAGCTCGGAGAGCGCGTGCGGGCCGCCCGGGCGTTGGCCGTGACGCGAATCGAGCAGCGTCTCGGCCTGGCTGTGGCGGACGACGAGCTATGTGCGGACACCGACGTTCCTGTCCTCGCGCGCTTTTTCACCGCCGTCCAGAACGGCATGTCGATCCAGGCCCGCGACGGAGCCACGCGCGCGGAACTCGAGGCGATCGCGAGGCAAGCCCTCCGAGCCTGGCCGGGCGCCCCCCCGATCTGAAATGCGTCGGTCCCGGTGCCGACTCCTCAGCCGCGCCTGGCCGCCTCGATCGTGGCGACGTCGATCTTTTTCATCTCCATCATCGCGGTGAAGGCGCGCTTTGCGTCCTCGCCGCCGGTAGCCATGGCCTCGGTCAGCACGCGTGGCGTGATCTGCCAGGAGATGCCCCATCTGTCCTTGCACCAGCCGCAGACGCTTTCCTGGCCGCCATTGCCGACGATCGCATCCCAGTAGCGGTCGGTTTCCTGTTGGTCGTTCGTGGCGATCTGGAACGAGAAGGCCTCACTGTGCTTGAAAGTGGGGCCGCCGTTCAGCCCGATGCAGGGGATGCCGGCGACGGTGAAATCGACCGTCAGCACGTCGCCGGCCTTGCCGGATGGGTAGTCGGTTGGTGCGCGGTGGACCGCGCCCATCGTGCTGTTCGGAAAGGTCTGCGTATAGAAGCGGGCCGCAGCCTCCGCCTCCTTGTCGAACCACAGGCAGATCGTGTTCTTGGCGATGGGCATGGCCTGTCCTTCTCTCTGAGCGTTTCCCGACCCTGTTTGCGATACTGTGCTTTCATGTCGAACGCTTTGGACCCGTCGGCGTTCCGCCGGGATGCCGGAGAGGAGCCCGATCGCGCAGCATGAGCGCCTTGCCCGCCTCGGTGAACGCGATATAGACCGGCCGATGCCTGCCGCCGCTGCCGCTGATCTCCTCTCCTGGTACGACCGCCACCGCCGCGCGCTGCCCTGGCGTGCGACAGCGGGCGAGCGAGCCGACCCCTATCGGGTCTGGGCTTCCGAGATCATGCTGCAGCAGACCACGGTCACGGCGGTCAGGCCCTACTATGAACGCTTCATGGCGCGCTTTCCGACGGTGGCCGCGCTCGCCGCGGCGCCGTCCGAGGAGGTGATGCAGGCCTGGGCCGGGCTCGGTTATTACTCGCGCGCCCGCAATCTCCATGCCTGCGCCATCGCGGTGATGGCCATTCACGGCGGCCGCTTTCCCGATACCGAGGAGGGTTTGCGCAGCCTTCCGGGCATCGGCGCCTATACGGCCGGCGCCGTCGCCGCGATCGCCTTCGACCGGCCGGCGGCGGCGGTCGACGGCAATGTCGAGCGCGTCATGACCAGGCTCTTTGCGATCGAGGATTTGCTGCCCGGTGCTCGGCCGCTGGTGCGCGAGCGCGTGCTGGCCCTGATGCCGCGGGATCGGCCGGGCGATTTTGCTCAAGCCCTGATGGACCTCGGCGCCACCATCTGCACACCGCGCAACCCAGCCTGCGGCCTCTGCCCCTGGCGCTCCCCTTGCATCGCCCGTACCGAGGGCACGCAGGAGAGCTTCCCGCGCAAGGCGCCGAAGAAGGCGGGCGTCACGCGCTACGGCGCCGCCTTCGTCCTACTGCGGGACGATGGCGCACTGCTGCTGCGCACGCGACCGCCGAAAGGCCTGCTCGGCGGCATGGCGGAGGTGCCGACCAGCGAATGGCGTGCCGATTACGAGCTGGACGGCGCTGCGCAGGATGCGCCGGTGGTCACTCGCTGGCGCGAACTCGCCCCGCCAGTGCGCCATGTCTTCACGCATTTCCCTCTGGAATTGACGGTTTTCCTCGGTCGAGCGGCGGTGACGATGTCTGCGCCGGCGGGCATGCGCTTCACGCCCATCGCCGCAATCGGGCGGGAGCCGCTGCCAGGGCTGATGACGAAGGTCGTCGGTGTCGGGCTCGAGGCCGCCGGCCTGAGAGCCGGGTCAGGCCAGCGCGACGCCGGCTGACCGACGCGGGTGCTATCGTGTGACGGCGACGAGCGCCCCCGTCCCGACCATCACGCCGGCGGCCGTCCGGTTCATGCGCTTGACCGCCCGGGGCGTCCGCAGCCAGCGCCGCGCGCGGCCGGCGAGCAGGACATGGCCGCCGATCACCACGGCCTCGACCGCGAGGATGACGAAGGCGAGCGTCGCGATCTGTGCGGGCGTCAGGCTCGGGCCGACCACATGCGGCAGCAGGGCGAGGTAGAACAGCGGCATCTTCGGGTTGCCGAGGTTCAGCGCCACTCCGGTCAGGAAGACGGCGGCGATCCCGCGCCGCTCGGGCGCGTTCGCTTCCGTCGGCAGGCGCGGCTCGGCGCGCCAGAGCATGATGCCCATGACCACGAGATAGGCGGCGCCCGCATAGCGCAGCACCGTCATTACCGTGCTCATCTCGGCGGCGACGACCGACAGTCCGAAGGCGGCGAGCACCAGGAAGATCAGAATGCCGGCGACCGTGCCCAACCCGTAGGCGATGCCCGAGGCCGCACCATGCGAGAGGGTGCGCGCGACAATGGTCATGTTGTCCGGGCCGGGGCTCGCCGCGAAGACGAAGAAGGCAGCGGCGAAGGCGAGAAGCGTCGATAGATCCATGAGCAGGCTCCCGTGAACGGCATCAGCCGAGCAGGGAACGTGCCAGATGGCGATTGCGAGAGCGTACGATCGAACTACGGCGCAGATCGAATCCGACTCTAGGCCGCCGCCATCTGGGCGCGGATCTCCCCGCGCAGATTGTCGAGCAGCGTCAGCCCGGCCGGGCGCTCGACATGCCAGAATGTCCAGCCATTGCAGCTTGGCAGGCCTTGCGCCAGCGCCCCGACCTTGTGGATCGAGCCGACTGCCGGCCCCAGCATCAGCGTGCCGTCGGCGCGGATCACCGCCTTGTGGCGGCGCTTCTCGTCGGTGACGGTCTCGCCGGCCTTCACCAGCCCGGCCTCGACGAGCGAGAGGAACGGCACGCGCGGCTCGCTGCGCTTGGAGGGCGCGGTCGAGAACGCTTCCGGCGGCAGCGGCGTTATCTCGGCGATGCGCTTGCGCGCGGCCTCGGCATAGACCGTCTCGCGCTCGACGCCGATGAAGCGACGGCCGAGCGCCTTGGCCACGGCGCCGGTCGTGCCGGTGCCGAAGAAGGGATCGAGCACGACGTCGCCGGGATTGCTGGCCGAGAGCATGACGCGGGCGAGCAAGGCCTCTGGCTTCTGAGTCGGATGCACCTTGGCGCCGGCGCCGTCCTTCAGGCGTTCCTCGCCGGTGCAGAGTGGCAGGTACCAGTCCGAGCGCATCTGCAGATCGTCATTGCCGCCCTTCAGCGCCTCGTAATGGAAGGTGTATTTGGAAGATTCGCCGCGCGCCGCCCAGATCAGCGTCTCATGCGCGTTGGTGAAGCGCCGGCCGCGGAAGTTCGGCATCGGGTTGGCCTTGCGCCAGACGATGTCGTTCAGCATCCAGTAGCCGAGGTCCTGCAGGATCGAGCCGACGCGGAAGATGTTGTGATAGCTGCCGATGACCCACAGCGCGCCATCGGGCTTCAGCACGCGGCGGCAGGCGGAAAGCCAGGCGCGGGTGAAGGCGTCGTATTCGGCGAAGGAAGAGAACTTGTCCCAGTCGTCGTCGACGGCATCGACGAGGCTGTCGTCGGGCCGGCGCAGATCGCCGCCGAGCTGGAGATTATAGGGGGGATCGGCGAAGACGAGGTCGACGCTGGCCGCCGGCAGGCGTTCGATCGCGGCGACGCAGTCGCCGACGAGGACCTGATCGAGCGGGAGTTCCGGAGCGAGGCCGATCTTTTCGGCGAGGCCGCCCTTGGTTTTCATCCGGGAGTCCAGTGCGGGCCGTCCGGTACGCGGAACTTGAATCCGGACGGCGGCACTGGTGGTCCCGGTACGCAAAATACCCATGTCGACCCAAGACCGTTACGCAACTTCAACAGTCGCGATATTGGCGGGACAGGGTAAAAGCCGGGTTTCCGCGATGAAAAAAATGCGTCCCATTCTGGGGCTGCAGTTTTTGCCCAGCCCCTTGGCGGATAAGGCGAATTCCTAAGGGCGGGTTAATGCCGGCCGGGCGCCTCTCAGCGCCGCCAGATCCCCTTCACCGGTGCGAAGGAATAGCGGTGCTCGCGGCAAGGGCCATGCGCCTGCAGGGCGGCGCGATGCTGCGGCGTGCCATAGCCGGCATGGGCCGAGAAGCCATAGGCGGGATAGAGTCGGCACAGCCGCGCCATCATCGCGTCGCGCGTCACCTTGGCGACGATCGACGCCGCCGCGATCGAGGCGATCTCCGCATCGCCGCCGATCACGGCCTCGCAGGGGCAGGCCAGAACTGGCGGGTCGTTGCCGTCGACCAGCACGCCCGCGGGCCGCACGGGCAGCGCCGAAACCGCGCGCCGCATCGCGAGCAGCGTCGCCTGCCGGATGTTGATCGCATCGATCTCGGCGGCGGTGACGCTGGCGACGCCGATGGCGAGCGCCGTCTCCGCGATGATCGCGAACAGCTCCTCGCGCCGTGCCGCGCTCAGCTTCTTCGAATCGTCGAGGCCGGCCGGCACCTTGGCGGGATCGAGGATCACGGCCGCCGCCACCACCGGTCCGGCCAGCGGCCCGCGCCCGACCTCGTCGACACCGGCGAGCGGCCAGAGGCCCTTGGAGATGGCATGGGCTTCACGAAGAAAGTGGGCGGTCATGGCGGGCTTATGCAGTATCCGTTGCCCGCGGGCCATGCCCTAGACATGGCTATCCATATTATCCCGGCCGGCGCGCTCCTCGTCATGGTCGGGCTTGTCCCGACCATCCACGTCTTCGTCCGGCGAGGGCTGTGTTCCAGACGTGGATGCTCGCCACAGGGGCGAGCATGACGGTCTGGTTCTGCCAACTCCTTCAAAACAGGCTGAGTTGCGCCTTCTCCTTCTCCGGCTTGAGGAACAGGTCGTTGCGCAGGCGCAATCGGGCGCCGTTGAAGCCGAGGCGCTCGGCCGCCATCTCGAAGCGCCGGCCGATCATCCAGGCGTAAGGCCCCGAGCCGACTTGCCTCTGGCCCCAGGCGGCGTCGTAGTCCTTGCCGCCGCGCGTCGAGCGGATCAGCGAGACGACATGGCGCAGCTTGTCGGGATGATGCGTCAGCAGCCAGTCCTGCACGAGATCCTTCACCTCGAGCGGCAGCCGCAGCAGCACATAGCCGGCCTCACGCGCACCGGCCGCCTTGGCGGCATCAAGGATGCGCTCGATCTCATGCTCGTTGATCGCTGGAATGATCGGCGCGACCAGCACCGTCACCGGGATACCGGCTTCCGACAGCGCCTTGATCGTCTCCAGCCGCTTGGCCGGGGAGGCGGCGCGCGGCTCCATGCCGCGCGAGACCTTGGGGTCCAGCGTCGTCACCGAGATCGCGACCTTGGCCAGCCCCTTCGCCGCCATTGGAGCGAGGATGTCGATGTCGCGCTGGACCAGCGCCGACTTCGTCACGATGCCGACCGGATGGTTGAAACGCTGCAGAACCTCGAGGATCTGGCGCATGATCCTGAGCTTGCGCTCGATCGGCTGGTAGGCGTCGGTATTCGTGCCGATCGCGATGGTGCGCGGCTGGTAAGATGGGGCTGAAAGCTCCTTCTCCAGAAGCAGCGCCGCATCGGGCTTCGCCGTCAGCTTGCTCTCGAAGTCGAGCCCCGGCGACAGGCCGAGATAGGCATGGCTCGGCCGCGCGAAGCAGTAGACGCAGCCATGCTCGCATCCGCGATAGGGGTTGATCGAGCGGTCGAAGGAAATGTCGGGGGAGTCGTTTCGCGTGATGATCGTCCGCGGCTTCTCTATCGAGACTTCCGTCTTGAACGCAGGCAATTCGCCGAGCGAGCCCCAGCCGTCATCTTCGTCGAAGCGCTGCTCGGCCTCGTAGCGTCCACCCGGATTGATCGTCGCGCCGCGCCCGCGCCGGCGCTCGGGATCGATGCGATGGCCGGCATAGGCCAGCGGTTCGCTCGGCGCCACGCGAGCCGAGAGCGGCATCGGAGCCGAAACCGACATGGGAGCACTGTCCTGCCGTTTCAGCGGCTGTGCCGGATTCGGCCGCGATACGGGTCTGCTCTGGCTCATGGCGCCGAACCATCCCTGAAAATCGCCGGGAATCGGCGACTTCTTTGATGTTCTATGTGAACATAAAGGGAACGTATTGCAAGTGACAGGATTGCGACATGCTGCGCTGCGCCATAAGGGATTGCGCATGCTCACAGCGGTCATACGCATCGATGGTTCGCGCGTCGCCGGATCGACTGAATCGCTCGCCGCGACCTTTTCCGTCCTGATCCCGGCGGTCGCCGACGGATTCCTCGGCCATGCCGTGGTGATCGATGCAGCGGGCCATGCCGACATCGAACGCCTGGCCGATGCGACGGGCGCGAGCTATCTGCGCGCCGGCGGGGCGGAGGGCTGGCATCTCGGCGCGGCCCAGGCCCGCGGGGACTGGCTGTTCCTGCTCGAAGCCGGCGATGTCCCGCAGCCGCACTGGCCCCAGGCCGTCGAGCGGCATCTGATCGTGGCACCGGACATGCCCGCTCTGATCCCGCTGCGCGGCTTCGCGGGTTCGCTGCGCGAGCGTGCGGCGATCTCCTTCGGCCCTCGTCGGCTGCGTCCGGGTTTGATCGTTCCGAAGGGACAGGTTCTGACGGGACGCCTCGGCGCCGCGCCGCGCCGTCTTTCGGTCAGGCGCGAGCGCGCCGCCTCGGGCTGAAGGCAGGGCGGCAGGGCACGGCGTGCCTTCCCCTCCTCGGGCGAGGGGCATCGCTCCGGAGCGCGCAAGCCGCCGGAAACGACGTTTTTAAATCCCATCCGGCTGGTCTATTCTGCACCCTTGCCCAAGGGGGATGGCGGCCATGCGAATGTTGTGGATCGCGCTGCTGTGCACGGCGATGTCGACGGCAAGCTCGACGGCCGACACGCTGGCGCGGGCCCGTGAGACCGGCACGCTGCGGCTCGGAATCCGGGCCGATGCGCCGCCATATTCCTATCGCACCACCAGCGGCGAGCCGTCCGGATACATCGTCGACCTCTGCCGTGAAGTTGCGGATGCGGTGAGGAATTCTCAGGCGATCCCTGCGCTGAAGATCGACTATGTCGAAGTCTCGTCTGCATCGCGATTCGACGCGCTGCGCGACGGCAAGATCGACATTCTCTGCGATCCGACGTCCATGACCATGTCGCGCCGCGCCATCGTCGATTTTTCGCTTCCGACCTTCATCGATGGCGCCGGAGTGCTTCACCGGGCCGACGCAGTGTATCGGCTCGAGGATCTGCGCGGCAAAAGGATCGGCGTGCTGCGGGGCACGACCACGGAGGACGTCCTGAAGGCGACTTTGGCGCAACTGAAGATCCAGGCCGAGCTCGTCCCGATGCAGACCCATCCAGATGGTGTCCGGAGCCTGGCTGCAGGCCGGGTCGATGCCTATTTCGCCGATCGCGGCATCCTCAGCTATCACCTGACCAACAGCCAGAACCGCGCCGGGATGAAGCTGTCAGACCAGTATTTCACCTTCGAGACCTATGCGCTGGCCCTACCGCGCGGCGATGAGAAGCTGCGCCTGCTTGTCGATGCCACGCTGGCCGAACTCTATCGTACGGATCGCGTGAAGCAGATCTATGCCCGCAGCTTCGGAAGCTTCCCGCCCGACCAGTTCATCCGCGCGCTCTTCGTCATCAACGGCGTCCCGAAATAGCGCGGATTTCGACCGCTCGGCCCTGAGCAGGCGGATATTCTAGAGCTGCTGCGCCTTGAATGTATCGCAGCTCTGCATCGAGCCGGTGCGGAAGCCGGTGTTGAACCAGCGCTGGCGCTGCGCCGAAGAGCCATGGGTAAAGGAATCGGGCACGACCTCGCCCCGAGAGGCCTTCTGTAATTTGTCGTCGCCGATCGCCGCCGCGGTGCGCATCGCTTCCTCGATGTCGCCCTGGTCGATGCGCCCCATCGCCTGGATGTTGTGGGCCCAGACGCCGGCGAAGCAGTCCGCCTGCAACTCGATCCGGACCGAGATCTCGTTGGCGCGCCGCTCGTCCGAGCGCTCGCGCAGGGCGTTGGCCTTGGGCAGGATGCCGATCAGGTTCTGGATGTGATGGCCGACCTCGTGACCGATCACATAGGCATAGGCGAAGTCGCCGCCGCCGCCGAGCTTGCGCTGCATCTCCTGGAAGAAGGAGAGGTCGAGATAGACGCGCTTATCGGGCGGGCAATAGAACGGCCCCATCGCGGATTGCGCGGTGCCGCAGGCCGAGCGGTCGACGCCCGAGAACAGCACGAGCCGCGGCGGCTCGTAGCGCATGTTCGCCTGCTGCGGCAGGATCTTCGACCAGATGTCCTCGTTCTGCGCCAGCACGGCCGAGACGAAGCGGCCCATCTCGTCCTGCGGCGGCCCCGAGGAGCGGCGCGATTCCTGCGTCGGCGCCTGCCGCCCGCCGATGCCGCCGATCAGCTCCGCCCCACCGATCAGCAGGCGCGGATCGATGCCGAGAGCCCAGCCGACGAGGCCGAGCACGACCATGGTGCCGATGCCGAGGCCGCCGCGCCCGCCCGGAAGTCCGGCGAAATCGCCGCCGCCGCCGCGCCGGTCCTCGAGATTCTCGGACTGGCGATAGTCTTCCCACTGCATGGCGTCATCCTCGCGAGCCTGCCCGCTATCCTTCCTGCAATCTCAGCGAGAGAGGGCAGGAACTCAAGCCGTCATTCAACCCGCGCTGTCGCCCGCGGTTCCGGCGCCCGCTGAGGCGTCGAGCGCGGCCTTGAGCGCCCGCATGTCGCGCCAGGCGAGGCGCTTTTGCAGGGGCTGGCGCAGCAGATAGGCCGGGTGCAGCGTCGCCATGGCGCGGATGCGTCGCGTGCCGGTGTCGTACTCTGTCCATTTGCCGCGCGAGGCCAGGATTCCGGAGAAGCCGAGCAGCCCCTGCGCCGAAGGCCCGCCAATGCAGATCAGGATGTCGGGATCGGCGAGCTGGATCTGGCGCTGGATGAAGGGCAGGCAGATCGCCACCTCCTGCGGCGTCGGCGTGCGGTTGCCGGGCGGCCGCCAGGGCAGCAGGTTAGCGATATAGACATCCGTTTTGCGGCTCAGCCCGATCGCCGCCAGCATCCGGTCGAGCAATTGGCCGGAGCGTCCGACGAAGGGCAGGCCGATGCGGTCCTCGTCGGCGCCCGGCGCCTCGCCGACGATCATCACGCGGCCCTCCGGGTTGCCGTCGGCGAAGACCAGGTTTTTCGCGGTCGCCTTCAGCGCACAGCCCTCGAATTTTGCCAGCGCCTCCTTCAGCGCGTCGAGCGTCATCGCCTCCTGCGCCAGCACCTTGGCGCTGAGCGTGGCGTCGTCCGGCGCCGTGGCGGCCGCAGCATTCGGTCGCATCACGGCAGCAGGGGCCTGCCCGGCGCGCGGCGGCAGCGTCGGACGGACGCGCGGGGCGCCGTTCGCTGCAGCGGCGGCTGCGAAATGATTATGCGGCGCCTCATCCAGCGCCTCGGTGATGCCCATATCGGCATACCAGGCGACAAGCTCGGCGGGGTCGGGCGCTGCGGTCAGGGACATCGTTGCCTGTCTATCACGGCTGGCTGCGACTTCGCGAGCCGATCCGGTTGCAAATTGAACCGCACGCTTGGATAGAGGGTTTCCAGACTGTCATTCTACCCGCCTTGAACGGGCGGGCGAGATAGTTCATATATAAACTAATTGGGCTTTGAGGCCGCGCGGGCCTTCGGAGGGCAGGATGGATCTCGAACAAGCACAGGCCGAGCCGCGCGAGAGCATGGACTACGACGTCGTCATCGTCGGTGCCGGTCCCGCCGGGCTCTCGGCGGCGATCCGCCTGAAGCAGCTCGACGAGAACATTTCGGTCGTCGTGGTCGAGAAGGGCGCCGAGGTCGGCGCGCACATCCTGTCGGGCGCGGTGATCGACCCGATCGGCCTCGACAGGCTCCTGCCGGACTGGCGAAAGGACGAGGCGCGCCCGCTGACGACCGAGGTGAGCGAGGACATCTTTTATTTCCTGACCGCGCCCAACGGCATCCGCCTGCCGAATTTTGGCATGCCGAAGCTGATGAACAACCACGGCAATTTCGTCGGCTCGCTCGGCCTCGTGACGAAATATCTGGCGGCGCAGGCCGAGGCGCTGGGCGTCGAGATCTATCCGGGCTTCGCTGCCGCCGAACTGCTCTACAACGAGGACGGCTCGGTCGCGGGCGTCGCCACCGGCGACATGGGCATCGCCAGGGACGGCACCGTCTCCGAGCGCTTCACCCGCGGCATGGAACTGCGCGGTCGCTATACCTTGCTGGGCGAGGGCGCGCGCGGCTCGCTCTCCAAGATCGCGATCCGCAAGTTCGGCCTCGATGCCGGCCGCGAGCCGCAGAAATACGGCATCGGCCTGAAGGAGATCTGGCAGGTCAAGCCGGAGAAGTTCCACAAGGGCCGCGTCCAGCACTCCTTCGGCTGGCCGCTCGATGCCGGCACCGGCGGCGGCTCCTTTCTCTACCATTTCGACGACAACCTGGTCACGGTCGGCTTCGTCGTCCATCTCAACTACACGAACCCGACGCTCTCGCCCTTCGACGAGTTCCAGCGCTTCAAGACGCATCCGCTGATTCGGGACGTGTTCGAAGGCGGAAAGCGCCTGTCCTATGGCTCGCGCGCGATCACCGAGGGCGGCTTCCAGTCCGTGCCGAAGCTGACCTTCCCGGGCGGCGCGCTGATCGGCTGCGCGGCGGGCTTCGTCAATGTGCCGCGCATCAAGGGCAGCCACAACGCCGTGCTTTCCGGCATGCTGGCGGCCGAGAAGCTGGTGCCTGCGCTCGCCGCCGGACGCTCACATGACGAGGTCGTCGAGATCGAGGCGAGCTGGCGCGACAGTGCCATCGGCGCCGATCTCAAGCCGGTGCGCAACGTCAAGCCGCTCTGGTCGAAATACGGCACCTTCGCCGGCATCGTGCTGGGCGGCGTCGACATGTGGCTGAACCAGCTCTTCGGCTGGTCGCCCTTCGGCACGCTGAAGCACGGCAAGCCCGACCACGCGACGCTGAAGCCGCTCGCCGAGGTCACGCCGATCGTCTACCCGAAGCCGGACGGCAAGATCTCCTTCGACAAGCTGTCTTCGGTCTTCCTGTCCTCGACCAATCACGAGGAAGACCAGCCGGCGCATCTGAAGCTGACCGACCCGTCGATCCCGATCGAGAAGAACCTGCCCCTCTATGGCGAACCGGCCCGACTCTACTGCCCGGCCGGCGTCTACGAAGTCGTCTACAAGGACGCGGAGGCGAAAACCGAGCCGCGCTTCGTGATCAACGCGCAGAACTGCGTGCACTGCAAGACCTGCGACATCAAGGATCCGGCCCAGAACATCACCTGGACGACGCCGGAGGGCGGCGGCGGGCCCGGCTACGCGAATATGTGATGCGGCTGATCATCGCGGCCAGCCACCACGGTTCGGCCGCGAACAGCGGGTAGAAGAGGGCGTGCCGATGATGGTGCGCCCTTTTTTGTTACGGGCAGCGAGGATCGGCCGGGGCGACGTCTCCGGCCGGGCAATATCGGCGGAAATGCACGGTTTCGCGCCACTGTGGCACGCCTGCTACGAAGCGGCGCGTCGGGCGGCGCACGGCTTGCCCGCCTGCCTGGAAAGGGCCATCTTGCATCAATACGCGAAGCGGTCACGGTCCCGCTCAGAGACCACGCCTCCCGCGATGATCCTGGCGGCGGACCGAGGGAGAATGGCAGTCGTGGTATTTGGAATGAAGAGCCGTGGCTTGATCACGGCGACTGCCTTGGCATTGCTCCTTGCCTTGCCCGTCGGTGCGGCGGCGCAGGGTGCGACTCCCCGCACGAACGAGAACCTCGACACAGCCGAAAGCCTTGAGGGCAACTACCTCGCGGCGATCGTCGCAGGCGCCGGACGTGATCTCGGCGCGGCTTCGGTCTATCTGCGCGAGGCGATCAAGGGTGATCCGCAGAACAACGACCTGCTGGAGCGTGCTTTCGTGGCCTTTCTGGCCGATGGCGCGATGCCGGACGCCTTCCGCGCCGCCGACAAGCTGATCCAGCGCGATCCGAGCAACGGTCTGGCGCAACTGGCTGTCGGCATTCGCGCGCTCAAGCAGAAGAGCTACCAGACCGCCCGCAATCATCTCCAGCGCGGTGGCCGCGGCCGTGCCGCCGACATCACCGCGACGCTGCTCTCGGCCTGGTCCTATCTCGGCTCCGGCCAGGCGACCCGTGCCATCGAGACGCTCGAGCGTCTGAAGGGCGAACCCTCCTACAATCTTTTCCGCGACTATCACGCCGGCCTGATTCTCGATGCCGCCGGCCGCAAGGCCGAGGCCGAGAAGCGCCTGAAGAGTGCCTATGATTCGGAGAAGACGACGCTTCGTCTCGTCGATCTCTGGGCCCGGATGCAGGCGCGCAATGGTGATTTCGAGGCCGCCGCCACGACCTATGGCGATTTCGACCGCCTGCTGCCGAATCACCCGATCGTCCGCGATGGCCTCGCCAAGGTCGCCGCGAAGCAGACGCCGCCCCGGCAGGTCGGCAACGCCCAGCAGGGCGCGGCCGAGGTGCTCTATGGCCTCGCCAGCGCCGGCAACCGCCAGGGCGACGAGGCGGCGGCGCTGCTCTATCTGCGCCTCGCCATCTATCTCGACCCGAATCACGACCTCGCGATCCTGACGCTCGGCGACATCCTGGAGCGCGCGCGCCAGCCCGAGGACGCCGTCGCGGTCTACGAGAAGATGCCTACGACCTCGCCGCTGCGTCCCAATGCCGAGATCCAGGCCGGGCTCGCGCTGGAGAATCTCGGCAAGTCCGAAGAGGCGGTGAAACACCTCAGCGCGCTGATCGCCGAGCGGCCAGACGACATCGACGCGCTTTCGGCGCTGGGCAACATCTATCGCTCGCGCAAGATGTTCCAGGAGGCCGCCGACACCTATGACAAGGCGATCGCGAAGCTCGCATCACCCGGCCGCGCCAACTGGGACCTGTTCTATTTCCGCGGTATCGCCCGCGAACGCATCAAGCGCTGGCCCGAGGCCGAGGCCGATCTGCGCAAGGCGCTCGAACTCCTGCCCGAGCCGCTCGGCCGCGAGCGTGCGCTGGTTCTGAACTATCTCGGCTATTCGCTGGTCGACCAGCATCTCAAGCTCGACGAGGCGCTCGACATGCTGCGCCGCGCCGTCGAGCTACGCCCGCGCGACGGCTACATCATCGATTCGCTCGGCTGGGCCTATTACCGCCTCGGGCGCTATGCCGAAGCGACCCGCGAGCTGGAGCGCGCCATGGAGCTGCGCCCCTCCGACCCGGTGATCAACGACCATCTCGGCGACGTCTACTGGAAGGTCGGGCGCCGGCTCGAGGCCGGTTTCCAGTGGAACCACGCGCGCGACCTCAATCCCGAGCCGGATGATCTGGTCAAGATCAAGCGCAAGATCGAGCGCGGCATGGAAGACGGCCCCAACGCCAACGCGGTCGAGCCGAAGGACCCGGCCGAGCCGAAGAAGGACGGCGGCTGAACGCTGTCGCCGGCCTTCGCGTGACTGCACCGCTGACCACCCGCGCCCGCGCCAAGGTCAACCTGGCGCTGCGCGTGCTCGGCCGCCGGGCCGACGGCTATCATGAGTTGGAAAGCCTAGTTGCCTTCGCTGGTGTCGGCGACGCGCTTTCGCTCGAACCCGGGCCCGAACTCGCCCTGACCATCGCCGGCCCGCAGGGGGCCGGGCTGCCCGCTGATGATGGCAACCTGATCCTGCGCGCGGCGCGGGCGCTCGCGACCGAAACGCTCGACGCTCACGGGCCGCTTCGCTCAGGCAATTTCCACCTCGTCAAGCGGCTGCCGGTGGCGTCGGGGATAGGCGGCGGTTCGGCCGATGCTGCCGGCGCGCTGCGGCTGCTGGCCCGGCTGAACGGCCTCAAAGCGGACGACGCCGCATTGCTCCGCGCGGCGGCGAGCGTCGGCGCCGACGTCCCGGTCTGCCTCGAATCGCGCGCCCGCATCATGGCCGGCATCGGCGAGCGCCTCGGCCCACCGCTCGCCCTGCCGCCTCTGTTTGCGCTGCTGGTCAATCCGGGCCTGGCCGTCGAGACGGTGGCCGTGTTCAAGGCGCTTGGGCTGCGAGCCGGCGAGGCCAGCCCAGGAGCGGGGCAGGCGACTGCACCTCGGCACGAAAACATGGCCGTCCTGATCGCTTCGCTGGCCGAAGGCGGAAACGATCTCGAAGCGCCGGCCAGGCGCGTCGCACCAATCCTTGATACGGTGCTCGGCAGCCTCCGCGACCTGCCCGGCTGCCGGCTCGCCCGCATGTCCGGTTCGGGCGCGACCTGCTTCGCCCTCTTCGACGATTGCCGGGCGAGCGCTGCGGCCGGGAAGGCGCTGGCGCGGGCACGGCCCGGCTGGTGGGTGAAGGCGACCATGCTGCGCTGACGGCTGCCCCCATCAGCCGCCGGGAGCTAGCCGATCCTGCAGATGCTGTTCGGTGTCCGGCAGATGCCTCAACCACGGCTCGCGGCGGATGGTCCAGAGCTCATAGGCCGGCGCCAATGCGCTGGGCCCGCCGTCCAGCGTGCCGAGCTTGATCTCGATCTCGTCCGAATCCTCGGCCCAGCAGAACAGCGGCGAGCCGCATTGCGGGCAGAAGCGCTCGCCTCCCGCCCGGCTTTGCCAGCATCCAAGCTCGCCCGACAGGCTCGCGCTGCCTCGCGGCCAGATGCCGAAGAAGGAGAAGGCCGAGCCGGAGCCCTTGCGGCAGGTTTCGCAATGGCAGATTCCGACGCGGATGGGGGCGCCGTCGAGTTCGTAACGGACCTGTCCGCAGTTGCAGCCGCCGGAAAATCGCATCGTCATCCCCGCTGAAAGCATCGGCCATCATCGGCAGGAGATCAACGGCGTCGGAGACGGCGGGGTTCCGGGCCGTCGGGCCTTGGCACATAGATCGGCGGCGGCGGGCTGAGACCTATCCGGATGGAGTATCCGGATGTTTCACATGCTGCTCTCCCGCGCGAGCCCGATCTCAATGCGCCCGCGCCACGCAGAAATCGACGGTCTCGTTCAGCGCCTGCTTCATCGGCGAGGCCGGGAAGAGGCCGAGCGCGTCCTTCGCCATCTTGGCATAGTGCTCGGCGCGCTCGATCGTGTCGTCCAGCGCGCGGTGGCGCTTCATGATCGCTTGCGCCTCTTCGAGGTCGCCGTCGCGGATCTCGCCGTCCTGGAGCGTGCGCTTCCAGAAGGCGCGCTCGGCATCGCTGCCGCGCCGGAAAGAGAGCACGACGGGGAGCGTGATCTTGCCCTCGCGGAAATCGTCGCCGGTGTTCTTGCCGAGCTTGGTCGCGACGCCGCCATAGTCGAGCGCGTCGTCTATCAGCTGGAAGGCGATGCCGAGATTGAGGCCGTAGCTGCGGCAGGCGGCGGCGTCGGCCTTGGAGCCGTTGGCGATGACGGGCCCGACCTCGCAGGCGGCGGCAAAGAGCTCCGCGGTCTTGCCGCGGATCACGGCGAGATACTCGTCCTCGGTCGTCTGCGTGTTCTTGGCGACGGAAAGCTGCAGCACCTCGCCCTCGGCGATCACAGCCGCCGCCGTCGAGAGAATGTCGAGCGCCCGGAGCGAACCGACCTCGACCATCATCCGGAAGGCCTGGCCGAGCAGGAAGTCGCCGACCAGCACGCTGGCCTCGTTGCCCCAGAGCATGCGGGCGGCGAGCTTGCCGCGGCGCATGTCGCTCTGGTCGACGACGTCGTCATGCAGCAATGTCGCGGTGTGCATGAACTCGACGGAGGCCGCGAGCTTGACATGGCCCTCGCCGCGATAGCCGCAAAGCCCCGCCGTCGCCAGCGTCAGCATCGGCCGCAGCCGCTTGCCGCCCGACGAGATCAGGTGATTGGCGACCTCGGGAATCATTGTCACGTCCGAGCCGGTCCGCGACAGGATCATCGCATTGACGCGCTCCATGTCGGCGCGCACCAGGTCGACCAGCGTCTCGATCCGGGCATGGCCAGACCCCTGGGGGGCACCCTGGCCGGCTTCCTTGTCTTCGAACGCGACGACGACGCCCATATCATCCACTCCGGCGGCCTGCGCAGCTTGCAGCGCTGTGAAGCCTTGCCACATCCGTCGCATGCGTGACCAGCCCCCGCGCACCGGAGATGACGCCGCAGGCGCAAGCCGGGACTTGCGCGCAGGCCAGCGGATAGGCTCCATCAGTCGATGCATGAACTCGTCCGCACCAACGACATCGTCCTGCTCGGCGCCATCGAGGCCCTTTTGGCCTCGGCCAATCTCGACTGCCTGATCGCCGACCAGCATATCAGCGCGCTCGAAGGCATGATCGGCGCCTTCCCGCGCCGCCTGCTCGTGCGCGATGCCGACCGCATGCGCGCTCGCGCCCTTTTGATCGAGGCCGGCTTCGGCGCCGAATTGCGCGATGAGTGAGACGCTGCCCGGCCTGGGCGAGATCGTCGAGGACAGGCTGCTCGACGGCCGGCTCGTCCTGCGCCAGCCGAGGCGCGGCCACCGCGCCGGCAGCGACGCCATCCTGCTCGCCGCCGCCATCCCTGATCTCGGCGAGGGGCCACTGCTCGACATCGGCGCCGGCGTCGGCACGATCGGGCTCGCGGTTGCGTTGGCGCAGCCGGGGTTGCGCGTCGTGCTGGTCGAGCGCGATCCGCAGCTTGCGGCGCTCGCCGCCGGCAACATCACCCTGAACCATCTGGAAGATCGGGTCTTGGCCGTCGCTGGCGACATTGCCGGCCCGGCCGCGGCGCTTGGGCTGGGTCCGGCGAGCTTCGCCTGCGTCGCGATGAACCCGCCCTTCTATCCGCCACGCGAGCACAAGGCCTCGCCGGTGCCGAACCGGCGCGCCGCCCATGTCGCGGAAGGTGCGCTCGATCCCTGGTTCAAGGCGGCGCGGCGGCTGCTGCGGCCGGGCGGGCGGATCGCGCTGATCCACCGCGCCGAGGCGTTGGCGGAAGTGCTGGATGGGCTCGCCACCGGTTTCGGCGATGTCGCGGTTCGCCCCGTCCATGCGCTCGCTGACCGCCCGGCGATCCGCATCGTCGTAACCGCGGTCCTAAACAGCAGAAAGCCGGCAGCTTTGCTGCCGGCTTTCGTTCTCAACACACCCGATGGCGGCTTTACGCCGGAGAGCGAGGCGCTGCATCGGGGCGTGGCGAGGCTCTAAAACGAGGCTTCAGCTGCGGCGTCCTCGCGATCAGTAATAGTAGCGCGGCCCGTAGAACGGCACGACCGGCGGCACGAAGACCGGCGGCGGCGGCGGGCCGTAGTAGTAGCGCGGCCCGTAATAGCGCCGCGGGCCGTAGTAGTAGCGCGGCCCGTAATAGCGCCGCGGACCGTAGTAGCGCCGCGGCCCATAGTAGTACTGCGCCTGTTCGAATAGGCCGGCGTCGGTCTGAACGCTCTGACCGGCGGCGACGGGCGCCGCGCCGGCCGGTGCTGCGGCGAGCGACAGTCCACCCAGGGTCGTGGCGGTTGCAATGGCGAGAAGCGTTTTGCGGAACATGGACTTGGTCCTCCTCGATAAGGGCGCCGCCAGCTCCCGCTGCGCGGTCAACCACCGTCCTGAGCGAGAGGCTAGACCCTCGGAACTGAACGGCGCGATGTCGCGCCGTTCAGCTTGTCTTCATATTGCGGCCAGATCTCGGCGCGCAATTTGGGTTCAGCGGCAGACGCGCACCGGGCGGATCACCCAGCGATACCCGTTCCAGACGCGACGGTCGGTCATGAAGCAGCGCGGACGATAGACCGGGCGGCCGTAATAGCGGCGCGGGCCATAATAGCGACGCGGGCCGTAATACTGTGCCTTCTGGACGAGGCCTCCCTCGGCGGACGTGGCTTGGAAGCTACCGGCCGAGATCGGAGCGGCATGGGCCGGGGCGACGGCGAAGGCAGACGCGGCAAGAGTGAAGGCGCCGAAAGCAGCAGCGGCGATACGGGATGACAGCATGGTGGTCTCCTACTCGGACAGGCCGCCGATCCGGCTCAAGCGCTCGCCCCGAACGCCGCGAATCCAGCGGATGGTTGGAGGTTACCGTGCTGAGGATGAACGGAAGCTGTCCGGGTCCGGTTCCCTCACGCGCTTGACCGCAGCCACCGCCAGCCCCTAAGCACGCGGCCATTCCCGTCGTTTTGGAAGGCTTCGACACCTTGTCCGTCCTCGCCTCGCATTCCGCCGCCGCGTCCTCGCCCGCGATGGACCCGACCCGCTCTTTCCAGGGCCTGCTGCTGACCTTGCAGCGCTTCTGGGCCGAGCGCGGCTGCGTCGTGCTGCAGCCCTATGACATGGAGGTCGGCGCCGGCACCTCGCATCCGGGTACGATGCTGCGTTCGCTTGGGCCGAAGCCTTGGAATGCGGCCTATGTCCAGCCGTCGCGCCGCCCCAAGGACGGCCGCTATGGCGAGAACCCCAACCGCCTGCAGCATTATTACCAGTTCCAGGTCATCCTGAAGCCGAACCCGCCAAACCTGCAGGAACTCTATCTCGATTCGCTGAGGGCGATCGGCATTGACATGGCCGTGCACGACATCCGCTTCGTCGAGGATGATTGGGAAAACCCTACGCTGGGCGCCTGGGGCCTGGGCTGGGAGTGTTGGTGCGACGGTATGGAGGTGAGCCAGTTCACCTATTTCCAGCAGGTCGCCGGCATCGAATGCGCGCCGGTCTCAGGTGAATTGACGTATGGCCTCGAGCGCCTCGCCTGCTACCTGCAGAACGTCGAGAGCATCATGGAGCTCAACTTCAACGGCCTCGAAGGAGGTCAGAAGGTCACCTATCGCGACGTCTTCCTCCAGGCTGAGCAGGAGTATTCGCGGTACAATTTCGAGCATGCCGACACGGCCGCCCTGTTCCGGCGCTTCGCCGAAGCGGAGGCCGAGTGTCGGGCTCTGCTCGAAAAGGGCGAGGATGGCGAGCGGCACCTGATGGTGCAGCCGGCCTATGACCAGTGCCTGAAGGCCGGTCACACCTTCAACCTGCTCGATGCGCGCGGCGTGATTTCTGTCACCGAGCGCCAGAGCTATATCCTGCGCGTCCGCGAACTCGCCAAGGCCTGTGGCGCCGCCTGGCTGAAGACGGCGGGCGGGGGAGCGAACTGATGCCTGATCTCCTGCTCGAACTCTTCTCCGAAGAGATCCCCGCCCGCATGCAGCGCAAGGCGGCGGACGATCTTCGCAAGCTCGTCACCGATGCGCTGGTCGAGCGCGGCCTCGTCTATGAGGGCGCAAAAGCCTTCGCCACGCCGCGTCGGCTGGCGCTGCATATCGCGGGTCTCCCCGTGCGCGGCCGCGACATCCGCGAGGAGCGCAAGGGCCCGCGCGTCGGCGCGCCCGATGCGGCTGTTCAGGGCTTTCTCAAGGCCTCCGGCCTGTCCTCGCTCGACCAGGCGACGATCGTCAGCGACCCGAAGAAGGGTGACAGCTACATCGCCGTCGTCGAGAAGCCCGGCCAGGAGACCGTCGCGGCCATCGCCGAGATCGTGCCGGCGGTGATCCGGTCCTTCCCCTGGCCGAAATCGATGCGCTGGGGCAAGGCCTCGGCGGCGGGCGCCAGCCTGCGCTGGGTCCGCCCACTGCATTCGATCCTCTGCACCTTCGGGGCGGAGACGGAGGAACCGGAGGTGGTGCCCTTCGATGTCGACGGCATCGCCTCCGGCAACGTCACCTATGGCCACCGCTTCCATGCGCCGGGCGCCATCACCGTGAAGCGCTTCGACGATTACGTCGCCTCGCTCGAACGGGCCAAGGTCGTGCTCGATGCCGACCGGCGCAAGGAGATCATCCTCGCCGACGCCAAGACCTTGGCCTTCGCGCAGGGCCTCGAACTCGTCGAGGACGAGGGCTTGCTCGAGGAGGTCGCGGGGCTGGTCGAATGGCCGGTCGTGCTGATGGGTTCCTTCGAGGAGCGCTTTCTGGAGATCCCCGGCGAGGCGATCCGCGCCACGATCCGCGCCAACCAGAAATGCTTCGTGCTGCGCGATCCCGCCACAGGCAACCTCGCCAACCGCTTCCTGCTGACCTCGAACCTGATCGCCAGCGATGGCGGCGCGGCGATCACCGCCGGCAATGGCCGCGTCGTGCGCGCCCGCCTGTCCGACGCCGCCTATTTCTTCGCGACCGACAAGGGCAATCTGCCCGATCTCGACACGCTCAAGGAGAGCGCCGACAAGCTCGGGCTCGACCTCGCCAAACCGCTCGACCAGCGCATGGCCAAGCTCGACAAGCTCGGTGTCGTCTTCCACGCCAAGCTCGGCACGCAGGGCGAGCGGGTGCAGCGCATCGCGGCGCTGGCGCGCGAACTGGCGCCGATCGTCGGTGCCGATCCGGATCTCGCCGAGCGTGCTGCCAAGCTCGCCAAGGCCGACCTGCCGACCGAAATGGTCGGCGAGTTCCCGGAATTGCAGGGCCTGATGGGCCGCAAATACGCGGAACTGCAGGGTGAGCATCCGAGCGTCTGCGCGGCCATCGAGGAGCACTACAAGCCGCTCGGCCCCTCCGACCGCGTCCCAACCGACCCCGTCTCCGTGGCGGTGGCGCTCGCCGACAAGCTCGACACGCTGGTCGGCTTCTGGGCGATCGACGAGAAGCCGACCGGGAGCAAGGACCCCTATGCGTTGCGGCGGGCGGCGCTGGGCGTGATCCGGCTGGTGGTTGAAAACGGGGTTCGGCTGAGCCTGCTGCCTTCAAGCAGATCGGCCAGTGCGCTTGTGCACGCGTTTCAGGCATGGCGCGGCGTAGAAGCTGAGGCTGAACTAGTACGCCGCATAGTTGGCTCGGGACTGCTATCTGATGAACTTCATTATCAAGTGATCGTAGGAGCGAACACTCGCTCGGATGATCTCTGGATTAGTCGATTTGGCCAAATCCGACCTGAAGCCTCTGACCTCCTCTCCTTTTTCCACGACCGCCTGAAGGTCATGCTCCGCGATCAGGGCGCGCAGCATGATCTGGTCGACGCCGTGCTGGGCGAGGGCGCCTCGGGCAACGACGACCTCCTGCTCATCACCCGCCGCGTCGCGGCGCTCTCGCGCTTCCTCGAAACCGAGGACGGCAGGAGCCTGCTCGCCGGCTACAAGCGCGCCGCCAACATCCTCAAGATCGAGGAGAAGAAGGACGGCGAGGGCGCATTCGCGGGCGCAGCCGATCTCCAGCTCATCGCCGATGCCGGGCTGATCGAGGAGAAGGCGCTGGCGGTCGCGCTCTCCCAGGCGACGCCGAAGGCGCAGGAGTCCGTCGCTGCCGAGGATTACGAGGGCGCGATGTCGGCGCTCGCCGAAATCCGCCCGGCGGTCGATGCCTTCTTCGACAAGGTCACGGTCAACGACCCCGATCCGGCCTTGCGCGCCAACCGCCTCAAGCTGCTGAACCAGCTCCGCGAGGCGACCCGTGCGGTTGCGGATTTCGGGCGGATTGCGGGCTGAGACCTGACCGAGAGAAACGCGGGAGAACCCCTCTCCCGGAGGGAGAGGGGTTCTCCGTCTTGGCTCCCTGCCTCGCCCGCACCTTTGCCGCCAAAAACCACCCCAACGGAACCTATTCCCACCCTGCGACGTTCTGTCATCGGATTGGGGTGCCGCGAATGCGTCGCGGCATCGGCTCCGGGGGGCCGGCTGACGGCCGATTTCAAAGGTTCATTTCAATGGGCATTCTCATTTCGCTGCTGATTACGGTTCTCGTCATCGGCCTCGTGCTCTATCTCGTGCGGATGCTGCCGCTCGACGCCCAGATCAAGAACATCGTCCAGATCATCGTCATCGTCATCGGCATCATCTCGCTGCTGCGCTATCTCGCGGTGTTCTGAGCGGCAGCACGGCGTCATGCTCGGGCGAAGACCCGAGCATCTCTTGCAAAAGATTCCCGGCTCTCCGCTGCGCCGCGGCCGAGAATGACGACGCAATTGACGCCTTGCCTGCACTCATGCACACTTCGATAGGTCCAGAGGGCCCCGGACGTTTCGCGTCGCGGGGCCCTTTCCTATTGCAGGGCGAATATCGCGATGAACGCGCCGAACCGCACGACCCATATCCGGCTGACCTCGCACCCCGAGCCCGGCAGCGCCGCAACGCGCTTTCCGGTGCGATGGGGCGCGGCGACGGCGGCGGAGCGCGGCCCGATCATCGCCTCGACCACGACGCCGGGGGACCGCAACGTCATCGGCGCCCATGGCGGCTCCTATTCGGTCTATCGCGCGCTCGCCATCTCGGCCCGGGCGATGAACCCCTCGCAGCGGCCTGACCTGCACAACACCCATCCGACCGTCGACATCCCCGAGCAGCCGCAATGGTTCCAGCCCGGCAAGATCGTGTCGATGGACCCGTTCGGCCATCGCGTCGCGCAAGATTTCGGCCAGTGGATCGGCGAGGGCATCGACATCCGCCCGACCATCGCGATCACCAAGGCCAGGCTCAACCTGCCCGAGATCCTGGCGGCGATGGCGGCCCACCGGCTGGCGCCGGACGACCATATCCTGCATGCCTCCGGCGACATCAGCGTCACCAAGATCGCGATCGACCCTGTCTGGCATCTGCCGGGCATCGCCGAGCGCTTCGGCACCAGCGAGAACGAACTGCGCCGCACGCTCTTCGAGCAGACCGGCGGCATGTATCCCGAGCTGGTGACGCGGCCGGACCTGCGTGTCTTTTTGCCGCCGATCGGCTCGATCACGGCCTATGTCGTCGGCGAGGTCTCAGCGATCACCGATCCGAAGAAGCGCGTTGCCTGCCGCGTCCATGACGAATGCAATGGCTCGGACGTGTTCGGCTCCGATATCTGCACCTGCCGGCCTTATCTCGTGCATGGCATCGAGGAGGCGGTGAAGGAAGCGCAGGGCGGCGGCGTCGGCCTGATCGTCTACAACCGCAAGGAGGGCAGGGCGCTCGGCGAGGTCACGAAATTCCTCGTCTACAACGCCCGCAAGCGCCAGGAGGGCGGCGATTCCGCCGCGACCTATTTCGAACGCACCGAATGCGTCGCCGGCGTGCAGGATGCGCGCTTCCAGCAGCTCATGCCCGACGTGCTGCATTGGCTCGGCGTCACTCGCATCGACCGGCTAATGTCGATGTCGAACATGAAATACGATGCGATGGTGCAGTCCGGCATCGAGATCGGCGAACGGGTCGCAATCCCGCCCGAGCTGATCCCGCCCGATGCCTCGGTCGAGATCGAGGCCAAGAAGGCGGCCGGCTATTATTCGCCCGATGGCGCGCCGGGCGACAACGCCCTCAAGGCGACCGTGGGTCGCGACCTCGACAAGTTTTAGATCCTGAGCCGATGCCCGATCGTGATCCGGAGGCCTTGCGCCTCCTCCTCAAACCCGCCACCATCCGCGCCCGCGCCCAGGAAATGCTGGAGCTGGGGCTGGCCGGCAAGCTGCTGCACTTCACCGTCCATCCCGAGCGACTGGCGGCCTGCGCCGACTACGTCCTCGACACGATCCGGCTGAGCTATCCGACGCTCGAGATCCCCTTCCACGCGCGCTGGCGCCATTTCGTCGTCGCCGGCATGGATCGCTGGAGCGTGCTCGACCGTGGGGCGAATTTCCGTGATGCGGCCGAGCGCGGCCGCGCCGCCTATGATCTCGCCATCGTCAGCGTTCTGCTCGACGCGGGCGCCGGCCCGGACTGGTCCTATCGCGATGCGGTCAGCGGCAAGCAGGTCGCACGCTCGGAAGGGCTGGCGCTCGCCTCGCTCGACATGTTCGCCGCCGGCCTGTTCTCGGGCGATCCGGCGCAGCCGCTGCGGGTCGATGCCGCCGCGCTGAAGCGGCTGGAGCCCGAGGCGCTCGCGGCCGGTTTCCAGGCCGGCCCGGCGAATCCCTTGCTGGCGGTCGAGGGTCGCGCCGCCCTGCTCAACCGGCTGGGCGAGGAACTGGAGCGCCACGGCATGAGTCGGCCGGGCGACCTGTTCGACCGCTTCTTCGCGGCAGCGGAAACCGGCACGCTCCGCGCCAGCCACATGCTGGGCGAGGTCCTCGCCTGCTTCGGCGGCATCTGGCCGTCACGGCTGACGCTGGCGGGCATCGCGCTCGGCGATACTTGGCGCCATCCGCTGATCGCGCAGGGCACGACGACGGCCGGGCTCGTGCCATTCCACAAGCTGTCGCAATGGCTGACCTATTCGCTGATCGAGCCGCTGCAATGGGCGGGTATCGCAGTCATCGACATCGACGAACTCACGGGCCTGCCGGAATATCGCAACGGCGGGCTTGTCCTCGACATGGGCGTGATCGCGCTTAAGGACGAGGCCGATGCCGAGCGCGCCCATGAGGCGGGCTCGGAGCTCGTCGTCGAATGGCGCGCGCTGACGGTCGCGCTGCTCGACGAGATCGGCGAACTGATCCGCAATCGGCTCGGGCGCACGCGAGAAGAGTTGCCGCTGGCCAAGGTGCTGGAAGGCGGCACCTGGGCGGCTGGGCGCCGCATCGCCGCGCAAAAGCGCGAGGGCGGCGGCCCGCCCTTGACGATCATCAGCGACGGCACGGTATTCTAAATCTGGACAACCAACTCAGCCCTCATCCTGAGGAGCGATCGCAGATCGCGTCTCGAAGGATGCTCCAGGTGGTTCCGGAGCCTCATGGAGCATCCTTCGAGACGCCGCTGCGCGGCTCCTCAGGATGAGTGCTGAGGAGAGGAAGGGAAACGGACCGAATGACCAAAAGCCAGGACGGCGTCACCGTCGTCGATCACCCGCTGGTCCAGCACAAGCTGACATTGATGCGCGAGAAGGATCGCTCGACCAAGAGCTTCCGCCAACTCCTCAACGAGATCGGCATGCTGCTCTGCTATGAGGTGACGCGCGACCTGCCGACCGAACTGATCGAGGTCGAGACGCCGCTGACCAAGTCGATGCAGCCGATCATCGCCGGCAAGAAGATGGTCTTCGCGCCGATCCTGCGCGCCGGCGTCGGCTTCCTCGACGGCATGCTGGAGCTGGTTCCTGCGGCCCGCGTCGCCCATATCGGCCTTTATCGCGACCCCGACACGCTGCAGGCGGTGGAATACTACTTCAAGGCGCCCTCCGACGTGGCCGAGCGCATGATCGTGGTGATGGACCCGATGCTGGCGACTGCCAATTCCGCTGTCGCAGCGATCGACCGATTGAAGGAGCGCGGCGCGAAGGATCTGCGCTTCGTCTGCCTGCTCGCGGCACCGGAAGGCATCGAGCGCCTGCGCGGCGCCCATCCGGACGTTCGGATCTGGACGGCGGCGATCGACGAAAAACTGAACGATCACGGCTATATCGTGCCCGGCCTCGGCGATGCCGGGGACCGCATGTTCGGCACGCGCTGAGCGGCACTTCGGAGGCCCACCACCTCGGAGGAGCGGTCCTTCGTCCGGGCAAACACCAGGCTGCGCTCCGGAGCCCAGCCGGTCAGTCGATGATCTGGACGACGCGGCGGCTGCGCGGTGCGACGACGACGATGTAGTCGTCGACCAGCGTATAGCGATAGCCAGGCGCGGCGTATTGGGCCGGGACGTCGCGATAGACGACGCCCTCACGCGGCAGGATCGTGCCGACGATGACAGGCTGGCCATAGCGATAGAGCCGCGGAGCCTGCTCAACGACATAGGTCCGGAAGCGTGGTGAGTCGTCGACCATCGTCCCGCCGGCGGGGTCGCGCGTCAGCGGGCGCTCGTCGTAGAAGCCGTAGGTGCCATACGCCCCATAAACGCCATATGGACCGTAGCCGAGCGCGGGGTCGCGGATCGCCCCGCCTGCCGGGTCCCGGATGACCGGCCCGGTGCTCTGGGCATGAACGCTCGCCGGAATGATCGCGAGCGCGGCCGCAAATGCGATGCTCTTCATCATGGCTGACCTCCTGGCAGTGCTGGGCGCAGCCGGATCAACGCAGCCGTTCCCGTTGCGGTTCCGCGATGAGCCAGTTGGGTCGGAAAAAGCCCGCCCCCTTGCGGGAGCGGGCCGCTATCCGGCCGCACGGCCAGGTCGCGATGACGCGACCGTGCGGAGGATCACTGGCTCATTCGATGATCTGGATGATGCGACGCGTGCGCGGCTCGATCACTACGGCGCGGTCGTTGACCACCGTATAGCGATAGCCTTGCGCGCCGTATTCGGCCGGGACTTCGCGATAGACGATGCCTTCCTCCGGAAGCACCGTGCCGACGACGACGGGCTGCGCATAAGTGTAGGAAGGGACGCCCTGCTGGATCACATAGGAGCGGAAGCGCGGCGTATCGTCGATCATCGTGCCGCCGGCAGGATCGCGCTTCAACTCGGGCCCCGGCGCCACGACGCCGAGCGCGGGATCGCGCGTCGCGCCGCCCGTCGGATCGCGGATGATCGCGCCGCTGCTCTGGGCGAAGGCGGTGGCGGGCAGCACGGCGAGCGCTGCGGCGAAGGCAATCTTCTTCATCATGGTCGGTCTTCCTCGACGGATGGGGTTTGCCCAACAAACGAAGCCGCGACGCCGATGTTCCGACAAAACTGCGCGAAACGGGCATGAAAAAGGCCCGCTCCGTTGCCGGGGCGGGCCGTGCAACCGCACCGAAGGCGCGGCTGTTTCGATCACTGGATGATCTGAACGACGCGGCGGGTGCGCGGCTCGACCAGCACCGTGCGATCGTTCACGACCGTGTAGCGATAGCCGGCCGGGGCGCCATATTCGGCAGGGACCTCGCGATAGGTCAGGCCCTGCTCGGGCAGCACTGTGCCGACCGCGACCGGCTGCGCATAAGTGTAGGACGGCACGTTCTGCTCGACGACATAGGTGCGGAACTTCGGCGTGGCGGCATCGCCGATGATGGCGCCGACGACCGCGCCGCCGACACCGCCGACCGCCGCACCGACCGGACCCCCGACGATCGCGCCGCCGATGGCGCCCGAGGTCGCGCCGCTGACGGCACCGCCGGCCGCGCCGCCCGAGGGCTGGGTCTGCGTCTGGACCTGGGTCTGTGCAAAGGCTGTGGCCGGGATGGCGACGACGGCGGCGACAAGAGCAAGCTTCTTGATCATGGTTGTTCTCCTTCCGAGAGAAAGTTCGGGGGGACAACCGGCGCAGGCGGCCGCGGTTCCGCAAAAATCGGTCACGACGTGTAACAGTCGCGCAGGGCGCGCTCGGAATATGCGGTTTATCAAGCGGTTGAGACGTGATCGGCGCAGCGGACGAGATGGCTCGCTCCAAGCGAAAACGGCGGGCCGAAGCCCGCCGTCACGATGATCCCGATACGATCGAGCCTATTTGGGAGCGGCCTTCAGGGCCGGGTCGAGCTTGGCTGCGTCGCGCTTGATCAGGGCGGCGAAGCCGTCCGGGGTGCGCTCGGCGGCGGTCGGCAGCACGGTGCCAAGCTCGAGCAGGCGCTTCTTGGTGTTCTCGTCATTCAGCGCCTTGTTCAGCGCATCGACGAGCCGGTCAACGATCTCCTTTGGCGTACCCTTCGGCGCCGCGATGCCGTTCCAGGCCTCGATCTGGTACTCAGGCAGCCCGGCTTCGGTCGTCGTCGGCACGTCCGGCAGGGCCGGCGAGCGTTGCGCCGAGGCGATCGCGTAGGCCTTGATCGTGCCGGCCTTGACCTGCTCGGCCACGCTGACGATCTGGTCGCACATGAAGTCGATCTGGCCGGAGACGAGATCGTTCAGTGCCGGGCCTGTGCCGCGATAGGCGACGGCGTTCAGCTTGGGCACGCCGAGCTGACCCTTCAGCAGAGTGCAGGTTGTCCACGAAACGGAGCCGAGGCCGGCATGGGCCTCGTTGAACTTGTCCGGATTGGCCTTCACGGCGGTGACGAAGGCCTTGAGATCGGGCGCCTCGAGATTCTTGCGCGCGACGATCAGGATCGGCGTGCCACCGGCCAGGCCGATCGTCTGCATGCCGTTGAGCGGGTCGTATTTCAGGTTGGCGTAGGTGGCGGGCGCAGCGGAGAAGGTACCAAGATGGCCCATGGCGATGGTGTAGCCATCGGGCGCCGCCGTCAGCGCGCGGGTGATGCCCGTGGTGCCGCCGGCGCCGGCGACGTTCTCGATCACGATCTGCTGGCCGAGCGTCTTGGACATGTGGTCGGAGACGATGCGGGCGATGATGTCGGTTGGTCCGCCGGCGGCGAACGGAACGATCATGGTGACGGGCTTCGTCGGATAGCCCTGGGCGCCGGCGCTTCCCGCGAAAGCCAGAGAGACGGCGGCCGCGAGGCCGAGTGCGAGTTTCTTCATGGCGGATCCTTCCTCTTTTATCGTTGGGGACAAGGTGGTGCCGCGCCCGGGACGCGGCAACCCCGTCATTCGGTGAAGACCTCTTCGCGCTTCTTCGACATCGACGGCAGCAGCGCAATGACGAGAATGACGACGGCCACGAGCAACAGCCCGGCGGAGATCGGCCGCTCGATGAAGGTCAGGAACGAGCCGCGCGAGATGATCAGGGCCTGCCTGAGCTTCTCCTCCATCAGCTTGCCGAGCACGAAGCCGAGCAGCATCGGAGCCGGTTCGAAGCCGAGCTTGATCAGGATGTAGCCGAACAGCCCGAACATGGCGGTGAAGGCGACGTCGACCGGCTGGTTGTTCACCGAGTAGATGCCGATGCAGCAGAAGATCAGGATCGCCGGGAACATCAGGCGATAGGGCACCTGCAGCAGCTTCACCCAGAGGCCGACCAGCGGCAGGTTGATGACGAGCAGCATCAGGTTGCCGATCCACATCGAGGCGATCATGCCCCAGAACAGGTCGGGGTTCTTGGTCATGACCTGCGGGCCGGGGATGATGCCGTGGATCGTCATCGCGCCGACCATCAGCGCCATGACCGCGTTCGGCGGGATGCCGAGCGTCAGCAGCGGGATGAAGGCGGTCTGAGCGCCGGCGTTGTTGGCCGATTCAGGCCCGGCCACGCCCTCGATCGCGCCCTTGCCGAAGCGCGACGGATCCTTGGCGATCTTCTTCTCGACGGTATAGCTGGCGAAGGGGCCGAGCACCGCGCCATTGCCCGGCAGGATGCCGAGGATGGCGCCGATTGCCGTGCCGCGAAGCACCGGGTTGGTCGACTGCTTGATGTCGTTCCAGTTCGGCAGCAGCCGCCCGATCTTGGTTTTCACCACGTCGCGCGTCTCGGGGTTTTCGAGGTTGCGCAGAACCTCGGCGAAGCCGAACACGCCCATGGCGAGCACGGCGAAGTCGATGCCGTCGGCCAGCGGCGCGAAGCCGAAGGTCATGCGTTCCTGTCCGGTTTCGAGGTCTGTGCCGACGGTCGAGAGCAGCAGGCCGAGCATGATCATGCAGAAGGCCTTGAGGATCGAGCCGCGTGCCAGAACGACCGCGAAGCACAGGCCCATCACCATCAGCGAGAAATACTCGGCCGGGCCGAACAGCAGTGCGAGCTTGGTCAGCGGGGCACCGAGCGCGGCGATGACGACGGTGGCGACGCAGCCGGCGAAGAAGGAGCCCAGCGCCGCTGTGCCGAGCGCCACGCCGGCGCGACCCTGCTTGGCCATCTGGTGGCCGTCCAGCGTGGTCACGACCGAGGTGGCCTCGCCGGGAATATTGACCAGGATCGCGGTGGTCGAGCCGCCATATTGCGCGCCGTAATAGATGCCGGCGAGCATGATCAGCGCGCCGACGGGGTCGAGCCCGAAGGTGATCGGCAGCAGCATGGCGATCGTCGCGATCGGACCGACGCCGGGCAGCACGCCGATCAGCGTGCCGACGAGGCAGCCGACGAAGCAGAGCAGGATGTTCATCGGCAGCGGGATGGCGACGGCGCCCTGCAGGAAGGCAGGCGACCACCAGACGATCTTCCAGACCGTGGCGAAGCCGAGGCTCAGATTGGCAAAAACGTCCATGATGACCTCAGATTCCCAGCAGCCAGGGCGCGAGCGGGATCGGCAGGCTCAGCGCATATTTGAACAGGAGGGCGCAGAACGTCGTCATCGCCACGGCGAAGATGATCAGCTCCTTCCACTTCACGTCTTCCGCAGCGCAGCCCGCGACCAGCACGACGAGAGGGCCGGAGACGACGAGGCCGAGCTGCGGCACCTTGATGGGGCCGAGGTCGAAGCCGCGGATCGTCAGGCCGAACAGGCAGGCTCCGCCGAGCACGAAGATGACGCCACGCCAGGACCAGCCGGCCAGCTTCTCGCCGTTGTAGCGCAGCGACGCCAGGCACTGCAGCAGGCCGAGGGCGGCGCAGATCACCGCGAACGCCTTGGGGAGCATGCCCGGGCCGATCTGACGGAGCGTGCCCAACGACAGGTCGCTCGACAGCAGCAGGGCGACGCCCGCGAGCAGGATCATGAACAGCCCGGCCGCCATGTCCTGCGTTGAGCGGATTCGCAGACCCTGCGCCTTTTCGATCTGGTTCAAACTCATCAGGCTCCTCCGACTGCGGACCCGACGATGCGGGCCGTTCGTTTCAGCTTCGTTGCGGGGACGGCGAACGGCAGCACATGGCGCTCGTCGATCAGGGTGACGCTCTCGCGCAGGATCGCGAGGAAATCGTCGCGCGGCCCAAGGCGCTGCTGCGGACGCCAGGCGATGCCGACGAGCGCCCCGGGCGGCGGCGGGTCTAGCAGCGCGCCGCGCAGGCGCCGCATCGTCACCCCGGGGAAGCTCAGCCGGCTGACCCAGTCCGGCGCCAGCGCCATGCCCAGGCCGGCCGCGACCGCCGACATCATGGCGGGCTTCTCGGTCGCCTCGATGGTGACGTTCGGCACGGTGCCGACGCTTTCGAAATAGGCCATCACCAAGTCATAGGCGAAGGGCCGGATGCGCTTGGAGGGCACCACGAAGGGCTGGCCGACCAGGTCCTGCATCGTCAGATGGTCGCGGGCCGCGAGCGGGTGCTTCTCGTTCAGCACCACGATCGGCCGCTCGACGCGCAGCACCTCGAAGGCACAGTCGGTCGGCTTGCGCGGCGGGCGAGACAGCGCGAGGTCGAGCTTGCCGGCCTCCAGCATCTGGATCAGCGGCGCCGTCATCGCCTCGACGAACTTGATCTCGACGCCGGGATAGCGCTCGCGGAAGGCGACCAGCGCCTCGGGCACGAAGCTCGACGAGGCCGCGTCGATCGCCCCGATCCGCAACACCTTGCCGGAGGCGAGCGAGGCCTCGCGCACAGCCCGCGAGGCGTGCTCCATCCGGCCGAGGATGCCCTTGGCTTCCTCGAGCATGATCAGCCCCGCCCGCGTCAGCGCCACCTGACGCGTCGTGCGGGTCAGGAGAACGCAGCCGAGCTCTTCCTCGAGCGTGCTGATCTGACGGGAAAGGGCGGGTGGCGCGAGGCCGAGCCGCTCGGCGGCCCTGCCGAAGTGAAGCTCCTCCGCCACCGCGATGAAACATCGCAGCTGCCGAACATCCATGACGTCCCTCTGATCCCCTCTGGCGTATCGTTGCCCGATATCTTCCAGTTACTGCCTCAAGCCGATTAGCGGCTCAGGCCGCGAAAGCGACCCTAGAACAATTCATAATTTTTTGGCAACAAAGCTGGGCGTCGCCGGACGCCGCCGCGATCAGGTCGTCGCGATCGGCCGTGAACGGCGAAAAATTCGGCCGTCGATCAAGGCGAGCCCGGCGAAGATGGCCGCCATGCCGGCGAAATGGCGCGGCAGCAGGCTCTCGCCGAGCAGCCCGACGCCGAGCAGGATGGCGCTGACCGGGATCAGGAAGGTTACCAGCATGACGTTGCTCGGCCCGGCGATACGCATGATCCGGAAGAAGATGATGTAAGCGAGAGCCGTCGAGATCAGCGCCAGGCCTACTGCTGCGAGGACAGCCTGTTGCGAGGGCACGGGCAGCGTCCAGGGCGGATGCAGGATGATGACGATCGGGAGCATCATCAGCGTCGAGGCGGAGAGCTGGCCGGTGGCGGCGACGAGCGGCGACAGGCCGCGGAAACGCTTCCCGAACAGGCCGGAGAAGGCATAGGAGACTGCGGCAAGCACGCAGGCTAGTTGCGCGGCCAGATTGGAGCCGAGGCCGCCGAGCGCATCGGGGCCCATCAGGATGCCGACGCCGACGAGGCCGGCCAGAACGCCGCCGAGCTTCAGCCCGGTGGCCCTCTCATCGCCGAAGCAATGCATCACCAGCACGGCGAAGATCGGCGTCGTCGCGTTCAGGATCGAGGCGAGGCCGCTGGCGATCTGCTGCTGGCCCCACAGGAACAGGCTGAATGGGATCAGGTTGTTGAGGATGCCCATGCCGAAGAAGGCGAGCCAGACGCTGCGCCCCACCGCCATCGACTGCCCGCTGATCCGCACCGCGACGAGCAGAGCCGACGCCGCCAGCCCGACGCGCACCTGGACCACGGCAAAGGGCGGCCATTCCGTCACGGTGAGCTTGTTGAAGAAGAACGAGCCGCCCCACAGGATCGACAGGACGACGAGCAGGAGCCACTCGGTCGGGCCCATGCGCGGCGAAGGAGCGTGAGCAGGCTGTGTCATGGCGGGATCTGTGCTCGCAGGGCGGGTCATCCTGCGTCAGTAGGTGGCCGGGGCATGGCCCGGCCACCCGATTTCCGGCCTCAGGCCGCTTCCGCTTCGCGCGCCTGCCACATCGCCTTGAAGGCCGGGCGGGCATGGCAGGCCTCGAGCCAGGCTTTCACATGCGGCGCGGCCTCGAAGAGCTGTGTCGCGGGCTTCGCATAGCGGATGATCTCGGCGACGTTGATGTCGGCAACGGTGAAACGTCCGCCCATGACGAAGCCGCCACCCTCGGCCAATGTCTTGTCGAGCACGGCGAAGGGGCCCGGCAGGGCGGCGAGCGCCGCCTCGACCAGCTTCGGATCGCGCTTCTCGGGCGGATAGGCTGCCATGTGGTACTGCAGGTTCAGCGCATGGGTCTCGCATTCGGTCGCGGCCCAGAGCGACCACATCACGGCCAGGCCCTCCTCCTGCGCATCCCTGGGCGCCAGCGGGCCGCCATGCTTGCGGGCGAGGTAGAGGTTGATCGCGAGCGATTCGTGCAGCTTGAACCCGTCATCGTCGATGCTGGGGATATGCCCGTTCGGGTTCACTTTCAGGAAGTCGGGGCTCTTCGTATGTAGCGGCGCATCCGCCACCGACGGGTCCGGCAGGCGGTAGGCCTGGATCACCGGGACATGGTTGAAGGCGAGGCCCAGTTCATTGGCGAGCCAGACATTGCGCGTGGCACGCGAGCGATAGCAGCCATAGATCGTCAGGGTCATGGGCAGGTGCCTTTGCGGAAGAGATGCGACGGGTCCTGTCGTTACAGGAGAGACGATCTCCACGCATCACGTTTGGAAGAATATTTGCCCTGCGAAAACGCGCTTGCGGGATGGCTGAACTCGGGCGGCGCCTGCGCTCTCCGGACGCTCACCCTGTCGGCGCACGCAGCGCAAGGCCAGCGGAAATTCCGGTTGACGCGCGGCGCGCGCAGGTCCAATGCGGCGGCGAGGCGACCGTTTCAGGCCGCCCGCTCAACAGGAACCTTCACCCCGATGCCAAGCGACAGTCCCAGTCGACAGTCGATGCCGTCTGCCGCCGAGAAGCGGGCCTGACCGGGGAGCCGGCTCGCCTGTGATCGGCCGATGACGGCCGCTCACAGGAACAAGCCGATGAACGACACCACTGATTTCAAGGATCGGGTCGAACTGCGTATCGACCCCAAAGCCGATCTGCTCGCCCGGACGCTGGCCGTCAGCCTCGCCGGCGAGCATGTCGCCGATATCGTCGAGGCGCTCGACGACCAGGATGCGGAGACCGCCGCCGCGGTGCTGCTTGCTTTGCCGTTCGAGCGCGCCGTCGAGGTGCTCGACCAGCCCGAATTCATGGCGGCGCCGGCGGTGCTCGCCTTGCTGCCCGACGGGCGCGCCTCCGCCTTTCTCGGCGCGATGTCGACCGATCGTGTCACCGACCTCGTCGACGAGGTCGGCGAGCCGGTGCGCGCACGCCTGCTGAGGCATCTCGACCGCGAGACCCATGCGGCCGTGACGCGGCTCCTGAGCTATCCGGAGCACAGCGCCGGCTCGCTGATGACGACGGAGTTCGTCAGCGTTCCCTCGAGCTGGACGGTTCAGGCGACGCTGGACCATATCCGACATGTCGAGCGCTCGCGCGAGACGGTCTATGCGATCTATGTCGTCGATCCGGTCGGCGGCGCGCTGCTCCATGCCGTGCCGCTGCGGCGCTTGATCAGCGGTGACCCGGGGGCGGCCATCGCCACGCTCGCGCCCGAGCACAAGCCCCTCACGGTCGGCCCTGAGGTCGATCGCGAGGACGTCGCGCGGCTGATTTCGAAATACAACCTCCTGGCCGTGCCGGTCGTTGATGCGGCCGGACATGTGATCGGCATCGTCACCGTCGACGACGTCATCGATGCGATGATCGCGGAGACGACTGAGGATGTGCAGAAGCTCGGCGGGATGGAAGCGCTCGACGCGCGCTACGATCAGATCGGTTTCCTGCCGATGATCAGGAAGCGCGCCGGCTGGCTTTCCGTGCTGCTCGTCGGCGAGATGCTGACCGCCTCTGCCATGCAGGTCTACGAGGCCGAGTTGGAGAAGGCGATCGTGCTCGCCCTGTTCGTGCCGCTGATTATGTCGGCTGGCGGCAATTCGGGTTCGCAGGCGACTTCGCTGATCATTCGCGCGCTGGCGCTGCGCGAGGTCTCGCTGCGGGATTGGTGGCGCGTGGCCCTGCGCGAACTGCCGACGGGCCTGACGCTCGGCGCCATCCTGGGGGCGATCGGCATCGCCCGCATCGTGCTCTGGCAGAAGGTGGGCTTCTACGATTACGGCCCGCATTGGGGGCTCGTCGCCGCCACGATCGGCGCGACGCTGGTTTGCATCGTCACCTTCGGCTCTCTGACCGGCTCGATGCTGCCCTTTGCGCTGAAGCGGCTGGGCTTCGACCCGGCCAGCGCCTCGGCGCCCTTCGTGGCGACCCTCGTCGATGTCACCGGCCTTGTGATCTATTTCGGCGTCGCGGCGACGATCCTGAGCGGAACTTTGCTCTGAGCGCCGAAGCTCACGCGTCGCCGCCATCCGCGACGACGCGGTTGCGGCCGGCTGCCTTCGCCCGGTAGAGGGCGCGGTCGGCGGCTGCGACCAGCTTCGGCCAGGCGCAGGGCCGGTCCTTGATCAGTGCGGTGCCGAAGCTGGCGGTCACCTCCAGGCTCCGGCCGCCCTCGAGCGTGTAATGCGGAACCTGCAAGGCCAGCCGCAGCCGCTCGGCGATGTCGAACGGCGCTTCGCCGTCCTGGCCGAGCAGCAGGACCGCAAACTCCTCCCCGCCGAAACGGGCGATGACGTCGTCCTGCCTGAGCGCGGCGCGCAGCCGCAGCGCCGTTTCCTTGAGAACCTCGTCGCCAGCGGCATGGCCGAAGGCGTCGTTGATCGTCTTGAAGCGGTCGATATCGAGGAGGATGAGCCCGATCCGCCTGGGGGTCGTTCCGGTCTCGGCGAGATGTGCGGCCAGCCTTTCCAGGGCGCCGCGGTTCAGCACGCCGGTCAGTCCGTCGGTGTCGGCCTGCTGCTTCAGCCGGGCGGCGAGGGCCGTGCGTTCCCGGTCGAGCCCGTTGCGCTCGATCAACTGGAGCCGCAACGCATCGAGCGCCTGGAACAGGCCGCGCATCTCGCCTTGTGCGCCCCGGCCGACGATCGGCTCTTCGACCTTGCCCGCGGCGAGCGCCACGATGCGACCGCGCGCGGCGAGCAAGGGGCGAAACAGCAGCGCCTGGCTGGCGGCAAGAAGCACAAGCTCGACCAGGAGCACGAGGCCGGTCGCCGCGCTGACCATGATCAGCGCTCTACGGGCGGCTGCGCCTTCCGCCTGAAGTTGCGTCGTGGTGGCATCGACGAATGCGTCGCGGAGCTGTTCGAGCGGCGCGAAGCTCGGCACGATCGCGTTGGTGAACTCGGCCGGGCTGAGCCCGAACCGGCCGCTGTCGCCGGCATCGAGCGTTCGTTGCAGCAGTGGCATCCCCTCGCCGAAGAAGCGCTCGACGACGGCGCGATGCGCGGCGCCGATCAGCGGATCGACATGCGTGCCCGTCTGCTGCTGCGCGAGGTGCCAGAGCGCGACGACCCGCCCGCGCGTCTGCTCGAAGGCGGCACGTCGCTCCTGCTCGATGGGTCGGGCGTGGGCGATCGGGATGACGAGGTGCGAGCCCATGCGGCCCGCATGCTCGCGCAGGTCGCTGAGCATGCGGGCGATCAGGGCGCGGCCGATCAGGGCGGGGTCATCGGCCAGCAGGCTGGTCATGGCGGCATCGATGAGTGGCTGCGACGCGTCGAACACGCCGAACATGCCCTCGATGACGCGCTCGATATCGGCCGTGCTGCGCGCCGGAAACGGCAGCCCGGACAGTGCATCGACCTGCCGCCGCGCCAGCGTCAGCCGTTGTCGCAGAATGGCGGTGGCGTCGGCCAAGGAAGGATGCGTGGCCACCCGCGCCAGCGCGGCATCGCTCGCGGCCCGAAAGGCCCGCAACCTCTCTCGCGAAGGGCTCTCGGACACGGGCTCCTCGCCCAGCACCGCATTGGTCGGACCACGCTCGGCCGACAGCCTGTTGGCGGCAGCCATGACCTCGCGGAAGGCCACCAGCCGGGCGAGGCTGGCGTCGTTGGCTTGGAGGTTGCGATAGAAGCTTGCGATGAGTGTGCAGCCGAGCGCCAGCGAGCAGGCCATGATGATGGCAATCGCGGCCAGGAATCGGTGCTGCAGCGTGGTGTTGCTCAGGGAGAGACGGCGTCTCGCGGGGCTCTTGCAATCTGGACGCATTATAAGGACGGAACTCATCCAGATATCTGCGCCCCAGGGCCCTGGACGCGGGGCCTTCCGGCGGAACAGAGACAAGACCAAGGCGATTGACCGCCTGCTCTTGGCAGATTGATCCAGCGTCAGCAACGGGGGCAGGAGAAAAAGCGGCCGTTGCCGTCGCGCCGCACTCGGCAGCGTCTGGAACAGAGCGGCGCCGGTCCGGTGAACCGGCTCAGCCGGCCAGCACCCGCTGCGGTGGGAAGGTGATCTCGACCAGCGTGCCTTCCTTCTTGACGCTGGTGATCGACATCGCCGCCCGGTTGGCCTCGACCAGCGCCTTGGTCAGCGGCAGGCCCAGGCCCGTGCCGCCGGCGCGGCGCGTCGTCGGCACCTGGCGGAAGGGCTCGAGCGCGAGCTCGATTTCCTTGTCGTCCATGCCGATGCCGGTGTCGCGCACACGCAGGATCGCCTCGCCCTGGTCGCCGAGCGCTGTGGAGATGATGACCTGCCCGCCCGCATCGGTGAACTTCACCGCATTGGAGAGCAGGTTGATCACGATCTGGCGGATCGAGCGCTGGTCGGCCACCACCGGCGGCAGCTTGGGCGAGAGCCCCGAGCGCAACACGACGCGGCCGCGCTGCGCCTCCGGCTGTAGCAGGCTCACAGCCGACAGCGCGATCTCGTTCAGGTTGACGCTCACGAAGTCGAGATCGAGCTTGCCGGCCTCGATCTTGGCGAGGTCGAGCAGGTCGTTGACGAGGCTGATGACGTAGCCGCCCGACTGGTGGATGTCGCGCAGATATTCCTTGTAGCGCTCGTTGGCGATCGGCCCGAAGCGCTCTTCCGCCATCACCTCGGCGAAGCCGATGATCGCGTTCAGCGGTGTGCGGATCTCGTGGCTGATCTTGGCGAGCACGTCGGACTTCTGGGCGCTGGCCTTCTCGGCGGCCTTGCGCGCCTCGACCAGTTCGCCCTCGGTCTTCTTCCAGGCGGTGATGTCGCGCAGCACGGCGCAGAAGCGGCGTTCCGCGCCCTCGGCGATCTGGCCCATCGTCATGAACAGCGGGATCTTGCCGCCCTGCCTGACACGGCCCACGACCTCGCGGCCGTCATTCATCACCGAGGCGACGCCGCCGCCCTTGAGCCCTTCGAGATAATCCAGCGCCGGCGCATGGCTTTCGGCCGCGAAGAGCAGCGTGAACAATTCGCCGGTGACCTCGCGCTGGTCGTAACCGAACAGGGCTTCGGCGGTCTTGTTGAGCGACAGGATGCGACCGCGTTCGTCGACCGTGACGACGCCGTCCGTCGCGGTGTCGAGCATGGCGACCAATTCGTTGATGCGCGCATCGCGGGCGCCGGCATCCAGCCTGAGCGCCTCGACGCGCGCCGCGCTCTCACGGTCCTCGGCCTCGAACTCGGCTGCAAGTTCGACCTCTTCCGCCTCCTCCGGCGACAGCACCTTGACTTCGCCGCCGCCATTGGGGTGGCGGAAGGCCATCAGCGTCGCCTGCTCGCCCTGCCAGGCGACGCTGGAGAGCACCGCATCGACGCTGACGAGATGGCCGAGCCGGTCAATCAGGATCATGCTGCCGCCATCGGTGCGGGCGGCTTCCTTGATCATCCGACTGACGCCGCCGCCCGCCGTGAGGTCGGCGAGATCGGCATAGTCGAGCAGGTCGAGCAGCGTCCGGTTGGCGTAGAGAGCCTCCTCGCCGCGATTGACCAGAACCGCGATCGGCAGCTTGTCGAGCACATCGGCATGAGAATTGGGCAGGCGCGGCCGGGAGGGGATCGCGGCCTTCTCGGCCTCGGCCGCAGCTTCGGTCGGTGTCACGTCGACGGGCGGGAGCGCTTCGGTCGCTGCCTCGCTCTCCTTCAGCCGCAGCGGTGCGACGGGAGGAAGCCGCGGCGCCAGCGCCTCGTCGTCGCCGGCGATCCGCGCGCCCAGCGCCTTGGCGATCTCGCGGAAGGCGTTGCGCTCCGCCGAACTCAGATTCGGTTTCGAGGGCTCCAGTACCGGCCGCACCGCAGCCAGATGGCCGTTGCGCAGCGGCACGATATTGGCCTTGTCGGGGACCTGCGGCGCCGGTGCGGATGCGACCGACGCTTCCTCTGCCGTCCCGCCGGCGTCGATCGCCTCGGGCTCGTACCGGTCGACAGGTCCTTCTGCGGCGGCCTCGCTCCCGGGCTCATCGACCAAGGGATGCTCGTCGGTCTCGGTGATGGTCTCGGGTTCGGCTTCGTCCTGAGCGGGGGCGACCACGGCGGCGTCGAGCGCTTCGAAGAGCGCTGCGTCGGAGATCAGCTCGACGGCGGCCTCCGGCGCGTCTTCGTGTTCGGCCTCGGCCGGCAGCGCGACGGGGGCGGGCAGGACGAAGGGCTCGCGTCCGCCGGGGCGCACGACGCCGAAGCCTTTGAACCCGGTCACCTGTCGTGCCGCATCCAGAACGGGCACGCCGGACAGCTCGACGCGGGCCCCTTCGCCGGTCGTCGCCGTCCGCCACAGCACTTCATGGCCGCTCCAGGTCGCGGTGCCGGCGAGGCGCGCGAGCAGGTCGCCGCTGCGGTCGATGATCTCTGTCCCGATCAGCTCGGCCCAGTCGCGGCCGGGCAACGCGGCTGCGGCCTGCGTTCCGACCAGCTCGGCCATGTTGGGCGACAGGCTGGTGATTCGCCCGGTCGCATCGCTCTGCCAGAGAAAACGGATCGCCCTGTCGGTCGCAGGAATGGAGGCCGCGTGCGGCGCTTCGGCCACGACCGCCTGTACGGGAGGCGTCACCTCCGGCCGGGCCGGCTCGGGCGCCGACGGCACGACGATGCCGAGGCGCCGCAATTCAGAGGCCTGAACCGCGATGGCCAGAACCGGCTCGGCCTCGCCATCGCTAACGAGCTTGCAGCCGCAGGTCACGAGCGTCGCGGCGAAGCCTGAAGTCAGCCGCAGCCGCTCCAGCCGGACGCCCTGGCGCGATGCGAGGCCGCCAGCGAGCAGGGCCAGGCGCTGGCGCGTCGCTGAAGGCAGGGCAGGGACGCCCAGCAGGGCTTGGCCGGCGGCGTTGGCAAAACCTGGCCGTTCCGCCTGCCGGTCCCAGAGCAGCAGCGCGCCGCCGGCCGCGAAGGAAGCGAGGCTCGCATCTTCCGCCGCCGCCGCGCCCAGCCGCGCCCAGTCCTGTCCGGCTTCGCTCATGCCTGCCCGCTCTAGCTTCCTGCCATCATGGTCCGCGCCAATATGGCTAACAAAGATTTAATAGCGGCCAAATGCTTGCAACGCCATGCGGCGCGTCTGGCCGTCCCCGCCCGCATCGAAACAGCGTTAACGCGCGGCCCGGTTCACGCTATGATTGTCATCGCAACGCAGCAATGATATTGCATCGCACAATAAGATGGCGCGATGCCTCTCCGGGAGACCGATCAGAAGCAGACGGCCAAGCATAGCCGACCCCAACCAGGAGGACGACCCGATGGCAGCCAAGACCCCCTACGAAGTCCCCACCGAAATGCGCGAATTCGCCGAGCGCAGCGTCGAGCAGGCCCGCAAGGCCTTCGACGGCTTCATCGACGCGGCCCAGAAGGCCGTCGACACCGCTCACGGCTCCGCTGAAAGCGCCCGCATCAACACTCATGACGTCGCCCGCAAGGCGATCTCCTATGCCGAGACCAATGTTGCCGCCGCTTTCGACCTCGCCCAGAAGCTGGTGCAGGCGAAGGATCTGACCGAGGTCATGACGCATCAGTCTGAATTCATGAAGGCGCAGCTGGCCGCGCTCCAGACGCAGTTCAAGGAGATCGGCGCGGCGGCGCAGGAGGTCGCGGCCAAGGCGGCCGAAACCGTGACGAAGGCGGCCAAGCCCAAGTAGTTTTGCAAGGCCAAGTAGTCTTGCAAGGCCAAGGGGTCTTGCAAGACCAAGTGATCTTCAAGGCCAGGTTCGGGCGGGCTCAGGTGGTCCTGCAAGCCCAAGTCGATCCTGGCGAAGCAATACCGAGGGAACGGATCGCTTCGAGAGCGGTCCGTTCCAGGTGACTGTACCGATCTGAGTGACTGCGCCGATCTGATCATCCGGACAGCGCCGGCGCGCCCCATAACGAGCGGAAGACCGGGCAGCCCGTCCGGTCCGGCCGCTTCAGCGCCGAAGGAGAATCGAGATGGTCAAGCCTGCTCCGACCCGGATCAAATCCAAGGCCCCGATCAGCCTTGCGCCGGTCAATGCGCTTTCCGGCGCCGTGCCGGCCGAGCCTGCCAAGCCGGCCGCCAGCGCGCCGCCGACGCCGCCTGTCGCTGCCGCTCCCGCACTGGCTCCCGCGCCAAAGCCGCCCGAAAGCAAGCCCGCGGAAGCAAAGCCGCCGGAGGTCAAGGCGCCCGAAGCCAAAGCGCCCGAATCCAAGCCGCTCGAGGCGAAACCGGCCGCACCCGCGGAGACAAGGCCCGTGCCGCCTGAGCCTGCTGCTGCCAAATCTGCTGCTGCCAAGCCGACCGAGACCAAGCCGGTCGAGACGAAACCGACGGCCAAGACCCCCGCCGCGAAGCAAGCGGCGCGGTCGATCAAGCCCAAGGCCGAGACGCGGGTCGCTTCGTCGAAGATCCGTATCGAGAAGCCCGAGCCGGCAGCCAAGCCTGCTACGGCTGCGTCCGTCGCGGCTGCCAAACCTGTTGCCGCGCCCAAATCTGTCCCTGCACCCAAAGCTGCTTCTGCTGCCAAGGCGGCCCCTGCGCCAAAGCCGATTGCCGTATCCAAGCCGGTCGTCGTGCCAGTACCGGCCGCCACCGTCACCCCGGTTGCGAGCGAAGCCGTAGCCAAGGCCGTGGTTGCTCCGGTGAAGACCGTCGCGCAGGTCGTCGAGGCTGCCGTCAAGGCGGCTACGCCGGTTCCGGCCAAGGCTGCGCCGGCGCCCTCGCTGAGCGCGCTGCCGCTGCCGCGCCCACCTGAATTCGCCGCGATCACCTCGACCACCGTGATGACGCAGGCGCTGGTGATGGCGAAGGCTTTCGGCGCGCTGCAGGCCAAGATGCTGGATCACGCCTGCGCCGAGCTGAAGGCGACGCTCGGAGACGCCGAGACGCTGGCTCGCACCGACAGCGCCGCCGACGCGGTCGCGCTGCAGGCCAAGGCCGTGCGCCGCTCCTACGAATCCTATGCCGAGCACCTGAAGGAGCTGGCGCGGATCGCCAGCAAGGCGCTGGGGGCCGGAGACAAGGGCAACGGCTGAGGAGGGCTGATCGCAGGCGGAGCGGAAGCTTCCGACAAATACCGCAATTCCCCGGTTGCAATCGCGAGGCGTCGGCACTAGGTTCCGCGCCGCCGCCGATCTCGCGAAAGCGATGATCGCCAAGCGCCGGGTGCGGGCAGCCATAGCTCAGTTGGTTAGAGCGCTAGATTGTGGATCTAGAGGTCCCCCGTTCAAGCCGGGGTGGCTGTACCACCCGTCCCCGCCCGCCTCCCGAACAACTCGGCTGGGTCCACGCGACCCTTGAAGCCGCCGCTGGCCTTCGCCATATCTTGGTCAAGCGGAAGGGCTTCGCCTTTCGCCTGCGGGGCGCTGCGCTGGCGGGCCTCGGAAGATCGGAAGCGCCCTCCGGGGGCTTCGGCAAGGTCAGGCAAGGCCCTGAAATGACGCGTACGCCCAGTCTGTCGCACCCGTTTCTGCTGGGGTTCGACGATATCGAAAGAGCGCTCGACCGGGTCGCCAAGGGCGCCAGCGAGGGTTACCCGCCTTACAATATCGAGCGTATGCCGCGTTGTGACGACGAGCCGGACCGGCTTCGCATCACACTGGCGGTGGCGGGATTCTCGCGCGAACAGCTTGAGATCACGCTCGAGGAGAGCCAGTTGACCATTCGTGGCCGGCAAAGCGACGACAAGAGCAGGCAGTTCCTGCATCGCGGAATCGCAGCGCGCCAGTTCCAGCGCAGCTTCCTCCTGGCGGAGGGCATGCAGGTTCTGGGAGCCGATCTGTCGAACGGCCTGCTGGCGATAGACCTGGTCCGACCGGAACCAGAACGGCTTATCCGGCGTATCGATATCGTGAGCCGTGACTGAAGGTGACTAAACGACGGTTGAAGGACGCAAGCGCGGTTTTTGCATCCGTTCATAATTGCAGTCGTATCTTGATAACCGCACTCGCACTGCTCTGAAGGAGGGCGCGATGAACGAAGACAGGACGATGATCCAGACGACCCCCCTGACGCCCGCCGAATTCGCGGCGCTGGGCACGGGCGAAGTCGCCTATCTCAAGCCGATGACCTCGGATGAGCTGCTGCGGATTTTTCCGCAGGCTCCGGAAATCCAGTCCGGCCTGCAGCTCTTCGCGCTGCTCTCGGCCGACGGCGCGCCAATCCTGGTGACCGATTCGCGCGAGGCAGCCACCGCCAATGCGTGGGAGCACGATCTCCGGATGGTGAGCGTCCACTGACGCCAGTTCAAGGCGCGGTCGCGATTCCCGCGACCGCAGCCTGCAGGCGGCGAATGTCGTCCGCGCCGGAGAGGCGGTGATCGCCGTCCTTGATGAGCGTCAGCACGACCGGGTCGCCGCTCAGATGCTCCACCAGCTTGAGCGCTTGGCGCCAGGGAACATCGGGGTCCCGCATGCCCTGCAGGATATGGACAGGGCATCCCGTCCTGATCTCTCCTCCGAACATCAGATGCTTGCGGCCATCCTCGATCAGTGCCCGCGTGATCGGCGTCGGCTCCGGCGAATATTCCGAAGCGCGCAGCCAGACGCCCTCGCGCAGAATGGTCTGGCGGATCGCCTCGGGCATCTGCGCCCACATCAGTTCTTCCGAGAAATCGACGGCCGGCGCGATCAGCACCAGTCCCGCCGGCGCAAGCGCGCTGCCGAGCAGGCGCCTTGCCGCCAGCAGGGCGATCCAACCGCCCATCGAGGAACCCACCAGGATCGGCGGCCGTTCGCAGTGGGCGCCGATCACGGCCAGCGCATCTTCCAGCCAGTGCGACAGGGTCCAGCGCGCGAAGTCGCTTCCCCTTTCGTCCGGAACCGCGCTCTCGCCATGCCCGGCATAGTCGAAGCGGATGAAGGCCCGCCCGGCCTCGCCGGCCCACTGCGCCAGCGCCTCGGCCTTGGTCGCGCGCATGTCGGAGCGGAAACCGCCGAGCCAGACCACCGGGGCAGCCGAGCCGGCCTGCGTCAGGACTGCGAGGCGGCGGATTTCATCGCCGTTCCCGACCTCCAGCCATTGCGGTGCCTCTCTCTCCAACTCAAATCTCCTGTGACGAATCGCGGTGCCGGGCGAATATAGGCTGCAACTTCGGCCCATACGCAGGCATACTCGCGCGCACAGCGTGCGGGCTACAGGCGCGTGAACCTTAAGGCCACGCGGGTATCCTCGCGCAAAACGAAAGCGTCGTCGCGAAACGGTGAGTATGTCCTTCCAGCCAGGCGCGCATCTCTCGCTGCCCTCCACCGAGTCCCACCCGCTCGTCGGGCGGACGATCCTGCAGATCATCCCCGATCTCGAGGCGGGCGGCGCCGAACGCACGGCGGTCGACATCGCCAAGGGTTTGACCGATGTCGGCGCGCGCGCGCTGGTCGCGACCGAGGGCGGCAGGCTCGTCGCCGAGTTGCAGGCCAAGGGCGGCGTCTGGCTGCCCTTTCCGGCGGCCTCCAAGAATCCGCTCGCCATGGCGCTGAACGTGCGCAAGCTCGTGCTGCTTTGTCGCCATGAGGGCGTGGAGCTGATTCATGCCCGCTCGCGGGCGCCGGCCTGGGTTGCGCTCGCGGCGGCGCGCATCCTCAAGCTGCCCTTCGTCACGACCTATCACGGCTCGTATGCCAGCCGCTCGACGGTGAAGACGCTCTACAATTCCGTGATGGCGCGCGGCGACGTCGTCATCGCCAACTCCGCCTATACGGCCGAGCTGATCCTGGCGAAGCATGGCTTCGCGCGCGATCATATCCGTGTCGTCAACCGCGGCACGAATTTCGCGGCCTTCGCCCCGCAGGCGGTGACGCCGGAGCGTATCCAGGCGCTGCGCCGGGCCTGGGGCGTCGAGCCGCACCAGCGCATCGTGCTGCTGCCGGGGCGCCTGACAAACTGGAAGGGCCAGCGCGTTCTGATCGAGGCCGCCCGCATCCTGCGCGATGGCGGTGACAGCGACACAGCCTTCATCCTTGCCGGCGATCCGCAGGGCCGCGAGGGCTATGTCAGGGAGCTCGACCAGCTCATCGCCAAGGCCGGGCTCGAAGGGCGCGTCAAACGCGTCGGACATTGTGCCGACATGCCCGCGGCCCTTCTCGCAGCTTCGGTCGTGGCCGTGCCTTCGACCGAGCCGGAGGCCTTCGGGCGGGTCGCGGTCGAGGCGCAGGCGATGGGCACGCCCGTCGTCGTGTCGGATCTCGGCGCCGTGCCCGAAACCGTGCTCGCCCCGCCGCAGGTGAGCCCGGGCGAACGCACCGGGTGGCGCGTGCCGCCGGGCGATGCGCCGGCGCTGGCCTCTGCGCTGGAGGGCGCGCTGGCCTTGCGTCCTTCAGCCCGCGACAATCTGGCTTTGCGGGCGCGCCAGCATGTCGAGCGCCATTTTTCTCTGGAGACGATGGTTAGCGAGACACTCGACGTCTATTGCGCGCTGCTCGGTCGGTAACCATCTGACCAAATCCGCCTCATCCATTGACAACGCGCATCTTTGTGCAATGTGTCTGCTCACGGGCGCGAGACGCGCCATTCACAGGAGAATACCACCATTCGTCGTCCTTTCCGTGCTGCCCCGACCCCGACCAAAGACGGCCCGCGCTCCAACCGCGACATCCGCGGCGTCCGCGACGTCCAGCTCATCGACGATACCGGCGCCAACCGTGGCGTGGTTTCGTTCTTCGAGGCCCTGAAGATTGCCGAGGATGCCGGTCTCGATCTGGTCGAGATCGCCCCCAACTCTGTGCCTCCGGTCTGCAAGATTCTCGATTACGGCCGCTTCCGCTTCCTTGAGCAGAAGAAGGCTGCCGAGGCGCGCAAGAAGCAGCGCACCATCGAGATCAAGGAGATCAAGCTGCGTCCGGGCATCGACAAGCATGACTACGACGTCAAGATGAAGGCCATGCTCGGCTTCTTCGAGGAGGGCGACAAGGTCAAGGTGACCCTGCGCTTCCGCGGCCGCGAGATGGCGCATCAGGACCTCGGCGTGAAGGTGCTCGAGCGTGTCAAGGCCGATCTGGCCGAGACCGCCAAGGTCGAGAGCGACTGGCAGCTCGAGGGTCGCCAGATGGTCATGGTTCTGGCCCCCAAGTAAGCATTCTCCGACCGCAATACGCGACTTGCATCAGGCCCGGCCCCAGTGCCGGGCCTTGTCATATCTGGCCTCGCGATGCTGCGGGCGGGGACTTGTTGCCGACACCTGAGTCCATAGAGGTCATCCCGGGCGTAGCGCAGCGAAGCCCCGGGATCCATGCCTGAACCGTTCCGGCATGGATCCCGGATCGGCGCGGCTTCGCCGCTTGTCCGGGAGGCCGCCGGGTTTCCTCGCAAGAGCCGAAGACTTTAGCTCACCGAGCGAATGATCTCGCGATAGGCGGCCTCGGGGAAGGCCTTGAGGGTTTTCGTGCGGATGTTCCCGAGCATGGCGAGCTGCAGGCAGAAGCGAGCGAGCACCGCGTCGTCGGGGGCTTCGCAGACGATGACCAGGTCGTATTCGCCCATCGTCATGTGGAAGGACTTGAACTCGCCTCCCATGCTCCCGATCAGCTTCTTGGCGGCATCGAGGCGGCTGGGCGAATCCTTGACGTTGCGCGCGCCCTGGTCGGTCCAATTCGCCAGCATGATGTAGGTCGTCATGGCACTTCTCCCCGACAAGGCCCGGCCTGTTCGTCGGAAGCGACATGCGGCGGCCCGATTGTCGCCGCGCGGTTCCGGATCGGGCGCTGGAGCGCCCGCCGGGCGGGCGCAATCTAGCATGATGGTCGGGTGTTGCCGAGGCAGCCGGCAGCATGCAGGCGCCGCCCCATCGGGACGCGGCGCCTGCATGCGCAGGCATCTCACCTGATCGGATGCGGGTATTGCAGCCCGCCCTTCGAGGCCAGGTCGTTCAGGCCGCGCTTGAGCTGCAGGCGCGAGCCCATGCCGACATTGCGCTCGAAGCTCTCGCCGTAATTGCCGACATGCTTGACGATGCGATAGGCCCAGTCATTTGTCAGGCCCAGTCCCTCGCCGAACTTGCCCTCGACGCCGAGCAGGCGCTTGATCTCGGGATTGGGCGACTTCAGCATCTCGTCGACATTGGTCTTGGTCACACCGAACTCCTCGGCGTTGAGCATGGCGTAATGGACCCATTTCACCAGTGCGAACCAGCTCTCGTCGCCGCGCTTGACGGCAGGTCCCAGCGGCTCGCGCGAGATCAGCGTCGGCAGGATGGTGAAATCGTCCGGTTTGGAGAATTTCAGCCGCTCGGCGGCCAGCCCTGAGGAATCGGTGGTGAAGGCGTCGCAGCGTCCGGCCTCGAGCGCCTTGACGCCCTCTTCATTGGTCGCGAAGCCGATGATCTCGTATTTCAGATTGTTGGCCCGGAAGAAGTCGGCGAGGTTGAGTTCGGTCGTGGTGCCCTGCGTGACGCAGATCGAGGCACCGTTCAGCCCCTTCGCCTCGGTGACGCCGAGCGCCTTCTTCACCATGAAGCCCTGGCCGTCGAAATAGTTGATGATCGGCCAGGACATGCCGGCGGTGGTGTCGCGCGACATCGTGTAGGTGGCGTTGCGGGCGAGCATGTCGACCTCGCCGGACTGCACCACGACGAAGCGCATCTGCGGCGTCGTCGGCACGAACTTGACCTTGTTGGGATCGTTGAAGATCGCCGCCGCGACCGCGCGGCACAGGTCGATGTCGAGCCCGTCCCAGCGTCCATCCGGGCCCTGCAGGCCAAAGCCCGGCAGGGCGATGTGGTTGCCGCAGTTCAGTTCTCCGCGCGCCTTCACGCGCTCGAGCGTCGAGGTCTGGGCGCTGGCCATGGTTGCGGCCGCGATGGCGACGAAGCCGAGCCCGGCGCCGGTCAGCCAATGTTTGATTGTCATGGATAATTCCCCTGTTTTTGCTTCTGAGATCTGTCGCAGAGCGTCAGTGCGCATCTGCGATTGCGGCGTCGACGGCTTCTCCGAGCCGTTCGACGATCGTGTCCATAACCGCCTCATCGGCGATGAAGGGGGGTGCCAGCAGTACATGATCGCCGGAGACGCCGTCTGCACAGCCGCCCATCGGATAGACCATCAGCCCGCGCGCCATCGCCGCCTGCTTGACCCTGGCGTTGAGCTTCAGCCCCGCCTCGAACGGCGTCTTCGCAGTGCGGTCGGCTACTAGCTCGATCCCCCAGAAATGACCGCGGCCGCGGACATCGCCGACATGGTGGTGGTTGCCGAAGCGCTCCTTCAGCCGGCGTTCGAGATGAGTGCCCTGGCGCTGGACATTGGCGAGCAGATCATCGCGCTCGATCACCTTCTGCACGGCGAGCGCCGTCGCACAGGCCAGCGGATGGCCGTTATAGGTCTGGCTGTGCGGGAAGGCGCCCGAGCCCTGACGGATCGCCTCGGCGATCTTGCTAGCGACCAGCATCGCACCGATCGGCGCATAACCTGCCCCCAACCCCTTGGCGATCGCCATCAGGTCGGGCGCGACACCCTCCTGTTCGCAAGCATGCAACGTGCCGGTCCGGCCCATGCCGCACATCACCTCGTCGAGGATCAGCAGCACCCCATGGCGGTCGCAGATTTCGCGGATGCGTTTGAAATAGCCCGGCGCCGGGGGCACGGCACCCAGCGTCGCGCCGACGACCGTCTCGGCGACGAAGGCGGCGACGGTCTCAGGACCCAGTTCGAGGATCTTGGCCTCCAGCTCGTCGGCCATGCGCCGCCCGTAGGCTTCGGGCGTCTCGTCCGCGCTCTGGCCGCGATAGGCGTAGCAGGGCGCGATATGGTGGCCGTTGAGCAGCATCTCCTTGAACGGGGCGCGGTCCTTCATCCGCCCGCCGACGGAAAGCGCCCCGACGGTGATGCCGTGATAGCTCTGCCGGCGCGAGATGAAGTTCGTCCGGCGCACCTCGCCTGTCTCGACGAAGTAGTGCCGTGCCAGCTTCAGGCAGGCCTCGATCGCCTCCGAGCCGCTGCTGCAGATGAAGACGTTGCCCAGCCCCTTCGGCGCGCGTGCGATGAGGTGGTCGGCCAGTTCCTCGGCAGGGTCGGAGGTGAAGAAGCTGGTATGGGCATAGGCCAGCTTGTCGATCTGGGCGTGCATCGCGGCGAGGATGTCGGGATGGCCGTGGCCGAGGCAGGAGACGGCCGCCCCGCCACTGGCGTCGATATAGCTCTTGCCGTCGGCGTCGATCAGGGTGACGCCCTTGCCGCCGGTGGCGACGGGGTAGGTCCCTCTCACGCTGCGATGAAGCAGATGGCTCATGCGGGTCTCCGTTTCGTGCGGCGCGGTCTTTCGAAGGTTGAAAAGGCGTCGAGCTGCGCCTCGGATGCGGCGATGGCGTCGAGCGCGGGCTGGCCGCGCCGCGCCGTCATCAGTGCCGCCAGGCATTCGACGGCCGCGAAGGCCGGCGTCATCGTGTGGAAGAAGGAGGGCGTCTCAGTGCGCACCAGCACGAGTTCGTCGGCGAGAGCGGCGAGCGGCGAGTGCGCGCTGTCGGTCAGCGCGATGATGATGGCGCCCTTGTCGCGGGCATGGGCGGCAGCCTGGACGGTGAGGCTCGTATAGGGCGAGACGGAGACGACGAAGAGCGCGTCGCCCGAACCGATCCTGCGCAGCGCGTCGATGCCGCGTCCACCGGCCCCGTCGGCGAGCATGGAGTCGGCGCCGATCAACGCACGGATGTAGTCGAGCATGTAGGCGGCCGGAAAGGCCGAGCGCAGGCCGAAGCAGAAGACCCTGGATGCATCGGCCAGCCGCGCGGCCGCGCGTTCGAGCCGGGTCACGCAGTCGGGTTCGCGCAAGGCACGGATATGCTCGGCCAGCGCTGCGAACATATCCTGTGCGACGGCGCTCTCGCCTTCCTCGCCATGGCGCGCCAGCAATTCCGTGGCGCGGTTGGCGAAGCCGTCGGGTCGCTGGCGCAGCGAGGCCGCATAGGCCGCCCTCATCGCGTCGTAACCGGGGAGCCCCAGCCGCTGCGCCAGCCGCGTGAACGTCGCTGGCGCGAGGCCGGCACGGCGCGCCTGCTCGCGGGTCGTCAGCAGGGCGACATCGGCGGGGTGGTCGAGCACCCAACGTGCCACCGCTCGCAACTGCGTCGGTAGCTCATCGAATTGCGCATCCAGCGCGGTGGCGACGTCGCTCTGATCCATGCCGAAGGTTTAGCGGAGACTTTGGTCGAATGAAACATATATATCGTATGACGTGATATGAAACGTTCGGATTGATCTAATGTCGTGTCTGCAGCCCGCGGCTTGTCCGCGCGGCGCCGGCGTCGCTGTGCCTGCGCCGCGCCCGAATCGCCCGTGAGGGCCGCAATCCCGCCGCGTTGGCCCGGGCGCTGCGGATGAGCGCTGCATTTGCTGCAAATTTATGCGATTCCGAGAGTGCCGACCCGGTGCGAATCAACGGCGTTGGTGATCTCATTCCGCGCGGGGGGCAGTTTTCGTCATGCCCGGATTCTACGTCCTTCGCGGCGCCCTTGCGGGCGGCGGGGCAGCCTGACGAGAGGGCTACTGAACGTGTCGACTCTGCAAAAGGGGATCGAGATCGAACCGGCACTGGCGGGCCTGATCCGGCATATGCGCGCGATCGACGATTATCGTCAGGTGTTCGATCGCCTGCAGGCATCCTGGGACACCCTGACCCTGCTCGGGCAGTTGTCCGGCAATGCTACCGAGATGTCGGGCACGCGCTCGGCCTTCGAGGAGCTGACCGCGAGCCTGCTCAGCCATCTTGCCAAGGAGACGCGCGACAAGGTCATGGCCGATCTGCGCATCAAGGCGCAGAACGCCATCGACGTGCTGGTCCGCAACCTGTTCGAACGCACGGCCGATATCGGCTTCCTCGCCGCCGACACCGATATCCGCGAGATGCTGGAGGCCAAGCCCTCCGCCGATGCCCGTATCGCGATGGAGGCTCGCTTCCGCGACTATGTCGCGAAGTACTCGGTCTATTCCGATATCGTGCTGGTCGATTGCGAGGGGGCGATCCGCGCCAGGCTCGCGCCGCATGAGGCGCAGAGCGCGCGGCATCCGATCATCGACGAGGCGCTGTCTTCGCACGGCGCCTATGTCGAACATTACGGCGTCATGGACTTCGTCTCCGAAGAGCAGAAGCTGGTCTATGCATGGCGGGTCGAGGATGCCGCCAAGCGCCCGCTGGGCGTGCTCGTGCTGGTCTTCCGTCTGGCCGACGAGATGGCCGGCATCTTCCGCAAGCTCCTGCCGGAGCATGACTGGACCGTGCTGGGCTGCGTTTCGCCTGCCGGGGACGTCATCGCCGGCTCCTGCCCGATCCAGATGCCGGCCGGGCTGAAGCTCTCGCCGGCGGCGCTGCAGGGGCGCGATCCCATTATCCGGCTCGGCGGGCGGCAATATCTCGCCATGGCCTGCAAGACCTCCGGCTACCAGGGCTATATGGGCCCGGGCTGGATCGGGCTCGGCCTGATTCCGCTGGAGGCCGCCTTCGACCAGGACGATGGCGAACTCGGCAAGGGTATCGGCGACGATTTGCTCGCCGCGGTCACCAGCCAGGCCGGCCTGTTTTCGGCGGAACTGCGCAGCGTCTCCCGTCAGGCCGCGGCGATCCAGGGCGATCTCAACCGCTCGGTCTGGAACGGCTCGATCCGGCAGGCTGGTTCGACCGCCGCAAACGCCGCGTTCTCGAAAATCCTGCTCTGGGAGATCTCCAGCGCCGGCCGCAAGACGCAGGCCGTCTGTGATGCCTCGATCGGCGATCTGCATCGCACAGTCGTCGCCGCGATCATGGAGAAGTGCCGCTCGCGTGCCGCCTTCGCCATCGACGTGATGGACCGCAATCTCTACGAGCGCGCCAATGATTGCCGCTGGTGGGCGCTGAATGCGAGCTTTGCGCGCGTGCTGGCTGCGCCGTCGCCGGAGGGCAGGCGGCTGTGCGGCGAGATACTCGCGACGATCAACGCGCTCTACACGGTCTACAGCAACCTCATTCTGTTCGATGCACAGGGCGTCGTTATCGCCGTCTCCCAGTCCTCGCAGGCCCATCTCGTCGGCAGTACCCTCGATGCCGAATGGGTGGCACGGACCTTGGCGCTTCGCTCCGGCCAGCACTATGCGGTCTCCGCTTTCGAGCCGAGCCCGCTCTATGACGATGCCGCGACGCTGGTCTATACGGCGGCGGTGCAGGCGCCGTCAGGCGGCAAGGCGCTCGGCGGCATCGCGATCGTCTTCGACTCGACTCCGCAATTCTCCGCGATCCTGACGGATTCCCTGCCGACCGACGAGGATGGCGCGGCGCTGTCCGGCGCTTTCACGATCCTGGTCGACAGCGACGGACGGGTGATCTCTTCGAGCGATCCACGCTTCGCGATCGGCTCCGACAGCCCATTGCCGGTCGATCCCGTCAGCCTGGAACGCGACGGCGACCTCGCCTGCATCCGCAGCTTTGAGGGCAAGCATATGGCCGTCGGCGCCGCGCTCTCGAAAGGTTATCGCGAATACAAGACCAGCGACGGCCACCGTGCCGATGTCGTGGCGCTCTGCGCCGTGCCGCTGGGCGAGGTCGCGAGCGGCGCGCACGCCAGGCCGGCGGCGGGTGGGGCAGGGCGCGGCACGCTCGCCGCACACAAGCCGGCCAATGGCGTCGAGGCCTTCGAGGTCGCGACTTTCCATATCGGGCGGCACTGGCTCGGCGTGAAGGCTCGCGACGTCATCGAGGCGGTCGACATCGCCGGCTTGAAGCCATCGGCGCGCAAGGCCGACGACGGTCTGCTCGCCGGCTACAAACTGCACGAGGGCCAGCCGGTGCCGGTGCTTCGGCTCGCGCGCCTGCTCGGCATTCCCGATGCGTCATCCGAGGAGCAGCAGATCGTCATCGTGCGCGCCGCCGGCCGGACACTGGGGCTGATCGTCGACGCGCTCGGCTTGATCCCCGAGATCGCCGTCTCGGAACTGCAGGCGCTGCGTGACCTCTCGGCCAAGGCCGACGTGCCAGCCCTCGGCGTCGTCGCGGCGCGCGACGCCAAGGGCGAGCCCGCCGGCATGCTGATGGTGCTCGATGTCGACCGGCTCGGCGCGCGCCTTCAGGGCGACGGCGGCGAACACTTCATCCGCGCGGCAGAGTAGCGGCGCGGGCTTGCGCCCACCGCCTCGGTGGACCGGGCACCAGTCCCAGAAGCCGGTCGTCCGCGCCGGTGTGGTGTCGTACCGGCAATAGCCCGATCGCAGCACTTGCCGCGATCGCGCCGCGCCGGTTCCGGTGACGACGGGGATGGACGACGACACGTCCCGGCCTGTGCTGGTGGCGCATGACGGGGTGGCCGCGATGGCCGCGGTAGACTTGGCCGCGGTTCACTTGCCTCCAGATCCGGAGATCAAGGCGTGAGAGGCTGCATTGTCCCCAGGGACAATAGTTGAGGCAACTCTCCTCCGGCAACATGGCGGTTGCGCCCAGTTTTGATGGAGCGCGCCGGGGCCGTTGAGCCATTCGGGATTCCTCAAGACCGCGCGCTGCGGTGCCCCTGCGCCGCCGGCAACTCGTGAACATCGGGCAGTTCAAAGACGCCAATCTCGATCTACTCGTCGTTCCTGCCTGAAGACAGTTGAGGGAGCCGACAATGAAGTTCCTGATTGCGTTACCCGTCCTGGTGGCGGGCTTCATGGCCACAGGTACCGGCGAGGTCGGTGCCGTCGTCTACTGCCAATACGTCAACTATCCCGCGGGCTGCATCGTTAGGCCGGGTGTCGTGTTGCGGCCGCGGCCGGTCGCGCGTGCCGCCGTGACGCCGGGCGTCGGCGCGCCGGGCGTGGGCGTGCGCCCGGGAACGCCGATGAACCGTGGCGGTCCGGTCAATCGGGCGGGCAGGCGCTAGGCAGCCCTTCGCACGACGAACGCTGATGGCGAGACGATCTGGCCGGTGCGTCAGGCCAGCGCTTCGCCGTGCCGGGCATCGCCCGAGGCCCGGCGAGGGGGCGGCGCGCTCAGATGGCAGGCCGCTTGGTCAAAGCGAGCCCGACGCCGAGCGCGATCATCGCCCCGCCCGAGGCCTCGCGGAGGCGCTTGATCAGGCCGGGGCGGGCGGCTGCGCCCTCGCGGATGCCGCTCGCTGCAAAGGCGACGACGATGTCGGCCAGGGTGTTGAGCAGGACGGAGACGAATCCCAGCATCAGGAACTGCAACGCGACGCTTCCCGTGCCGTCCACAAACTGGGGAATGAAGGCGAGGAAGAAGGCGGCCGTCTTGGGGTTCAGCGCCTCGACGACGACGCCTTCGCGAAAGGCCCTTGCCACGCCGATGGCCGGCTCGGCCGCGCCGCCGCCGAGCACGTTCGCCGCGTCCCGCCGCGCCGCCTGGAAGGTGCGCCAGCCGAGCCAGACGAGATAGGCCGCCCCCACTAGCTTGAGCGCTGTGAAGAACTCCGCGCTCGCCAGCACGATGGCGGACACTCCCAGGCTGCCGGCGACGACATGGACCATGCCACCCAGCCCGGTGCCGAAGCTGGACGCGATGCCTTCGCTGCGGCCGCCCGCTAGTGTTCGGGCCGCGACATAGAAGATGCCGGGACCCGGCGTGATCGCGAGCACAAACGTTGCGGCGACATAGAGCGCGAGATGGCTGAGTCCGGGCATGGTGGTTGGACCGGAGTTGGAAGGAAGGTCTGCGCTCGCGATCAATCGACGGAGACGAGCGAAGCGGCTGCGCGCTCCGAAGGCCGGGCGCTGTCCGCAAGGCCGGCGGCGACCTTCGCGCGGTCGCCGAGGGGGCGATTCTGGCTCATCTTGCGCTTGCCCTCCAGCCGCGTGATCGGCATGCGCATCCCGACGATTCCCCGCAGTTGCGCCTGGATGAAGTCCGGCGGCGCGTCGGATACCGCCCAGGGCGCCTGCCGTTCGCCCTCATGCAGGTTGGTCAGCCGCGTGACGACCTCGAGCAGCCGCGCGGCGTCGTCGAAGAACTCGACCCGGCCGTAGGCGTGAACCGCGACATAGTTCCAGGTCGGCACGACCTTCCCGGTCTCCTGCTTGGTCTCGTACCAGGACGGGGTGATATAGGCGTCCGGACCCATGAAGATCGCGAGCCCATCGCCCAGGGCGGGCGTCCGGCACTGCGGATTGGCTTTCGCGAGATGAGCGTAGAGCACGCCATGCTCGCCCTCGCTCTCGGCGAGGAACAGCGGCAGCGGCGTAGCCAGCACGCCGGATTCCGTCGCCGTGATGAAATTGGCCAGCCGTGCTGCGCGGATAGTCGCCAGAATGCTGTCCCTGTCGTCGTCGCGAAAGGCGGGAGGCGTGTACATCGCGGTTCTCCTTGCGTCGGCTTGGTCAATGCCCCCAAACTGGTTTGGACGAAATAGCCAGTTCGGCGAGATTGGGATGGGCCAGTTGGAAGGCGTCGGACGCCGTATCGTGGCGGCGATCAAGGAGCGGATCCATGGCGGCGCCTATCGTCCGGGGGATAGGCTGCCGTCGAGCCGGGCCTTCGCGGCGGAGTGGGGCGCATCCCGCACCACCGTCACGGCAGCTTATGGGCAGCTGATCGCGGAGGGCTATCTGGTCACGCGGCCGGGCGCCCGTCCGGTCGTTGCGCAGGGCCTCGCGGCAAGGCCGGAAGCATCGCCCGTTCCGGCGGCTCCGGGGCGACCTCTCTCCGGCTTCGCGCAACGCCTGCTCGACCTGCCCGCGCCGGCGCCAACGCGATCGTTCAAGCTCGCCGACTTCCGCTATGGTGACCTGTCGGGCGCCGATTTTCCGGTGCTGGCCTGGCGACGCGCGCTGACCAAGGTCGCGCTCAGGCGCAAGGCGAGGCTGCGCTATGCCGATCCGCAGGGCGACCATGACCTCCGCACCTCGCTGCAAAGTTATCTCTGGCGGTCGCGGGGCATCGCCTGCTCCGCCGACGACATCCTCGTCGTCAACGGCTCCCAGCAGGGACTCGACCTCTGTGCGCGGCTGCTGCTCGATCCCGGCGATCCCTTCCTGATGGAAAACCCGGGATACATCCTGGCCCGGCATGCCTTCGTCGCGGCAGGCGGCAAGGCGGTGCCGATCTCCGTCGATGGCGACGGTCTGGTGACGGATGCGTTGCCGCCCGCCCGGCTCGCCTATGTCACACCCTCCCACCAGTTTCCGCTCGGCGGCGTGCTGTCCGCGCCGCGCCGTCGCGCGCTGCTGGCCTGGGCCGCGTCCGCCAACGGCTACCTCATCGAGGACGACTACGACGGTGAGTACCGGCACGACATCGCGCCGATCCCGCCCTTGCAGACGCTGGATCCGCAATCCGTGATCTATGTCGGCACGGTCTCCAAGATCCTGTCGCCGACCTTGCGGCTGGGCTATCTCGTCCTGCCCGCCGGCCTGGTGAAGGTGTTCGCCGAGGCCAAGCGCCTGACGGACCGGCATGCCCCGCTCCTCGAGCAGGAGGCGCTGGCCGAACTGCTGGCCAGCGGCGCTTATGAGCGCCATGTCCGCAGCATTCGCCGGAAGAATGCGGAGCGCCGAAGCGTCCTGCTCCAGGCGCTGTCGGCCGAATGCGGCGCGGCCGTATCCGTTGAGGGCGCCGATACCGGGCTGCACCTCGTGATCTGGGTCGACTGTGTCCCTGCCGACCGCGAGAGCGAGATTGCCGAGGCCGCGCGCACCGTCGGGCTCGGCCTCCATCCGGTATCGCCGCTCTATGACGCGGCGGCTCGCAAGGCCGGGACGGCAGGGTTCGTCCTCGGCTACGCTGCGCTCGACATCGATGCGCTGCGGCGCGGCGTCGCGATGCTGGCGGAGGTGCTGGCGAAGCATCGCTGAGCGGCTCGATGCGATGCCGTCATCGCTTCGCTTGCCACGCCCGCCCTTTTCTGTCATACGCCCGGCCTTCGATCGCCCGGCTGATAAGGGCTGCCGTGGCGGTCGTTCTTTGCTTCCAGCAAGCAAAACATGAAGCGGCGCAATCTGCGCGCTCGCGACCTATGAGGAGCTAAAATGCCCAAGATCAAGACGAAATCGGCCGCCAAGAAGCGGTTCAAGATCACCGGAACCGGCAAGGTGATGTACGCCCAGGCCGGGAAGCGTCACGGGATGATCAAGCGGACCAATAAGCAGCTCCGCAATCACCGCGGCACCACCGCCCTGTTCGAGGGCGATGCGGCCAACGTGAAGAAGTACTTCCTCCCCAACGGCTGACGCCCCCTAACCTTCCGGAGATCATCACATGGCTCGCGTGAAACGGGGCGTAACGTCCCACGCCAAGCACAAGAAGACACTCAAGGCCGCCAAGGGCTTCTATGGCCGCCGCAAGAATACGATCCGCGCCGCCAAGGCGGCCGTCGATCGCTCGATGCAGTACGCCTATCGCGACCGCAAGAACAAGAAGCGCTCCTTCCGCGCGCTCTGGATCCAGCGTCTGAACGCTGCGGTGCGCGAGCACGGCCTCGTCTACTCGATGTTCATCAACGGCCTGAACAAGGCCGGCATCGAGCTCGATCGCAAGACCCTCTCGGCCATGGCCATCGACGATGCCGCCTCTTTCGCGGCAGTGGTCGAGTCGGTCAAGGCTGCGCTGGGCTCGGAAGCCAAGGCCGCCTGAGCCTTCGGTTCCTTGAGAATATGGAAAAGGCCGGCATCGCTGCCGGCCTTTTTCGTTGGCGGTTGCGCCGGCCCTCACGTCTCGACGCTGTCTTCCGTCGCCGGCCGCCAACTGTCACCCGCGCCTTCGACGATGCGGGCATAGGCTTCCTCGGGCGAATCCGCATAGCAGAACAGGGTGAGGTCCTCGGCTCGGATCATCCCCGCATCGGCCATGGTCTGCAGGTTGAGCAGCGCCTTCCAGTAGGCGCCGTCATAGAGCACGATCGGCACCGGCCCCATCTTGCCGGTCTGCACCAGCGTCATGATCTCGAACAATTCGTCCAGCGTGCCGAAGCCGCCCGGGAAGACCACCAGCGCCGCCGCCCGCATCGCCAGGTGCATCTTGCGCATCGCGAAATAGTGGAAGCGGAAGGTCAGGTCCGGCGTCGACCAGGGGTTCGGCTCCTGCTCATGCGGCAGGGTGATGTTGAAGCCGATCGAGAGCGCTCCGGCCTCGGTCGCGCCACGATTGGCCGCCTCCATGATGCCCGGCCCGCCGCCGGTGGCGATGACATGGTCACGTCCGCTGCTGCCTTCCGCGAGCGCGCCGCCGCGCTCGGAGGCGAGGCGAGCGAAGGCCCGCGCGGCCTCGTACCAGGGATCGCCCTCGCGCACCCGCGCCGAGCCGAAGACGACGATGGTCGACACCACGCCCCGTGCTCGCAGATGGTCCTCGGCCTTCTGGTATTCGAGCATGAAGCGGGCGCCACGCGTCGAATCGCCGAGCAAGAAATCGTGGTCGAGCGCAGCGAGGCGATAGGAGGGCGAATTCTTCTGGGCGGTGCTGTCGGGCATGGTCTTCAGGTCCTCGCCGGCATTTCCGGGCTGCATCCGTCTTGGGCGGCAGCAAGTGCCGCTTCGCTCTGGCATATGCCGGCCGTTCCCGCTAGAACGCGGCCGTTCCCACGCATTCAGCACGTTGCGACCCTTCATGACCGATCTCACCACCCTGGAACGCGACGTTCTCGCCGCCATCGACGCCGCCTCCGACGAGGGCGCGCTCGAACAGCTGCGCATTTCCGCTCTCGGCAAGGCCGGCTCGATCTCGGCGCTGCTCAAGACGCTGGGCTCGATGACGCCCGACGAGCGCAAGGAAAAGGGGCCGCTGATCAACGGCCTGCGCGACAAGGTCCAGACGGCCTTGGCTGCCCGCAAGGACGCGCTGGGAGAAGCGGCGCTCGCAGCCAAGCTCGCTTCGGAGACCATCGACGTCTCGCTGCCGGTGCGCGAGGGGCCGGAAGCGCGTGGCCGCATCCACCCGATCAGCCAGGTCATCGACGAAATCACCGCGATCTTCGGCGATATGGGCTTCTCGATCGCGGAAGGCCCGGATGTCGAGACCGACGACCTGAACTTCACCAAGCTGAACTTCCCGGTCGGTCACCCCGCCCGCGAGATGCACGACACCTTCTTCTTCGCGCCCGACGCCAATGGCGAGCGCAAGCTGCTGCGCACCCATACCTCGCCGGTCCAGGTCCGCACCATGCTGTCCCAGGAACCGCCGATCCGCGTGATCTGCCCGGGCCGCACCTACCGGATGGATTCCGACCAGACCCACACGCCGATGTTCCATCAGGTCGAGGGGCTCGTCATCGACAGACACGCCCATATGGGCCACCTGAAATGGATTCTGGAAGAGTTCTGTAAGGCCTTCTTCGAGATCGATACGGTCAAGATGCGCTTCCGGCCGTCCTTCTTCCCCTTCACCGAGCCCTCGGTCGAGGTCGACATCCAGTGTTCGCGCAAGGGCGGCGAGATTCGCTTCGGCGAGGGCGACGACTGGCTCGAAATCCTTGGCTGCGGCATGGTCCACCCCAACGTCCTCAGGAATTGCGGGCTCGACCCGGAGGTCTATCAGGGCTTCGCCTGGGGCATGGGCATCGACCGCATCGCCATGCTGAAATACGGCATGCCGGACCTGCGCCCCTTCTTCGAGGCGGATGTGCGCTGGCTCTCGCATTACGGCTTCCGCCCGCTCGACCTGCCGACGCTGACCGGCGGGCTGTCGTCGTGAGTCTTGGTCTCGCAAAAGGGAGGGCGGCGTGACGCCGGCGCATTGGGCTGCCCTCTTCGCCGGGTTGCTGCTCGCGATGAACCTGCTCAGCCAGGCGATCGCCTTCTGGCGCTTTCGCAAGACGTTCGCGCGCTCGGCGCTGCTCGACGCGCTGCCGCCGGTCACGATCGTGCGCCCGGTGCGCGGCATCGAAGCCTTCAGCCGCGAGACGACGATCTCCGGGCTCGAGCTCGATTACCCGCGCTACAGCACGATCTTCTGCGTCGCCGATGCCGATGACCCGATCATTCCGCTGATCGAGGAACTGGCGGGCGTCTACGGCGCCGACAAGGTTAGGCTAATCGTGGGCGATGTCGCCGTCAGCGCCAATCCGAAGCTCAACAACTGCGTGCGCGGCTGGGAGGCGGCGGAGACCGACTGGGTCATCCTCGCCGATTCCAACGTGCTGATGCCGAAGGACTATATCCAGCGCATGCTGGCGGTGTGGCGGCCCGACACCGGGCTGGTCTGCTCGACGCCGGCCGGATCGCGGCCGGAGAGCTTCGGCGCCGAGGTCGAATGTGCCTTCCTCAATCCGTTCCAGGCGCGCTGGCAATATGTCGGCGAGGCGCTCGGCCTCGGCTTCGCGCAGGGCAAGTCGATGCTCTGGAACAAGCCTTTCCTCGACGCGAATGGCGGCATCGCCGCGCTGGGGCAGGAAATCGCCGAGGATGCGGCGGCGACCAAGCTGGTGCGCCGGGCCGGCAAGCATGTCCACCTGGTGGGGCAACCCTTCGAGCAGCCGCTCGGGCCACGTCGTCTGGCGGACGCGGTGCAGCGCCAGTTCCGCTGGGCGCGGCTGCGTCGCGTCACCTTCCTGCCCTTCTTCGCGCTGGAGATCCTGGCCGCCCCGATCCTGCCGGCGGTGCTCGCTGGCCTGGGGGCGCCGGCTCTCGGCTTGCCGTTTTGGCTGGGCCCCGTTTTGGCGCTCGCGATCTGGTATGCCGGTGACATCGCCGTGTCGCACGGTGTCGGCTGGTTCGCGAACTGGCGCACGCCGCTCGCCCTGCTGGTGCGCGACATCGCCTTCCCCGGTGTCTGGGCCTATGCCTTCGTCGGCGGCGAAGTGAGCTGGCGCGGCAATGCCATGAAGATCAAGACGGACGGCGTCAGCGAACTGAACGATGCCGTGCCGGCCATGTCCTCCCAGGTCGCGCGGGATGGCGGCTGACATGCCTTCCGGCCCGACCCCTTCCGACATGATCATGATGACGATGTGCGCCTGCCGGCTATCCCCGCCAGCATGGTGCCTGATGGACGACGAACGATGAAATTCACGCTTTCCTGGCTCAAGGACCATCTCGACACCGACGCTTCCGTCGATGCCATCTCTGAGGCTCTGACCCGCGTCGGGCTCGAGGTCGAGGGCGTCGAGGACAAGGCCAAGGCGCTCGCCGCCTTCACCATCGCCTATGTCATCGAGGCCAAGCAGCACCCCAATGCCGACCGGCTGCGCGTCTGCATGGTCGATACCGGCTCGGGCGAGCCGGTGCAGGTCGTCTGCGGCGCGCCCAATGCCCGCACCGGCATGAAGAGCGTGTTCTCGCCGCCCGGCAGCTACATTCCCGGCAAGGACATGACGCTCGGCAAGGGCGTGATCCGCGGCGTCGAATCCAACGGCATGCTCTGCTCGGCCGCCGAACTGCAGCTCTCCGAGGATCACGACGGCATTATCGATCTGCCGGCGGATGCGCCCGTTGGCCAGTCCTACACGGCCTATGCCGGCCTCGGCGATCCGGTGATCGAAATCGCGGTGACTCCCAACCGAGCCGATGCGCTGGGTGTCGCCGGCATCGCGCGCGATCTCGCGGCCGCCGGCCTCGGCAAGGTCAAGTCGCCGGCAATTCAGCCGGTGCGCGGTGCCTATCCCTGCCCGGTCGATGTGAAGCTCGACTTCGCTCCCGAGGACAAGGCGCTCTGCCCGGCCTTTGCGCTCAGGCTGGTGCGCGGCGTCAGGAACGGCCCCTCGCCGGAATGGCTCCAGGCGCGCCTGCGCGCCGTGGGCTTGCGTCCGATCAATGCGCTGGTCGACATCACCAATTTCATGACGCTCGACCGCAACCGGCCGCTGCACGTCTTCGACGCGGCCAAGGTCTCTGGCGACCTCACCGTCCGCCGCGCCAAGGCCGGCGAGACGATCCTCGCCCTCGACGGCAAGACCTATACTCTCACCGACGAGCAGGTCGTCATCGCCGACGAGCACGGCGTCGAATCGCTGGCCGGCATCATGGGCGGCGAGGCCTCGGGCTGCGACGAGGGCACCACTGACGTGCTGGTCGAGAGCGCCCTCTGGGACCCGCTCAACATCGCCCGCTCGGGCCGGGCACTCGGCATCACCTCGGATGCGCGCTATCGCTTCGAGCGCGGCGTCGATCCCGATTTCTGCCGGCCGGGCCTGGATCTCGCCACCGCGATGATCCTTGAACTCTGCGGCGGCGAGGCCTCGGAAATGGTCTTCGCGGGCGAACTCCCCGAGAGTGCTCCGGCCATCGACTTCCCCTGGACGGAGGTCAAGCGACTGACCGGGCTCGAACTGCCTGTAGTGGAGATGAAGCTGGCGCTGACCTCGCTCGGCTTCCACGTTTCGGGCACCGGCGATCGCGTCAAGGTGGCGGCGCCGTCCTGGCGCGCCGATGTCGGTGGCAAGGCCGATCTCGTCGAGGAGATCCTGCGCATCGTCGGGCTCGACCGCGTCGTCTCGACGCCGCTGCCGCGGATCAAGGGCGAGGTCATCAAGCCGGTCCTGACTGTACTCCAGAAGCGCACCCGCGCCGCCAAGCGCCAGCTCGCCAGCCGCGGCATGGTCGAGGCGGTGACTTGGTCCTTCATCTCGCAGGAGGCGGCCAAGCTCTTCGGCGGCGGCTCGCGCCAGCTCGCGCTCGCCAATCCGATCGCGGCCGATCTTTCGGACATGCGGCCCTCGCTGTTGCCCGGGCTGATCCGCTCCGGCCAGGCCAATGCCGATCGCGGCTATCCCGATGTCGCGCTCTTTGAGGTCGGGCAAGTCTTCCAGAGCGACGAGCCGGAAGGCCAGCTCATCGCCGCCGCCGGCCTGCGTCGCGGCACTGCCCGTCTCGAGGGGGCCGGCCGCCACTGGGACGGCGCGGCAAAAGCCGTCGACGCCTTCGACGCCAAGGCGGACGTGATGGCGCTGCTCGCCGGGCTCGGCGTGCCGGTCGGCGGCCTGCAGGTCGTTCCGGGCGGGCCGGACTGGGCGCATCCCGGCCGCTCGGCCACGCTGCGCTTCGGCCCCAAGGGCGTCATCGGCGCCTTCGGCGAAATCCATCCCCGCGTGCTCAAGGCGCTCGACGTCAAGGGCCCGCTGGTCGCCTTCGAGATCCATCTTGATGCGCTCCCGCTGCCGAAATTCAAGCCGACCAAGGTCAAGCCGAAGCTGGCCCTTTCCGGCTTCCAGCCGGTGACGCGCGACTTCGCCTTCATCGTCGACAAGGCGACGGCCGCCGGCGAGATGGTCAAATCGGCCCAGAACGCCGACCGCGCCCTGATCTCGGACGTCTCGGTCTTCGACCTCTATGAAGGGCCGGGCGTCGAGGCGGGCAAGAAGTCGGTCGCGCTCGCGGTCACGCTCCAGCCGTTCGAGAAGACGCTGACGGAAGCCGAGATCGAGGCGGTCGGTGCCAAGATCGTGGCGGAGATGGCCAAGCGGTATGGGGCGGCGCTACGCGGCTGATCCCGACGCAGGGGCATCCCCGCGGGTGGGCCAACGGTCATGGTCGGGCTCGTCCCGACCATCCACGTCTTCCTCCGGGCAGGGCGGCGTTCAAGACGCGGATGCTCGCCACAAGGGCGAGCATAACGGAGCACGGCGCCTGCTGTGTCTTATTATTGCTGCAGTGCAGCATGTTATTGATGTGAATTGTGTAATAATCCGAGCACGCAATCGCCCGCGTTTCGGGCTATCGGCCTGACACTCTCTCCATGATCCGGTCGTGATGTCCGTCACCGAGCTTCCTGTCAGCGATACCCTCTTCCCCGGCTTCCGCCTGCTCGACGTCGCGACGTCGGGTGCGCGCATCCGTGTGCGGACAGGCGGGGAGGGGCCGGCGCTCCTGCTGCTGCACGGCTATCCGCAGACGCATGTGCTCTGGCACAAGCTGGCGCAGCGCCTGAAGCACCGTTTCACGCTCGTCTGCGCCGATCTCCGTGGCTATGGCGACAGCGACAAGCCGGCGACGGATGCCGAGCACTCCCCTTACTCCAAGCGCGCCATGGCGCTCGACATGGCGCAGGTCATGACGGCACTCGGCCATCACAGCTTCATGGTCGGCGCGCATGACCGCGGCGCCCGCGTCGCGCACCGCCTCGCGCTCGACCATGCCGACCGGGTGACGCGGCTTGCGACCCTCGACATCGCGCCGACGCGCGAGATGTATGCCGGCACCACCGACGCCTTCGCCCGCGCCTACTGGCACTGGTTCTTCCTGATCCAGCCTGCCCCCTTCCCGGAGCGGATGATCGGGGCCGATCCGGAAGCCTATTGGCGCAAGAAATGCGGCTCGGGTTCCGCCGGGCTGACGCCCTTCACGGCCGACGCCATGGCCGAATACATCCGCTGCTTCTCCGATCCGGCGACGATCCATGGCTCGTGCGAGGATTATCGCGCCGCCGCGACCATCGACATCCGCCATGACGACGAGGATGGCGAGCGCAGGCTGACCCAGCCGCTTCTGGCGCTCTGGGGCGAAAACGGCATCATCGGCAAATGCTTCGACCCGCTGGAACTCTGGCGCCGGCGCGCGGAGAACGTCCAAGGCCGCGGCCTGCCGGGCGGGCATTATCTGGCCGAGGAGCTTCCCGATCTCGTCGCAGCCGAATTCACCGCATTCTTCGGAGAGAAGTCATGAGCCGGACCAATCGCGTCTATCGCATCGCCGCCATCGCCGGGGACGGCATCGGCAAGGAAGTCATGCCCGAGGGCCTGCGCATCCTCGAGGCCGCCTCGAAGAAGTACGGCTTCGAGCTGCGCCTGGACGAGTTCGATTTCTCCTCCTGCGACTATTACGCCAAGCACGGCAAGATGCTGCCCGACGACTGGAAGGACCAGATCGGCGGCCATGACGCGATCTTCTTCGGCGCCGTCGGCATGCCCGCCCAGGTGCCGGACCACATCTCGCTCTGGGGCTCGCTGCTGCTGTTCCGGCGCGAATTCGACCAGTATGTCAACCTGCGCCCTGTCCGCCTGATGCCCGGCGTGCCCGGCCCGCTCGCCGGCCGCAAGCCCGGCGACATCGACTTCTTCGTCGTGCGCGAAAACACCGAGGGCGAATACTCCTCGGTCGGCGGCAAGATGTTCGCCGGTACCGAGCGCGAGATCGTCATGCAGGAGACGGTGATGAGCCGTGTCGGCGTCGATCGCGTGCTGAAATACGCCTTCGAGCTGGCCCAGCGCCGCCCGCGCAAGAAGCTGACCTCGGCCACCAAGTCGAACGGCATCGCCATCACGATGCCCTACTGGGACGAGCGCGTGAAGGAGATGTCGAAGAACTACCCCGGCGTCGCCGTCGACCAGTACCATATCGACATCCTGACCGCCCATTTCGTGCTGAATCCGGACCGTTTCGACGTCGTCGTCGCCTCGAACCTGTTCGGCGACATCCTCTCCGACCTCGGCCCGGCATGCACGGGGACGATCGGCATCGCGCCCTCCGGCAACATCAACCCGACCGGCGATCATCCCTCGCTGTTCGAACCGGTCCACGGCTCGGCGCCCGACATCGCCGGCCAGGGTATCGCCAACCCGATCGGCCAGATCTGGTCGGCGGCGATGATGCTCGACCATCTCGGCGAGACCGAAGCCGCCAAGGGCATCGAGGCCGCGATCGAGCGGGCGCTGGGCGATGCCCGCACCCGCACCCGCGATCTCGGCGGCTCGCTCGGCACGGAAGCCGCCGGCAAGGCCGTCGAGCAGGCTCTGTGATTAATTCCCGGCTTTTCGCGGCATCACCGTGACAAGCCGCACATATTGGGGCATCGATCCTCCGCCGCGCGAGAACGCGGCTCCATTCGCGGCGCTGGGCTGCCGGGTGGCGGGGGAGCAAGCAAGGGGCTGGAATGGACCTGTCGTCGCTGCCGCTGTTCGATCCGGCTCTCTGGGGCAAGCTGGTCGAGATCATCGCGCTCAACATCGTGCTGTCGGGTGATAATGCGGTGGTGATCGCGCTCGCCTGCCGTGCGCTTGCGCCAGACCAGCGGGCGAAGGGCATCGCGCTCGGGGCCGGCGTCGCGGTCGTGCTGCGCGTGGTGTTCACCGTGCTGATCGCCTCGCTTCTGAACATGCCGTTCCTGCACATCGTAGGCGCGCTGTTGCTGGTCTGGATCGCGGTCAAGCTGATCGTCGAGGATGGCGAGAGCGACGAGGATTCGATCGCCGCCAGCAGCAAGCTCTGGAGGGCCGTCCAGACGGTCGCCATCGCCGACATCGTCATGAGCCTCGACAACGTGCTGGCGATCGCCGCCGTCGCGAAGGATTCGATTCCCCTGCTAGTCGGCGGGCTCGTCATTTCGATTCCGCTGATCGTGCTCGGTGCCTCGCTGATCACGAGCCTGCTGAGCCGCTTCCCCATCCTGGTCTGGGCGGGCGCCGCCCTGCTCGGCTGGGTCGCGGGCGAGATGTTCGACAGCGACCCCTGGCTCGTCACCAAATTCGGCGCGGATACGCTCCATCGCTTCGAATACCCGGCAGCCCTGATCGGCGCACTGCTCGTGCTCGGCCTCGGCTACCTCATGAAAAACCGCCGGCCAGATCCGGCCCTCTGACACAGGGACTGACCGACCTATGGACTTCTCATCATCCCAATTCTGGGTCTCGTTGCTCCAGATCATCTGGATCGACCTGCTGCTTTCGGGCGACAACGCGGTGGTTATCGCGCTCGCCTGCCGGCAACTGCCTGAAAAGCAGCGCAAGGTCGGCATCTGGCTCGGCGCTTCGGCGGCCATCGGTCTGCGCATCGTTTTCGCGCTGATCGTGACCTATCTGCTGCTGGTGCCTTACCTCAAGATCGTCGGCGGCCTGCTGCTGTTCTGGATCGCGGTGAAGCTCGCGGTCGGCGAGGAGGAGTCCCATGCCGATATCGATGGCGGCACCTCGCTCTGGCAGGCGGTGCGCACCATCGCGATCGCCGATGCGGTCATGAGCCTCGACAACGTCATCGCGATTGCGGCCGCCTCGCGCGGACATCCCGAGCTGTTCATTTTCGGCCTGCTGCTTTCGATCCCTCTGATCATCATGGGCGCTCAGTTCCTGACCACGATCATCCAGCGCTTCCCGATCTTGATCTGGCTCGGTGCGGGCCTGCTCGGCTGGATCGCGGCGGAGATGATCCTGGGCGATATCGCCGTGCTGCGTTGGCTCGAGGTCAATATGCCGACCTGGGTCAAGCCCGTGCCGACCGAAGTCAGCGCCATCGGCATCGGGCCGGCTTCGCTGCCTCACTATGTCAGCTCGGCCCTCGGCGCTGCGCTGGTTTGCGCCGTCGGCTACGCCCTGAAGAAGAGGTCGGCAGATCAGCCGGGCTGATCCTTCACGCTTCAATCCAGAACGATCATCGCGGCGGCCAGGATCTCCTGGCCGCCGTTTTCGATGGTGCGGCTGCTTCCCTCCGTACTGGAGCCGCGCAGGGCATCGGCAACCACGAAGCGCTCCGGCGTCGGCAATGCGACGGCAAAGCTCTCGGGAGCACGGACGAAGCCGGTGCCGAGCGCCTTCACATAAGCCTCCTTGGCGCTCCAGAGCCGGGCGAAGGCCAGCGGCCGGGCGCTCTCCGGCAGTCCGAGCAGCATCGCCGCTTCCTCTTGATGGAGAGTCGCCAGCGGCAGCGGCCGAGCCACGTCGACAAGCTCGACATCGATACCGACGGGCTGCCTGGCGAGAGCCACGCCGACCAGCCCGGCGCGAGTCGCCAGCGAGAGATGCAGTTTCTTGTCCACCGGCGGTTCAAGCAGGGGGCGCCCCTGCGCGTCATGCCCAATCGCCACGTCGGTGGCGGGCAGCCCGAGCTGTCGCGCGATGATCCGCTGCGCCATGTCCCGCCGCAGCCGGGAGCGCTCGATCAGATTGCCAGGACGCTCTCCCGTTGCGACCAGCCAAGCGGCCGGCAGGGCGGTGGCAGTCATGTCGGGAGAGGTCAGCCAGATCATCGCGCGCAGGTTAGAGCAATCGCCCCATTGCCGGAACCAATTCCCGCCATCCTTCGTCTCTGTCCTGTGTCAGGGGCATGAGGCCTGCCCGCGCCGGGCCGTTGACCTCGCGCCGGCTTCGGCCTTGGAAAGAAGCGTGCCGTGCGCGCCCGCCAGGGTGGAACGAGCCGCAGGCCCAACTCAAGAATGACGGCCGCAAGGGAGGACCGAGGCGATGGATAAGGCTGCGGCTCCGGCCACTGCTGCGGGTGCGTTGCTTGGCATTCGCAAGGTCGGGGTGCTCATTCCGGGCATCGTCGTCTTCGCTGTCGCCTTCGGCGCAGCGGCTTCGGCCAAGGGGCTGAGCCTGCTTGAGACATTGCTGATGAGCGGCCTCGTCTATGGCGGTGTCTCCCAGCTGGTGGCGCTGGAGGTTTGGCGGCCGGAATGGAGTTGGGGGGCGATCGCCGGCCTCGCTGTCGTGACCGCCACCGTCAACGCCCGGATGATCCTGCAGGGCGCCTCGCTGCAGCCCTGGTTCGCGTCCTATTCGAAGACGCTGAACGCCTGGCACCTGTTCTTCTTCACCGATGCCAACTGGCTGATCGGTACGCGCTATCGCGCGGAAGGCGGCCGCGATCTCGGCTTGCTGGTCGGAGCGGGGCTCGCTCTTTGGATCGTCTGGATCGCCTTCAGCGGTTTGGGCCATCTGCTCGGCGCGCTCGTCACCGATCCGCGCAAATACGGCATCGATCTGGTCATGCCGATCTTCTTCGCGGCGATGATCGTGCCGCTCTGGCGCGGTCGGCGCGCCGCCGTGCCCTGGGTCGTCGCCGGCCTCGTCGCGCTCGTCACGGCCAAGCTCGTCGACGGCTACGCCTTCATCATCGTGGGCTCGCTCTCGGGCGCCTTCGTGGGAGCGTTTCGCGATGACGCTGCCTGATCCCGGAAGCTGGGGCGCGATCCTCGCCATCCTCGCCATGGCGCTTGCGACCTATCTCTGCCGCATCTCCGGCGTGGTCCTGATGGGCTTCATCCCGCTGACGCCGCATGCCCGGCGCGGGCTCGCCGCACTGCCGGGCTCGATCATCGCCGCGACCGTGCTGCCGTTGATCGAGCGGCTCGGGCTCGCGGCAGCGGTCGCGCTGCTCGCGGCGATCGGCAGCATGGTGCTCCGGCGCAGCGAACTGCTCGCACTGGTCGTCGGCATGAGCGTCATCGCGGCCTTGCGCGCGCTGGGTTTCTGATCACTCACGTCATCCATCACACCTTCCGATCGCTTCCATCACATCCCGTCATCGGGATGTGCAGGGCTGCATGTTGACGTGAGGGGGCGCGCGGCAGACGGTGGCGCCCATCAAAAACCGATCGCGCGGGAGCACGGAATGGCCTGGTATTCGCAGACTTGGACCTGGTTCGAGGGAGAGTGGCGCGAGGGCAACCCGCCGATCATGGGTCCGCGCAGCCACGCCAGCTGGCAGGGGTCCACCGTCTTCGACGGCGCTCGCTATTTCGACGGCGTCGCGCCCGATCTCGCTGCGCATGCCGCCCGCGTGAACCGCTCGGCCAAGGCGTTGGGGCTGAAGCCGACCGAGACCCCCGAGGCGATCATCGCCAAGGCGCGCGAGGGCTTCAAGAAGTTCAGCGGCGACGTCGCGCTCTACGTCAAGCCGATGTACTGGGCCGAGGCGGACGGCGTCTCGACCATCATCCCGGACGAGGATTCGACGCGCTTCTGCCTGTGCCTGTTCGAGGCGCCGATGGGCGAGCCGGGCACCGGCATGTCGGTGACGCAAGGCACGTTCCGCCGTCCCACGGTCGAGACGGCTCCGACCGACGCCAAGGCCGGCTGCCTCTATCCCAACAACGCCCGCACGCTCCGCGCCGCCAAGGCCGCCGGCTTCGACAACGCGTTGGTGCTCGACATGCTCGGAAACGTCGCGGAGACCGCGACTTCCAACATCTTCCTCGCCAAGGATGGCGTCGTGAAAACGCCGGTTCCCAACGGCACCTTCCTGAACGGCATCACCCGCCAGCGCGTCATAGGCCTGCTGCGGCAGGATGGCGTCACGGTCGAGGAGACCAGCCTGCGCTACAGCGATTTCGAGCAGGCCGACGAGATCTTCTCCTCCGGCAACTACTCGAAGGTCGTTCCGGTCGGCCGCATCGACGACCGCCAGCTTCAGCCCGGCCCGCTCTATCGCAAGGCGCGCGAGCTCTACATGGACTTCGCCAAAAGCAAGGACGCCTGAGCAGCCATGGCCCGGCTCGTCACCCGGCTGACGCAGCGGCTCGGCATCGAGCACCCCGTCCTGTCGGCGCCGATGGCGCTGGCGGCCGGGGGGGCGCTGGCGGCTGCCGTCACGCGGGCCGGCGGGCTCGGCTTGATCGGCGGCGGCTATGGTGACGGAACCTGGCTCGAGCACGAGTTCGGCCAGGCCGGCAACACCCGTGTCGGCTGCGGCTTCATCACCTGGTCGCTGGCAAAGCAGCCGCACCTGCTCGGGGCAGCGCTGGCACATCGCCCTGCCGCGCTGATGCTCTCCTTCGGCGATCCGCAGCCCTTCTACGCGGAAATCGCGGAGGCCGAGGTGCCGCTGATCTGCCAGTGCCAGTCGCTCGACCATGTCCGGCAGGCACTGGATGCCGGCGCGGCGATCATCGTCGCCCAGGGCGGCGAGGCGGGCGGCCACGGCCATCGCCGCGCGACCTTGCCCTTCGTGCCCGAGGTTGCCGACCTGCTCGCCCGCCAGAGTCCCGATACGCTGCTGCTGGCGGCAGGCGGCATCGCCGACGGGCGCGGGCTTGCGGCCTCGCTGATGCTCGGCGCCGATGGCGTGCTGGTCGGAACCCGCTTCTGGGCGAGCCGCGAGGCCCTCGTCCATGCCGGCCACCATGCGGCGGCGATCGCCGCAACGGGCGATGGCACGGTGCGGACCTCGCTGCCCGACATCGCGCGCCGGCTCGACTGGCCGAAGCCCTTCGACATTCGTGTTGCCGACAACGGCTTCACCCGACGCTGGGCCGGCCGTGACGAAGAGCTGAGGGCCGCGATCGAGCAGGAAGCGCCGGCTTATCGCGCCGCCTTTGCGGCCGGCGATGCGCAAAACGCCGCCGTGATCTTCGGAGAGGCTGCCGGGCTGGTCGCCGATGTCCCGCCCGCCGGCGAGATCGTCACGCGCATGATCGACGAGGCGGCGAGGCTGCTCGGCGAAAAGGCGAGGGGCTTCCTGGCCTGAGCCCTCAGCGCAGCAGCCGCAGCAGGCGCGAGACCTTCAGCGCCAACCCTGCGATCGTGGCGTAGGCCACGGCGGCACCGGCCGCCACGAAAGCCAGCGCGAAGAGGCGCGGCTCGAAGGGCAAGCCGGCCATCGCCGCCAGCGCGCGCGGCGCCAGCCACCAGGCGAGGCCGGCGGAGAGCGCGGCGGCGCCCGCGATCACCGCTACGAATTGCGGCAGGCGCGGATGCGGCGTGGTCAGGCCGCGCCGCAGAGCCAGGACGAACAATGTCCCGACATTGATCCAGGCGCCCGCAGCGGTTGCCAACGCCAGCCCCTGCGCCCCCCAGTCGCGCCAGAGCACGAGCTTCAGCGCGAGGTTGGCAGCGATCGAGGCGAGCGAGACGATCATCGGAGTGGTTGTGTCGCCGCGCGCTTGGAAGGCCGAGACCTGCGTCCGCACCAGCACCATGGCCGGCAACCCCAGCGAATAGGCGAGCAGCACCATGCCGGCGGCCTGGCTCGCCTGCGCGTCGAAGGCACCGCGTTGGAACAGGGCGGCGACGACGAGTTCCGGCACGGCGACGAAGGCGGCGACGAAGGGTGCGCTGGCAAAGAGCGCGATCGCAACGGCCTGGTTCTGCGCGCGGTTGGCGCCGGCCTCGTCGCCGCGGGCGATGTGGCGGCTCATCGCGGAGAGCGCAACCGTCCCGACCGCGATCGCGATCAGCCCGAGCGGGAGCTGATACAGGCGCTCGGCATAATAGAGCGCGGCATAGGCGCCCCGCGGCAGCAGCGAGGCGATGATCGTGTCGGCGAAGAGCGCGATCTGGACCCCTGCCGAGCCGATCACCGCGGGACCGAACTTGCGCAGAAAGCTGCGGATATTGGCGTCGAGGCGCGGCCTGGCGAGACGGCTCGCGACACCGGCCCGACGCGCGGCGACGTAGAGCAGGAGCCATTCGAGGATGCCGGCGACCGCCACGCCCCAGGCCGCGGCATGGGCCGCGCTCGGGAACAGGAAGGCGACCGCCAGCGCCGTGACGATGCTGGCGCTGAGCAGGATCGGCGCTGCCGCAAAGGCCGCGAAGCGATCTACCGCGCTCAGCGTCGCGCCGAGGAAGGTGACCATCGTCACGAACAGCAGATAGGGGAAGGTGATCCGCGTCAGCGTCACCGCCAGTTCGAACCGCGCCGGATCGCCTGTCAGCCCCGGCGCCAGCAGCGTCACCATCGCCGGCATGAAGGGCAGGGCCAGCGCCAGCAGCACGAGCTGCACCACGAGCAGCAGCGTGAACAGCCGGTTCGCGAACAGTGAGGCGACGGCCGGGCCTTCCTGCTCGCTGATCCGCGAATAGGCCGGCACATAGGCCTGGTTGAAGGCGCCTTCGCCGAAGATCGCCCGGAAATGGTTAGGCAGGCGCAACGCGACCGAGAAAGCGTCCATCATTGCGCCGGCGCCGAGCACGGCGGCGAGCACGACGTCGCGCGCGAAGCCCGCCACACGGGAGACAAGGGTGAAGCCGCCGACCGACAGGATGTTCTTGAGCATCAGGACCCGTCCGGTTCGCGGGGAACCACGCCGTCATTGCGAGGAGCGAAGCGAAGCAATCCAGGGAGACGAGGCCGAACGCCTTGCCCAGCCCCCCTGGATTGCTTCGCTTCGCTCGCAATGACGCAGGGGGCGGGACCCGTCAACGGATCAGCGGCGGCAGCGCGTCTCCGCGCGGATGATCGACGGTGCGGGCGTCGAAGCCGACGCGCTCGCCAATCAGGTAGAGCGGCCGGCGCTTCACCTCGGCGAAGATGCGCCCGACATATTCCCCGATCAGCCCGAGCGAAACGAGCTGGATGCCCGAGAAGAACATGATCGAGACGATCAGCGACGGGAAGCCGGGTAGGTCGGTGCCGAACAACAGCGTGCGCAGCAGGAAGAATGCGGCAGTCAGCGTCGAGATCAGCGCGATCACGGCCCCGGTCCAGGTCGCGATCTTCAGCGGCACGGTCGAGAACGAGGACAACCCGTCGAAGGCGAAGCTGAACAGTTTGCGGTATCGGAATTTCGAGACGCCGTGCTCGCGCTCGGCGACGTCGAAGGTCACGCCCGTCGAGGGGAAACCGACCCAGGCATAGAGGCCCTTGGAGAAGCGCGCGCGCTCCGGCAGGGCACGCAGCGCGTCGACCACCTTGCGGTCGAGCAGGCGGAAATCGCCGGCGCCCTCGGGCAGCTCGGTTTCGCCGAAATGGGCGAAGAGCCGGTAGAACAGCTTGGCGAAATTGCGCTTAAGCCGGCTTTCGCCCGCGCGATCCGAGCGCTGCCCGTAGACGTTGAGGAAGCCCTCGCGCCATTTCTGCAGGAAGACGAGGATCGTCTCCGGCGGATGCTGCAGGTCGGCGTCCATGATCACGACGGCATCGCCCGAGGCGTGGTCGAGCCCGGCTGCGATCGCGATCTCCTTGCCGAAATTGCGGCTGAAGGAGACGGCGCTGATCCGGCTGTCCTGGGCGCTGAGCAGCTTGAGTACGGCCAGCGTGCCGTCGCGGCTGCCGTCGTCGACGCAGACCAGCTCCCAGGAGGCGACCGCCCTGTCCAGCACCTGCTTCAGGCGCTCGACCAGCACGGGCAGGTTGTCGGCCTCGTTGTAAACGGGCACGACGAGTGAGAGTTCGGGCCGGCCGGGGGAAGGCCGTGGCGCCGGCGCGGTGGAGGGGGGCGACATCTCGGACACAGCGATTGACCTCTTGGCGCGTCTTGCGACGTCCGGCCCGAGGACCTGATCGTCGCGGGTGACGCGACCCGCACAGAACCGTAAAGCTTGCACGCTCACAAGCTCGGCTGAGCCTTTACCGCATGCCGGCTGAACGGGGGACAACAGACCAGAATGGCGAGCGGATTTATTCTGTGTGCGGATGATTTCGCCCTGACCGAAGGCGTCAGCCGCTCGATCCTCGCCCTGGTCGAGGCCGGCAAGCTCTCGGCCGCCGGCGCGATGACCAACCGCCCGCATTGGAAGACCTTCGCCGCGGCCTTCGGCGACTTGGGCGAGCGGGCTGATCTCGGTCTGCATCTCAACCTGACCTGCGCCGCGCCGCTTGGCGCCATGCCGAGGCTCGCGCCCGGAGGGGAATTCCCGGCTCTGCGAGATCTGGCGCGGATGGCCGCGACCTCGCCCGCGGCACGCCGGGAGATTGTGGCGGAGATCGCCCGCCAGCTCGATGCCTTCGAGGACAGGCTCGGCCGCCCGCCGGATTTCATCGACGGCCACCAGCATGTCCATGTGCTGCCGGGCGTGCGTCGTAGCCTCCTGGATGCCGTCACGCACCGCTATGCGGCCGGCCGGGTCTACCTGCGCGACCCGGCAGATGCGCCGGCGGCGATCCGGGCGCGCGGCGTCGCAGTCGGCAAGGCCCTCACCGTCTCGGCGCTGGCGCTCGGCTTCCGGCGAGCAGCCCTGCGACGGGGCATTCGGGTCAATCGTGGCTTCTCAGGCTTTTCCCCCTTCGATCCGGCTCGCGATTTCGGCGCGGATCTGCAGCGCTTCCTGCTGAGGCCCGGCCCGGCCCATCTCGTGATGTGCCACCCCGGCTTCATCGACGACGAACTGGCGCGGCTCGATCCGGTGATAGCGACGCGCCCGATCGAGCATGCTGCGCTCGCCTCTTTCGTACCGATGGGGCTGGCGATGGTGCGCTTTTCGCAGTTGCGGTGAGCGGCGACCGGAGCAATCGATTGTTTACCTTGCTCTGTCATTTTCCCCGTCGATGCTTATGCCCGGCAACGGTTGCATATCCGAGCCCATCTTTCGGGGATTTTCAGCGCGATGACGTGGTTCAAGCGAGCGGCCAGGACAGAGACCGCTGCGCAGGCGCTGACCCCGGCGCGCAAGCCGGGCCGTTCCCTGAGCAGCCAGATCGCGGCCGCGGCGGTCGCCATCGTCGCGCTCGCCATCATGCTCGTGGTGTTCGCGGCGGCGCGTTACAACGACGCCAAGACGCGCGACGATCTCGAACAGAAGATGACGGCGCTGGTCCTGATGGTCGTCAACGCCTCGCCGTCGCTGATCCTGGCGCGCGACACCAACACGCTCGGCTACATCCTGGAATCGCTGCGCCGCGATCCCGATTTCGAGGCGGGTTTCGTCGCCGACGACCTCTCGGCGCTGGCGAGCTCGGGCCGGACCGAGCAGGCGCGGCTGGCGTTCACGCCGCGCACGGTGGCGACCCAACTCGGTCGCGAGCCCTGGGAGATCCTGAAGGACGTTGTCTCGACCGAGATCGAGGACGACAAGTTCGTCACAAAGCTCCATGTCGTGCGGGTCGGTGGCCACCAGAAGCAGATCGGCTACATCGCGCTGCGCTTCGACAAGACCCGCCTGCTCGCGCGTGCCTCCTTCGAGCAGATGGCGACCATCGGTTTCGGCGTCCTGATCCTGCTGGTCCTCGGGCCGCTGCTTTGGTTCTCGCTGTCGCGGACGATGAAGCCGCTGAAGAACATGACGCAGGCCATCGTCAGCATTTCGGACGGCAAGCTCGACACGCCGATCGATGCGCTGGCGCGGCGCGACGAGATCGGCGCCATCGCCCATGCTCTGGGTGTTCTCAAGCTCCGCCTGGCCGAGCGCGCGGCGTTGCAGGAAAAGCAGCATGTCACCGAGGCCGAGCGCCGCCTGCACCAGCAGCGCGTCGACGAGGCGATCGCGCTCTTCCGTGGCGAGGTCGGTGTCGCGCTCGAGGCCTTCAAGAGCAATGCCGACCGCATGAGCGAGGCCTCCGTCGGCCTGGCCCGCGTCGCCGCCGAATCGTCCAGCCGCGCCGCGCGCGCCGCCCATAACGCTCATGGCGCGTCGGGCAATGTCGAGAGCGCCGCCCAGGCGGCCGAGCAGATGGGCGCCGCCATCCGCGAGGTCGAGTTCCAGGTCCGCCGCGTCCGCACCGAGATCGTCGAGGCCGCCTCGATCTCGCGCGACACCGCGACGTCGGTGCATGCGCTCGACGAGACGGCGCGCGCCATCGGCGAGGTCGTCAACCTGATCCGCGATATCGCGGCCCAGACCAATTTGCTCGCGCTCAATGCGACCATCGAGGCCGCCCGTGCAGGCGAGGCCGGGCGCGGCTTTGCGGTGGTCGCCTCCGAGGTCAAGAGCCTGGCCTCGCAGACGGCCGATGCGACCGATCGCATCGTCGCCCAGGTCGGCGCGATCCAGTCCGCCACGGGCGAGGTCGTCGGCTCGATCCAGAACATCGCCGAACGCATGAGCGCGATCGAGAATTTCGCCAACTCCGTTGCGGTCTCGATCGAACAGCAGGCGATCGCCACCGGCGAGATCGCCAGCGGCGTCGCCATGGCGAGTTCTTCGGCGCTGTCGGTGTCGAGCGATCTCAGCGTGCTGGCCGACAGCGTCGAGGAGACCGGGCGCTCGGCGGAGGATGTGCGCGGCGCAGCCGGCGAAGTCGCGGCCCAGGCGCTGCGGCTGCGCTCGACGGTGGACCAGTTCCTGCACAGCGTCGCCGCTTGAAGCCCTCAGGCTGAACCAACAAAAAACGGGGCCGCGAGGCCCCGTTTCCGTTTGTGGCGTGATCGCCAGGCCTCAAGCCTTGGCCGCGTCGTACATCTCGGCGACGTATTCCCAGTTCACCAGGCTCTCGAGGAAGGCCTTGAGATAGTCGGGACGGCGGTTGCGGTAGTCGATGTAGTAGGAATGCTCCCAGACGTCGCAGCCGAGGATCGGGCTTCCGCCGGTGACGAGCGGGCTCTCGCCGTTCGGGGTCTTGGAGACGGCGAGCTTGCCGCCCTTGACCTCGAGCCAGGCCCAGCCCGAGCCGAACTGGCCGACGCCGGCGGCTACGAAGTCTTCTTTGAACTTGTCGACAGAGCCGAAGGAATCGACGATCGCCTTCTCCAGGGAGCCGGGGATCTTGCCGCCGCCGTTCGGCTTCATCCACTTCCAGAAATGCAGGTGGTTGTAGTGCTGGCCGGCATTGTTGAACACGGCCGGATTCTTGCCGTGCGAGGCCTTGACGATCTCTTCGAGCGATTTGCCCTCGAACTCCGTGCCCTTGATCGCGTTATTGCCGTTGGTGACATAGGCGAGATGGTGCTTGTCGTGGTGGAACTCGAGCGTTTCCTTCGACATGAAGGGCTGGAGCGCATCATGAGCGTAGGGCAGGTCGGGAAGGGTGAAGGTCATGGGGCCTCTCCTTGGGCTGGCAAAATCGCTTGAACTGAGAATGGCTTGCCGCTGGGCGGCTGGGCCGGGTGATTGCCGCAGGGGGCGCCCGCCATCCGCTTCGTTAGTTAAGCCTATGGTGGCGCTCCGGCAACCGCCGCACCGGCGAAGCGTCCATGTCATGGCGGACGATGCGCCTCACTCCCGCCTGAATCGTTGCCTTATCGAAAGGCACAATTTGAAACGCTCTCTTATTCAATGCGTTACATGATATGGCGGGGCGGGGTGGCTGAGGCCGATCCGGCGCGCGGACTGCCCGGATTGTTTTCGAGGACCCGACGTTGATCACCATCTTCATCCTGCTCGGCCTCGGTTTTCTCGGCGGTGGCATCGCGGCCATCGTCGACGGGCTGCCCTATATGGTGTTGGAGCGCGGCTTCACGCAGGTCATCATCGGCACGGTGGTGGCAGTGGCGGGCGTCGTGATGCTGGCCTTGTCATGGGTCCTGGTCGAGTTGCGGCGGATCAGGACGACGGTGTCCAATGCCGCGATGGCGATGTCCGTCGCATCGATGGCGGGCGGCGCCGCGCCGGAAAGCGCCTTTCCGTTGCCGCCCCTGCCGCTGGAGCCCGATGATAGGGCTGCAGCACGGCGCCCGGACATGGCCGTTGCGGGGGCAGGCGCGCTCGCCGGCGCCGGGGCTGTCCTCGCCGCGACGCATCGTCCGGCAGCAGGCACGTCGGAGCAGCCCGAGGACAAGGCTGCCGAGCCTGATCCCTTCGGTGCTCGTCTGGCGGAGGTCGTCAGGTCCGAGCGCGATCTGGAGAGGGACACCCTGGACGAGAGCCACACGGCCGATGTCGATGCGCTCCCGGCTTTCGATCCGTTCCGCCCGGTGGATCCGCAGGGCGAGCCGGAGCCAATGCCCGAGCCGGAGGTCGAAGAGCCGGCTGAGCATGAGCCTGGGCCGGAAGCTGCGCCGCTGCCGGCTGTCACCGCCGAGCCAGCAATCGAGCTCGACGCCGAGCCGGCGGCCGATGTCTCGGAGGCGCCGGAGGCCGTACACGCGGCCACGGCGGATGACGAGCTGCCCGAGGCCCTGGCCGTCCAGAACGCTCCTTCCGATATCGAGGATCCGCTGACGCCCGAAGCCGCGCCTGCCACTGCTCAGGAGGTCGACGAGTTCGGGATGCTGCGCGAGAGCCTGGCGGGGTTGGGTCCGGGCACTGCGCAGTCCGGCGGACGCGTCGAGCCTTCCTTCGCGGAATCCTTCCGCCTGCGCGAAGCCGTCGCCGAGCAGGAACGCAAGCGCGCCGAAGATCTGGCCGCAGCCGCAAACTGGATGGAGCCGGCCGGGCCGCGCCGCGCGCCTTGGTTCGAGAAGGCGGCGCCTGCCGCGCCCGAGCCCGTCGCGCCATCGACCGCCGATGAACCTGCGCCCCTGCCCGAAATCCCGTGGCCCAAGCTGGATATGCCGGAGTCGGCTCCATCGCAGCCGGCCACGCCGGACCTCGACGTCCGCGCTTCCGTCTTGCCGCAATGGCCGCCGCATGCACGGGAGGCCGCTCCGTTCGAGCCGGAAACGCCCTTGCCGCAGGAGCGGACCCCGGACGATGCTGCCGGCGAGCTGGGCGGTCCGAAAGATACGCCGTCGCCCGAACCGGAGGATGAGACCTCCAGCGAGCCTGACGTCGAGCCGGCCCCTCCGGCGCTGGCCGACACTGGGAGCGATGCCGCCCCTGCCGCCTCCGACGAGGGCATTGTCGGCGCCTATCAGGTCGGCGAGGCGCATTTCACCATCTATGCCGACGGCTCGATCCAGGCGCGGACGCCCGATGGCGACTACAGCTTCGCCTCGATGGACGAGCTGAAGATCTACCTCGCCAGCGAGAAGAGCCGGCTTGGCGTCTGAACGAAGCGCGCGCTGGTTCAGGCTTGGCTCGCCTCCGGCCAGCCTTTGCCGACTGCCGTGATGGCGAAAGCATAGGCCAGGGCGGTCTCCTTCAGCGAGTCGAAGCGGCCGGCCGAGCCGGCATGACCCGCGTCCATGTTGGTATGCAGCAGAATCGGCCCGCCGCCGGTCATGGTCGCCCGCAGGCGCGCCACCCATTTCGCCGGCTCCCAATAGGTCACGCGCGGATCGGTCAGCCCGCCCATCGCCAGGATCGGCGGATAGCTCTGCGCCGAGACGTTGTCATAGGGCGAATAGCTCCGGATCGTCTCGAAGGCCGCAACGTCGCGGATCGGGTCGCCCCATTCCGGCCATTCGGGCGGAGTCAGCGGCAATGTGTCGTCGAGGATGGTGTTGAGCACGTCGACGAAGGGGACCTCGGCGATGATGCCGGCGAAGAGGTGCGGGGCCATGTTGGCGACGGCGCCCATCAGCATGCCGCCGGCGCTGCCGCCCTCCGCCACGATACGCCCGCGCGCCGTGAAGCCAGCGTCAGCCAGCGTCTCGGCCGCCGCGATGAAGTCCGTGAAGGTATTCCGCTTCTTCTCGCGCTTGCCGTCGAGATACCAGCGCCGGCCCTTGTCGGTGCCACCACGGACATGGGCAATGGCGTAGACGAAGCCGCGGTCGACCAGGCTCAGCGGGCGCGTCCGGAACGAGGCCGACATCGCCGAGCCATAGGAGCCATAGCCGTAGAGCAGGCAGGGCGCCGAGCCGTCGAGCGGCGTGTCGGCTCGGTGAAGGATCGAAACCGGCACCTGCTCGCCGTCCTTGGCCGTGGCGAAGATGCGCCGCACGCGATAGGCCGCCGGATCGTGCCCGGACGGGATTTCCTGGCGCTTCAGCAGCACGCGCTCAGCCTTTGCCATGTCGTAGTCATAGGTTTCGGCCGGGCGCGCCATCGAGGCGTAGATGAAGCGCAGCGTGTCGGTGTCGAACTCGTAGCCGGCGTCGAGGCCGAGCCCATAGGCCTCCTCGTCGAAGGCGATGCTGCTTTCCGCGCCCGAAGCCAACTCGCGGATGACGATGCGCGGCAGGCCGTCTTCGCGCTCCAGCCGGATCAGCCGGCCCTTCAGGCAGAGATGGCTCAGGATCAGCCGGCCAGCCTTGTGCGGGATCAGGTCGCGCCAGTTCGTGGGCGAGGGATCGGCCACCGGCGCGGTGACGATCTTGAAGTCCTCGGCTCCGTCGGCGTTGGTCAGGATCAGCAAGTCCTCGCCATGATGCTCGACATCATATTGCCGGCCGACCTCGCGCGCCGCGATCGTGACGGGCTGCGCGTCGGGCTGTGACAGATCGACGATCCGGATCTCGGAGGTCTCGTGATCGCTGATCGAGATCAGCAGGAAGCGCCCGGACTGCGTCTCGTCGATATCGACGAACATGCCGGCATCGTCCTCGTCATGCAGGAGCGTGTCCTGGCCCGGCTCGTCGCCCAGGCGATGCCTGAAGATCTTGGAGGGGCGGTGATCGGCATCGACGCCGACATAGAAGAAGGAGCGGCTGTCGGCCGCCCAGACGATGTCGCCCGTCGTGTCCGGGATGACGTCCGGCAGATCTTTGCCGCTGGCAAGGTCGCGGACCCGGATCAGGTGCAGCTCGGAGCCTGCCTCGTCGGCGCTCCAGGCGAGCAGGCGATGGTCGGGGCTGTGGGCGGTGTCGCCGAGATCGAAGAAGTCCTTGCCGTCGGCCAGCGCGTCGGCATCGAGCATGATCTGCTCGCGGGCTTTCGCGCCGGGCGAGGCGGCATTGCGGGGCTTGCGGCAGATCAGCGGATGTTCGCCGCCCTTGCGATAGCGCGAATAGTAGAGGAACGGCCCGTCAGGCTGTGGGACGCTGGAATCGTCCTCCTTGATCCGGCCGCGCATTTCCTTGACGAGGTCACGCTGCAGCGTGCGGGTCGGCGCCATCAGCGCCTTGCACCAGGCGTTCTCGGCCTCGAGATGGGCGCGGATGTCGGCGGGCAGCACGTTCGGCTCGCGCAACACCTCCTTCCAGTTCGGCGCACGCAGCCAGTCGTAGTCGTCGTGCAGGTCGACGCCATGGACGATTGTCGTCTTGGTACGGATCTCGGGGCGCGGTGGCGTGACCTTGCGTCGGCGGGGCGTCGTAGCGCCGGGAACGGGATTTGAGCGCATCGACGAGGTCTCCAGCAGAAAGCGCTCAGACAGGTAGAGAGCAGGGCCCGGGCTGGCAAGACCGCTACGGCAAAGGCAGATGCACCCTCTGGAAAATTTCAGTTACCATGATCATCTGGCGGACACTGCAATATTTCCGCCGGACAATCGTATTCGCGCCGGCATCATCACTTGCGGTGATGTAAGCCATCGACTAAACGATCGACAACGGTCCGCCGGAGTTGCGTCTGAGTCGAAAGCGCTCGTTGCTCTTGGTCAGGATCGCGCAAGGCATCTATGCAAGATGGTGCCCTCGGTAATCGTATTTTCTCGCGAAATATATCTCAGGGAGTGACGCCATCATGGCCGACAATGACGGATCGGATTTTATCGAGCTGACTGCGGACATCGTTTCCGCTTATGTCTCGAACAATTCTGTTCCCGCTGCCGATCTGCCTGCGCTGATCGGGGATGTTCACTCCGCCTTGAGCCGCGTCATCAGCGGGGCGGCTCCGGTTGCGCCGGCCGAGGCCCCCAAGCCGGCCATACCGGTCAAGAAGTCGATCACGGCCGACTATCTCGTCTGCCTCGAGGACGGCAAGAAGTTCAAGTCGCTGAAGCGCCATCTGCGTACGCAGTACAATATGTCGCCCGAGCAGTACCGCGAGAAGTGGGGCCTGCCGCCGGATTACCCGATGGTCGCGCCGAACTACGCCGAAGCGCGCTCGCAGCTGGCCAAGAAGATGGGCCTGGGGCAGCAGCGTCGCAAGCGCCGCTGAGGCTGGGGCTTCGGCGTCATCACTTTCGACATTCGAGAGGCCGCCGGCACCCCGGCGGCCTTTTTCATGTGCGGCGTCGCGCGGGGATAAATCGGCCCCGTGTTTCGATGGTCTTGATATAGGAATATTTTCATGCATCCTGTGCGCCGGTCTCGCCAGCTCTGGCGAGTAAGCGAAAGGAACATATCATGAACATTTCCAATCGAGAAACGGACGACCCCGTCCTCCACGCCGCGTTGGCGCGGCTGGCCGAAGTAGCCGTGGCGGCGGTTGCGCAGGTCCCGACAGCGAAGCTGCGCAGCCCATGTCGGGGGCGGCGCCCAATCGCGCAGGCCCGGCAGACGGCGATGTATCTCGCCCATGTCGCCTTCGGCCTGCCCCTCACCCGCGTCGGCATCTGCTTCGGGCGCGACCGGACGACAGTCCGCCACGCCTGCGCCATGATCGAGGATCGCCGCGACGACCCGGCGCTGGAATTCGGCTTGTCCGCGCTCGAAGCCGGGCTGCGAGCCTTGACCCGCTCTCTCGCGGCAACGACCGGCGCGGAGATGCGCGCATGAACGGGGCAAGGGACGATCACCGGCCGGTCCGCGAGGCGAACGCGCGATTGCTGCGCCATCTCGCACAGCCCGGCGCCTTCGCCCGCCTCTCGCCGCTGGGCTGCGGGCGCATCGCACTCTACCGGACGACCGGGAATACCAGCCTCGGGGCCGGCTACGTCACGTCCGAGGCGGCCGAGGGCCTGGTTGCCGATGGCCTGGCTGTCTGGAGCGGAGACGGCAACTCCCGACGTCTCCTCGCGACCACTTCCGGAAGTGGCGCCGTGCCGGCCGTCATCGAGACCGACGGCGGTCGCCAGGATGTGATGCTGGACGAGCGCGAAAGCCCTTTGCTCTGGCTGCATCGCCGGCTGGGCAAGGACGGCAAGCCCCAGATATCGGCCGAGGAATTCGCGGCCGGCGAGCGCTTCCGGTCGGAACTGACGCTGGCGCGGATGATGCCGCGCATGACGATGAACTGGGATGCCTCGCTCGCACCGGACGGCCGCGGAGCGGGTAGTCGGGGGCTGGCCACGGCTTCGGACGCCTCCCTTGCCGCACGTCAGCGCGTCAGGCTCGCCTGCGATCGTCTCGGGCCGGATTTGTCGGGTCTCGCCATCGACGTCTGCGGCTTCCTGAAGGGGCTCGATCTCGTCGAGCGCGAGCGCGGCTGGCCGGCGCGCTCGGCCAAGGTCGTGCTGCGCCTGGCCCTCAAGGCGCTGGCGACCCATTATGGCATCGCCGCAGCATCCCCGGCCGGCAAGCGGCCGACGTCAGTCTGGCATGGCGAGGATGCGCGCCCGCATCTGATGCCGGAACGAGCCGGGTGAGGGCTGGGATCAGGCGGCTTCCGCCGCTGCTGCGCGTGCGTCGGTCTTGATGCGCTCGATCATCGAGCGCACGCCGTTCGAGCGCTGCGGCGTCAGATGGGCGGCGAGGCCGAGCTTCTCGTAGATCGCGAAGGCGTCGGTTGCGATGATGTCGGCGGCGCTGCGGCCGGAATAGATCGCCAGTGCCAGCGCCACCAGGCCGCGCACGATATGAGCGTCGCTGTCGCCACGGAAATGCAGCAGCGTCTGCGGCCCCGGCCCGCCCTCGCGCCTCGCATCGAGCCAGACCTGGCTGGCGCAGCCGCGCACCTTGTTGGCGTCGTTATGCGCGTCCTCAGGCAGAGTCTCGAGGTCCTTGCCGAGCTCGATGAGATAGCGATAGCGGTCGTCCCACTCGTCGAGCAGGTCGAAATTGGCAATGATCTCGTCGAGGCTTGTGCTCATGTCGGCGTCTTCGGCGCGTCCGCGCCTTGCGTCAAGCGTGGTCCTTGTCGCAGGCCAGTGTCGGTCAGCGCGTCGGCGTTGCGGCGCCGCGCTCGCCCCGGCCTGCCGCTGCTGCCGTTATGGCGAGCAGGCGCTGGCGCGTCTCGGGGTCAAGGCCGGCGAGAATCTGCGCCGCCTCGCGCGCGGCCGTAATGCTGGACGTCGTCATGCCCGACAGGCTGCCATGAGTGTCGATCTGCGCCGCGGCTTTGGCGACGTTGCGCGCCGTCGCGACCACGCCGCTCTCGTCCGGCTTTTCACCATGGATGGGCGAGTACAGCGCGATCACGCCGATCACCGCCAAGCTTCGCAGGATATATGCCATGCCGATCCCCGTCGTCGGATGGGTGAGGTCGTCGAGACCTCACCCTGCGTCGACGCTAACGCGGGATCCGGAAAAATCGCGTCATTCCGAAACCTCAAATACGAGTCAAAGGCGATCGGCGATCTTCAGTATCCGTTCACCCTGCTTGCAACATCGAGGAGGTCTCGACGAGAGGGCCAGAACTCCAGCAAGCCGTTGTTTCCTCGATAAAAATCTTTTCGGCGCCTCAATCTCGCCCAGATGTGGCGGGGCCTGCCTTAAGCCCCGCTTAAATCGCTCCGGGCGAGATTGAAGGCAAGCGGGCGTGTCGTCCGCACGAGGTTAGGCGTTGCGTTGCTCATGAAGATGCAGGCGGTCAGGACGCAGCTAGCGGCGATGGTGCACGCATCGGTGCTGCCCAATTCGCTCGAGCGCATGCGCCACGAGCGCTTCATCATGACCCGCCTGTTGGTTGGTGGCATCGCGCTCGGGTTTGCGCCGGCCTATATCGCCTGGCGCGGCACGCTCGGCGCTCTCGAGTCTGCGGTGATCGTGGCGGCGGCTCTACCCTTGCTCGCGGTGGTGACGCTCGCCCGCACCGGCCGGCTCGACATCGCACATTGCATTTCCGCCGCTGCTCTTGCGCTTTTCATCGGCGCGCTCTCCGGCATGACGGGTGGTGCCGCGTCGCCGCTCCTGCTCTGGCTCGCGGCCGTTCCGGCCGAGGCGATGTTCTTCGGTGCCAAGCCCTATGTGGCGCGCGCCAGCGTCATCGCCGCCACGGCGCTCTTCGGTGTGATGTCGCTAGACCATTACGGCTTCTTCTCGGTCCAGGCGCCCTGGGGGGCAGGCTTGATGCCGATCCTGGTGATGATCGCGATCCTGCAGGTGATGGTCGTCGCCGTCGGCTTTTTGCGGCGGCGGCGCGAGGAGTTGCGCGAGCATCGCGCCTCCGACCAGCGCGCCCAGCTTCTGCTCGACCATGTCGGCGACCTCGTCACTTGGCACGATGCCAGCGGCGCCGTGGTCTTCGCCAATGACGCGGCCCGCTCGCTGGCCGGCGCCGAACCGCACGATCTGCACGGGCGCGGCCTGTTCGAGCGCGTGCACGTCGCCGATCGCCCGCTCTTCCTCAAGGCCCTGAGCGACGCGGCTCACGGTACGGGCTCGGCCACCGCCTGCTTCCGCACGCTGTTCGTGCCCCGCGGCGGACAGGCGCATCCGCACCCCGTCTCGGTCTGGCTCGAGATGCACGCGCATCGCATCGAGACGGCCGGCCCCGGCGACAGCGCCGCCGTCGTCTGCGTGATGCGCGACATCACCGCCCGCCGCGCCGCGGAGGACGCACAGGCGCGCGACCATGCCGAGGCGGTCAAGGCGAGCGACATCAAGGGCCGCTTCCTCGCGACCGTCAGCCACGAATTGCGCACGCCGCTCAACGCCATCATCGGTTTCTCCGAGATGCTGACGGCGGATGATCAGGCTTGGCTCGACGACCAGAAGCGGCTCGAATACGCCCGCATCATCCACAGCTCAGGCCAGCATCTGCTCGACGTCGTCAATACGCTGCTCGACATCTCCAAGATCGAGAGCGGCACCATGACGATCGAGCAGGAGCCGCTCGATCTGGGCGAGATGACACGCGATTGCTGCGCGCTGATGGCGCTGCGCGCCGAAGCCGGCGACATCGTGCTCGATCGCGTCGTCGGGCCGGACCTGCCGCCGGTGCTGGGCGATCGCCGTGCGCTGAAGCAGGTCATCATCAACCTGCTCTCTAACGCCATCAAGTTCACCCCGGCCTATGGCCGCGTCGTGCTGGCCGCCGTGCGCGACGGCGATATGGTCGATCTGTCGGTCTCGGACACAGGTATCGGCATCGCCGCCAACGACCTGCCGCGTCTGGGCGACCCCTTCTTCCAGGCCAAGGGCTCCTATGACCGAGCCTATGAGGGCACGGGTCTCGGCCTGTCGGTGGTGCGCGGGCTCGTCGGCCTGCATGGCGGGCGCCTGACCATCGAGAGCGCGCCCGGCGTCGGCACGCGGGTCGCCGTCCGGCTGCCGGTCGGCGGCGTCGAGGAGGCCGCGCAGCCCGCCAGGATCGCCACCTTCGCGCGCGCCCCGCGCCGCGGCCTCGAAACCAAGACGCCTTTCCGTCTGACCGCCTGATCACGAGCCAGTCGCATGTCCACGATCGCTGCCCGCGCCCATTCCAGCGCTTCGCTTTCCGCCCCGGTCAGGCGCGCGGCGCCGCAGCCGCGTCGCAAGACGACATGGCTCGGCCGCATGGCCCGGATGGCCGCCCATCGCCCCGGCCGTGCCTTCGTGCTGCTGGTTTTTGCCGGCGTCTCCGCCGCGATCCTGGCCAATGCGCTGATGCTGCAGAAGGCGCGCCATCCCGCGCCGATGATCTCGGCGCCTTCGCAGACGCCGCCCGCCCGTCAGGCGATCCGTGCCGAGCAGCCAGCCGCCAATCCGCCAGCCGCGCCGTTTCCGGCCACGAACGCGGCCGCGGCACCCCTGCCACCATCCAGACCTACCGACCTGTCGCAGCAGTCGCGCGAAACCTCCTCGCGTGAGGCCGTCGTGCGGCCGCCGGCCGGCGTGACCAACGTTCCGCGTTCGGCCGCCGCGCCGGCGCCCGCTGCGCGCGCCGCCGCTCCGCGCGATCCGATCGCCGACCTGATCAACGGAGCCGACATCCGTCCGCCGGCCGAGATTCGCGGCGTCGCACAGGTGAAACCGCCCACGCCGCGCCGCAGCGCCGAAAACTGACGCCGGCGCGCAAGAGGGAGCGGCGCCGATGGCGCGTCTCACCAGCGATTTCTGGGTTTCGGCCTATCTGCGCCAGGCCGCGCATGACGGGCTCGTCGCCGTGCTCCGGCGGCGCGGTGCGGCCGAGGCCGGCGCCATCTTCGTCAAGCTCGACCGGCTCGACCGCACGGCCGCACTCTACGGGCCGGCTCCCCAATCGATGGCCGCAGACGATGGCGTCCGCCGCTTCCAGCTCATTCTCGACAGCGATCCCGGCAGCGTCGAGGAGCGCGTCGCGCGCGAGTTGCGCTTCGATTCCGATCTCTGGCTGGTCGAGATCGAGAACCCGCAGGGCGATCCCAGGCTCGAACTCGTCGGGGAATAGGTGTTGCGCCGCCGGGAAGGCGCTCAGCCCTGATCGCGTCTGGAACCGTGCTTGCGCAACAGGTCGCCGACACTGATCGCGCTCTCCGGGCGTGCAGGCCCAATCCGCGCGGGCGTGCCGCTTGGATCCATCGCCGGCTGATGCTGGCCCCTGCGCGACGCCGATGGCATCGGCGTGCCACTGACCTGCATCACCAGCCGCAGCGCTACCGTAGGCCGCACCGAGCGCATCAGGGCGACGACGGCGAAGATGCGCTCGACCGAATGGGCCGCCTCGTCGCCGAGCCTGATCAGAAAGCGCGTCGCATCCTCGACACTGGCGCCGGCTGCCGTCAGCGCGAGCGCGGCAAGATCACGCGAGCCATCGGCCTCGATCGCCTGCGCTAGGGCAAGGCCACCGCCGAGATGGCTCGCCAGGGCCGTGAAGGCGGCTGCCGGGTCGTCCGCGGCCAAGGCCAGCCAGCCCGCAAACATCTCGCCAGAAACCGGCTGGCGTCGTTCGGAGGGGCCGAGTGCCTCCAGCGCCGCCAGCGAATCGAGCATGGCAAGGCGCCGCTCGGGCCCGGCGAACAGGAACAATGGCGCCAGCTCGGCGCTGGAGAGGTCGCGGCGGGCCAGCAAGGGCGCGGCATAGCCTGCATCCTTGCGCGAACGGGCGAGCACCAGGTCGAGCGCGGCGCGCGGCAGGCGGATGGAGGCGTTGTTCATCAGCGCGAAGTCGATGGACCGGTCGCCGCGCTCGACGAGTATCAGCATGGCCGTGGCCGTCAGGTCAGTCCGTTCAGCGAGGGCGCCGGCGATGTTCGCATCGTCATGGCCGGCAAGTTCTTCGATCTCCACGGAAGTTGCCGGCATCCCGTGGCGCAGGAGGGCCGCCAGTACGGCGCCGCTGCGTGCCTTGAGAGCCGCGAGCACCGGCGCCGGCGTGTGCCGCCAGCCTGCGAGCTTCCGGGCGAGGATGACGGCAGTGGCTTCGTCGATGCCGGGAACCAGGGCCGTCGCCATCTCGCTGAAGGCCGCAAGGTCATCCGGCGCGGGCTGGGGCGTCGACATCAGCAGGTCCGCCTTCACCCGCAGCGAAACCTGGCTGAGATCGAGCCCGCCATCGCGCGCGAGGCGGGCTAGATGGGCGATTTCGGCGGAAATTCGCGACGGCATGGGGCGCTCGGATGTGATTCTTGGCTCCACGCGAGAGTAATCCCCGAGGCTTTAAGAGGGCGTTAACCATGTCAGGGCCTGATGCGGAACGGAGAGAGGTTCTCCCGCGACCACAACTCAGGCGCCAAGAAACGGAGGCGCGTCATGGCTGTCGTCATCCCCCTTGCGCCGCTCCGCCGGACGCAACCCTCGGAAACTTCAGCCGCCACAAGGCAGGAGCCGGCAGCGATTCTTTTCTTCACCGGGGTTCGTTACGAGCGGCAGGCGGAACCCGTGGCCCCCGAGCCGGTGGTCCGTCGTCGACGGCGCGCGGTGGGCACGCTGCCGGCCGGCAGTCCAAAACGGACGAAGAAGGCGACCAACGCCAGGCAGCCGGCGTGACCTTCGAACCTGCCGATCACCAGCGCGCCGTCCAGCGGCGGCGCTGCCGCCTGGCCGCGCTCCTGATCGGCCTCTCGGTTGGCGCCTGTGCCGGCCCTGGCGATCTCGGCCGTCCGCGGCCGGACGTCTGGAGCCAGGTCATCGCACCCCAGAAAGGCTTCTGGGCAGCTACCGCGCGCGGCGAGGCCGCCTCCTATTTCCGCCTGACCGATGACGAGGAACAACTGCGCGACCGCGCCTGGCGCTTCATCATGCCCGGCCATGAACGCAGCGTCTTCCAAGGGCGCGTCTCGGACCTCGCGCACTACAGGATCCTGCCCGTAGAGGCCCAGTCGAGCATCGTGTCGGACTATTTCGTTGCGCTGACCTCCGGCACCTATTCGTCCCAGGTCTCGCGATATTCGCGACTGGCTGAGGACGTGAATGCCGACCGTCTGCTGATCGGGCCTTTCCGCGCCAACGCGATGCGCGTGGTCTCGGCCGACCGGGTGCGGATGCGCACGGCGGAGGGCTCGCCCTACGTCGCGCCGGAACAGATCGATCCAGCCCAGGCCCGCGTCGTCGAGAACGAGGGACTGATCCTCTGGGTCTGCGAACGCATCGGCTTCCGGCTGAAGAGCTACCACTATGCGCTCGCCAACCTCGTCGTCGAGATGCCGTCGCGCGAGGCGATCCGCGCCGAGCGCGCCATCATGGCGCTGGAGGCGGAGGCCGGCCCGCTCTGCAAGATGCAACTGATCGGAACCTTCAAGCCGATCGTCGCCAAGGGTTGAGATCTCAATCCGCCATGCCGCAGGCGACGCCGCTCGCCAACGCCTCGCCGTCGGCGCGGTCGGAAGGATGCCTCACGAGGACGCGCGCCACGATCAGGCCCTGATCGGTGTCGGAAACCACCCGCAACTCGCGCGCCGCCTCGCCCTCCTCATCGCGCGCGATCCGTTCATCGCGCTGCTCCTCGGTCATCACCACGAACTCGACGACGCCACGGATCGCGGCGCGGTCGGTAATCGCATAGATGACGCCGCCGCCGCGACGATGCAGCGTCAGGCCCAGCGGCAGTGTTCCGGTACGCGCCACGACGCGCATCGGCCCGCCGGTCAGATCGTAGCTGCAGATCGCTGTGACGGTGGCGGCGTCGTCCTCGCGGGGCAGGGGCAGGCTGCGATCGGCCGACGCGATCAGCTCTGCCCGCCCGCCCGAACCGAGCGCACGATAGGCATGGGCAGCGTCGCTCAGGGAGAGCACAGGGATCAGCAGGATCGTCACGATATGGACGATTGCAGCGAGCACGAGCCCTGCGAGCGTCGTCAGCAGCAGGCGCCGGATGGCCGCGGCGAAGCGCGTCCGACGCGGCAGCGGCCTCGGCAGCGCAGCGGCGGCGTCGCCGATCTCGTGATCCCTCACGCTCATGGCAGTCGACTCATGGCAGCGGGCTCATGGGCAATCGATCCGCTCGATGCGCGGCAAGCTCTCGGGACGGGTCTCTCCAGCCTGGGTCGCGATCGGCGTGTCGTACAGCCGCAGGCGGAACTGGAAGCGCCCGCTCGACGGCAGCGGCAGCCAGTTGCCGGCCTGCGGCCATGAAGCGGCGACGATGCGTAGGGAGCCGCTCTCGCCGCGCACGATCTCGGCATCGGTGAAGCCGTTCCGGTTCAGCGGCAGCCGGAAGGCGCGCCCGTCGGCATCGGTGACGCTGAGCGTCCAGCCCCGCGTCGTCGGTGTGGCGCCGGTCAGCGCATAGCGGCAGCGGCCGTCGAGCCCGAAGCCCTGCTCGTCGCGCTCGGCGATCAGCTCGAGGCCTTCGCCGGCTCCCAGCGGCAGATGCACGCCCCGGGCGAGATAGGCGCGCATATAGGGGTCGATGTCGCGACCGCCGCTGCGCGGCCAAGCCTTCCAGGCTCCGATCTCGACCATGCCGAGCAGCGGCCGGCCAGCGACGGCGAAGTGCGCGGAGGCCAGTCCGAGCCCTGCGCCGATCGCGATCAGATAGGCGAGATGGAAGACGCGCACGGCCCTGCTTTCAAGACCGGCCATCGCAGGCGGCCGGCGGCGCGAGTTGAACCAGCCCGCGGCAGGCCGTCAACCGACCCTGAGCCGTCATCAGCGAATCTGCGTCACGCTGCCCGTCGCGGAGACGTCGCGAATGCCGATCTGCACGCGCTGGCCGGTGGGGCGCGCGGGCTCGATCGTCTTGAACATCGCCCCGACGGCCGAGAGCACCTCGAAGGACTGGCGCGGCATATGGCCGGCGCCGGGGCCCGATGCCGCAGCGATCGTGGCGGCCGGCGCCTGTGCCTTCGCGATCGTCGCGGCCTTCGGATCGGGCGGCGCGACGCCCGGGATCGGCTTCAGTTCGAGCCCCTGATGGGCGAACTGCATGATCTCCTTCCAGGTCATGGCCGGCAGCGAGCCGCCGGTCATGTTGTTCGTCTCGGAGGAATCGTCGTTGCCGAACCAGACCGCGCCGACCAGGTTGCCGGAATAGCCGACATACCAGGCATCCTTGTAGCCATTGGTCGTGCCGGTCTTGCCGGCGGCGACGACGCCGTCGAGCGCGGCGCGTCGGCCGGTCCCTTCCGTCGGAACCTTCGACAGCATGAAGTTCATGTCTTGGGCGACGCCTGTGCTCAGCACCTGCGCGGGCGGCGGCTCGTCCCGGTCGTGGCGATAGATCGGCTCGCCCTGCGAATTGTGGATCTCGATCGCGGCATAGGGCTTGGCCCGCTTGCCGCCATTGGCGAAGACGGCGTAGCCGGCGGCCATGTCTATCACCGTTACCTCGGCCGCACCGATCGGCAGCGAAACGGTGTCGATCAGCGGCGAGTTCAGGCCCATGGCCCGGCTGGTCTCGATGATCTTCAGCCGGCCGATGCGGGCGGCGCGCGCCTCATGCGTCTCGCCGGTGGCCTTGCCGATCGCGATCGACATCTGCACCGGGATCGTATTGATCGACTTGGCCAGCGCCACCGTCAGCGGCATCGAGCCGGCATAGGAGCGGCCGTAATTATTGGGGCACCAATTGCCGATGCAGACCGGGCGGTCGGTGACGACGGTGTTGGGCTTGTAGAGCCCCGCCTGCAGCGCCGTTGCGTAGACGAAGGGCTTGAAGGACGAGCCGGGTTGCCTGAGGCTCGCCGTCGCGCGGTTGAACTGGCTCGCGCCATAATCGCGCCCGCCGACAATGGCGCGAACAGCGCCGTCAGGGTCCATCACCGCCGTCGCGGCCTGTTTGGCGCGATAGGCCGGCCCATGTTGGCGCAGGATCGCCTCGATCGCCTCGTCGGCCCTGTCCTGGATCGCGGGGTCATGCGGCGTCTTCACCGTCAGCACCCGGTCGGGGCCAATCTTGCCGTCGTCGGCGAGGCTCTTCACCTGCTCGAAGGCCCAGTCGAGATAGTAGTCGGGGCTGGAATCGCGCCTCCGGTCGACCGGCGTGGCCGGGTTGCGCTTGGCGCTGTCGACCTGGCCCGCCGTCATGAAGCCGGCATCGACCATGGCGTTCAGCACGTCGTTGGCGCGCGCGCGGGCCGCCGGCAGGTTGACATGCGGGGCGAATTTCGTCGGCGCCTTGAACAGGCCGGCCAGCATCGCGGCCTCGGCCAGCGACACGTCGCGGACCGACTTGCCGAAATAATACTCCGCGGCCGCCGCGACGCCGAAGGTGCCGCCGCCCATATAGGCGCGGTCGAGATAGAGCTTGAGGATCTCGTTCTTGGTCAGCCTCTGCTCCAGCCAGATCGCCAGGAAGGCTTCCTTGATCTTGCGGTCGAGCGAGCGCTCATTGGTCAGGAAGAGGTTCTTGGCGAGCTGCTGCGTCAGTGAAGAGCCGCCCTGGACCACGCCCGATGCCCGCGCATTCACTGTCACGGCCCGCAGCGTGCCGAAGATGTCGATCCCGAAATGATCGTAGAAGCGCCGGTCTTCGGTCGCGAGCACCGCCTTGAGCAGGTGATCGGGCATTTCCTCGAGACGCAGCGAGTCGTCGTGCCTTGCTCCGCGATGCCCGAGTTCGGCGCCGTAGCGATCGAGGAAGGTGACGGCGAAGACCTGGTGCTTCAGCGCCTCCTCGCGGCCCTCGTGGAATGAGGGAATGGCGAGCGAAAGCATGATCAACGAGCCGGCGATGCCGAGATTCAGCCCTTCGCTGGCGAACTCGGCCGCCAGCCGCTGCCCGCCCGTGACGGTGAGGCGATCGGTGAAGCTGCGGATGCGCTCATAGGTGTCGCCGGCGCGTCGCGCCGCGCCCCACAGCCCGGCGTCGACCCACGAATCGACTGCCAGCGCGAAGCGCTTCAGTCGGGTCGTCCAGCCTGTCTTCCTGAACTCCATCGCAGTCCCAGGGTCCCGAGGCGAGCCACTGTCTTGAAAGGCGACGGCATTGTCCTGCCGCGCCCCGGCCGTCTTGGCAACATATTCCGGCCGCGTCGAAGATACATATTCCGTCCCGGCGGAAGTGTAAGTGATCCGGGTCACAGTCTCTGCTGAAACAGCAGATTCCGGGCCAGCAGCATTGTCCCGTTTCGGCACGGCTGGAGCGGATACGCGGTGGTTCGGCGTGCGGATGCGGGCGGCCTGCTTCCATTCGCCCGCTTCCATCTATGGGCCTGGCAGAGCATAAGGCGGCATGACCCGCGACCGCATTCCCGATGATCCGTTTTGGCGCACCACGGCGCTGGAGGCGATGAGCAGTGAACAATGGGAGTCGCTCTGCGACGGCTGCGGCCGCTGCTGCCTCGTCAAGCTTGAGGACGAGGATACCGGCACCATCCTGGCGACCGATATCGGCTGTCGCCTCTTCGATGCGAAGACTTGCCGCTGCAAGGACTACGTCAATCGCTCGACCAAGGTGCCTGATTGCGTGACGCTGACGCCCGATGACGTCCGCACCCTGCCCTGGCTGCCGCCGACCTGCGCCTATCGGCTCGTGGCCGAGGGCAGGGATCTGCCCTGGTGGCATCCCCTGGTCTCAGGCGATCCGGAAACCGTGGTCGAGGCCGGTGTCGCGGTGCGTGACCGTGTCTTCGCCAGCGAGGATGATGTGCCGGAAGAGGATGTGCAGGAACGCATCGTCAACTGGCCGCTGCGCTGGCCCAAAAAGGCGAGAGAGCAGGCGAGGGCGCGCTGAGCGCACCAGCGCCTGTTCTCGGAAGCCTTACCCGACGGCCTCCTTCCGCTCGTCCGCGGGCTTGCCTTCGAGCAGATCGCTGATCTCTTCCGAGAAAGAGTATTTCCGGAAGGCCTCCGTCGGCACGCCTTGGGCGAGGAGGGCGGCGGCGCAGCCGGCATGATCGCGCGGGGCATGGTCGCCGACATCGTCTGCCTGTGACGCGAAGGAGAGCGTGCCCAGCGCGTTGTCGCCATAGCCATGCATCGTGCGCCAATCCGCGCCTTCGTCGAGCAGGAGCCGCGTCATTGCCGCATCGCCGGCGAAGATCGCGAGATTGAGCGCGGTGGCACGCCAGGCCGTCTTGACCTCGCGCGGCCAGCCGAACGCGAGCATCGTGCGCACCGCCTTGATCCGCCCCAGCGCGGCGAGCTGCGGCATGGCCTGGAGCTGGGCCTCGCTCAGGCGCGAGACGATGTCCGGTGTCGCCGCGAGTAGCTTCCGCGCTGCCGCTTCATTGCCGCGTGCGCAGGCGGCGATGAAGCGCTCTTCTGTCGGTAGCTCCTCGTTGACGCCATGCTCGCGCAGCAGCACGGCGACATCCGCTCGGCCAAGGCGTTCGGCAAAGCACAGCACGCTCGCACCGCTTCGATCCTGCGCCGTCAGATCGGCTCCCGCAGAAACCAGCGTGTGGATATGTGCGAGCGAGCGGCCGCGCAGCAGCGCATGGTGCAGCCAGTGCCGCTCGGGAGCGGTCCCACCCTGCGCCAGCAGCAGCTCCAGCGCCTCGGGCCGGTCGTAGTCGAGCGCCCGCGCGATCGCATTCGTACCCGATACCCGCGCTCCTGCCGCCAGCAACAGGCGCAGGCAGGAAAGGTCGGCACTCTCGACGGCATGATAGACAGACTCGTTGTCATCAGGGTTCGCCCCCGCGTCGAGCAGGAGCTTGACCATGCCGGCGTGATGCGTCCGCCCGGCCGCGCCGTAGAGCACCGAGAGCGGATCGTTCGGGAAGCGCGGATCGATCCAGCGGCCATCGACATTCGCGCCATGGGCGATCAGCAGGCGTGCGCTCGCCAGCAGCCTCTCCTCGAATTCCGGCTCGCGGATCAGTGCGGACGAGGTCACGGCGGCCAGCGGCGGCATCGCGAAGGGGCCGCCTGGCCGGTTGGCGAAATCCGGATCGGCCGCGAGCGCCCGTTCGAGACGGGCGACGTCGCCGACCGGACAGGCGAGCCAGGGATCTCCGGCGACCAGCCCGGGCTCGGTGCGCAGCATCCTCAGCGCCAGCGCACGCTCGCGCGCCTGACCCTCGAAGACGCAGGCCAGCCAGCGCTCCAGCCGCTCTGCGGCGGCGCTGCGGGCCCATTCGACATAGCGCTTGAGCTCGATCCAGGAGCGGAAGCCGTGTTCGCGTGCGACCACGGATTGTGCGTCGTGCAATCGCAGCGGGCGTTGCGCCAGCGCGGCGATGGGGAGATCGCGGACCGCCGGCAGGTTCGCGACGAAGCGTTCCAGCGCGTCGCTCGTGCCGGCGCGGGCGGCGCGCAGCAGGCGTTTGGCCTGCTTGCGCAGATGTTCGAGATCGGGGGATGCGGGAAGTTGCGACATGACGCCTCCAGTGCATGAGGCCGAAGACCCGCAATCGGCTGCACGGGGGCAGACGCGTCAGTTCATCGCTGTCCGAGCAGGTTAGACCTTTTCCGCGGGTCCGGAGGCGTCTCGTCTCGCCTGGGCGCAATCATATGGGTCGCATCCGTGCTGTTCAAGTCGCCGGGGCGGACCCGAGGCGAAGTGCGCCTCTTGCCGAGCGCTCATTGATTGTTCATGCGCTTTTCGGCATGACCTCCGCGCGGCGACTTTGTTGCGGCGCACACGAACCATTCTCTGGCCGAAGCGTTTCGCGCTCGGCTTGGAAGACGTGAAAGGGCTGGGATGATGGCTGGCAGCAAGTGGGTCTACACCTTCGGCGACGGTAAGGCCGAGGGCGAGGCGGGCATGAAGAACCTGCTCGGCGGCAAAGGTGCGAACCTCGCCGAGATGAGCAATCTGGGCCTGCCGGTGCCGCCCGGCTTCACGATCACCACCGAGGTCTGCACCTGGTACTACGACAACGGTAAGCAATTCCCGCCCGAGTTGGAGACACAGGCCAAGGCGGCGCTCGACGGGATGGCCGCGCTGACCGGCAAGACCTTCGGCGATCCAGCCAATCCGCTGCTGGTCTCGGTCCGCTCCGGCGCCCGCGCCTCGATGCCGGGCATGATGGACACGGTCCTCAATCTCGGCCTGAACGACATAACCGTCGAGGCCGTGGCGAAGGCCTCCGGCGATGCCCGTTTCGCCTGGGACAGCTACCGCCGCTTCATCACGATGTATTCCAACGTCGTGCTCGACGTCGACCACGGCCATTTCGAGGAGGCGCTCGAGGACTATAAGGAGCGCAAGGGCCTGCATCTCGACACCGATCTCGGCGCCGAGGACTGGAAGGTGCTGGTCGGCAAGTACAAGGACATCGTCAAGAAGGCGCTCGGCACCGACTTCCCGCAGGACCCGCAGGCCCAGCTCTGGGGCGCGGTCGGCGCGGTCTTCTCCTCCTGGATGAATGCGCGCGCGATCAAGTATCGCGAGCTGAACAACATCCCCGCCGCCTGGGGCACGGCGGTCAACGTTCAGTCGATGGTGTTCGGCAACATGGGCGACACCTCGGCGACCGGCGTCGCCTTCACCCGCAACCCGTCGACCGGCGAGAACGCGCTCTATGGCGAGTTCCTGATCAACGCCCAGGGCGAGGACGTCGTCGCCGGCATCCGCACGCCGCAGGACATCACCGAGGCCGCCCGCAAGGAAGCCGGCTCCGACAAGCCTTCGATGGAGAAGGTGATGCCGGAGGCCTATGCCGAGCTTTGTCGCATCTACGGCATCCTCGAGAAGCATTACCGCGACATGCAGGACATGGAGTTCACCATCCAGGAGGGCAAGCTCTGGATGCTGCAGACCCGCTCCGGCAAGCGCACCGCCAAGGCCGCGCTGCGGATCGCCGTCGAACTCGCCACGGAAGGGCTGATCTCGCAGGAGGAGGCTGTTCAGCGCGTCGAGCCCGGTGCGCTCGACCAGCTTCTGCACCCGATGATCGATCCCAAGGCCGAGCGCCGCATCTTGACGACCGGCCTGCCGGCCTCTCCCGGCGCCGCCGCCGGCGAGATCGTCTTCAACTCCGACGATGCGGAGGCCGCCAAGAAGGGCGGCCGCAAGGTCATCTTGGTGCGCGTCGAGACGAGCCCTGAGGACATCCACGGCATGCACGCTGCCGAGGGCATCCTGACCACGCGCGGCGGCATGACCTCGCATGCGGCGGTCGTGGCGCGCGGCATGGGCAAGCCCTGCGTCTCCGGCGCGGGCCAGATCCGCGTCGACTATGCCAAGGGCACGCTCACGGTGGGCCCGACCACGCTCAAGGCCGGCGATTTCCTCACCGTCGACGGCGGCACCGGCCAGGTGCTGCTCGGCGAGGTCAAGATGCAGAAGCCGGAGCTTTCCGGCGAGTTCGCGACGCTGATGGGCTGGGCCGACAAGGTCCGCCGCCTCAAGGTGCGCTCCAACGCCGAAACGCCGGAGGATGCCCGCACCGCGCGCGAATTCGGCGCCGAGGGCATCGGGCTCTGCCGCACCGAGCACATGTTCTTCGACGAAGGCCGCATCCAGTCGGTGCGCGAGATGATCCTCGCCCAGGACGACAAGGGCCGGCGCGCCGCGCTCGCCAAGCTCCTGCCGATGCAGCGCCAGGACTTCGTCCAGCTCTTCACCATCATGAGCGGGCTGCCGGTCACCATCCGCCTGCTCGACCCGCCGCTGCATGAATTCCTGCCGCATGGCGAGAAGGAGATCGCGGAGGTCGCGAGCGCACTCGGCGTCACGGCGGATGCGCTGAAGCACCGCGCCGCCGAACTCCACGAGTTCAACCCGATGCTCGGATTCCGTGGCGTGCGCCTCGCCATCGCCTATCCCGAGATCGCGGAGATGCAGGCCCGCGCCATCTTCGAGGCGGCAGTGATCGCCGCCAAGGAAACCGGTAAGGCGGTGATCCCGGAGGTGATGGTGCCGCTGGTGATGGGTGTGGCCGAACTCGACCTCGTCAAGGCGCGCATCGACGCCATGGCGAAGGAGGTGATCGCCGAGAGCAAGGTCGAGCTGACCTATCAGGTCGGCACCATGATCGAGCTGCCGCGTGCCGCATTGCGGGCCGAGGAGATCGCCAAGAGCGCCGAGTTCTTCTCTTTCGGCACCAACGACCTGACCCAGACCACGCTCGGCATCTCCCGCGACGACGCCGCCTCCTTCCTCGGCGCCTATACCGGTAAGGGCATCCTGGCAGCCGACCCCTTCGTCACCATCGACCAGGAAGGCGTCGGCGAACTGGTCAAGCTTGCGGCCGAGCGCGGCCGCAAGGCTCGCCCCGGCATTAAGCTCGGCATCTGCGGCGAGCATGGCGGCGATCCGGCCTCGATCGGCTTCTGCGAGAGCGTCGGCCTCGACTACGTCTCCTGCTCGCCCTTCCGCGTGCCGATCGCGCGGCTCGCGGCGGCGCAGGCGGCGCTGGGGGCTGTCAGGGCCAAGGAAGGCTAAGGCGCGCGCGTTCCGCCGCCGATCGCTGGTCAGGCCGCCAGAGGGTAAGGCGCGACCAGCGCATCCGCGGGGATGCCCCATGAACTGCTGAGCTTGAACACCATGTCCATGGTCAGCGCGCGCTTTCTGTTGAGGATCTCCGAGGCTCGCGGCTTCGAACCGATCAGCGTGGCCAGATCGCCCTGGCTAAAGCCGCGTGTCGCCATCCATTGCCGGATCGTTTCGATGGGGTCGGGAGCGGCGATCGGATGATGCACGTCCTCGTAGAGCTTGATGAGCCCTGCAAGCACGTCGAAGCGCTCGGCCTCCGGCGTGCCGGGCGCCGGCTCCTGCTCGAAGTAGCGCTCGATTTCGCCGAGTGCCCAATCATAGTCCGCTTCGGTGCGGATCGCTCGCATATCCATCTGCATCACACAGTCTCCGCGTCGATTCGATCGTATTCCTTGTGGGTTCCGACAAACTTGATGAGCACACGCTGATAGGCGTAGGCGATGTGGACGATCAGCCGATACTTGTTGCCGCCGATGTCGAAGATGACACGGTTGTCGGCGACAAAATCGACGTTGGCGCCGAACTGGGCCTTGATGTCTGACGGGCTCGCCCAACTCGCCTTGTCGGCGATCGTGTACCAGACCCGCAGCGGCATCTCGGCATGAGGCTCGCGCTCCCAGAATTCCCTAAGCGTCCGGCGCGCGATCACCTGCATGACGGTCAGAATAGTGTATTCCCAAAATGGGAACAAGGATTTTCCCAAGTTAGGAAATTTGCATTCGGGTGCTCTGCCGATGGTCCGGCTTGAATAAAGGCGAATCTACCGCTTCGCCACCGCCTGTGCGGCGAGCGCCGCAATCTGCCGCAGCCTCGCCTCATAGGTCTCCAGCGAAGGCGGCGGGCCCATCTTCGCGCCGATCGCGGCCTGGGACAGCGTCTCGACGATCGCCTCGGGCGCCAGTGATCCCAGTACGATCTCGCCCTTGCCTGCAGCCTCCGACAGCAGCTTCGTCGCATTGGTGGTGAAGATGCTTTCGAAGGCCTGGATCTCGCGCAGTGCGATGCTCGCCATAACGGCCTTGAGCTCGGCGAGGTGCTCGCCGTCGCCGAAGGCGGCATAGCTCGCGCCGAACTGCGCCAGCATCAACGCTTCCAGCTTTTCGGGGAAGGGCAAGGGCTGCGCCATCACGGCATCGCAGAGCGCCGCGATCCGGGCGCCACAACGCTCCATCATCGCTCGGAAGACGTCGTCCTTGCCCTTGAAATGCAGGTAGAGCGTCGCCTTGGCGAGGCCGGCCTCACGCGCCACATCCTCCATCGAGCTGCGCTTGAAGCCGTAGCGCGCGAAACGCCTTAAGGCCGCATCCGCGATCTGCTCGATGCGGGTCCTCGCCTCGTCCGGCGCAGCCGGGGAACAATCTCGTGAGGTGCTCATTCTCAGTCTTGACGAATTCCAGACTCTGCGCGACCATACCAAATAGACTGTATTGATCCAATCAGTCTATTTTGGCGGTCGCGGACCATGTTCGCGGTCGCTGCCGACGCTATGCCGGATCGGGTTACCAGGTAACCCCCGCGGCAGGGCGACGTTCCGGTTCTTCACACGGCTTTTCATATCCGCGAGGCAGCCATGGCCCATACGCTCACCGTCAATGGACGCACCCATAGCGTCGATGTCGACGCCGACACGCCCCTGCTCTGGGCGATCCGCGACAATCTCGGCCTGACCGGGACCAAATTCGGCTGCGGCGTCGCGCAATGCGGCGCCTGCACCGTCTGGATCGACGGTCAGCCCGTGCGCTCCTGCGTCACGCCGGTCTCGGCGGTTGAGGGCAAGGTCACCACCATCGAGGCTATTGACGGCAGGGAGGCGCAGGCCGTGCAGGCCGCCTGGGACAAGCTCGACGTGCCGCAATGCGGCTATTGCCAGTCTGGCCAGGTGATGAGCGCCGTCGCCCTGCTCAAGGAGAACCGCAGGCCGAGCGACCGCGACATCGACCTCGCGATGAACGGTAATATCTGTCGCTGCGCCACCTATGCCCGCATCCGCACGGCGATCCACACCGCCGCCCGCACGCTGGAGGGCTGATCATGACCGCGCACGATCTCAATCTCTCGCGCCGTTCGCTGCTCGCCGGTGCCGGCGGTCTCATCGTCGCCATGCATCTGCCGAAGACGGCTCGCGCCCAATCGACCGGTCCGGTGACCTTCGCGCCGAACGCCTTCATCCGCGTCGCTGCCGACAACAGCGTCACCGTACTGGTCAAGCATATCGAGTTCGGGCAGGGCCCGTTCACGGGGCTCGCGACGCTCGTCGCCGAGGAGATGGATGCCGATTGGGCCCAGATGCGGGCCGAGCATGCGCCCGCCGACGTCAAGCTCTACGCCAATCTCGCCTTCGGCGTGCAGGGCACGGGCGGATCGACCGCCATCGCCAACTCTTTCGAACAGACCCGCAAGGCCGCCGCGACCGCTCGCGCCATGCTCGTTCAGGCCGCCGCTCAGGCCTGGAAGGTGCCGGCCGGCGAAATTACCATCGACAAGGGCGTGCTGAAGCATGCTTCCGGCAAGCAGGGCCGCTTCGGTGAGTTCGCCGAGGCCGCATCGAAGCTGCCGGCGCCCGCCGACGCACCGCTGAAGCAGCCGTCCCAGTTCAAGCTGATCGGCAAGGAAGGCGCTGTGAAGCGCATCGACGGCGCCGACAAGGCCCGCGGCAAGACCCAGTTCACGATCGACATCAGCGCGCCGAACATGCTGACCGTCGTGGTGGCGCGCCCGCCGCGCTTCGGCGGCAAGGTCGCGAGCTTCGATGCGGCCGAGGCGCTCAAGGTCAAGGGCGTCATCGACGTCAAGCAGATCGGCTCGGGCGTCGCCGTCTATGCGCAGGGAATGTGGCCGGCGCTGAAGGGCCGCGAGGCGCTGAAGGTCACCTGGGACGAGAGCGAGGCCGAAAAGCGCGGCAGCGCCGAGCTCGTCGCGGAGTACCGCGCGCTCGTCCGCACGCCGGGCAGGGTTGCCGGTAGCCATGGCGATGCCGAGGCGGTGCTCGCCAAGGCGGAGCGGGTGATCGAGGCGGAATACGTTTTTCCCTATCTGGCACACGCGCCGATGGAGCCGCTCGACGGCTATCTCGAATGGAATGCGCAAGGCGCGCTCGCCCGCTTCGGCAGCCAGTTCCAGACGACGGAACACCAGACCATCGCCACCATTCTCGGGCTCCCGCCCGAAAAGGTGCAACTTGAAACCATGCTGGCCGGCGGCTCCTTCGGCCGGCGCGCCCAGGTCAGCCAGCATCTGGCGGCCGAACTCGCCATGGTCGCCAAGGCGATCGGCCCGAACCGGCCGGTCAAGCTGGTCTGGACCCGCGAGGACGATCTGACGGGAGGCTATTATCGCCCGCTCTTCGTCCATCGCATGCGCGGCGCCGTGAAGGATGGCAAGATCACAGCCTGGACCAACAGCATCGTCGGGCAATCCTTCATCCTGGGCACGTTCTTCGAGCCGATGATCGCGAAGAACGGTCTCGATTCGACCATGTTCGAAGGTGCGAACGAGCTGCCTTACGAGGTCTCGGATTTCCGCTGCGAGGTGCATGCGACCAAGGTCGGTGTACCGACTCTTTGGTGGCGCTCGGTCGGTCATACCCACACCGCCTATGCGGTCGAGTGTTTCATGGATGAACTGCTCCAGGCGGCGGGGCAGGATCCGGTCGCCGGCCGCCTCGCCCTGATGGGCAAGGAGCCGCGCCTCGCCGGTGTGCTCAAGGCCGTCGCCGAGTTGGCGAAATGGACCGGCCCCGATGCGGGCAACGGCCGGGCGCGCGGTGTCGCCGTGGCGGAGAGCTTCGGATCATATGTGGCCCAGATCGCCGAGGTTTCGGTCGGCCCCGATGGCGAGCCGAAGGTCCACAAGGTCTGGTGCGCGATCGATTGCGGCATCGCCGTCAACCCCGACGTCATCCGCGCGCAGATGGAGGGCGGCATCGGCTTCGGCCTCGGCCATGCTCTCTATGGCGAGCTCACGCTCGACAAGGGCAAGCCGGTCCAGACCAATTTCGACAGCTATCGTTCGCTGCGCATCCACGAGATGCCGGAGGTCGAGGTCGCGATCATCGCCTCCACGGAGAAGCCGACCGGCGTCGGCGAGCCCGGCGTGCCGCCGATCGGACCCGCCGTCGCCAACGCGCTGGCCCGCCTCGGTCAGGGCCGGCCGCGCCAGCTGCCGATGGTCGGAGGGATGGTCTGATGCTGCGACAGTCTGCTCTTGCCGCTGTCGCGGGCCTCGGGCTCGCGCTAGCCGGCACGGCCATCACCACGGCCCAGACACCGACCCCGCCCGCTGGCACGCTGCGCTCGGTCGAGAGCTTCCAGTCGATCGCCCAGCGCGAGGCGCGCTCGGCCGCGCTCTTCACTGAGATGGGCAAGGTCCTGCAGCATCCGCGCTGCGTGAACTGCCATCCGGCGACCGAGCGCCCGCGTCAGACCGATGCGCAGCGCCTGCACCAGCCGCTCGTCGTGCGCGGCAAGGATGGGCATGGCGCGCCGGGCATGGCCTGCTCGACCTGTCACGGCAAGGAGAACTTCGATCCGGCGCGCGTGCCGGGCGACGGCCACTGGGCGCTGGCGCCAGCTTCGATGGCCTGGGAGGGCAAGACGCTGGGCCAGATCTGCGAGCAGATCAAGGACCCCAACCGCAACGGCAGCCGCGATTTCGCGGCGCTGATCAAGCATGTCGCCGAGGATACGCTGGTCGGCTGGGCCTGGCGCCCGGGTCCGGGGCGTCAGCCCGCGCCCGGCACGCAGGATCAGTTCGGCGCGCTGCTCAAGGCCTGGACCGAAACCGGCGCCGTCTGCCCGCGCTGAGCGGGGAGCTTCGAAACGACGGGACGGCGGGCTCCTGCGAGCCCGCCGTCACTCGCGTTTGAGTGGGTCGCTGGACCCGCATTGCAATTTGTGCTAGCTCCACCCATGTAAGACGAGATGCGGCCGGGTTCTGGCCATCCTCCGCGCGGGTTCTCCCGGTCGGCGGGCACGAATCAGATCCACCACACATCGACTACAAGACCACGGCAGGCGTCCGCGCGCCGCGCCGTGTCTTCACCACATACGCGGATCTGAAACGTAAGGACTACCTTCCATGAACAAGGGCACCGTCAAGTGGTTCAACGCCACCAAGGGCTACGGCTTCATCACCCCTGAGAACGGCGGCCAGGACGTGTTCGTCCATATCTCCGCCGTCGAGCGCGCCGGTCTGCGCGAACTGGTCGAAGGCCAGGTCGTGTCGTTCGAGCTCGTTGCCGATCGCAAGACCGGCAAGTCCTCGGCCGGCAACCTCGCCGTCGCCTGAGACGAAGCGACCATTGACCGGGCAGGCGCCTCGCGCCCGCCCGGCTTTACAAGAGACACCTTCCGGCGCTGTGGCTTAGCGGTTCGCCGGCGGGAAAGAGCAAATATTCAAGGCCGGGCGCAATCCGGCGGCACAGCCGATACCCACATGTGCCCCTTGCGTCGCGGCGTCCGGAAAGACCTGTTTTGACTCAATTCACCGACCTCGGCTTGGCCGAGCAGCTTCTCAAGGCGCTCGCCTCCGAAGGTTACACCACGCCCACGCCGATCCAGGCGCAGGCTATCCCTCCGATTCTCAAGGGCCGTGACCTTCTCGGCGCTGCCCAGACCGGCACCGGCAAGACGGCGGCCTTCTCGCTGCCGCTGCTGCACCGCCTGCTCAACAACCCGCGCCGGGTGCAGCCGCGCTCTGTGCGCGCGCTGATCCTGTCGCCGACGCGCGAGCTCGCCGCGCAGATCGAGACCTCGATCCGCACCTACGCGCAGTTCACCACGATCAAGTCGACCGTGATCTTCGGCGGCGTGCCCGTCGGCAAGCAGATCCGTGCGCTCGGCCAGCATGTCGACATCCTCGTCGCGACGCCGGGCCGCCTGCTCGACCTCGTCGACCAGCGCGCCGTCTCGCTGCGCGAGATCGAGTTCCTCGTTCTCGACGAGGCCGACCAGATGCTGGATCTCGGCTTCATCCACGCGCTGCGCCGGATCGCGACGCTGATCCCGAAGGAGCGCCAGACGCTGCTCTTCTCGGCGACCATGCCGAAGCCGATCCGCGAGATCGCCTCGGCCTATCTGACCGATCCGGTCGAGGTGTCCGTCGCCCCCGTGGCGACGACGGCTGAAAAGATCGACCAGCGAGTCATCTTCACCAATCCCGGCGACAAGCCGGCCTTGCTGGCGAAAACGCTGAGCGTTCCGGAAATGGAGCGTGCCATCGTCTTCACCCGCACCAAGCATGGCGCCGACAAGGTCGTCCGCCAACTCGAGGTCTCCGGCATCAAGGCGGCGGCGATCCATGGCAACAAAAGCCAGGGCCAGCGCGAGCGGGCGCTCGGCGCCTTCCGCGACGGCGAGCTGCGCATCCTCGTCGCCACCGACATCGCGGCGCGCGGCATCGATGTCGACGGCATCAGCCATGTCGTGAACTTCGACCTTCCGAACGTGCCCGAAACCTATGTCCATCGCATCGGCCGCACCGCGCGCGCCGGCGCCTCCGGCCAGGCCATCGCCTTCTGCACGCCGGAAGAGCGCGGCGATCTCGCGGCGATCGAGAAGCTGACCCGCGTCGCCATCACGCCGATCGGCGAGGTGCCCTATTGGGACGGACGCACGCCGAAGAAGCCGCCCCAGAACCAGGGTCGCGGCGGACGTGGCCAGCAGGGCGGCGGCGGTCGCGACCATGGCCGACCCCAAGGGGAGCGGCACGGCGAACGCTCCGGTCAGCGTCATGGTGGCAAGCCCGGCAATGGCGGCAACGGCCAGCATGCCGGCGGCCAGCGCCATGATGCACCGCGCAACGATCGGCCGCAGCGCAGCGAACAGCCTGCGCAGCGAAAAGACGGTGGTTCGGCCAAGGAAGGGCTTGGCGGCGTCGCGTTCTTGCAGCAAAGAACACAGCAACCACGCACCAACGGCGCCCGGCGGCGCGCGAACTGACGCAGCGACGCCAGAGCCGGAGCGGACCAGAGATGGTTCGCTCCCCGCGCCAAAGGGCACACGAAGGACAACGGGATGGCTAAAGAAGAACTCCTCGAATTCGACGGCACGGTGGTCGAAGTGCTGCCGGACGGCAATTACCGCGTGAAGCTCGACAACGAGCATGTGATCCTGGCCTATGCGGCCGGCAAGATGAAGAAGAACCGCATCCGCACCATCGCGGGCGACCGCGTCGTCGTGGAGATGTCGCCCTACGATCTCGATCGCGGCCGCATCAACTTCCGCCAGAAGACCGCCGGCCCCGCTCCGAGCGGCCCGCCGCGCAACCAGAACTTCCGTCGGCGCTGATCGGCGTCATGCGGTTTTCGCGCGCCGAACTGGTTTTCGTCGCGTTCGGCGCCGCGCTCGGGGCGATCGTCTCTGCCGTGTTCAAGGCGGGGTGGCTCGCGCCCTCGGCCAGCTTCCCGCCTTTCGTCATCGTGCTGCTGGGGCTGGGCCTCTCCGAAATCGTCGCCGGCTTCGCGCTCGGCCGCTCGCCGGGCGTCCTGATCGGCATGCCCGCCCGCATGCTGGCCTTCCTGCTGGGCGTCGGCGTCCTCGCGCTGCTGATGGGCGGGCTAGGATAGGGCGAGGCAGATCGCGCGGCAATCGTCGCGGGGCCCATCAGCCTTTTTCTTCCGGACCTCTACTGTCGTCCTGGACAAGCCGCGCAAGCGTCGCAACTCCGGGATCCATCGTAGGGCCGATCCTTTCGAAGGAGTTGGCTTTACAATCGATTCCGGGACTTCGCTGCGCGAAGCCCAGGATGACGGCGGTGGCTTTTCGAGTCAGCCCATCAGGGCCCTGAACATAAAAAAACCCCGGCGTGAGCCGGGGTATGAGTGGTCTTTTCCGTAGTCAAAGGGTCTACAAGTAAAACTTGGTGTGTAAGGCTCAGTAGCCTGCCCGCTGCCAGTGCTGAGAGGGCGGGCTCACCAGCACCTTGCGATGCCGGGTCTCGTAGACGGCCGGGGCGGTGTGGCGGACGACCTGGGTCGGCCGCACCATCACCCGGCGCTGCCGCTGCGTGTAGACAGCGGGAATGGTCTCGTACTCGACGGTGGCCGGCGTGACCTCGACGGTGCGCTGGCGGAAGCCGTATTGCGGCCGGTCATAAACCCAGCAGCCGGTGGTGCGGCCATAGGCGTCGGTGGTGACTTCCCAGCGCTTGCCGCCTGGCGCGATCAGCACCTTCTCGGAAATCGTGGAATAGCTTGCCGGAATGTGACGCGGGATCTGCCGGGCCGGTTGGATCACGACGTTTTCGGTCACGTAATCGTACTGCGCCGGGATGACCTGGCGCTGCGTCTGCGCCTCTCGGACCAGCTGCGTCTCCGCGATGGTGTCGTAGACCGCCGGCGTCTGGACCAGATTGTAGCAGGCCGTGCCGCGGCAACCGCCGGCCTGGGCGGCCGTGGCGCCCAGCAGCAGCGCGACCGAGACGGCCGAGGCTGCGAGCGCCGAAACGGTGAGAACCTTGTGCATCATGCCGAGAACCTGCCCCGCCAGCCCTGTGCGACGTCGCGCGCCGCTCATTGGCCGGAGAAAGCCGGGAAACAGTGATGAACGCAAGGTAAACGCGGAAACAAGGTAAAATTAACCAGCCTGAGCGCGGGCTGTGGATTCACGCAGTTTGCGTTTGCGTGAAGCGAATCGCTCGCATTTGAGCGGGTTTTGCGGGGATCGAACGTGCGGTCGCCCGGTCTCCCATGCGTGCCGTCATTCGGCACGAGCGGCGGGGTGGTGCCGCCCCGGACGCGGTCCTGACCCCCCGCAGATCTCCGTCGGAGGCCGGCGCGCCAGAATGAAGTGAGTTGTTCCGACGTCAAAGGGGCGGCGCGTGAAACTCAGCGGCCGGCCCGCTGCCAGTGCTCCGAGCCGGGGCTGACCAGCACCTTGCGATAGCGGGTTTTATATCCCGCGCGAATGGTCTCGTTCACGACCCGGCCCGGCCGCACCAAGACCCGGCGTTGCCGCTGCGTGTAGACAGCGGGAATGGTTTCGTACTCGATTCGGGCCGGTGCGGATTCGACGAGGCGCTGGCGAAATCCGTATTGCGGCTCGTCCTCGATCCAGCAACCCGTCGTGCGACCATGGATGTCGGTCGTGATCTCCCAGCGCGGGCCGCCGGGAGCGATCAGCACCTTCTCGGAGATCGAATAGTACTGTCCCTCGACGTGGTGGGGAATCTGCCGCGCCGGCTGGATCATCACCTTTTCGGTGACGGTGGCGTAGCGGGCCGGGACCACGCGGCGGCGCGTCTGCGTCTTCCGCACCAGTTTCCGCTCCGCGACCGTGGCGTAGGTCGGCGGCGTTTTGACGAGGTTGTAGCAGGCTGTGCCCTGGCAGCCATCGGCCTGGGCGGCGGTGGAGGCCAGCAACAGCGCAGCCGAGAAGGCCGAAGCTGCGAGTCCCGCAATGGCGAAGGCGCGGTGTATCATGTCGACAAGCTGCCTCGCCGGCCTTGCGTGGCGCTTGCGTGGCTTGTCGACAGGGGGGACAGGGCTTCCCTCGAGCGAGCCGACGTCCCCGGTGCCAATCGACGGGATTACATTCGGCGCGTCATGCGCCGTCAGGTCTGCCCCGGCCGCAGCGTGTAGAAGACGTGCTGGCCGATTGTGTCCATCTTCTTGAGCTTCTTGGCCCAATAGGGCCGGACGTACTGCGCGTGGTAATGCGTGGAGGCGCCGACTTCGGGCATGTAGGTCGTGCCCTCATAGACCTCGCGGGCGATGCGGACCGCGTCGCGCCAGGGGCCTGGCTCGGTGATGCGCAGCGACTTGCCTTCGCAGGTGAAGGTGAACTGGCAGGCGAGGTAGCGGTTGCTGTTCTGGTAGACGACGCCGCAGACGCTGTCGGGATAGAGCCCGCTCTTGACCCGGTTGAGCACGACCTGGGCGACGGCCGCGCGGCCCTCGTCGGATTCCGAGCGCGCCTCGAAATAGACCGCTTCCGCCAGGCAGCGCTGCTGGCGCGCCATGTCGCCGGCCGCGATCAGCCCGGTATAGATTTCGCGCTGGCCGGGCTCGGCTCCGGCGCCGCGGCGCTCCGGCGAGGAGGGCGCACGCGCGAGCAGGCTCGGACGCTCCGGCGCGGCCGGGGGGCTCAAGGCCGGGACCAGCGTCGTCACGCTGTAATTGACCGCCGGCGTCGACGAGCCCTGCGCGGTCGCGGCAGCGACGCCGGGCGTCGCGCCGTCGATCGTGCGCGGCACCGCGCCATAGGGGTTCGCGGATTTCAGCGCGTCGGGCGAGGCGTCGGAGAGGGCCGGGTCGGTCAGGCCCTGATCGTCTGCATAGGGCTCGAAGCCGATCTGCGGGCCGGTCAGAGCCTCGGCCTCGCGCAACGCGTCCATCGAGAAGCCGCCCGAGATCAGGCCGGGCTGGTTGTCGCCGAAGACGACGCGTTCGAGTTCGCGCGGCGCCTTCGCGGAGATGCTCGGGCGCAGGCGCGGCAGCGCGTCGCCCTTGGCCGTGCGATCGACTTCCGGGAAACCGGCGACGGCGCGCTTCATCTCCTCGCGCGGCTGGCGGGGATCGATGGCGACGCGCCGCTCAGGATCGTTGAAGGACAGATGCGCCTGCCGTATCGCCGAGGTCAGCGACAGGCCGGGCAGGCGGAAGGCGCTGGCCGCGATCAGCATCGACGGGCCTTCCTCGAGCTCGGAATCCGGGCCTGGCAGGGTGCGCGAGAAGGAGGTGGTGGGCAGGGCGTCGATGCTGAAATTCTGGCCGGCGGATGCCGTGAAGGAGACCAGCATGCCGACCGAGAGCGCCCAGGGCGCGACCGTCGCCAGGGCCCATTTCAGCCCGAGCGACCCGATGCGTCTCGTACGCCGGCGCAAACGCAAATGACTCAACCCGCTCACCCGCTTTGAACACGAGGGGTGCGACCGGCGCGTGAACGACGCGCTTTCGCATCGCTCCGTTATCACCCCGGTAGGGTTGAGCGGCGGTTAACGCGGCGGAGGGGTGGTGTTCCAAGCTGGTAACGGGTGTCGGCTACAGGCCAGCCGCGGTTCCTCCCATGCAAACGCGTGATGCGCGACGCCACGAATTCGCGTTGTCGGAGCCGTGGAAACGACGGTAACGTGCAGCCACACGTCCCCATCAGGTCTCCGGAGATTCGCCATGAGTGTCGCGCCGAGTGCCGCCCCGGGGCGCAGCTATGCCCCGGAGATCATCGTCGCGGCCGGCTGCCTGATCGCGCTGATCACCTTCGGCCCGCGCGCCAGCGCCGGCCTGTTCCAGATCCCGATGACCGTGCAGTTCGGCTGGGGGCGCGACACCTTCGGCCTCGCGCTCGCCATCCAGAACCTGCTCTGGGGTCTGGGCGCTCCTTTTGCCGGCGCCATCGCCGACCGTTTCGGCATCGTCAAGGTGTTCTGCACCGGCGCGCTGCTCTACGCCGCCGGCCTCGTCGTGATGGCCTATGCCACGAGCCCGCTGGAGCTTCATCTCGGCGCCGGCGTGCTGATTGGCTTCGGGCTTTCGGCCTGTTCCTTCAACCTCGTGCTGGCTGCCTTCGGCAAGCTTCTCCCGGAATCCTGGCGGCCGATGGCCTTCGGCGCCGGTACGGCCGCCGGATCCTTCGGCCAGTTTCTCTATCCGCCGATCGGCAACATCCTGATCGAGCAGATCGGCTGGAACCAGGCGCTGGTCGTCTTCGCGCTGACCCTGCTGCCGATCCTGCCGATCTCGATCTTCCTGTCGACGCGCAAGCTCGGCGGCACAAATCAGGCCTCCGCGGCGAACCTGCCGAACCAGTCCATCGCCCAGGCGCTCGCCGAAGCGTTCAAGCACAGGAGCTATGTCTTCCTCGTGCTCGGCTTCTTCACCTGCGGCTTCCAGCTCGCCTTCATCACGGTCCACATGCCCGCCTATCTCAAGGATATGGGCCTGCCGGCCTGGGTCGGCGGCTGGACGCTCGCCGTCATCGGGCTGGCGAACGCCGTCGGCTCGCTCTCCTCGGGCTGGCTCTCGACGCGGATGCCCAAGCGCCATCTGCTCGCTTGGATCTATTTCGGCCGTTCCGTCGCGATCGCCGCCTTCATCATGCTGCCGGCAAGCCCCGTGACGTCGATCGCCTTCGGCATCGTCATCGGCCTGTTCTGGCTCTCGACCGTGCCGCCGACCTCCTCGCTGGTCATGCTGATGTTCGGCACGAAATACATGGCGATGCTCTATGGCTTCGCCTTCTTCTCGCATCAGGTCGGCGGCTTCCTCGGCGTCTGGCTCGGCGGCCTCCTCTACGAGGCCTCGGGCTCCTACATCATCGTCTGGTGGCTCTCGGTCGCGCTCGGCATCGCCTCGGCGCTGATCAACCTGCCGATCGTCGAGAAGCCGGTGGCGCGGACGGCCGCGCAGCCGGCGTGAGATAGCACTGACGAAAGGCGGAGGGGCGCGGGCTTGCCGCGCCGGCCCGGCTGCGTATCTCCTGCTGGCAAGAGTCGTCAGGAGGATGCGCATGACCACCTTCAAAGCCCTCGTCGCCACCAAGGGCGAGACCGGCCCGAATCTCGCCTTCACGGAACTCGACGAGAGCGAGTTGATGGAGGGCGACGTCACCGTCCGCGTCACGCATTCGACGGTGAACTACAAGGACGGCCTCGCACTCACTGGCCGCGCGCCGGTGATCCGGCGTTGGCCGATGATCCCCGGCATCGATTTCGCCGGCCGCGTCGAGACCTCGGAGCATCCCGATTTCAGGCCGGGCGATCTCGTCGTCCTCAATGGCTGGGGCACGGGCGAGACGCATCTCGGTGCCTATGCCCAGAAAGCCAGGGTCAAGGGCGACTGGCTGGTGCCGCTGCCGGCCGGCCTCAACCCGGACGAGGCGATGGCGATCGGCACCGCCGGCTACACCGCGATGCTCTGCGTGCTGGCGCTGGAGAAGCACGGCCTGAAGCCTAGCGATGGCCCGGTCGTGGTCACGGGCGCGGCCGGCGGCGTCGGTTCCGTTGCGGTCGCGCTGCTGGCGAAGGCCGGCTGGCATGTCGTCGCCTCGACCGGGCGGGCCGAGGAAGCGGAGTATCTGAAGAGCCTCGGCGCTGCCGAGATCATCGACCGCAATGAGTTGTCGGCGCCCGGTCGGCCGCTCGGCAAGGAACGCTGGATCGCCGGCGTCGATGCGGTCGGCTCGCACACGCTCGCCAATGTCCTGTCGATGACGCGCTATGGCGGCGCCGTCGCCGCTTGCGGCCTGGCGCAGGGCATGGACCTGCCGGCCTCGGTCGCGCCCTTCATCCTGCGCGGCGTCTCGCTGCTCGGCATCGATTCCGTGATGTGCCCGAAACCGCGCCGCCTCGAAGCCTGGGCGCGCCTCGCTGCCGATCTCGACCGGGCGAGCCTCGCCTTGATGACCACCACGATCCCGCTGGCCGATGTCATCGAGACCGGCAGGGCCATCCTCGACGGCAAAGTCCGCGGGCGGGTGGTGGTGGAGATCGGCTAGCCCCAGCTCACCCCGTCCCCTCGATCAGCCCGCGCAGCTTCGCCAGTTCGCCGCCGACGAAATCCATGAAGGCGCGCACGCGCGGCGCGTTGCGGATGTCGGGGTGGGTCAGGATCCACAGGCCGGTGGAGAAATCCGGATCGGGAGGCAGCAGGCGGACCAGTGTCGGTCGCTGATCGGCGATGAAGCAGGGCAGGGGGCCGATGCCGAGGCCCTGCTCGACTGCCTCGGCCAGGCCGAGCACGGCGGAACTCTTGAGCGCGATGCGCTCGGGCGCCACCTTGTCGCGGACATAGCGCGCGGCTTTGACATGGCCGAGCTGGTCGCCGAGCGCGACCCAGTCGCGCGCGAACAGGCTCGCCGGGCCATTGCCGTCGGCCGGGTTCGGAGCCTCGGTCGCACGGCCATAGATCGCCCAGCTCAACGTCGCGAGCCGTCGCCCGACCAGCGTCTCGCCGGGGGCATCGCTCGCGCGGATGGCGACGTCGGCGTCGCGCTTCGAGAGATTGAGCGCCTGGTTGCCGATCACCACATCGAGCCGGATCGCCGGATGCAGGGCCCGGAACGCGGCGAAGATCGGCAGCAGCAGGTTGAGATAGAGCGTGTCGGTCGTGGTCACGCGCAATTCGCCGGATGGTGCGACGTCGCGCCCGGCGAGGCGCCGGCTGAAGGCCGCGACATCCTCCTCGACACGTCCGGCCAGCGCCGCCATTTCGACGCCGGCGGCGGTCGCGACATAGCCGGTCTTGCGGCGCTCGAAGAGCTGCAGGCCGACATGCTCCTCGATCTGGCCGAGGCGGCGGAACACGGTCGAATGGTTGACGCCCAGTGCTGCGGCCGCGCCCGTCAGCCCGTCATGATCGGCGATCGCCTTGACCAGTCGGAAATCGTCCCAGGCGAGATTGACGTTCATCGGCGGCCATGTCCTCGAGCCCGGACAGGCAAGCCGAAATCTTGCGGCGATGCAAGGCGGACTTGGCAAATCTCTCCGACTTACGACGTTCGTTCAGCGTGGCGCTGCGGCTCGGCGAAGCCGGTCGTTGATCGCCTCGCCCAGACCGTGCTGCGGGATCGCGGCGATCGCGATCGTCGCCGGGCCCAGCGCATCGAGCGCGCGCAGATGGCCGAAGAGGTTCGCCGCCGCCTCCGTCAGGTCGCCGCTCGGGCTTAGATTGAGCGACGGGGCATCGCCGGAGAGACCTCCGATGGGATCGGGCCCGAAACCGAGCCAAGCCTCGCCGGGGAGTGGCGCATCGGCGTGGAGCCGCACGCGCGCCGCCGGGGCATAGTGGGAGGCGAGCAGCCCCGGCGAGATCGGCGCCATGCCGGCCTCACCTGCCAGCACCAGCGGCCGCCCGATCACCCCTTCGATGGCGCTGCGCGGCACGCCGCCCGGTCGCAAGAGCTTCGGCGCGCCGTCGAGGCAGGCGACGATCGTCGATTCGACGCCGACCTCGGTCGGACCGCAATCGACCACGGCGTCGATCCGGCCGTCGAGATCGGCCAGGACATGGGCGGCGCTGGTCGCGCTGACGCGGCCGGAGCGGTTGGCCGAGGGCGCGGCGATCGGCCGTCCCGCCGCTTGCAGGATCGCATGCGCGACCGGATGCGCGGGGACGCGCAGTGCGACCGAAGCCAGCCCGGCCCTCGCCAGTTCGCTGACCTCGCAGCCGGCCGAGACCGGCACGACCAGTGTCAGCGGCCCGGGCCAGAACGCCTTGGCCAAGGCGAGCGCGTTGGCGTCGAACAGGCCTTGCCGGCGCGCCGCGGCGAGATCCGGCAGATGCGCGATCAGCGGGTTGAAGCTCGGCCGCTCCTTCGCCGCATAGATGCCGGCGACAGCCGCGCCGGAGGTCGCATCGGCCGCGAGGCCATAGACCGTTTCGGTCGGCAGCGCGACGAGCCGGCCCTGTCGCAGCAGATTGGCCGCGCGCGCGATGCCCTGGGCATCGGCGCCGAGCTGCTCGGTCACGTGGCTGGACGTCAAATCGTGGCTCAAGATACACCCATCGTCAGGCGTTCTCGCCCGATTGACCGAAGATCGTTTACAACTAAACTATGTCCGGCGCCTGACCAAAGTCGCCCTCGCCGGCGCGTGGCATCGGGGATAGTTCCTCGCTACCATCGCGGCAACGCCAAAAGCAGCCGAAGCCGGAACCGGCGGGTTCGCGAGTAGAACCGGACCCGGCGCCCAGGGAGAAACGAAGATGAGCTATCGCGCCCCGGTCGAGGACATCCTCGCTACGATGCGCCATGTCGCGGGTCTCGACCGCCTGATCGCGGACGGGCTCGCTCCCGAGCTCGATGGCGACATGACGCAGGCCGTGCTCGACGAAGCCGCGAAGTTCGCAGCCGATGTGATCGCACCCCTCAATCGCATCGGGGACCAGCACGGTTCGACCCTGAAGGACGGCACCGTGACGACCCCGCCGGGCTGGAAGGACGCCTACACCGCCTGGGCGCAAGCCGGCTGGAACGCGCTGCCGGCGCCCGAGGAGCATGGCGGGCAGGGGCTGCCGGCGCTGCTGCAATCGGCCTGCACCGAAATGTGGAACTCGGCCGCCTTCGCCTTCGCGCTCGGGCCGCTGCTGACGGTCGGTGCCATCGAGGCGCTGCATGCCCATGGCTCGGAGCATCTCAAGGAAACCTATCTCGCCAAGCTCGTCGCGGGCGAGTGGATGGGCACGATGAACCTGACCGAGCCGCAGGCCGGTTCCGATCTCAACGCGCTGCGGTCGAAGGCTGAGCCCGTCGGCGACGGCACCTACCGCATCACCGGCCAGAAGATCTTCATCACCTATGGCGAGCACGACCTGACCGAGAACATCGTGCATCTCGTGCTGGCGCGCCTGCCCGATGCACCCGCCGGCACGCGCGGCATCTCGCTCTTCCTCGTGCCGAAATATCTCGTCAATGCCGATGGCTCGCTCGGCGAGCACAACGACCTGCGCTGCTCCGGCATCGAGCACAAGCTCGGCATCCACGCCTCGCCGACCTGCTCGATGGCGTTTGGCGACAAGGGCGGTGCCATCGGCTGGCTGATCGGCGAGGAGAACCGTGGCCTCGCCTGCATGTTCACGATGATGAACAATGCCCGCCTGAACGTTGCGCTACAGGGCGTCGCTATCGCCGAGCGCGCCTATCAGCAGGCGCTCGGCTTCGCCAGGGAGCGCCGGCAGGGCGTCGCGCTCGATGCGCCCAAGGGGGCGCCGATGAGCCCGATCGTGGTGCATCCCGACATCCGCCGCATGCTGATGGAGATGCGCGCCAAGACGCAAGCCGCGCGCGCCATTGCCTATCAGGTCGCCGAGGCGCTGGACCGTTCGCGCCGCGAGCCGGACGAGGCGAAGCGCAAGGCCGCGACCGAGCGCACCGCGATCCTGACGCCCATCGCCAAGGCCTATGCCACCGATATCGGCGTCGAGGTCGCCTCGACCGGCGTCCAGGTCCATGGCGGCATGGGCTATATCGAGGAGACTGGAGCGGCCCAGCATCTGCGCGATGCTCGCATCGCGACGATCTACGAGGGCACCAACGGCATCCAGGCGATCGACCTCGTGCTGCGCAAGCTGCCGCTCTCGGACGGCAAGGCGGTGAAGGCGCTGATCGCGGAGATGCGCGCCGTCGTCGCAGAGGTCGAGGCGGCCAACACGCCGGGCTTCGGCCATAGCGCGCTACGCCTGCGCGCCGCCGTCGATGCGCTGGAGCGCGCGACGCTGTGGATGCTGGCGACGATGGGCGAGCGGCAGGGCGATGCGCTCGCTGGCGCGACGCCCTATCTGAAGCTCTTCGCGCTGGCCCAGGGCGGCACCGGCCTGGCGCGCAAGGCGCTGGCGACGCGGGCCGAGCCGCAGAGCACCGCCGATCTCGCCACTGTCCGCTTCTACGCCGAATGCCTCGCGACCGAGGCGCTGGCGCTCGAACTGGCGGTCACGGAAGGCGCAGGCGCCGTCGAGGACGCGGCAGCGGTCTTCGCTGCGTGAGCGAGCCGGAGCGCCCGCTTGCGAACCGCATCTGCCTCGTCGCGGGCGCTTCGCGCGGCCTCGGCCGCGGCATCGCCCGGGCCTTGGGCGAGGCGGGGGCGACGGTCATCGTCACCGGCCGATCCAGCGAGGCCGGTCCGCGCACCGACCAGCGTCCCGAGACCTTCGAGGACACGGCGCGCGAGGTCGAGGCCGCCGGCGGACGTGGCCATCCCTATCGCTGCGACCACACCAGCGAGCGCGATGTCGATCAGCTCGTCTCCTGGGCCCTGCGCCGCTTCGGCCGGCTCGACGGCGTCGTGGACGCCGTCTGGGGCGGCAATGAGGGGTATGACGGCGAGCGCTATCCCGATGGTTCGGCCTTCGGCGCGCCGTTCTGGCGCCGGCCCGTGGCGCGGCTCGGCCAAAGCTTCGAGAGCGGCGTCTATGCGCAGCTCCTGCTGGCTCGCGCGGTCGCTCCCGCCATGGTGCAGGCGCGCAAGGGCCTGATCGTCACGGTAAGTTTCGACACGGGCTCCGGCTATCTCGGCGATGTCTTCTACGATCTCGCCAAGGCGGCGATGAACCGGCTGACGCTGGCCATGGCGGCCGAGCTGAAGCCTTTCGGCGTCACCGCGCTTGGCCTCTCGCCCGGTCATGTCCTGACTGAACGCGTCCGCGATGCCGGCATGGCCGCCGAGACCACCGAGACGCCGCTCTATGCCGGTCGCGCCGTCGCGGCGCTGCTCGCCGATGCCGAGGTCGCCCGCCATGCCGGGCAGGTGCTGCAGGTTGCCGATCTCGCCCGCGCTTATGGCTTCACGGATCGGGACGGCAGCCGCCCGGAGCGCTTCACGATTCCGTCCTGAAATTCGCGTCATCGGTTTGACATCGCGGTGGGATCGGAGTTCCTGCCGCGCTACCGACCAGCGCCCACTGCCAAAGGTTACCCATGCTCCAGATCCACGGCATCTGCCCCGCCTCGCGCGACAAGCTGCTCCCGGGCGCTACGGTGGACGACAGTGGATTTCCGCCCGAATCGATCTGGATCGACCTGCTCAACCCGACGCCGCAGGAAGACGCCAGGGTCGAGAGGCATCTCGGGATCTCGATCCCGACGCGCGAGGAGATGCATGATCTCGAACCCTCCGAGATCATCTACACCGAGAACGGCGCGCATTACATGACGGCGCGCATCATCTGCCAGTCCGAGACGATCGTCCCCAAGCTCGCCGACGTCACCTTCATCCTCACCGAGAAGGCGCTGGTGACGGTGCGCTATGACGAGCCTGGCGCCTTCAACATCTTCCTCAATCGCGCCACCAAACCCGGTGGCTGCGGCACCCAGCCGGAAGCGGTGCTGGACGGGCTGATCGAGGCGATCGTCGATCGCGCGGCCGAGGTCCTGCGCGGCGTCGGCGACCAGATCGACGTCGCCTCGCGCCGGATCTTCGCCGGCCGCGGCCAGGACGTCGAGCAGGGCAGCGCCTATCAGGGCGTCATCCAGAAGATCGGCCAGTACGAGCACATCATCTCGAATGTCCGCGAGAGCATGGTCTCGGTCGAGCGCGTGCTGCTCTTCCTCTCGGCCAATTACACCCGCCCAAAGAAGGCGCAGACCGGCTTTTCTGCGGAATGGCGAGCGGCCGTCCGCGACGTCCAGGCGATCGAGGAACACGCCACCTTCCTGTCGAACAAGCTGCAGTTCATGCTCGACGCCACGCTCGGTCTCGTCTCGATCGAGCAGAACAAGATCATCAAGCTGTTCTCGGTCGTCGCGGTCGCGCTGATGCCGCCGACGCTGATCGCCTCGATCTACGGCATGAACTTCAAGACGATGCCTGAGTTGGAGTGGCAGTGGGGCTATCCCATGGCGATCGGCCTGATGATCCTCTTCGCCGTGCTGCCCTATACGTTCTTCCGCTGGAAGAAATGGCTGTAACGGCTGCCCGGGCTAGCGGCCGTCCGTTACGCTCGCATTATTGGCGGGCCGTCTTTTCCTGATGGCGGCGTTACGGCCCCCGTTCCTAGATTCCGGAGTGCGGTCGTCATGGCCGCTCGGAAACATCGATCATGGGTCGAGCCCACAATTCCAGCCATCGTTTGCCCTCCGCTTTCGTGGTGGGCCTGGATCCTGAAGGTCACTGGATCGCCGTCGAGACGCATGGTCGCGGCGGCGGATTCTTCGCCAGCAGGGAAGCGGCAGTGCGATATGCCGCATTCGAAACCGGCCATCGCCCCCATGCGGTGCGCGTCAGCCGTCAGCCCATCCGGTTCAAATGGTCGGGGCTGGCCTCGTGAACCACTGGCTGCATGGCATCTTCACCGAGCTGGTGACGCCGTTCGAAGGCAGCGGCGTCGATCGGGACGCCCTGGCAAGGCTGATCGTCTGGCAGATGAACCAGCATGCCGACGGTTTCGCGGTCGGCACGGCCACCGGCGAAGGCTCGACGCTGTCTCGGCAGGAGCGGGCGGGCATCGTCGCGACCATTCGGGAAGTGGCCGGGCCAGCCGTCCCCATCCTCATCGCCGTGGGCACCAATGCCACGGGAGCGACCGTCGAAGAGGTCGAGGAGGCGACGGGATGGGGCGCGAGCGGGATCCTGCTCCGCACGCCCTATTACAGCCGGCCGACCCAGGCCGGGCTCGTGGAACATGCGCGGGCGGCTGCGGCTGCGACGCATCTCGACATCGTGCTCGACAATGATCCCGATCGTTGTGCCGTCGAGCTGTCGATCCCGGCGCTGGCCGAGCTGTGCCAGACCCCGAACATCGTCGGCGTGCTGGAGCGGCGGGGCGACCTGGTGCGCTGCGATCGCATCGCGCGCGCCTGCAGCCGCCAGTTCATGCGGCTGACCGGCTCATCCGACAATCTGCCGGCCTATTTCCTGACCGGCGGCTGCGGGGCGATCACCGGGCTCGGCAATCTCGCGCCGCAGCTTCTGTCGCGCATTCAGGCCGCCATCAGGAGCGCGTCCTACGAGCAGGCGCAGATGCTGCAGCGGCGCCTGATCCCTCTGCACGATCTGCTGCGCGGCCAGAGCGACCCGGGCGAGGTCAAATTCGCGCTGTCGCTGATGAAGCTCGGCGTGAAGGCGGATTGCCGGCATGCGACATGCGCTCCCCGGCCGGATTTCGTCGAGGACCTCGCCGATGTCCTGCCGGCCTTCGAGCTTGAAAAGTCGAGCCGTGTTGCCCACCTGCGGTAGCCCTGCAGGACAAGCGGACATCATGAGCCTATCGACGAACCGGCGAGCATTACTGCTGCGCAATCCGAAATCGCGCCGGGGCGGCGAGCCGATCGAGCCCGTCCTGCAACGCTTGGAGCAGGGCGGGATCGACATCACCATCGAGACCTTCGAGGCGCTGCCCGAAATCGCCCGCGACATCGTCCGGCTGCGAGACCGGGCCGACCTCGTCATCGTCTGCGGCGGCGACGGCTCGGTCTCGTCCGCGGCCCTGGCGGCGATGGAGAGCGGCCTGCCGCTCGGCATCATCCCGATGGGCACCGCCAACGACCTCGCCCGAACGCTCGACCTGCCGATGAGCCCGGTCGGGGCGGCGGGCGTCATCGCGCAAGGCGAGACGCGCCCGATCGACGTCGGCACCGTCAATGGCCATGCCTTCTTCAACGTCGCCAGCATCGGCTTGAGCAGCGAACTGGCCCAGGGCCTCGATCCGGCGCTGAAGAAGCGCTTCGGGCGCCTTGGCTACGCGCTGGCGGCGCTCAAGGTGCTGACGCGCGCATCGACCTTCGGCGCGACCATCACCGAGAAGGGGCAGACGACCAGCGTCGACACCTTCCAGATCGCGATCGGCAATGGGCGGCACTATGGCGGCGGCAATGTCGTCGCGGAGACTGCCGAGATCGATGACGGGCATCTCGACCTCTACAGCCTCGAGCTGAAGAACGTCTGGAAGTTGGCGCTGATGCTGCGCTCGTTCCGGTCGGGAACGCATGGTGCCTGGCAGGAAGTGCGCACGGCCAAGTGCATCGAGTTTGACATCGAGACGAGGAAGCCCATGCCGATCAACGCGGATGGCGAGATCGTCACCGCGACGCCGGCCCATTTCAAGGTCCACCCGAAGGCCGTTTCGATCTTCGCTCCGCCCGCCGGCGCTGGTTCACAGGCGCATCGCTGGCAGATGTATCATCGCTAGCGAGGTCGTGGTTTCCGGCGGCCAGGGTCGCTGGCTCAGCGGCCGACGCGACAACCTAGCTCAGCCGACATCACCGCATCGCCCCGCCGTTCGTGCCGACTGCATTCCTGATCGTCCGGCCGTTGCGAGCGGGAGGGGTTGGGCATGCAAGAGGGTGAAGACCCGAAGTTCTTGCAATGGGCTGAACGTCTGGGCCGCCACCTTCGAGTGAGATCCCGGCGGTCCGCTTCTTGGCTGTCGGTGATTGTCTACTGGCCTTAGGGCCAGTATCGCCCGCCGACACCGCCGGCTAGCGTCCACGCTTCGCTTCCATTCGATACGATTGGCGGCGGAGACCGATGAAGCGGATGGAGTTCGTCATATGGCGCGCGTTCCGTGTCGCACCGATGCTCGTACGCTTACGCTGCGCCCAGACGACCCTTCGTCGATAAGAACGTCTGACTATGTCATTCGATAATCGGCACGGATCGTTACATCTAAATTAGCGTAAGACCCGCCCTCAACCTCCGGGAAATAAAGGAATGAACCATGCGCACAATCATTTTTGCTACCGTGGTCTTCATCGGTTGCTCCACATCCGGCGCGAATGCGCAGGTTGAACTGAAAACCTACGCCGACGCCAACGGATACCTCGATGTCCAGAAGCTGACCTGTGCTCAGCTGGCCGGAACGTTTCAAGAAGACGCTAATCTCCTGACGACGTGGTATAGTGGCTGGTATAACGGCCTTGGCAAAAAGCATGTCATCAACATCGCGCGCGCAAAGGAGGCCGAGCACGAAATCATCGTCTACTGCAAGGCCAACCCAAAAGTAACAGTCATCAAGGCGATTGGCTTGGTGTTCGACAAGATGCGTAAGGAGCGCGGCATTATCCTTGCCAAATGACGCGCGGCGAACTCCGGCCGTGCTCCACAGCGGACCGCAAGCGACCCTTCGCCGGCCCATCGCGGCAGCGCTCCTTGTGCGCTGCACCATTCCAGCCTATTTCACATCTGCCTCCGCAAACCCTCCCAACCCACGAAAGGAGAAACGATGCTGGAACGGCATGATGTGGATTGCGTGCTCGAGGACGAGTGCGACCACCCGGAAAAACCCGAGACGAGCGAGCAGGAAGACGCCGACAAGGTTTCGGATCGCGACTACCAGGCCGGCTTCTGGAGCCCGCCGAACTGACGAGAACCGTTCTGGCGGAGGGCTGCGTTTGCGCCCTCCGCCCCCGGAAGGCGGGTGTCGGCTCCTGTTAAACCTGTTCCGCCCGCGCCACCGCATCTCCCAGCCGAACGACGCCATTCCCGACGACCCGCGCCGTGATGCCGCCATGGCCGCGCACGGCGTTGTAGCCGCCGGTGCCCAGGATCTCTTCCATCCGCGAGCAGGGATGGCACTCGCCTGTGGCCTCCAGCAGCGCGTCGCCCAGCCTGAAGCGCCGGCCCTTCAGCGCCGCCAGATTGATGCCGGACACGACGATGTTGCGACGAAGCTCATCCGGCGCGACAATCTCGCGCCCGAGATGGGCGGCGACGGCGGAAAGATGCTCGGCCTGGATCAGCGTGACGTGGCGGGCGCCGCCGGTGCGGCTGCTGTAATGGTCGCCGACGAGCCCTTGGCCTGAATCGAGCATTGCTTCATCGACTGGCTGCATCGCAGCCCTCCGCACCGGGCGCAGGCCGATCCACGTCACAAGTCCTGGCCGCATGGGCGCATCGATCAGCCGCGCCAGCGGCGAGGCGGGGTCGAGCGGCATGGGCCGTCAAGCCATCACCCGCCCCACCACCGCCTTCAGGTCCGAGCTGTCCCGCTCCAGCCAGCCGGGCACCGGGAGGCCCTTCGAGCGCAGGAACTCGGGGTTGAACAGCTTCGACTGATAGCGCGTGCCGTAGTCGCAGAGGATGGTCACGATGGTGTGGCCGGACCCCATCTGCTTCGCCAGTCGGATGGCTCCCGCGACATTGATGCCCGACGAGCCGCCGAGGCAGAGGCCCTCATGTTCCAGCAGGTCGAAGACGACAGGCACCGCTTCCTCGTCGGGGATTTGGAAGGAGACGTCGATCGGTGCGTCGACCAGATTGGCGGTGATGCGGCCCTGGCCGATGCCTTCGGTAATGGAGGAACCCTCGGCCTTGAGCACGCCGGTGGTGTAGAAGGAGTGCAGCGCCGCGCCCAGCGGGTCGGCGAGCCCGATCGTGATCTTCGGGTTGAAGGCCTTGAGCGCCATGCCCACGCCGGCGAGCGTGCCGCCGGTGCCGACGGCGCAGATGAAGCCGTCGACCTTGCCGCCGGTCTGTTCCCAGATCTCGGGGCCGGTCGTATCGATATGGCCCTGGCGGTTCGCCACATTGTCGAACTGGTTGGCCCAGATCGCACCGTTCGGCTCGGTTTTCGCCAGTTCCTCGGCGAGGCGGCCCGAAACCTTCACATAGTTGTTCGGGTTGACGTAGCCGACGGCGGGAACCTCGACCAGCGTCGCGCCGGCCAGCCGCAGCATGTCCTTCTTCTCCTGGCTCTGCGTCTCGGGGATCACGATGACGGAGCGATAGCCCAGCGCATTGCCGACGAGCGCGATGCCGATGCCGGTATTGCCGGCCGTGCCCTCGACGATGACGCCGCCCGGTCGCAACTGGCCGCGCGCTTCCGCGTCGCGGATGATCGCGAGCGCGGCGCGGTCCTTGACCGATTGGCCGGGGTTCATGAACTCGGCCTTGCCGAGAATGGTGCAGCCGGTCGCCTGCGAGGCGCGCTTCAGCTTGATCAGGGGCGTGTTGCCGATGGCTTCGATGACGCCGTCGCGGGTGCTCATGCGGAGATTTCCCTGTTTGCTCCCAACCTGATAGGCGAAAGCTGGGAACAGGTCATCAGCAACTCGCGATCCGGCACGCGCTCGGAAGGATGCGGTTGGCGATGGCATCGGCAGGAGACAATTCGACCACGATGACGCTCGCCATGAACGAAATTCTTGTCGTGGTCCGGCTGGGCCAGCGCGGCGACGGCATCGCGGAGACGCAAGGCCAGGATGTCTTCGTGCCCTACGCATTGCCCGGCGAGACCGTGCGGGCCGTGCGCGACGGCGACCGGGCGCAACTCGTCGAGATCATCACGCCGGCCGATTCGCGCATTGCCGCGATCTGCCCGCTCTTCACCCGCTGCGGCGGCTGCGCGGCCCAGCACATGGCGCCTGGCCTCTACCGCGAATGGAAGCGCCGGCAGGTCGAGACGGCGCTGTCGCGCGCCGGGGTCGCGGCTCCCGTTGACGAGATCGTCGACGCGCATGGGGTCGGGCGTCGCCGCGTTACCTTCCACGCGCGCCGCGAGGGGCCCGGCATGCTCGTCGGCTTCATGGTCGCCCGCAGCCATGATCTGATCGCCATCCCGACCTGTCCGGTACTGGCGCCGGGCCTTTCGCGCGCACCGGCCGCGGCCCAGCTCGTCGCCAACCGGCTTGGCGGTTCGAACAAGCCGCTCGACATCCAGATCACCGCTTCGGAGGCCGGGCTCGACATTGACATCCGTGGCCACGGCCCGGCCGGCGAAAAGCTCAGGCTCTCCCTGACCGAGGCCGCCGAGCGGCTCGATCTGGCGCGGCTGTCCATGCATGGCGAGATCGTCGTCGAGCGGCTGCCGCCGCAGCAGCGCATGGGCAAGGCGATGGTTGCGCCGGCTCCCGGCGGTTTCCTGCAGGCGACGGCCGCGGGCGAGGAGGCGATCGCGGCGCTTGTGCTGGCGGGCCTGCCCGGCAAGGCGAAGCGGATCGCCGATCTCTTCGCCGGCTGCGGTCCGATTTCCTTCCGGCTGGCCGAGCGCGCGCAGGTCCATGCGGTCGAGAGCGACAAGGCGGCCGTCCTGGCGCTGACCCGCGCCGCCGGCGCGACGCAAGGGCTGAAGCCGATCACGAGCGAGGTCCGCGACCTGTTCCGGCGTCCGCTGCTGGAGCATGAACTCAACGCCTTCGACGCGGTGGTGCTCGATCCGCCGCGCGCCGGTGCAGAGGCTCAGGCGCGGCGGCTCGCGGCGGCGAAGACCGGCACGGTCGTCTATGTCTCCTGCGATGTCGCGACCTTCGCGCGCGACGCCGCGATCCTGATCGCGGGCGGTTATGCGCTGGAGGGTGTCACGCCCGTCGACCAGTTCCGCTATTCCGCTCATATCGAGCTCGTCGGCGTCTTCCGCCGGCCGAGGAAGTAGCTTCCGGAGGCATCCTTGAGCGCATCCATCCTGGACGACATGGCGGGAATCGTCGGCGCCAAGAACGTTGTCACCGACGCCGATGCGATGATGCCATATCTCAAGGAGTGGCGGGACCTGTTCCGCGGCAAGGCGCAAGCCATCGTCCGGCCGGGCTCGACGCTGGAGGTCTCAGAACTCGTCAAGCTGGCCGCCAGGACGGGCACGAAGCTTGTGCCGCAGGGCGGAAACACCGGCCTCGTCGGCGGCCAGATTCCGATCGCGGATGGGCGCGAGATCATCCTGTCGCTGCAGCGCATGGACAAGATCCGCGCGATCGACGCGCAGAGCGACACGATGACGGTCGAGGCTGGGCTGACCCTGCAGAAGGCGCAGGAGGCGGCAGAGGGGGCAGGGCGCCTGTTCCCGCTCTCGCTCGCTTCCGAAGGTTCCTGCACCATCGGCGGCAATCTCTCGACCAATGCCGGCGGCACGGCCGTCCTCGCCTACGGCAACGCACGCGAACTCTGCATGGGGCTCGAGGTGGTGCTGGCGGATGGGCGCATCTGGAACGGGCTGCGCCAGCTCCGCAAGGACAACACCGGCTACGATCTGAAGAACCTCTTCATCGGCGCCGAGGGCACGCTCGGCATCATCACCGCCGCCGTGCTCAAGCTCTTCCCGCAGCCGGCCGCGCGCGCCACCGCCTTCCTCGCCGTGCCCGGCCCCGAAGAGGCGCTCGCGCTGTTGAACACGGCCAAGGCCGGTGCCGGCGGCACGCTCACGACCTTCGAGATCCTGCCGCGTACCGGGCTCGATTTCGTTCTGAAACATGCTTCGGGCACGCGCGACCCGCTGTCGGGCCCGTCGCCCTGGTACGTGCTGATGGAGGTTTCGGCCCAGTCGACAACTGGGCTCGACGAGGCGGTCGAGGCTTTCCTCGGCGAGGCGCTGGAGCGGGGGCTCGTCACGGATGCGGCGCTGGCGGGATCGCTGACCCAGCGCGCCGATTTCTGGAAGCTGCGCGAGATGCTTTCCGAGGTGCAGACCTATGAGGGCGGTTCGATCAAGCACGACGTCTCGGTGCCGCTCCACGCGGTGCCGGCCTTCATCGCCAGGGCCTCGGAGGTGGTGACGCGGATGGTGCCGGGCTGCCGGCCGCTGCCCTTCGGCCACATGGGCGACGGCAATATCCACTTCAACATTAGCCAGCCGGTCGGCGGTGACAAGGCCGCCTTCCTCGCGCGCTGGGAAGAGATGAATGCGGCGGTTCACGCCATCGTCAGCGAGATGCACGGCTCGATTTCGGCCGAGCACGGCATCGGCCGCCTCAAGCGCGACCTTCTGCCCGGCGTTAAGGACCCGGTCGAACTCTCCCTGATGAAGACGCTGAAGACGACGCTAGACCCGCAAGGCATCCTGAATCCCGGCGCCGTTCTGGCGATGTGAGTTCCAACGGTTCGGGCCGGAATTGGCTCGAACTTTTGGAACCCGAGCGCCACGGCTCAGAACAGGCTGCCTTGGGAATCGTCCTTGGGGCGCTCTGCGCGGGCAGGGGGCTTGGATTTTGACGCGGTAGGCTCGACTGTCGCCGGATCGAACGGCGCCTGCACCTCTGGCCCGTCATTGGCGACCCTGTTCACGGCGTTGCCGATCCGAATCATCTCCAGCAGATCGTCCGGGGGCGGCCGAAGCAGGGCGGCGGTAGCGCGAGGTTCTGCCGCCGGATCGAGCCATCCATCGAAATCCCGGGGCTCGATGATGACCGGGCAGCGGTCGTGGATCGCAGCCATCAGCCCGTTGGCGGCGCCGGTGATCGGCGCGACCGTGTCGATCTCGGAGCCATCAGGCGAATGCCATGTCTCCCACAACGCAGCGAAGGCGAACATGCCGCGATCGGGGCGCCGGAACAGATAGGCGCGGCTTTCAGCCTGCCGCCCCTGGCCGAGCCGATGCCACTCATAGAACGCGTCGGCCGGCATAAGGCAGCGCCGCCTCGCGAGCGCGGCACGGAACGAGGGTTTCGTCGCCGCGCTTTCGCCGCGGATGTTGACGACGAGCGGGAACTCCCTGGCGTCCTTGACCCAGCCGGGGATGAAGCCCCAGCGCATCAGCATGAACTGCCGCGCGCCTTCATTCAGGCGCACGACCGGCACCGGCAGCGTCGGTGCGATGTTGTAGCGCGGCGGGAAATTCGGCTGCTCGCGATAGCCGAATGTCGTCCGCATCGCCTCCGGCGGCAGGGTAATGGCGTAGCGACCACACATGATCCGGCAGATGTGACGACGAGACCCTTTCCGAGCAACACTTTATTTGGGTTTGCCCAAGCATAGTCGCGCCGGTTTGGGGTTCATGATGACCGTCTCCGCGATGAAATCGCTGGCTGATGCGGGGGACGGCAAGACGGAAACGTCCAGAGCGCCGCGCCTCTCGACGGATTTCCTCAACCGCTACAGCGAAGCCCTGATGCTGATCGAGATGGCCGCCGACGATGATGACGCGGTCCAGGATCTGCAGGCCTGGCGCAGCCTCACCTATCGCGAGCATTTCGAAACCTCGTCGCTGCGCTGCGCCGCCTCCGCGCTTGCAGCCTATGATGGCGTTGTGCCGGCGCGCCGGGCGGGATTCGAGGAGCTCTGCAGGGCCATGACGCGGCTCGTCTCGACAGCGACGGCGCTGCTGGCCGAAAGGCCGGAGGGCCTCGATACGACGACCATCGCCGAGGTCGCCAGCGAGGCGCTACGCCGCCAGATCAGCCGCGCGACGCAGTTCATCAACGCCGATGGCAAGCTCGACATCGGCCATGTCGAAAGCCGCTCCCTCCAGGCCGAGATCGACGCCATGCTGGCGCGCTGATCAGCCGCGTCGGCCGCCGATCAGGAATTCGCGGTTGCCGTCGCCGCCGTCGATGGGCGAGGGGACAGGTCCGTCGATCTCGAAGCCCAGCCCCGCCAGCACGTCCGCGATCCCGGCGCAGACGCTGTCATGCACCGACTCGTCCCGGACAATGCCCTTCTTCAGCGCGGCGCGCCCCGCCTCGAACTGCGGCTTGATCAGGGCAGCGATCTGGGCGGCCGGCGCCAGCAATGCGGCGACCGCTGGCAGGATCAGCCGCAGCGAGATGAAGCTGACGTCGATCGCAGCCAGCGAGGGTGCCTCCGGCAGCTCGCTCAGCTGCAAAGTCCGGATGTCGCGCGCTTCCAGGCTCGTGACGCTCGGATCGCCGCGCAGCGAGGCATGGAGCTGGTCGCGGCCGACATCCACCGCGATCACGTGGCGCGCGCCGCGCTTCAGCAACAGATCGGTGAAGCCGCCGGTCGAGGCGCCGACATCGAGACAGACGCGCCCGGCGGGGTCGAAGCCGAAGGCATCGAGCGCCTCCGCCAGCTTCAACCCGCCGCGCGAGACGTAAGGGTGCGGCGCCTGTGCCGTCAGGGCGGCATCCTTCGCCAGCATTGCGGAAGCCTTGCGGACGGGGCGGCCATCTGCGGTGACGAGGCCTGCCGCGATCGCGGCCTGGGCGCGGGCGCGGCTTTCGCACAGCCCCCGTTCGACGAGCAACTGGTCGGCGCGGCTCTTCATGGCACCGGCCCTCGCCCTTTCAGGCGCGCTTGATCGCGCTCGGTACCCCGAGCGCGCCCTCGACGGTGCGGACGATACCGGCGGCGTCGAGCCCGGCCCTGGCATACATCGCCTCGGGCTTGTCCTGATCCTGGTAGATGTCCGGCAAGGTTAGCGTCCTGACCTTCAGACCGCCATCGAGCAGGCCACTGCGGGCGAGCAGGTGCAGGACATGGCTGCCGAAGCCGCCGACCGAGCCTTCCTCGACCGTGACCAGGATCTCGTGCTCGCGGGCGAGCCGCAGGATCAGGGCCTCGTCGAGCGGCTTGGCGAAGCGGGCATCGGCGACGGTGGTCGACAGGCCCCGCTGGCCGAGCAGTTCCGCTGCTGCGAGGCATTCTGCCAGCCGCGTCCCGAGCGACAGCAATGCGACGCGCGATCCCTCGCGAACGACGCGGCCGCGGCCGATCTCCAGGGGCATGCCAATATCGGGAATCTCGACGCCCACGCCCTCGCCGCGCGGATAGCGGAAGGCGATCGGCCCCTCGTCGAAGGCAGCCGCGGTGGCGACCATATGGGTCAGTTCCGCTTCGTCGGCCGCCGCCATCACCACCATGTCGGGCAGGCAGGAGAGATAGGCGATGTCGAAGGCCCCGGCATGGGTCGCGCCATCCGCGCCGACGAGGCCGGCCCGATCGAGCGCGAAACGGACGGGCAGCTTTTGGATCGCCACGTCGTGGACGACCTGGTCATAGGCGCGCTGCAGGAAGGTCGAGTAGATCGCGCAGAACGGCTTGTAGCCTTCGGTCGCCATGCCCGCCGCGAAGGTCACCGCATGCTGCTCGGCGATGCCGACATCGAAGGTCCGGCCCGGAAACTCCTTGCCGAAGGCGTCGATCCCGGTGCCGGACGGCATGGCGGCGGTGACGGCGACGATCCTGCTGTCGTTGCGCGCTTCCTTGATCAGCGCATTGCCGAAGACCGAGGTATAGCTCGGCGCGTTGGCCGGTGCCTTGGCCTGGAGGCCTGTGACGGGGTCGAAACGGACCACGCCGTGATATTTGTCGGCGCTGGCTTCGGCCGGGGCATAGCCCTTGCCCTTCTGCGTCACGACATGGACGAGGATCGGCCCCGTCTGCGAGTCCCGCACATTGCGCAGCACGGGCAGCAGATGGTCGAGATTATGTCCGTCGATCGGGCCGACATAGTAGAAGCCCAGTTCCTCGAACAGCGTGCCGCCGGTGAAGAAACCACGTGCGAACTCCTCGGTCCGCTTCGCCTTCTCATGGAAGAAGCGCGGCAGGCGCTCGGCGAGGTGCTTGCCGATCTCGCGCAGGGAGCGATAGGTCCGGCCCGAGACCAGCCGGGCCAGATAGGCCGACATCGCGCCGACCGGTGGGGCGATCGACATGTCGTTGTCGTTGAGGATGACGACGAGGCGCGAGCCGAGCGCGCCCGCATTGTTCATCGCCTCATAGGCCATGCCCGCCGACATCGCCCCGTCGCCGATCACGGCTACGACGTTGTTCGTGCCGCCGGAGAGGTCGCGGGCGACCGCCATCCCGAGCCCGGCCGAGATCGAGGTCGAGGAATGCGCCGCCCCGAACGGATCATATTCGCTCTCGGCCCGACGGGTGAAGCCGGAGAGACCCCCGGGCTGTCGCAGCGTGCGGATGCGGTCGCGCCGTCCGGTCAGGATCTTGTGGGGATAGGCCTGATGCCCGACATCCCAGATCAATCGGTCGCGCGGCGTGTCGAAGACGTGATGCAGGGCGACCGTCAGCTCGACGACGCCGAGCCCCGCACCGAGATGCCCGCCGGTGACGGAGACGGCATTGATCGTTTCCTGGCGCAACTCTTCGGCGAGTTGCCGCAGGTCGCTATCCGGCAATGTGCGAAGATCCTCCGGCGTTAGGACGCGGTCGAGGATCGGCGTGGCAGGGCGCTGGGTCACGCGCACGGTCTATCGCATCCCGACAGGGTGGCACAAGGGCGCGGCAGCGTCGCAGAGGAGGAGCGGTGATGCATGGCAAGCGTCGCGAAAGCGTCAGGGGCGGCTCCGGCATGGAAGGATGCGTTTACCGTACCGGCCGCAGCGCATGGAAAATGCCGCCGTGCAAGCAGGGCGGGCTTGTGCGTTGGCCTGCAACTTGCTGCAAAGAAGCGGGCGACGTTGAGGAACGGGGGGACTGATACGATGCGCACAGATTGCTCGAAAACCATGCTCGGCCGGCTGCGGGCCGGTCTCAGGGTCGCAGCGCTCGCAAGCCTGGCGTGTGCCGGACTGACCGGCCCGCTGCAGGCGCAGGGCACGCTTCGCATCGCGATGACGGCCTCCGACATCCCGACCGCGACGGGCCTGCCGAACAACGGCTTCGAGGGCATGCGCTTTCTCGGCTATCCGGTGTTCGAAAGCCTCTCCCTGTGGGATCTGACCACCACGGACCGCCTCGCGCCGCTGCGCCCGGGCCTCGCGGAGCGCTGGGAGCAGGCGCCGGGAGATCCCAAGACCTGGCTCTTCCACCTGCGGCGCGGCGTCACCTTCCATGACGGCACGCCGTTCGACGCCGATGCCGTGATCTGGAACCTGGAGCGCTACTTCAACAAGGACGCGCCGCAGTTCGAGGCGCCGGCCTCGGCGATCGTCCGGGCTCGCGCGTCGATCATGAACGGCTATCGCAAGGTCGACGATGCGACGGTGGCGATCACCACGACCACGGCCGCCTCCTATTTCCCCTATATGACCGCGCTGATCCTCTTTTCATCGCCGGCCTCCTTCGAGAAAGCGGGGCGGGACTGGGCCAGGGCCGCGCTGCTGCCTTCCGCTGGCACAGGGCCGTTCAAGATCGGCAGCGTCGCGCCGCGTGAGCGGGTCGAACTCCTGCGCCACGACGGCTATTGGGATGCGGCCGGCAAGGCGAAGCTCGACAAGGTCGTGCTTCTGCCGATGCCGGAAGCCAATGCCCGCCTCGCCGCGCTACGCACGGGCCAGGTCGATTGGATCGAGGTGCCGCCCGCAGACGGCATCCCTTCGCTCAGGCAGGCCGGCTTCGCCATCACCACCGGCTCCTACCCTCATGTCTGGCCCTGGCTGCTCAACACCGGGGCGACAGGCAGCCCCCTCAAGGATGTGCGCGTGCGTCAGGCGCTGAATTATTGCGTCGATCGCGAGGGCATCGTCGCTCTGCTGAACGGCACCGCCGAACCGGCCGTCGGTTGGCTGAAGGCCAGCGACCCCGATTTCGGCAAGCCGGCGAACCGCTATCGTTTCGATCCTGCGAAGGGCAAGGCGTTGCTCGCGGAGGCAGGCTTCGGCGCGCAGAAGCCGCTGTCGTTCAAGGTGATGATCTCGACCTCGGGTTCCGGCCAGATGTCGCCCTTGCCGATGAACGAGTTCCTGCAGGCCAGCCTCAAGGAGGCCTGCGGCATCCAGGTCGATTTCAACGTCACGGAATGGCAGCTCCTGCTGAACAGCATGCGGGCGCTGCCCGATGCCGCCTCGCTGAACGGCTCTCTTGCCCTGAACATCTCGTCGCCTTCGAGCGATCCGAGCGTGATGGCGCGCTATTTCGCAGTGGCCAGCGCCCCGCCCAACGGCTTCAACTTTCCGCAATGGAAGGACGAGGCCTTCGAGGCGGCGCTGGCGAAGCTTGCCGTGGCGAGCGATCCGAAAACCATCGCCGAGCAGACCGCCATCGCGCATGAGCGCCTGGTGGACGACCCGCCCTGGCTCTACATCGTCCATGATCTCAACCCGCGCGCCATGTCGAAGAAGGTTCAGGGCTTCATCTCGCCGCAGTCCTGGTTCGTCGATCTCGCCCGCATCAGCATGCAGTGAGCCGATGAACGACGCAGGTCCCGCCACATCCGACCCCGCTTTGCTGCCGGCGCATGTTCTGGCGCGCGAGATCGCGGCGCGGCGCTTGTCGCCGGTTGATGTCGTCGATGCGCTGCTGCAACGGATCGAGCGCTTCGAGCCGCAGCTGCGGGCCTTCGTCGAGGTCTACGCTGCCGATGCTCGCCTTGCCGCGGAGGGCGCCGACAAGGCGATCCGTTCGGGCCATGCCGTCGGCCCGCTGCATGGCGTGCCGGTCGCGTTGAAGGACCTCGTCGATCTGGAAGGCCGGATCACGACCGGCGGCTCGATGCATTGGCGCGAGCGCCGCTCGACGGTGACCGCCACGATCGCGCGGCGCATGGTCGCGCAGGGCATGATCATGCTCGGCAAGACCCATACCGTCGAATTCGCCTATGGCGGCTGGGGCACGAACCAGCATATGGGCACGCCCTGGAATCCGTGGGACGCAACCCACCCCCGCACGCCGGGCGGCTCCAGCAGCGGTTCGGGTGTCGCGGTCGCCGCCAGGCTCGCGCCATGGGCAATCGGCACGGACACCGGAGGCTCGGTCAGGCTGCCGGCGTCGTTCTGCGGTTTGACCGGGCTCAAGGTCACGATCGGCCGTATCTCGACCCATGGCGTCGTCCCGCTCTCGGCCTCGCTCGACACGCCCGGCCCGATGGCCCGCAACGTCGAGGACGTCGCTTTGCTCTATAATGTGCTGCAAGGGCCGGACCCGCTCGATCCGAATACGCGCGGCATTCTCCCGGCCGATCCGACGCCGATCCTGAAGCGCGGCGTTCGCGGCCTGCGGCTGGCACGCATGCCGGATGCAGAGCGCGAGGGAGTCGATGGCGAGATGCTCGCCGCCTATGACCGTTCGCTGGAGACATTGGCCGGTCTCGGCGCCGAGATCGTCGATGTGAAGTTGCCCTATGCGTTCGCCGATTTCCTGGGCACCTCCGCCATCGTGCAGGCGGAGGCCTGGTTCAACGATGGTGTCCTGGCCGCAGACCCATCGGCCGTGCTCGACGAGAGCGTGCGTGCCCGGCTGCTCGACGGCGCCCGATTGTCAGCTCAGGACTATCTCGCGACCAAGCTTCGCCAGGTGGAAGCGAAGCGGGCGATGGCGGCCGCGCTCGCCGGTACGGATGCCTTGCTGACGCCGAGCACGGCGACGCCGGCGATCCGCCTCGACGAGGTCGATCAGAACGTGCTGCCCTCCCGTTTCACGCGTTTCGGCAATTTCCTCGAGATGTGTGCGCTGTCGCTGCCCAACGGCTTCACCGCGACGGGGCTGCCGCTGTCCCTACAGATCTGCTGCCAGGGCTACGAGGAGGCGACGGCGCTGCGCATCGGCTATGCGCTGCAGCAGGCGACGGACTATCATCTGAAGGTTCCGCCGCTCGTGGCGTGAACGCGGCCGGGTGAAGCCGTGGCTCGATGCGCGTCATCTGGGATGTTCCACGCCAGCTCGACAGGAATCGGGTGGGAGCAGTCGCGTATCCCTGAGAAGACCTGCTGACGTTTAAGCAGGAGATTGCGCGATGTCCTCCCCGTTTCTGCCGGCCCTCCTGCTCGCAGGCGTCATGGCCCAGTTCGCCGACAGGCTGGCGCTCGATACGATCACGCTGGCGGCGACGCAGGCCGGTGCGAGCCCACGCTTGGTCGGCCTCTTGGTCGCGGCGCAATCGGCCGCCTGGCTGCTGGTCTCGTTGCCGGCCGGCGTCTTCGCTGATCGCGTCGCGCCGCGCGGCCTGATCCGCATCGGCGGCGTGGTGATGATCGTCGGCGCACTGGCTGGCGCGGCGCTGCTGGCGATGGCCGAGGCTGGCTGGATGCTGGCCGGCTCGACCTTCGTCGCGGCGACGGGGCCGGTCGTGATCGCGCTGTCGATCTTCGTGCTGATGCCGCGCGCGGTCGAGGTCGCGGCTCTGCCGCGTGCCAATGGCCGGCTGGAACTCGGCCGCGCCTGCTTCAGCCTCGCCGCGCCGCTGATCGCCGGCTGGGCGGTGGCCCGCGGGCAGGGCTGGCTCGGCCTCCTGCTATGCGCTCTGGCGGGTGTGCTGGTGCTGGCGGCCGCTGCGATGCTGCCGGGCGAACGGCCAGCGGCACAGCCGCGCCAGCCACTGCATCGCGCCATCGCGGAGGGGGGTCTGTTCGTCGCGCGCCATCCTTATCTCCGGCCGATCGCGCTCTGCGCCATCGCCTGGAACCTCGCCTTCTTCGCCTTCACGGCCATGGCCGCACCCTATGCCGCCCGCATCCTGCTGCTCGCGCCGGAAACGATCGGCCTGGCCTCCTCGGTCTATGGCGCGGGGCTGATCGCTGGCGCGCTCAGCGGTGCGGCCTTGATCGCGCGATTGCCGACGGGGCTGCTGCTGGTCTTCGGACCCGCCTCGTCCCTCGTCGGAGCCGCTCTTCTGGCCTTGGCGCCGACGACATTCGGTTGGCTCGCGCTCGCGTTCGCCTTTTTCCTGTTCGGTTTCGGGCCGATCCTCTGGTTCATCACCCAGACCAGCCTGCGCCAGGCCGTGACGCCCCAGCCTCTGCTGGGCCGCGTCAGTGCGACGCTGACCACGGCGATGTACGGCATGCGCCCGATCGGCGCACTCGCTGGTGGGATGGCGGGGGAATGGTTCGGGCTTAGCGTCGCGATCTGGCTGCCGGTCGTGCTCTTCGGCCTCTCGACGCTGGCGATCCTGGCTTCGAGCATGCCACGGCTGAGGCAGATGCCGGATGGAGAACTCAGCCCAGCGTGATCGTTGGCCTGGCCAACATGAGCCAGATGATCGCGAGCACGGCAGCGAAGGCCGGAAAGCCACAGGCGAACCAGATCCAGTAGAGCCTCTGATAGGCCGTCGGCAGCGCCTCGCCGGAGTTCGCCGCCATACGCGCAAGGTCGCGTAGGCGCTTCTGAATCCAGACTACAGGCAGCCAAAACATGCCCGCAACGACGTAGAGCGCTAGCGACAGGACGATCCAGCCTTCCGACAGCGGCCAGCCGATTTCGAGCGCGAGCAACACCCCCGTCACCGGCTGCAACAGCACGGCAAGTCCGGTAAAGAGCCAGTCGGCGATCACGACTGTGCCGGCAACATGGGCGATCAGCGCCGGTTCGCGTGTGCGATGAGCCATGACCATGAAGAATGCGATACCCGCCCCGGTGCCAAGCAACACCGTGGCACCAATGACGTGAAGCCAGCGCAGAAAGATCAGCCAGTCCATCAGCGTTCGTCCGACATGGCGAGCGCCGCGAGCGCCAGAGCGATCGCGGGCAGGACCTTGACCAGGGGCCCGAGAGGATCGGCCCAGAGTTCCGGCTTCAGCAGCGTTCCGCCGGCCAGATAGAGCGCAGAAACCGCAATGGACGCCAGCGCAGCGCGCGGGAACCAGCGGCGCACCATGAGCCCTGCTCCGATCAGGAGATCGACCAGAGATCCGCTGATGACGGCTGCCGCGCCGATTGCATCTGGCACGGTGTCCGGAAGCATCGCCGCCGCTGTCGGCCATCGCCAAAGTCCGATCAGCCCCGACAGCAGCCAGAAGAGGGACAACGTAACGACGAGGATGGGGAAGACGAGTTGCGCCTTGGCGAAGACGCGCTCCTGTCGCGTCGACGGCATGGCCGCAAGCGTTTCGTCCAAGCTCAACAGACGTCGGCCGGTTGCGCGCTCGAAGGCCGTGCCGTCGCCTCGGACATGCGCAGCGAGAACGGTGAGCGCGGTGCTGCGCAGGGGCGAGCGCCACCCGAACCGGCCCGCAATATCGGCGAACACGGCCACACCGGAACCGGCCCATTCGGGCAGAGTCATAACCAACTTGGCAGGCGGCAGGCCGAGCCAGGCGCGAAAGCGGCGGACGATCGTCCGCAGCGTGTAGGTGTCGGGAGCGACCAGATCGAATGTCGATCGCTTCGGCATGTCGCCGGCGATCACCATGACGACTGTATTTGCGACGTCACACGACGCGACGGTCTGAATCTCACGGTCGGCCAGGACTAGCACTTCTGAAAACGGTAGACCGGCCAGCATGCGCAGGAGCGCGGTGCCGCCATAGGCGTTTGGGCCGATGACGAGCCCGGGCTTCAGCACGGTCCAATCGAGGTTGCTGTGCATCAGCACTTGATCGGCGTTGCCCTTCGTTCGCAGGAAGTCGGTGTTCGCCTCCGGCGTCGCGCCCGGTGCCGAGATCTGTACGAAATAGCGGATGGACTGCGCCTCACATGCCGTGATCAGCGCCTCGATCGCGCTCTGCTGCGTTGTGACGACATTGTCGCGCGCTCCGTCCTGCAAGGCGCCCGACGCATTCACGACCGCCTCGACCCCGACGAGATGCGGCGCCCATGCTTCCGCAGTCGTCAGATCGGCAAGATCCGCGCCGATCCACGTGATGACCGGTAGCAAGCGCCGGCCGAAAGCGGCATCACGGCCGAGTCCAACCACGTTGTGGCCTGCTGCGTGGAGCGCGCGAGCGATCTCGCCGCCGATGAAGCCATAGCCGCCGAGAACCAGGATGAGCATCGTTGGGGCAGCGAGCTCTCTCAGCCCTCAGGCAGCGGAATGAACTCCGTCTCGTCGCCGGGCACGGTGTCGAAGCGGCCGGCTTTCCATTCCGCCTTGGCCTGCTCGATGCGCTCCTTCGAGGAGGAGACGAAGTTCCACCAGATGTAGCGCTTGCTGTCCATCGGCTCGCCGCCGACGATCATCAGGCGGGTCTGGTCGACGCCGAGGATCGAGATGCGGTCGCCAGGCTTGAACACGAGCAATTGTCCGGCACCGAACTCGTCGCCGGCGATGTCGACCTTGCCCGAGACGATGTAGATCGCGCGCTCGTCGTAATCGGGGTCGAGCGGCAGGATCGCGCCCGGCGACAGCACGGCCTCGGCATAGAGCGCGTCCCAGGGGAACTGGACCGGCGAGGTCTGGCCATAGGCCGAACCCATGATAAGGCTGATGCGCTTGCCGCCCTCGACGATGCGCGGCAGCTCCGGCGCAGTATGGTGCTTGAACGCGGGCGCGATCTCCTCATGCGTCTGCGGCAGGGCGAGCCAGGCCTGGATGCCGTAGAGCTTCGGCCCGCTGGCGCGCGCTTCCAGCCCCGTGCGCTCGGAATGGACGATGCCGCGCCCGGCCGTCATCAGATTGACCGCGCCCGGCCTGATAGCGAGCTCGGTGCCGAGCGAGTCGCGATGCATGATCTCGCCGTCGAACAGATAGGTCAGGGTCGAGAGCCCGATATGCGGGTGCGGCCGCACGTCGAGCCCTTCGCCGAGATGGAACTCGGCCGGGCCCATCTGGTCGAAGAAGATGAAGGGCCCGACCATCTTGCGCCCGATCGACGGCAGGGCGCGCCGGACCGAGAAGCCGCCGAGATCATGCGCGCGCGGCACGATGACCTGTTCGATCGCCGCGCAGGAGCGAGCATCGCCGGGAATAGGGTCTTCGGCGGGAAGCTGGGACATGGCGGGGGCTCCTGATACGGTCGGCTCGAGGATGCTGACTTTATCGCCGGAACCGCGGCGTCATCCCGGACAAGCTGCGAAGCAGCGCTGCTCCGGGATCCATCGTAGAGTTCCGGAGCCCTCCGATGGATCCCGTGGCAAGCACGGGATGACGGGGTGGTTCCGGGAATAGGCGGCAGGCTCCAGGATCACGCAGCGAAGATTGGCCCTTCCGTCGCCCGCTCGCAAGAGAGAGGCCGGACTCGCTTCCGAAAATACCTACTTGTCGACGTCGAGCGGCGCGGTGCCGGTCGGCTTGCCATCGGCGGAGAGCGTGATGCGCTCGATGCGGGCCTCGGCCTGCTTCAGCAGCGCGTCGCAGCGCGCCTTCAGCGCCTCGCCGCGGGTGTAGATCGCGATCGATTCCTCGAGCGGCACGTCGCCTCGCTCCAGTCGCGCGACGATGTCCTCGAGCTGCTTCAGCGCCGCCTCGAAGGGCAGGGCCGCGACGTCGTCATTGGATGTGGCTTCGCTCACAGCGTGATTCCCGTTTGCGGGATGCTTATCGGCTGGAGCGGCCTGCCTCGCAACCCCGAGAGCCGGGTCGCGGCAGCGCTCCTGACAATCTCAGACCGGCAGCGCCGAGCTTTTCTTGATGCTGCGCAGCGTCAGCGTCGACTGCACGCGGGTGACGCCCGGAAGCTGCGTGATGATGTCGGTGTGGATGCGCTCGAAATCGGCGCTGTCGCGATAGATCACCCGCATCAGATAGTCGTGGGCGCCGGCGAGCAGATGGCATTCCAGGATCTCCGGCAGGTTCTGTACCGCCTGCTCGAAGCCTTCGAGCGAGGCGCGGCCCTGCTGGTCTAGCGTGACGAAGACGAAGGCGGTGCCCGGAAACCCCGCGATCTTGTCGTCCAGGATCATCGCGTAGCCGCGAATCAGTCCGCTCTCCTCGAGCTGCCGGACGCGGCGAAGGCAGGCCGAGGGCGACAGATGCACCTTCTCGGCGAGATCCGAGTTCGTGATGCGCCCATCGGCCTGCAGGATGCGCAGGATGGCGCGGTCGCGTGAATCGAGTTCGATGGTCATGATGCCGGTATCCCCTGCGCGATGCATTGTCGCAAATTCCGCGCCACGCAAGCAATTTTCTGCATCGATTTTGGATCGGAGCGCCGATATCCGCGGCGTCCTGCTCAAAGGCCGCACGAAGCTGCGGGCATCGGCTGCGCGCTTCCGTCAGCCGAGCCGTAGGGCAAAGGGCATGCCCTCGAAAGCGTCCGCTCCGCGCCCGATCCGCTCGATCGCCGCGCTCATCCGGCCCTCGCGGCACAGGATCCAGTCCGCGATCGCGACCAGGCGGGCATTGGGGGTCGCAGAAGGGGAGGCTGCCCGTAGCTCCGCCGCGATTTCCTCCTCGTCGCGCCGGGGCCCCAGAGCGCAGGCAGCGATATAGGCTGCCGCCGTCGAGCGGCTGATCCCGGCCCAGCAATGGATGACGAGCGGCGCGGTGCGGTCCCAATCCCGGACGAAGGCGAGGAAGCGTTCGACATGATCCTCTGCCGGCACGACATGACCCTCCATCGGGGCGCCGATGTCGGACATGCCGAGGAAGAGATGGCGGCTTTCGGCGATGCTGGCCGGGCGCTCGACCACAGTGTTGACGTTGATCAGCGTGACCAGATGGCTCGCGCCGACGCGGGCCACAGTTTCGTGGAGCTTCGACAAGGGGGAGACATGCAGGGTCGACATGGTCGGGGCATCCCGTCGGGGCTGGTCAGAAGCGAATAGTGCACACGAACCGTGACGTCATCCCGGCCGAAGCGCAGCGGAGTGCCGGGATCCATCATAGGGTTTCGTCGCTGCCCTATGATGGATCCCGGAGCTGCGCCGCTTCGCGACGTGTCCGGGCTGACGCGGCGGTTCCGATGCAAATGGAATGGTTTCAATATAAACCATTGCCCGTTAGAAGCGTCGGCGGGCGCCCCCGCCCACTGCGCGAGGCCTCCATGAATCTCTGGTTCCGCCTGATCTGGCTGCTGCTGACCAGCCCGTTCCGCCCGCGCCTCGAGCCGTTGGCCGATCCATCGCTGCTGGACTTCCGCGTCTGGCCCCACGACCTCGACACCAGCCTGCACATGAACAATGGTCGCTACTGGTCGCTGATGGATCTCGGGCGCACCGACCTGATGCTGCGCACGGGGCTGTGGCGCGCGGTGCTGAAGCATCGCTGGGTGCCGGTGGTCAACGCCGGTATGATCCGCTTCCGCCGCGAACTGCGCCCGTTCCGGCACTTCCGGATCGAGACCGCGATCCTGTGCTGGACCGAATCCTGGCTGGTGATCCAGCATCGCGTGCTCAGCCGGGCCAGCGACGGTTCGGAGATCGTTGCGGCCCATGCGCTCGTGCGCGCGGCTCTGTATGACCGGGCCGGGCGCGCTTACGTCCCTGTCGCGCGCCTGATGGCCGAAATCGGGACATTGCAGGAAAGCCCGCCACAAGGCCCTGAGGTTGAGGCCTTCCTCGCCTCCGAGGAGGCGATGCGCGAGAGCGCGACTATAGCATCGGACCGAAAAGTGGATTCCACTTTTCGGACAAATCCGATGCGATGACAGATGGACGGATCATCGTTATCGCGTCCGGCAGGACGTGCGATGATCTAGGTGTTTGATCCCGGATTATGATGGTGCAGTGTTTTCGGAGAGCTGGAGGGATGCACTATGGACCAGGTTCACCATGGGAGCGCCACGACGGCAGCGGCGGTCCTGCTTTACGAAATTGATCGTGGCGATCGTGCGCCAAGCGATGACCTACCGACGTGGGAAGGGCAATCGCCTTCTCGCCCCATGCTTCGATCAAAAAGAACTGCTGCGCATGGGCTGACTGAGGCTCTTTTGGTTGTCCGTAGTTAGCGCAAGTGGCGCGCTTCCTCTGCGATTGGTTCTTCCGAGCCTTTTTCGGTCGAAGCTCCGCCCCCATTCGTACCAGCACGATGCGATTGAGAAGCCCCCCGTCGAACAGCTTGAGGCGTTGTCCCGGTCCATCCACGGAAGGCACGAACGAAGGAATTCGCATCCTCGAAGCCAAGCAACAGAGTGATCTCAGCGCTCGACATCATTGTCTTGCGCAAGTAGTGCTCGGCCAATGAAGATCGGACGGCGTCAAGGGTGAGCTGAAACGACGTACCCTCTTGCTGAAGCCTGCGCTGAAGTGTGCGCGTCCCTACGCCCAGCCGCTTTCCCACCGATTGCATGGAGACATCACCGGCAGGCAAAGCTTCAAGCAAAGCGCTCCTCACCCGCTCGACCATGCTGGCCGTGCGATCAAGATGCGCCAGCCGTTGACGCAAGGACGGTTCAAAAAACTGCCACAGCTTGTGGTTTTCAGTTAGGAACCGGCGATCAAAGTCCTCTGCACGAAAGACAATTGTTGCAGACGGCGCCTCTTCAACCGAAACGCCAAAAAAGTCTCTGTACAATACGGCATCGCCTTCGTCTGCATCTGCGGCGGACGGCCAGGCCACTTTCAGGGGCTTGATCGCAGTGCGCGTGGCGAGACGTGCGAGCTGGACAAAGAAAACGAGCTTGAAAGCGAGGAATACGCCCGGCGGCGTCTTGGTGTGATCGAGAAAGTCGATCGTGAGGGTGGCGTTCAACGACGTTCGTGCGACGCTGAACGTCATCGGTGCGATCAGCCTTGCGTACTTGGCCATGCGCTCTACCGCACTGCCGAGATTGGCGCTGCACAGGGCGGCGAACAGTTCCGGATCGAACCAGTCGCTGGTCATCACCCTTGCAATTCGTAAGGGCGCAGGTAGCGTCAAGTCCAGAGATCTGGCCTCTTCCTCGATCGCTACCCATAGATTGAAGAAATCTTGAGACGTCAGGCGAACGTGATCACGAGCAAACAGATCGCCAGGTAGATCGGCGCGGCGCAAAACCGGCGCCGTGGCCAATCCCGCATCCTGCATCAGCAAGCGCCAGCCCGGCCAGATGGCATAATCCAAGGTGGCAACCGATCGCCCGGCCAAACCAGCATCCGCTTTCATCATCGCACAATGGTATCTTGCAGATCATGCCAGAACAATCGCGGATGGCGCCAATCTTGGGCAGATGCCTTACAGGTGCCCAAAGCTCGCGACCAAAGCGTCAACGTGGCGTCGAGCTTGAGATTGACGCAATCGGAATTTGCGTTGGCATGTTCCGCTAGTGCAAGCGGGGGCAGGGCGAGGCATATGTCGTCTCACCCCATTACTTTCACCGCATTGATGCGACGGATGCAATGACATGACACAGACTGTTCTGATCACTGGCGCTTCGTCAGGTTTTGGCTTGATGCTCGCAAACAAGCTTCACAAGCAGGGCTTCGCCGTCATCGGCACCAGCCGTGATCCCGAAAAATACGCCGGGAAAGTCCCTTTCAAGCTCCTGCGCCTCGACATCGATGACGATGCTTCCATCCAGGCGTTCCCGAATGAACTATTTCGGCACGCCAAGAAGCTGGATGTCCTGGTCAACAATGCCGGTTACATGGTGACCGGCCTGGCCGAAGAGACCCCGCTCGACGTGGCTCGTCAGCAGTTCGAGACCAACTTCTGGGGGACCGTGAAGGTCACCAATGCGATCCTGCCCTATTTCCGGCGGCAGAAGTCCGGCAAAATCGTCACGGTCAGCTCGATCGTTGCCCTGATCGGCCCGCCCAATCTGTCATTCTACACGGCGTCGAAGCATGCGGTTGAGGGCTATTTCAAGTCGCTGCGCTTTGAGCTGAACCCGTTCAACATCAAGGTCAGCATGGTCGAGCCGGTGTGGTTCAAGACCAACCTCGGTGCCAATGCCGTAAAGGCGACGGCCGGGACGATAAGCGACTACGACGCGTATCGCCGCAAGGCCGATGCCGCGACGAAAAAGGGTATCGACGATGCGGAAAGCCCGGATGCCGTCGTCAAGAAGATCGCCGAGCTGATCGCGGCAAAGGACCCGAAATTCAGCAATCCGGTGGGCAAGATGACCGGCATGTTCCTCTTCCTGCAAAGCTATGCGCCGAAGATGTTCGAGGGATCGATCCTCAAAAGCGTGGCGAATGCGGCCTGAAGGCGGCGGGGCGCTCTCAGCGGACGGCGCAAGCCGCACGCCGTTCCCGATCACCAAGGAGTACCCCTATGAAAGCCTATCTGACCAAGTGGATTCCGCCTCGTGCAGATTTCCTTCAGACCATCACTCATGAAGAGAAGGCGCTGTTTCAGCAGCATGGCGACTGGCAAACCAAGCTGCGCGAAACTCGCCAGATCGTAGCGCATGGCCCCGTCGTCGACCCCGCAGGCCCTTATGGCGTCGCTTTGTGGGAGGTCGAGGATGATGCCGACATCGCCGCGCTCACCGCCGAAGACCCAATCGTGAAGGCTGGTGTCGGCTATTATGAGCACTTCCCGATGATGCAACTGCGGACGCGCGACTAGGGTTTGATCCCTACTCTGCCGCCACCCGCGTCGCGCGCCATTGCGCCAGCAGCGCACGAAGCGCTCCCGGCTTCAGCGGCTTGTTCAGCAGGTGTACGTCGAGCGCGCTCGCGGCCTCGCGCACATGCGGCGTCCTGTCGGCCGTCAGCAGGATCGCCGGCATCGGCGCCCGCGCCCGCTCGCGCAGGGTGCTGATCGCGGTCAGGCCGTTGCCATGGTCGAGATGGTAGTCCGCGATGACGACGTCCGGCTCGCCACGCTTCAGCAGGATCAGCGCCTCGTCGAGCCCGGCGGCGGTGGTGACGACGCAGCCCCAGCCCTCGAGCAGCCGCTTCATCCCGTCCAGGATCGCAGGCTCGTTGTCGATGACGAGGAGCTTGAGCCCGGCGAGTTGCCCGGCCGGGATCTGGCGAGGCGCGGCGCTCGTGCTCATCTCCGGCAGAGGCGAAGCGCGCGGCACCAGAATCGCGAAGCGGCTGCCGCGACCCGGCGCCGAATCCAGCGTCAGCCGGTGGTCGAGCGTACGTGCGATGCGCTGGACGATCGAGAGGCCGAGGCCCAGCCCGCGCGCCACCCGCGCGCCCTGGTCGAGACGCTGGAATTCGCGGAACACGGTCTTCTGCTTTCCCTGGGGAATGCCGAGGCCGGTATCCAGGACTTCGACCGAGATCTGCGGTCCGCGCCGGCGGAAGCCGATCAGCACCTTGCCGCTGGGGGTGTATTTGATCGCGTTGGAGACGAGGTTCTGCAACAGCCGCCGCAGCAGCCGCCTGTCGGAGCGTACGGCGAGGCTCGTCGGCATGAAGACCAGCTTGAGACCTTTCTCCTGCGCGCTCGGCTCGAACTCGCGTTGGAGCTGGCGCATCAGTTCGTCGAGCCGGAAAGAGGTCAACTCGGGCTTCAGCGCGCCGCCGTCGAGGCGCGAGATTTCGAGCAGCGCGGTCAGGATTTCCTCGACCGCGTCGAGCGAGGCGTCGATGTTCTCGGCGAGGTCGGGGCTGCCCGCCGCCCGGTCGCGCTCGACCAGCGAGGTCGCATAGAGCCGCGCGGCGTTCAGCGGCTGGAGGATGTCGTGGCTTGCAGCGGCGAGAAAGCGCGTCTTCGATGCATTGGCCTCCTCGGCTTCCGCCTTGGCGCGCTGCAGCTCGGCGTTGACGCGCAGAATCTCCTCGGTGCGCTCGACGACGCGCCGCTCCAGGCTCTCATTGGTGCGTTCCAGTTCCTCCTGCGCTTCGACGGCTTCCGTGATGTCGGTATAGGTCGTGACGAAGCCGCCATCGGGCAGCGGGTTGGTGCGGATCTCGATGACCTTCTTGGAAGGATAGAGCTTGAGGCGTACCGGCTCGCGGTCGCGCACGAAGCTCTGCAGCCGGGCGGCCATCAGCTCGTCCTGCTGGCCGTCGCCATAGGCGCCGCGTGCCGCATTGTAGCGCACGATCTCGTCGAGCCCCGTGCCGAACCGCACCATCGCGGGCGGCAGGTCGTAGAGCTGGATGAAGGCCTGGTTCCAGGCGAGCAGCCGCAGGTCGCGATCGAGCACGGTGATGCCCTGGCCGGCATGGTCGAGGCCGTGCTGCAGGATGTCGCGGTTGTATTGCAGCGCCGCCGAGGCGTCGTCGAGCAGCTTGAAGGCGGCTTCGGTGGTCAGGTTCCTCCGCCGCAGCAGCAGCGACAGCACGAGCCGCGAGGAGGCCGCGCCGATCGCCGAGGACAGAAGATGCTCGCCGAAGCGCAAGAGATGGATGTCAGCGTCTCGGCCGGGATTGGGTTCCTCGCCGCGGCTGCTGGCGAAGCCCTCGAAGGCGCGCTGCGTCCGCTCCTGGCCGAGATAGCGCCCGATCGTCGATTGCAGCTCCGATTCGGTGACGCTGGAGCGCCAGAGCGAGAAGGACTGCGCCATCGTCGCTCGGTCCGACTCGACGAAGGCGTTGGCCTGGAGCCGTTCCATCGCGGTCGCCGGTCGCAGCAGCGAGAAGCCGATATAGGCGAGGACATTGAGCCCGAGGCTCCAGAACACGCCATGGGCCAGGGCCGGCAGATCGAGACCGAACAGGGACTCCGGCCGCAGCGCCGCCTTGCCGAACGGCCCGAGCGCGACGATTTCGCTCCAGTAGCTGCCGGGATGGGCGACGCTCGGCATCAGCAGCGTATAGGCCCAGGTCGCGATGCCGATGATCAGCCCGGCTGCGGCGCCGAGCGCCGTGCCGCGGCGCCAGACCAGACCACCGAAGAAGGCCGGCGCGATCTGCGCCGTTGCGGCGAAGGAGAGCAGGCCGATCGAAACCAGAGCCGCTTCGCCCGCCGCACGGTAATAGGCATAGCCGAGCAGGATCACGACGAGGATCGCGATGCGCCGGATGATCACGACCTGCGAGCCGAGATCGCCCCCCATCGTGCCATTGCCGGCGCCCTGCGTTTCGAGCTGGGCCGCGGAGCCGGCGGGGTCGCTGAGCCCGCGCCGCCCGCGCAGCAGCAGGGGCATGACCAGATGGTTGGAGATCATGATCGCGAGCGCGACCGAGGCGACGATGACCATCGCGGTCGCGGCCGACAGCCCGCCGACGAAGACCAGCAGGGCGAGCAGCCCGGCCTCCTTCTGCAGCGGCAGCAGCAGCACCGTCATGTCGCGGTCGACGCCTGAGCCCGGCATCAGCAATTCGCCCGCCATCGCGAGCGGCAGCACGAACAGGTTGATCAGGACGAGATAGACCGGGAACATCCAGGCGGCACGGCGCACGTCGCGCACGTCGCGATTCTCGACGATCGTCATGTGGAACTGGCGCGCCAGCAGCAGCGCGGCGCAGGACGAGAGCAGGGTCAGAGTCAGGAAGGTCGGCCAGCTCGAGGTGCGTTCCCAGATCGGCGCCATGCCGTCCGGAAGCGTCGCCGCCTGGGCGAAGAGATCGCCGGCGCCATCATAGAGCCCGTAGACGACAAAGACGCCGAGCACGAGGAAGGCGACGAGCTTGACCAGCGATTCGACCGCGATCGCCAGCACAAGGCCGTCCTGGTGCTCGGTGGCGTCGATATGCCTCGTGCCGAAGGCGCAGGCGAACCCGGCCAGCACCAGCGCCACGAGGAAAGCAAGGTCGGTGAGGAACGGCACGTCGGCCGTGATCGGGTGCCCGCCGGTCGCCGTGAGCAGCACGGACAGCGAATTCGCCACGGCCTTGAGCTGCAGCGCGATGTAGGGCAGCGCGCCGATGACGGCGACGAGGCAGACCAGCGCCGCGACGCGCTCGCTCTTGCCGTAGCGGGCGCCGACGAAATCCGCGATCGAGGTAATGTTCTGCGATTTCGCGATGCCGACGATGCGGCCGACGAAGCGGTGGCCCAAGCCGATCACCAGGATAGGGCCGACATAGATACCGAGGAAATCGAGCCCCGCGCGGCTGGCGAAACCGACCGAGCCATAGAAGGTCCAGGAGGTGCAGTAGACGGCGAGCGCCAGCGCATAGATCGTCGCCCGCGCCTTGCCGCTGACCAGCCGGCGGCCCGAGGTGTCGGCCGCATGGGCGATCGCGAACAGCGCGCACAGATAGGCCAGCGCCACCAGGACGACGGACCATGCCGGGATCATGCTGCCTCCATCGTCGGGCGCTGCGCTGGCAAGACATTAGAGGACCATGCCGACAGGTGGGAACTGGTTTCCACATCTGGCATTCTTCTCTACCCTCAGTTGCGCGACGCGGCGTGGCCGGACTGGGGCGCCAGACCGAAGAAGGGGCTAAAGCATGCTCGAGGAATTCAAGAAGTTCGCGCTCAAGGGCAATGTCGTCGATCTCGCGATCGGCGTCATCATCGGGGCGGCGTTCAGCAAAATCGTCGATTCGCTCGTCGGCGACGTCATCATGCCGTTCTTCGGAGCGCTCGGCGGCCTCGATTTCTCGAACTATTACATCGGCCTGAACAAGGCCGTGACTGCCCCCGTCCTCGAAGAGGCGAAGAAGCAGGGCGCCGTGCTGGCCTATGGCTCCTTCGCTACGGCGGCGCTCAACTTCCTGATCATCGCCTTCGTCCTGTTCCTGGTGGTGAAGGGCATCAACAAGCTCCGCTACAAGGAGGAGTCGAAGCCCGCGGAGCCGCCTCCGCCGGCCGCCGATGTCGTCCTCCTTACCGAGATCCGCGACCTGCTGAAGCAGAAGACCGTCTGATCTGGCCGGAACCTCCAGCCCTCATCCTGAGGAGCCGCGCAGCGGCGTCTCAAAGGATGCTCCAGGAGGTTCGGGACACATCCAAAGCATCCTTCGAGACGCTATTTCTGACGAAATGGCTCCTCAGGATGAGGGCTGAGAGGGCGTACGGCCTATAGAGTCGACTCTCCCGGTCGCGCTGATTCATCACCGCGACCGATCGACCCGATCTCGTCATTTCATGCCCGCCCGCGCCGTCATCGGCTAAAGGTGGCTGCTCCCAGTCGCGAGGTCGAAACGCATGTCCACTGTCACGCTTGCGGGCTCCAGCCTGATTTCCGGGCTGCGCCCAGAGGCCCGCAATGCCCCTGAGAGCGGCATCGTCGAGGTCGTCAATCACGGCCGGCTGAAGGAGGGGCTGATCCCGCTCTGGGTCGGCGAGGGCGATTTGCCGACGCCCGCTTTCATCGCGCGCGCCGCCAACAAGTCGCTGGCCGATGGCGAGACCTTCTACACCTGGCAGCGCGGCATTCCCGATCTGCGCGAGGCGCTGGCGCGCTATCACACGGCGCTCTACGGCCAGCCCTTCGCGATGGACCGCTTCTTCGTCACCGGCTCGGGCATGCAGTCGGTCCAGATCGTCGTGCGCATGATCACCGGCCCAGGTGACGAGGTGGCGATCCCGACGCCGGCCTGGCCGAACGTCGCCGCCGCGATCGGCATCGCCGGCGCGATCCCGGTCAATGTGCCGATGGACTACGTCCATGGCCGCTTCACGCTCGATCTCGACCGGCTTGCCGCCGCGATCACGCCGAAGACCCGCGCGATCGCGATCAACTCGCCGGCCAACCCAACCGGCTGGACCGCTACCAGGGATGAGCTCGCCGCAATCCTGGCGCTGGCGCGCAAGCACGGGCTCTGGATCATCGCCGACGAGATCTATGCACGCTTCGTTTATGACGGCTCGGCCCGCGCCGCCTCCTTCCACGACGTGATGGAGCCGGAGGATCGCGTCCTCTTCGTCCAGACCTTCTCGAAGAACTGGGCCATGACCGGCTGGCGCATCGGTTGGATCGAGGCCCCGCCGGCCTTCGGCCAGATCATCGAGAATCTGATCCAGTATTCGACCTCGGGCTCACCGGTCTTCGTCCAGCGCGCCGCCATCGCGGCGCTCGACGAGGGCGAGCCCTTCGTCGCCGAACAGATCGCGCGGGCGAGGGAAGGGCGCAAGATCATCTCCGAGGGGCTGAAGGCCACCAACCGCGTCACGCTGGCCCCGCCGGACGGCGCTTTCTACCAGTTCTTCTCGGTCGATGGCCGCGAGGATTCGCGCGCGCTCGCCATCGAACTCGTCGACAAGGCCAATGTCGGCCTTGCGCCCGGGACGGCCTTCGGGCCTGGCGGCGAGGCGGGCCTGCGCCTGTGCTTCGCCCGCAAATCCTCGGATCTGGTGGAAGTCGTGAAGCGGCTGCAGCGCGCGCTCGCGGGCTGAGCCGCACCCAGCGCAGGTCCGCCCTGCGAAAGGCTTGCCGCACGGGAAATTGACCCCGCCTGGCTATGCGGTCATGAACGCGCCTGCCGCGTTGCGGCAGCGCGGCAGGGATGCATGGTACGCTTCGATTATCCTTCGACGAGGCTCGCGATCTGGTCGCGAGAGGCGGTCGTCATCGGCATCGCCGCGATCGGCGGCTTGCTGTTCTCGCTTGTTGGCGCGCCGGCTGCATGGCTCTCGGGTTCGATGATCCTGAGCGCCGTCGTCGCGCTCATCCGGCCGCTGCCGGTCCTGCGCCGTTCATGGTTCGATTCGACGGTCTTGCTGTCCGGCACGATCATCGGTTCGGCAGCGACGCCCGACGCCCTGGCCGCTGCCGCCCGCTATCCGGCCTCGCTTCTCGTCCTTCTCGTGGGCATGGCGGCGATCATGGGGCTGACCGGCGCCTATTTGCGCTACGTCGCGCGCTGGTCCTGGGTGGACGCGCTGCTCGGCGCCACACCCGGTGCGCTGGCGACGATCCTCGCGGTCGCGCAGGCCAAGGGCGCAAATATCGGGCGGATCTCCGTTGTCCAGCTGTTCCGACTGCTCGTTCTCGTGGCTCTGTTGCCGAGCGCCATGCAGATGACCGGGCTCCACCCCGACGTGCCGGCCTCGGCCTCGGTGATCCTCGGCGCGGGGACGATGCTGTTCGTGTTGCTGTGTGGCTTTGCCGTCGGGCTGGTCTTCGAGCGCATGGGCATCGCCGCGCCGATGATGTTCGGCGCGACCTTGGCCAGCGCCGTCCTGCATGGCACGGGTGTGATCGAGGGCAGCCTGCCGCAGCCGATCCAGACGGCGGTGCTGGTGATGCTGGGCTCGACCATGGGCGGCCGCATAGCCCATATCCCCCGCAACGAACTGCTCGACCTGTTTCCGCTGGCGGTGGGCGGCCTCTTCGTCTCACTCGCCGTCGCCTTCGCCTTTGCCTGGCCAGCCGCTCGCCTGGCCGGGGTCTCCTATGCCGACGCGATGACGGCCTTCGCGCCGGGAGGGCTGGAGGCCATGGCCATGCTCGCCTTCGCGATGGGGCTCGACACGCTCTATGTCGGCTCCCACCATCTGATGCGCTTCCTGGTGATCGGCTTCGTGATGCCGCTCGTCATCGACCGGATGAAGGCCGATCCGCCGGAGCGCTGACGCCCCGGCGGCTGGCTTCGATCAGTCGACGCCGACCGTGGTCAGGTCCTGGAACCAGTGCTGCGCCAGCACGAATTTCGTTACTTTCGGCGAGAGCGCATGCGGGTTGGTGTCGTGCACGACCCAGCCGAGCACGGCGTCGTCGACGATCAGACTGTGCGCCTTGGCCAGAAGCTCGTCCTGCTTGGCGACGTCGAAGCTCTTGGCCGCTTCGTCGAGCAGCGCATCCACCGCCGGGCTCGACCACGTCCCCCAGTTCACGCCGACCGGCGCGACCTGGCTGGAATGAAAGAAGCGAATGATCGCGTAGAGCGGGTCCGAGGTGACATAGGCGATGTTGTTCGAGGTGACGTCGGCGTTCATCTCGTCCTTCGCACCCTTGCGCCAGCGTGTGTAGAGAACCTCGAGTTCGACGACCTTGAACTCGACCTCGATGCCGACATCCTTGAGGTTCTGCTGGATGAACTCGTTCATCGGCAGCGACTGCATCTGGCCGGAGCCCCCCTGCGCGATCACGAAGGTGGTCTTGAGCGGCTTCTGCTTGGAGTAGCCGGCCTCGGCGAGCAGCTTCTTGGCGGCTTCCGGATCGTGCTTGATCTGGAAGGACGGCTTGCCGAACCAGGGGCTGGTCGGGTCGACCTGGCCGACAGCGGGCCGCGCAAGCCCGTTCATCAACGCGACGACGCCCTCGCGATCGATGGCGAGGTTGAGCGCCTTGCGCAGGCGCACGTCGGCCCAGGGCGAGCCCGGCGCGACCGAGAGATGATAGTTCCAGACATGCGGGGTGACGTTCTCGACGATCCGCATCTTCGCCGCCTTGAGCTGCGGCACGGTGTCGGGCGCCGGCGTCTCGATCATGTCGACCTGGCCGGTGATCAGCGCGTTGGTGCGCGCCAGCACCTCCGGCATCGGCAGCAGGATCAGGCGATCGACCTTGGCGAGGCGCTTCTTGTCCCAGTACTCGGCGTTCCTGACGAGCTCGGCGCGTTCGCGCGGGACCAGCTTGTCGAGCTTGAACGGCCCGGTGCCCGAGGGCGTCAGCGCGAACTTGTCCCAGTCCTTGCCGACCTTCTCGTACTGCGCCGGCGATGAGACCAGGAACCAGAGCATCTGGTAGGGGAAGAAGGAATCGACCGCCTTGGTGGTGATCTCGACCGTCTTCGCATCGACCACGCGGTAGCTCGCGACCGAGGGGAGGCGCGGCTTGACCTGAGCGGCCTGGCGGCGGTCGTAATGAGCAGCCTTCTCGTCCAGCACCTTGTCGAGGTTCCAGACCACGGCGGCGGCGTCGAGCGCCGAGCCGTCATGGAACTTCACGCCGTCGCGCAATGTGAACAGCCACTTCTTCTGGTCGGCCGGATCGACCTTCCATTCGGTCGCGAGGCCCGGCACGAGCTTGCCCGGCCGGTCCGCGACATCCATCTCCCAGGCGACGAGCGGGTCGTACAGCGTATAGCCAGTGAACTTGTACGCACCGGCGCCGCGATCGGGCTGGCCGGAGGTCAGCGGGATATCCGCCATCGAGATGCCGTAGCGTATCACCGATTCCGCCTGCGCCGCGGTGGCGAGGGAAAAGGCGAGTGCGGCTGAAATAGCCAGACGTTTGAACATGCATGCAGCTCCGCGGGAGAAGGTGCATGCAGTTCAGCAAGGGCTGTGCCAGCAGCCGTGCCCCGGATGAGGGCCGGAGGTTGGGTAAAATCTGATGTCAGCCGCTCGGCCAGCTCGCACCGTTCGTATTGGTCAGCACGGCATAGAGTGAACTCGTGCCGCAGATGAAGAGGCGGTTGAGCCGGGGACCGCCCCAGCAGACATTGGCGACGACCTCGGGGATCGCGATCTTGCCGATCAGTGTGCCGTCCTGATGGTAGATGTGGACGCCGTCGGCGGCGCTGGTCCAGATGCGCCCTTCGACATCGAGCCGAAACCCGTCGAACAGCCCAGCCGTGCAGGTCGCGAAGACGGTGGAGCGCGCAAGTCCGGTCCCATCCGGTGTGACCTCGCAGGCTCGGATATGGCGTGGGCCATTCACAGGATCGTGGCTGGCGCCGGTGTCGGCGATGTAGAGGAGGCGCTCGTCCGGCGAGAAGGCGAGGCCATTGGGCTTGACGAAATCGTCCGCGACGATCGTCAGTGCGCCGCTCTGTCCATCGATGCGGTAGACATGGCACGCTCCGATCTCGCTCTCGGCCTTGTTGCCTTCATAGTCGCTGAGGATGCCGTAGTCGGGATCGGTGAACCAGATCGAGCCGTCCGACTTCACCACGAGATCGTTCGGCGAATTCAGCCGCTTGCCCTGCCAGTGGCTGGCGAGCACCGTGATCGAGCCGTCATGCTCGGTGCGCGTCACCTGCCGCCCGCCATGCTCGCAGGTGACGAGACGCCCGCGGGGATCGACCGTGTTGCCGTTGGAGTTCCGTGCCGGCTGGCGGAACACGCTCATCTGGCCGGAAGCTGCGTCGTAGCGCAGCATCCGGTCATTGGGGATGTCGGACCAGACCAGCGTGTTGTGAGCCCGGAACCAGGCCGGTCCCTCGGCCCAGCGCGAGCCGCTCCACAGTCGCTCGACTCGCGCCGAACCGGGAATGACGCGGTGGAAGCGCGGGTCGACGACGGTGGAGCCTGTGCCTTCGATGACGCCGAACATGAAATGTTTCTCCCTGCCGTGGCGGGACAATCGGAGATCGCGCCGTCGGCGGCAAGCCGATCACCGCAGCATTCGCACTGAATATGGGGCATGCGGCGGTTTCGAAGATTTTGTTTCTTCATGTTTCCAGACATGGGAGTCGCTCGATAAACGCCTTAATCCATCTGCCACTCGTGACCGCGAGCCATTGTTTCAAGGTGGGCGGGGAACGCGATGCTGGGCAATCTCACCGATAGGTCGGAGATCGGGCGGGGGTGCGCGCGTGCGCAACCCGCCATCAGCGCCACCGGCAGGGCCGCTGTCCTGCTGTTGGCCGGGGGGCTCGCGGGCTGCGCTGCTGCCTCGTTGGACCATGCGGGCTCGCTATCCTCCTACGCAGGGCTGACGCGGTCGGATGGTCTGTTGACCCAGTCGAGGCTCTCCGTTGACAAGGCCGGCCTTCTCACGGCGCGGACGGTTCGCATCTTGCCGACATCGTTCACCGACAAGGCGCGGGGTGCGCCGGTGTCGGCCGAGCAACGCCGCTTGATCGCCAACGCCATCGACCGCTCGCTCTGTGTCGGCCTCAGCGAACGTTTCACGGTGGTTGGATCGAAGCATGCCGATCTTATCGTTCAGGCTTTGTCTCCGACATCGTGCCCACCAACGAATACGCGGCGGCGGCGTCGAAAGCAGCGGCGATCGCAAAATCGGTGGTCCTGCCCGATATTCCCGGTCCGAGCCTGCGCCTCCCGATCGGCCACGGCAGCCTCTCGGTTGAGGCCGAGGCGCGCGGCGCGGCCGGCGAGCAGCGGGCTGCGATGATCTGGGGGCGCGGGGCCAATGTCTTGTTTGGGACGACGCGCGTCTCCGCGGCGGGGGACGCCTACGAGTTTGCCAGCGCATTCGGGGACGACTTCAGTTCACTGCTCGTCACCGGCGAGACTCCGTTCGGCAAAATGCCGGGCCTTCCCTCGGCCCAGCGTGTCCAGGCAATGAGCGGGGGAGCGCCCAGCCAGGTCGCTTGCGAAGCCTTCGGGCGGGCGCCGGGAGTCTCTGGTTTTCTTGGTGGCATCGTCGGGGCACCACCCGAATGGACGGACAAGGGAGCCGCGGACCAGGCTGTGATCGCCGTTGCGCCATCGTCCGAAAAACCGCGTGCCTACAACTCCAGCCCTTCGTCCCAATAGGGCGTTTGCCCGTAAAGCTCGCCGAGATAGTCGACGAAGGCGCGGACCTTCTGCTCCATATGCCGGCGGCTCGGATAGACGGCGTGGACGGCGACGCGGCTGCCCACGGAATAGTCCGGCAGCACCCGCTGCAGCGCGCCCGATTTCAGCTCCGGCCCGACATCCCAGGTCGAGCGTAGGGCGATGCCGAGTCCGGCCAGCAATGCCTCGCGCACGACCTCGCTCGAATTCGTCCGCAGCGGCCCGTTGACCCGCACCGTCACCGGCCCCTCCGGCCCGTCGAGGCGCCAGTGGTCGGCATTGTGCGCGATCAGCGTGTGCCGCTGCAGATCGGCGATATCGGCAGGCATGCCGGCAGCGGTTAGATAATCCGGTGCCGCGCAGAGCACGCGGTGATTGGGCGCGAGCCGCTTCGCAACGAGGCTCGAATCGCGCAGGTCTGCGATCCGGATCGCGAGGTCGAAGCCCTCGCCGACGATGTCGATGAAGGCGTCACTCAGCACGAGATCGACCGTAACCAGCGGATGCGCGTCGAGGAAGGGCTTGAGATGCGGTGCGATGTGCAGCCGGCCGAAGGAGGTCGGCGCCGAGGCGCGCAGCGTGCCGCGCGCCTGACCGGCCCCGCTCGCGACCCAGGCCTCCGCATCCTCGATCGAGGACAGGATCGAGACGACGCGCTCGTAGAAGCCTTGTCCGGCCTCGGTCAGCGAGAGCTGCCGCGTTGTGCGCTGCAGCAGCCTGACGCCCAGCCTCTCCTCGAGCCGGCGGATGCGCTTGGAGATGACGGCCGGGGACAGGTTGAGCTGCCGGCCCGCCGCCGACATGCTGTGCGCCGTCACCACATGCGCGAAGACATCGAGATCCCCGAAGCGGTCCATGCGAAGGGTCGTCCTCTCGCGATCTTTTCCAAATTGGAAATAATCATGCGCGTTGGTCGCGCTGCAAGCAGTTTCGATTTCGTCTAGGGTCTGCTCTGCCGCTCAGGAATCCGCGTCATGTCCGCCATCGCTTTTCCCGCTCCCGATCCGACCATCCTCGCCCGCCGCGAGCAGATTATTGCAGGCCTTTCCAAACTGGTTGCTCCGGCTGCGTTGATCGTTGCCGAGGACGAGCGCCGGCCTTACGAAACCGACGCTCTGACCGCCTATCGCCGGCTGCCGCTCGCGGTCGTGCTGCCATCGTCGACGCAGGAGGTGGCGGCGGTGCTGCGCTATTGCGGCGAGCAGGGCGTGCCGGTGGTGCCGCGCGGGGCGGGGACTTCGCTCGCCGGCGGCGCGATCCCGCAGGAGGACGCGGTCGTCATCGGCGTCTCCAAGATGAACCGCATCCTCGAGATCGACTACGCCAACCGGATCGCAAAGGTGCAGGCCGGCGTCACCAACCTCGCCGTCACCGGCGAGGTCATGGCGGAAGGCTTCTTCTACGCGCCCGATCCGTCCTCGCAACTCGCCTGCTCGATCGGCGGCAATATCGGGATGAATTCCGGCGGCGCGCATTGCCTGAAATACGGCGTCACCACCAATAATGTGCTCGGCGTGACGCTGGTGATGCTGGATGGCAGCATCGTCGAGATCGGCGGGGAGCATCTCGATTCGCCCGGCTACGACCTGCTCGGCCTGATCAACGGCTCCGAGGGGCAGCTCGGCATCGTCACCGAGGCGACGGTGCGCATCCTGCGCTCGGCGGAGGGCGCGCGGCCCGTCCTTTTCGGCTTTCCGACCAGCGAGCAGGCCGGTGCGGCGGTCGCTGCCATCATCGGAGCCGGCATCATCCCGGTCGCGATGGAGTTCATGGACAAGCCGGCGATCGAGATCTGCGAGGCCTTCGCCCATGCCGGTTACCCGATGGATGTCGAGGCGCTGCTGATCATCGAGGTCGAGGGCTCGGACGCCGAGATGGACGCTCAGCTCGCCCGCATCGTCGCCATCGCTAGGGAGCACGGCGTCAAGACCGTGAAGGAAAGCCAGTCGGCGATGGAGTCGGCCGCGATCTGGAAGGGCCGCAAATCCGCCTTCGGCGCCACTGGGCGTATCGCCGACTACATCTGCATGGACGGCACGATCCCGACCGGGCAATTGCCGCATGTGCTGCGCCGCATGGATGAGATCGTGAAGGGCTACGGCCTGCGCGTCGCCAATGTCTTCCACGCCGGCGATGGCAATCTCCACCCGCTGATCCTCTACAACTGCAACGACCCGGTCGAGGCGCAGAAGGCCGAGGATGCCGGCATGGACATCCTCAAGCTCTGTGTGGAAGTGGGTGGCTGCCTCACCGGGGAGCATGGGGTCGGCATCGAGAAGCGCGACCTGATGAGCTTCCAGTTCAACCCCGAGGACCTCGCCCAGCAGATGCGGGTGAGGGCGGTGTTCGATCAGGCTTGGCTGCTCAATCCCGCCAAGGTGTTCCCGCTCGAGGGAAGGGTGGCGGCGTGACCCTCCACATCCCCACCACCGAGGCGCAGGCCTGCGCCGTCGTCAAATCCCTGATCGACGGCGCCACGCCGCTTTCGATCATCGGCGGCAACACGCGTGCCGGGCTCGGCCGCCCGACGCAGACGCACAGCACGCTCTCCAGCGCGGGCTTGACCGGCATCACGCTCTACGAGCCCGCCGAGATGGTGATCGGCGCGCGCGCCGGCACGCCGCTCGCGCTCGTGCAGGAGACCTTGGCCGAGCGCGGCCAGATGCTGCCCTTCGAGCCAATGGACCATCGCGCGCTCCTCGGCAGCGAGGGCGAGCCGACCATCGGCGCGGTCGCGGCCGCCAATATCTCCGGACCGCGCCGGATCAATGCGGGGGCGGCCCGCGACTCGCTGATCGGCATTCGCATGGTCAATGGCCGTGGCGAGGCGATCAAGTCGGGCGGGCGGGTGATGAAGAACGTCACCGGGCTCGACCTCGTGAAGCTCGTCGCCGGCAGCCACGGCACGCTCGGCTTCCTGACCGAGGTGACCTTCCGCGTGCTGCCCAAGCCTGAGCGCATCGTCACGCTGGTCTGGCGTGGCCTCTCCGACCATGCCGCCATCGCGCTGCTTTCGGCGGCACTGGGTTCACCCTTCGAGCCGATGGCCGCTGCGCATCTGCCGGAGGGCATCGGCGCCGATCAGGCCCGCACCCTGCTGCGACTGGAGAACTTTTCCGATTCGATCGCCTATCGCAGCCATGAACTGAGCGAACTGCTGCGCCAGCACGGCACGCCCGAGATGGTGGAGGGCCAGGCCTCGGCCGAACTCTGGGGCGATGTCCGCGACATCAGCTTCTTCGCCGGCACGGACGAGGCGGTCTGGCGACTGTCTGTGGCGCCCGGCAACGGCCCGCGCTCGACGGCGGCGATCGCGGCACATGTGCCGGGCGCGCGCTGGTTCTACGATTGGGGCGGCGGGCTGGTCTGGCTCGCGCTTCCCGCCGGCGAGGACGCGGCGGCCGGGGCGATCCGCGCCGCGCTGAAGCCGCTCGGCGGCCATGCGACGCTGGTGCGCGCGCCCGCCGCGATCCGCGCCAGCGTTCCGGTCTTCGAGCCTCTGGCGGAGCCGCTGATGCGGGTCACGGCCGGCATCAAGACGAGCTTCGACGCGGCGGGGCTGTTCGAGCCGGGCCGGATGTATGCGGGGATATGATGACGTTCGCTGAGACGCTGAACCCGGCGGCGCGCGCGCCCCACCCGCGTGCCGCCTGGGCCCCGAACCGGCTGGCGCCCTGGACCATTGCCCTGATCGCGCTGCTGCTGATCGTCGCGACGGCGGCGATCCTCACTGCCATGGGGCGCGAGCCGATCTGCAAATGCGGCTTCGTCAAGCCATGGCACGGTCAGGTGATGTCGTCGGAGAACTCGCAGCACATCGCCGACTGGTACACCTTCTCGCACATCATCCACGGCTTCCTGTTCTACGGGCTGTTCTGGCTGATCAGGCGCGTCACCGGCCTGCCGATCTCGCTCGGCCTGGCGCTGATCCTGTCGATTCTGCTGGAGGCCTCCTGGGAGATCGCCGAGAACACCAATGCCGTGATCGAGCATTATCGCGCGACGACGATCTCGCTCGACTATTATGGCGACAGCGTCCTGAACTCGGTCTGCGACATCCTGGCGATGATCGTGGGCTTCCTCGCGGCGCGCCTGCTGCCGGTCTGGGTGACGGTCGCATCCGCTCTGGCGATGGAACTGGTGGTCGGCTGGCTGATCCGCGACAACCTGACCTTGAACGTGATCATGCTGCTGTATCCGCTCGACTGGATCAAAGCCTGGCAGGGTGGGGCCTGAGAGACATGCAGACCAACTTCACCCCCGCCCATCTCGCCTCCGACCCCAGGCTGCCTGCCTCGGAGAAGATTCTCCGCACCTGCGTGCATTGCGGCTTCTGCACCGCGACCTGCCCGACCTATCTCTTGCTAGGCGACGAGCTCGATTCCCCGCGCGGGCGCATCTACCTGATCAAGGACATGCTGGAGAACGGCAAGCCGGCGACCGAAGAGGTTGTGAAGCATGTCGACCGCTGCCTCTCCTGCCTTTCCTGCATGTCGACCTGCCCCTCCGGCGTGCACTACATGCACCTCGTCGACCATGCCCGCGCCCATATCGAGGAGACCTATGAGCGCTCCTGGCACGACAAGCTGCTGCGCCGCGTGCTCTCGGCGATCCTGCCCTATCCGGAGCGCTTCCGGCTCGCCATGCTCGGCGCGATGCTGGCGAAACCTCTGGGGCCAGCGCTCGGCGCATTGCCGCTGGTCGGCGAGCGGCTGAAGGCGATGCTGGCGCTGGCGCCGTCCAGGCTTCCGACGCGTTCGCATATGGAGGGGCCGCAGCGCTTCGCGCCGGTTGTCGCGCCGTCGCTGGCCAAGCGCGTCGCGATCCTCTCCGGCTGCGCCCAGCCCGTGCTCGACCCCGCTATCAACGAGGCGACGATCCGGCTCCTGACCCGCCATGGCGTCGAGGTCGTGCTGCCGAAGGGCGAGGGCTGCTGCGGCGCGCTCGTCCACCATATGGGCCGCGAGCATGACGCGCTCGATTTCGCCCGCCGCAACATCGACGCCTGGATGGCCGAGATCGAGGGCGAGGGGCTGGACGCGATCCTGATCACGGCTTCGGGCTGCGGCACCACGATCAAGGATTACGGTTTCATGTTCCGCAACGAGCCGGCCTATGCCGACAAGGCGGCGCGGGTCTCGGCGCTGGCGAAGGACGTCACCGAATTCCTCGAGACGATCGAGATCGCGCCTGTCCGCGACGTCGCGATGCCGATCGCCTATCACTCGGCCTGCTCGATGCAGCACGGCCAGCAGCTCAAGGACGGTCCCAAGCGTCTGCTCTCGGCCGCCGGCTTCAAGGTGAAGGAAGTGCCGGAGGGGCATATCTGCTGCGGCTCGGCCGGCGTCTACAACATCCTGCAGCCTGAGATCGCCGGGCGCCTGCGTGATCGCAAGGTCGGCAATATCGAGAAGACGAAGCCGGTGCTGGTCGCGACCGGCAATATCGGCTGCATGACCCAGCTCGCGAAAGGCTTCGCCGACAAGGGTGCGACCACCCCGGTCGTCCACACCGCCGAACTGCTCGACTGGGCGACCGGCGGCCCGTTGCCGGACAAGCTGGCGCGGGCGGGGATCGCGGATCGAGCGTTGCGGGCGAGTGTGATGCAGGCTGCGGAGTGACGAGAAGCGCCGTCATGCTCGCCCTTGTGGCGGGCATCCACGTCTTGAACACGACGCTCGACCAGTGAGGACGTGGATGGTCGGGACAAGCCCGACCATGACGGTGGAGGCTTGCGCGGCACAGGCCCTTGCCCCCCGCGCTTGCGCGGTCTACCGAACGCCGCAACGCGCCAGACAACGAAACGAACGCCCATGTCCGCCGAAAAGCCCGCCCCCAAGCTGAAAGCCCGCCAGCCGCGCGGCTTCGTCGATCGCGGCCCGGCCGATGTCGCGGCCACCGAGCGCATGCTCGCCGTCATCCGCGAGAGCTTTTCGCGCTATGGCTTCGATCCGGTCGAGACGCCCTTCGTCGAATACACCGACGCGCTCGGCAAGTTCCTGCCCGATCAGGACCGGCCGAACGAGGGCGTCTTCTCCTTCCAGGACGATGACGAGCAGTGGCTCTCGCTGCGATACGACCTGACCGCGCCGCTCGCCCGCTATGTCGCCGAGAATTACGACGCGTTGCCGAAGCCCTATCGCAGCTATCGCGCCGGCTATGTCTTCCGCAACGAGAAGCCGGGGCCGGGCCGCTTCCGCCAGTTCATGCAGTTCGATGCCGATATCGTTGGCGCAGGCAGCGTCGCGGCGGACGCCGAGATCTGCATGCTCGCGGCCGACACGATGGAGGCGCTCGGCATCAAGCGCGGCGACTATGTCGTCAAGGTCAACAACCGCAAGGTGCTCGACGGGGTGATGGAGGCGATCGGGCTGGGCGGCGAGGAGAATGCCGGGCGTAGGCTGACTGTGCTGCGTGCGATCGATAAGCTCGACAAGTTCGGGCCCGAGGGCGTGCGCTTGCTGCTTGGTGAGGGACGCAAGGACGAGAGCGGCGACTTTACCAAGGGCGCGGGTTTGAGTGGCGAGCAGATTGAAGGCGTCCTGTCCATTACTGTCGGTTCTCTCGACAACAACCGCAATGTGTCAGGAAATTTCGCGCTTGGCTCTATCAAGCCTGTCGAAAGTGGCTTCAAAACCTTGAGCGAAGGTTCGGGTGAGCTAGCAAGCATCCAAAGCTTGTGTCGGGCCGCCGGCTACGGCCCCGATCGCATCCGCATCGACCCCTCCGTCGTCCGTGGCCTCGAATACTACACCGGCCCGGTCTACGAGGTGGAGCTGACCTTTCCGGTCACCAATGATGACGGTCAGGTCGTGCGCTTCGGCTCGGTCGCGGGCGGCGGGCGCTATGACGGGTTGGTCGGCCGCTTCCGGCCCGAGCCCGTGCCGGCGACCGGCTTCTCGATCGGTGTCTCCCGCCTCTATTCGGCGCTGAAGGCGGTGAAGTCGCCCATCGTCGATGCGAAGAACGAGCTGCCCCTCGTCGTCGTCACCGCGATGGACAACAAGTCGCCGGAGTTCATGCCGGGCTATCAGGCCTTCGTTTCGGCGCTGCGCCAGGCCAAGGGCGAGAACGACAAGCCGCTCTGCCGCGCCGATCTCTATCTCGGCGCGTCGGGCTTCAACGCCCAGATGAAATATGCCGACCGCCGCGGCGCGATCTGCGCCATCATTCAGGGCTCCTCCGAGCGCGAGGCCGGCACGGTCGTGATCAAGGACCTGATCCTCGGCGCCGAACTCGCCGCCGCTTCGCGCGACGTGAAGGATTCAGCCGAGCACAAGGCCAAGCAGGCCGAGGCGCAGTTCGCCGTCAAGGTCGAGGAGCTGGTCGAGGGCGTGAAGAAGGTACTCTCGCGACATTCGTGAAGCGCGGGGAACCCTTCTCCCGTATGGGAGAAGGGCAGGGATGAGGGCCCGCCGCCGATCAAGAGGGCGCGACGGAGCCGATGCGCCTTCATCTGAAAGGGCAGGCCCTCATCCGGCGCTCCGCGCCACCTTCTCCCATCCGGGAGAAGGGAAGCGGGCGTCGCGGCTCCCGCGCGTCTTTCGATTCCCGTTCACCCATTTCCCTCAAATGCCTCGAAAATGCGACCCGCCGCTGCTAGGACAGCGCCCGCAACAGGATGAACCCAGCCGTGCCCGCTATCGCAGCTAGCATCGAGACCGTGATCGCGCTGTTCGCGCGCGAGGGCTATGCCCGCGCTGAGCCGGCGATCCTGCAGCCGGCCGACGTCTTCCTCGATCTCTCCGGCGAGGACATCCGCCGCCGCATCTTCATGACGCAGGACGCCGATGGCCGCGACTGGTGCCTGCGGCCCGAATACACCATTCCCGTCGCGCTCGATCACATCGCCTCGAAACGCACCGAGCCCGCCGCCTATGCGTATGCCGGCCCGGTCTTCCGCATGCGCAGCGGAGAGCCCGGCGAATTCGCGCAAGCGGGCCTCGAATCCTTCGGCCGCGACGATTTCGCCGCGACCGATGCCGAGATCATGGCGCTGACCGTCGAGACAACCGCAGCCCTCGGCCTCGCTAGCCCAAAGATCCTGATGGGCGATGTCGCGCTGCTTGGCGCTCTGCTGGACGGCCTCTCGGTTCCCGCCGGCGCCCGCCGCCGCCTGATGCGCGCGGTCGTGCAGGGCAAGGGCGCGCAGGCGGTGGATGCGCTCGATCCGCCTGCCGCCGATGGCGAAACGGCCCATGCCGGCCTGCTCAAGGCGCTGGAGGGGCAGGACCCCAAGGCGGCGAAAGCCTTCGTCGAGGACGTGCTCTCGATCGCCGGCATCTCGACGGTCGGCGGCCGCAGCGCGGGCGACATCGCCGAGCGCTTCTTGGCCCACGCCGCTGAGCGCGAGAACCCCGTCAATGGCGATGTGAAGGCGCTGCTGGCGCAGGTGCTGGCGATCAAGGGCGATCCCGACACGGCCTCGGCCGCGCTGCGCGCGCTCGCCGACCAGGCCTCGCTCGATCTCGGCCGTGAGCTCGACGCCTTTGACGAGCGCACCGGCTTCCTCGCCGTGCGCGGCGTCGATGTCGGGGCGATCGCCTTCCAGGCCGCCTTCGCGCGCAATCTCGACTACTACACCGGCTTCATCTTCGAGCTTCACGATGCAGGCCGAAGCGACGGCAAGCCGGTCGCTGGCGGCGGCCGCTACGATCAGGTCCTCGGCCGTCTTGGCGCTGCCGCCCCGATCCCGGCCGTCGGCGCCTCGATCTGGCTCGAACGCCTGGCGGGAGACGCCGCATGACCGACACTGCTCCCATCGACGACGCCCCGCTGGTCCTGGCCGTGCCCTCCAAGGGCCGGCTGCAGGAGAATGCCACCGCCTTCTTCGGTCGCGCCGGGCTGAAATTCGTCAAGTCACGCGGCGAGCGCGACTATCGCGGCACGATCGCCGGCGTCGAGGGCGCCGAGGTCGCCTTCCTCTCGGCTTCCGAGATCGTCTCGCAGCTTGCCTCGGGCGCGGCCCATCTCGGCATCACCGGAGAGGATCTGGTGCGCGAGCAGGTCGCCGATGCCGACGCCGCTGTCGAGATGCTCACTCCACTCGGCTTCGGCCACGCCAATGTCGTCGTCGCCGTGCCGCAGGCCTGGATCGACGTGCGCACGATGGCCGATCTCGACGACGTCGCCTCGACCATGCGCATCCGCCAGGGTCGCAAGCTCCGCGTCGCCACCAAGTACGTCAACCTGACCCGCCGCTACTTCGCCAGCCACGGCCTTGCCGACTATCGCATCGTCGAGAGCCTGGGCGCGACCGAGGGCGCGCCGGCGGCCGGCACGGCCGAGATCGTCGTCGACATCACCACCACCGGCGCGACGCTTTCGGCCAATGCGCTCAAGATCCTCGACGACGGCGTGATGCTCGCCTCCGAAGCCAATCTCGTCGCCTCGGTGCGCGCGTCCTGGGGCGAGCGGGCGAAGGCGGCGGCCAATGCGATCCTCTCGCGGATAGCGGCGGAAGAAGAAGCGCGCTCGGTGCGCGAGATCCGCGCCAGGCTCGAAACTCCCTCCGATACGCTCGGCGATCTCGCCGCGCTGTTCGGTGCGCGGCTGCCCTTCGGCGCCACAGCGGCGGGCGCGGTCGTGACGATCCATTGCCCCGAGAAGGCGGTGTTCTCGCTGGTCGACCGTCTGGCGAAGGCGGGGGCGGACGACATCACCGTCAGCGCGCCGGCCTATGTCTTCCGCAAGGCCAACCCTCTGATCGAGCGGCTCCAGGCGCGGATCTGATTCCGGCGACGGCAAGCGAGGCCGCCGCTGGGGGGCAGGCGGCCTCGCCGGTCACAGCCGATCCCGGGGGGATGGGCCGGCTGCTGGACCTCATCTGGCCGGACCTCGTGTTTCCGACGCATTTGCTGGTTACGAACGCGATGACGATCCGGATGCAGGTGCGGGCAGAAAAATCCGCGCTTCGTTGTCCGGGGAGCGCAGCGTGAAGTTGCCGGCTGGTCAGCTTCGCGGTTGATTGCGGGACGATAGGCCGCTACGCGCTTTCACAGGGGCGGGCCGATGCGCTAGCTTTCAGTGAATTCCGATTGCACGACCGGGTAAGACGATAATGATTCGACGCCTTGGCTACGCCGCCGCTCTCGCCGTCATGGCCGCGCCCATGCTGATGCCGACGGAAGCGCTCGCGCAGCGACGCCAGCAGATGCCGTCGCGCGAGCAGTTGGGGACGCCGCAAGCCCCGCCGATCGACCAGAAGCAGGAAAAGGATTTTCCGCTTGGAGCCTCCTGGAGCGCGGTGTCGCTGAATGGCAAGCCGATCGCGGATCGCCGCGCCACCTTGATGGTGGACAAGAGCCTGCGCGGCACGGGCTTCGGCGGCTGCAACACCTTCTCGGCCTCGACCTATCCCTTGCGTCAGCAGGGCTTCGCTGTCGGCCCGCTCGCCCTGACCAAGCGCACCTGCGACAAGGGCCTGTCGGAGTTCGAGCGCAGCTTCCTGACGGCGCTGCGTGCGGCGCGCAACTGGGATCTCGTCGGCGGCAAGCTCGTGCTCAAGGGCGGCGCCGGTGAAATTCACTTCGACCGGGCGCTCTGAGGCGTCCGGATATTTCCCTCAGAAACACCGTCGTCATCCCGGTTTGACCCGGGATCCATCTTGGAGCGCAACGCCCTTCGATGGATCCCGGAGCTACGCTGCTTTGCAGCTTGTCCGGGATGACGGCGCGTTCTCGGTGCCTTGACGGGCAAGGCCCCTCAGGCCTCCGCCGGAACCTTCACGGGCATGCGCGGGCTGAAGGTGCCGTCCGCATTCGGCTCCATCGTCACCACCGCATCATGCATCTCGCGCAGCGTGCCGCGATGTCCGATCGAGACCACGCGCGTCTGCGGCAGGGCCTTGTCGATGGCGGCGTAGAGCTCGCCTTCCAGCTTCTCGTCGAGCGAGGCGGTCGCCTCGTCCAGGAACAGCCAGTCCGGCCGGGCGAGCAGGGCGCGCGCCACCGCCAGCCGCTGCTGCTCGCCGCCCGAAAGGCGCTGGCCCCAGAGGTCGACCTCGTCGAGCCGGTCGCGCAGATGGCCGAGCTTGACCTTGTCCATGGCCTCCTGGATCTCGGCATCGTCATAGGCATCGGCCTCGGACGGATAGGCCAGCGCCGCACGCAAGCTGCCCTGCGGCAGATAGGGCCGCTGCGGCAGCAGCATGATCTCGGCATTGGCGGGAATGCCGACCTTGCCCTCGCCGAAAGGCCAGATGCCGGCGATGGCGCGAAACAGCGTCGACTTGCCGGAGCCCGAGGGGCCGACCACCAGCGTCCGCCTGACCTGGCCGAGGTCGAGATCGTCCACCCGCACGATCGGCGCGCCGTTCGGCAGCGTCAGCGTGACGCCGCCGACATGCACGTCGCGGTCGTCAGCGGGGTCGCGATGGATCGTCTTGTCGCCGACGCTCGCCGCCTGCGCCTGGGCGATCGCGGTCTCGAAGGTGGTGAGACGGTTGATCGAGGCGAGGTAGGAGGCGATCGACTGGTAGCTGTTGATGAAGAAGGACATCGCCGTCTCGACCCGCCCGAAGGCCGAGGACACCTGCGTCAGCACGCCGAAGGTGATGGCGCCGGCGAAGTAGTAGGGCGCCAGCAGCACGAAGGGGATGACCACGTTCGCCTGGTTGTAGGACAGGGTGAAGGTCGTCAGCTTCAGCTTGCGCCACATCAACTGGTAGAAGTTCGAGACGATCGCGTGGAAGCTGCGCGCCAGATGCTGCCGCTCGGCCGGCTCACCATGCATCAGCGCGATCTGCTCGGAATATTCGCGCAGGCGCGCCAGCGAGAAGCGGAAGTTCGCCTCGCGCTTCTCCTGTTCGAAATCGAGCGCGATCAACGGCTTGCCGATGAGATGGGTGATCCAGGTCGCCACCGCCGCATAGATCAGCGTGGCCCAGAAGATGAAGCCGGGGATGACCAGATCCGTGCCCGGAACGGTGATCGCGACTGGGATGTTCCAGAGGATGATCGAGAACGAAACCAGCGTCGAGACCTGCGTCAGCATGGTCAGCGAGAAGGAATAGGTCTGGTTCAGGAAAGAGCGCGTGTCCTCCGAGATGCGCTGGTCGGGGTTGTCGGCGGTTCCGGCCAGCGAGATGCGATAATGCGTGCCGCTCTGCAGCCAGCGCCGGCTGTACTCGTCGGCCATCCATTCGCGCCAGCGGATCAGCAGCACGGACTGGGCGACGATCTCGATCAGGCTCGAGATGGCCGAGATCGCGGCCCAGATGCAGAAGACCCAGAGCAACTGCTCCCAGAACGCCGCGGCGTTCTTCTCCTGCAGGGCGTTGTAGAAGTCGCGATAGAAGAAGTTCAGCCGCAGCGAGATGCCGACCTGCGCCTGATTCAGCACGACTAGGAAGACGATCAGCGCGATCGCGAAATGGCCGAGCTTCACCCGGTAGCGGCCCAGCAGCCAGAGATTGGCCTCGGTCGCGTCGCCGGAGAGGAAATAGGGCGAGGAGATGCGCGCGATGCGCTGCACCACCGGCACGAAGGAGATCGCATAGATCAGGATGCCGAACACGGCGACGGTGGTGGCGAGGCTCGTCGGCGGCGCAGCCGCCGCCCAGTCCTGCGGCCAGTAGCCGCCCTGCGCCAGCAGAGCGCCGGCGCCGAAGACGACATATTCCGTGCCGAAGATGCCGGAGAAAATCTTCAGGAAGAAGTCGATCTCGGTCGAGCGGTAGAGAGCCAGCGCCAGCAGGACGCCGACCACGCCCATGCCGATCGTACCGGCGGCTCCGCTCTGCTGTCCGGCGATGAGGGCAATGAGGGCGAGCGCGGCGACGGCGAAACTCAACGGGCGCATCGGCAGTTCCTGATCAGATCTTGAATCGCGGCGATGGCCGCGAGCGCGACCATGTCGCACCGGATGCGGCCGTTCAATGGCAAGCCGTCAAGATGAGCAAATTGTCATCCGTGGGATAGGCCGTGAGCGGACCCGCCCGCACTCGGTAACGAGGTCCAAAACGGAAAAGGCCCGGCTTGCGCCGGGCCTTCCCATGTCTTCGCAGGAGCGAAGGGTGGCTGGATCAGAAGTCCATGCCGCCCATGCCGCCGCCGCCCATCGGGGGCATCGGGGCGTCCTTCTTCGGCAGCTCCGCGATCATCGCCTCGGTGGTGATGAGCAGGCCGGCGATCGAAGCCGCGTCCTGGATCGCCGTGCGCACGACCTTGGTCGGGTCGATGATGCCGGCCTTGACCAGATCGCCGTATTCGCCGGTCTGGGCGTTGTAGCCGAAGGCGTAGTCCTTGGACTCGAGCAGCTTGCCGACCACGACCGCGCCGTCATCGCCGGCGTTGTCGACGATCTGCTTGGCCGGGGCCATGATCGCCTTGCGGACGATCTCGATGCCGGTCTTCTGGTCGTCATTGGCGGTCTTGATCGACTTGACGGTCGACAGGGCGCGCAGGAGGGCGACGCCGCCGCCCGGCAGGATGCCTTCTTCGACCGCAGCGCGGGTCGCGTTCAGGGCGTCGTCGACGCGGTCCTTCTTCTCCTTGACCTCGACCTCGGTCGCGCCGCCGACGCGGATCACCGCGACGCCGCCGGCGAGCTTGGCCAGGCGCTCCTGCAGCTTCTCACGGTCGTAGTCCGAGGTGGTCTCCTCGATCTGCGCCTTGATCTGCGAAACGCGTGCCTCGATGTCCTTCTTCTTGCCGGCGCCGTCGATGATCGTGGTGTTCTCCTTCTCGATGCGCACCTTCTTGGCGCGGCCGAGCATCTGGAGGGTCACGGTCTCGAGCTTGATGCCGAGGTCTTCCGAGATCATCTGGCCGGCGGTCAGGATCGAGATGTCCTCGAGCATGGCCTTGCGGCGATCGCCGAAGCCCGGAGCCTTGACGGCCGCGACCTTCAGGCCGCCACGGAGCTTGTTGACGACGAGGGTGGCGAGAGCCTCGCCCTCAACGTCCTCGGCGATGATGAGCAGCGGCTTGCCGGTCTGCACGACGGCCTCGAGGATCGGCAGCATCGCCTGGAGCGACGACAGCTTCTTCTCGAAGATCAGGATGTAGGGGTCCTCGAGCTCCGCCACCATCTTCTCGGAGTTGGTGATGAAGTAGGGGGAGAGATAGCCGCGGTCGAACTGCATGCCCTCGACGACGTCAAGTTCGGTCTCGGCGGTCTTGGCCTCCTCGACGGTGATGACACCCTCGTTGCCGACCTTCTGCATGGCGGTCGAGATCATCTTGCCGACCGACTCGTCGCCATTGGCCGAGATGGTGCCGACCTGCGCGACTTCCGCGTTGGACGTGACCTTCTTGGAGTTCTTCTTGAGGTCGGCGACGATGGCCTCGACGGCCAGATCGATGCCGCGCTTCAGGTCCATCGGGTTCATGCCGGCGGCAACCGACTTCAGGCCTTCGCGCATGATGGCGGCGGCGAGGACGGTCGCGGTCGTGGTGCCGTCGCCGGCGGCGTCGTTCTGCTTCGAGGCCACTTCGCGCACCATCTGGGCGCCCATGTTCTCGAACTTGTCGGCGAGCTCGATCTCCTTGGCGACGGTGACGCCGTCCTTGGTGATGCGCGGAGCGCCGAACGACTTGTCGATCACGACGTTGCGGCCCTTGGGACCCAGCGTGACCTTGACGGCGTTGGCGAGGATTTCGACGCCGCGCAGCATCCGGTCGCGCGCATCGGTGGAGAACTTGACGTCTTTGGCTGCCATGAGAGCAACTCCTTATGAGATGTCGGGAAAGGGGGTCTCAGGCGTTCAGCCGATGACGCCCATGATGTCGGATTCCTTCATGATCAGGAGATCCTGGCCGTCGATCTTGACCTCGGTGCCGGACCACTTGCCGAAGAGGACGCGATCGCCCTTCTTGACGTCCAGCGCGACGAGCTTGCCGGCGTCGTCACGAGCGCCGGGGCCGACGGAGATCACCTCGCCCTCCTGGGGCTTTTCCTTGGCGGTGTCAGGGATGATGATGCCACCCTTGGTCTTCTCTTCGCCATCAAGGCGGCGGACCACGACGCGGTCATGCAAAGGACGGAACTTCATGGTTCTGTCTTCCTCTCGGTAGAATTCGATGCAGGCCTCTGAAGGACCCGCGATGGGCATCTGTTAGCAGTCTCGTCATGCGAGTGCCAACGGATGGGCGGGAGATAGGCGCGTGCCCGCCGTGAGTCAAGAAACGATCCCCACGAAAGGTGAATCCGTCAGCCGTGGCGGTGCTGGCTGGCGTCGGCGTTCGAACACGCTAGCATGGCGGAATGACGACAGATGCGCCCGCTCATGCCAGGTCCGATCTGGCCGGCTCCGACCCCTCCGGCCCTGGCCCGCAGTTGGATGACATCGCCCGCGCCTGCGTCGCGCTGCATGTCCGCATGACGGCGCGCGCGGTGACGCGCGCCTACGACGAGGCGATGCGGCCAACCGGGCTCAAGATCACGCAGTTCGTGCTGCTCTCGGCCCTCAGTACCGGCGCCTGGCGCTCCGTGACCGAACTCGCCGACCGCTTCGCGCTGGAGCGGACCTCGCTGACGCGCAACCTGCAACTGCTCGTGACGGCCGGTTTGATCGAGCCGGTCGAGTGCAAGGGGCGCGCCTCGATCTATGCCGTGACCGCCAAGGGGCGGGCCGCGATCGAGGCCGCGATCCCGCATTGGCGGAAGGCGCAGGATCGCATCGAAGGCGGGCTCGGCAAGGACAGTTGGGCCGAGACGCGCGACCGGCTGAAGGCGCTGCGTCGGGTCGCCCGCGGGACATCATGACACCGGCTTGACCGCTCCTCCGCCTGCCTCTTATCGTGTATCTACACATCGAGTGAAGTGGAGGAGAGATGGCGCGCGAAGTCGGAGTGGTCACGCGGGAAACGCTGTTGGCCGGCAGCGGTCTCGATTTCCTGCGCGGGATGATCGAGGGCCAACATCCCGGCCCGCCGTTCGCTGATGCGATGGATTTCGACCTCGTCGAGGTCGAGGAGGGCAGGGTGGTCTTCGTCGGCCGCCCCTCGGCGCGCTTCTTCAACCCGCTCGGGACGATCCATGGCGGCTGGACCGCGACGATCCTCGATTCCGCCATGGCCTGCGCGACCCATGCGACGCTGAAAGCCGGCGAGGGCTACACCACGCTGGAGATGAAGGTGAACTATGTCCGCCCGGTCATGCCGGGCAGCGGCACGGTGCGCTGCGAGGGCAAGCTGATCCATCGCGGCGGCACTGTGGCGACCAGCGAGGGCCGCCTCGTCGACGAGCGCGGCAAGCTGCTCGCGCATGGCACCGAGACCTGCATGATCTTCCCGGTGAAGGCGGCAGGCTAACGCCGGCTGATCGCGATCGCCCCCGCGACGATCAGCACCGCACCGGCATAGGTAGTGATCAGCGGCACCTCCTCGAAGACGAAATAGCCGAGCAGGCTCGCCCAGATCAGCGCGGTGTATTCCAGCGGGGCGAGCCGCGAGGCCTCTGCGCGGGCGAAGGCCGAGGTCAGCGTCAGGTGCCCGGCGACGCCGAGCGCGCCCGCCGCGAGATAGACCATTAGGTCCTTCGCCGTCATCGGCACGAAGCTCAGCGCGGCGGGGATGGCGAGCAGCAGCGCTGGTCCGCAATTCTGGAAGACGACGATGATCGCCGGATGCTCTTTCATCGCGATCCGCCGCAGCAGGATCAGGTTGAAGGCATAGGCGACCGCCGAGAACAGCGCGGCGGCGACGCCGAGGCCGGCTCCGCTGACATGGCCCTGCAGGCGCGGCCAGACCATCACCAGCATGCCGGCGACGCCGAAAGCGAGCGCCTGGAAGATGCGCCCGTCCATCCGCTCCTTGAGCAGGATGCCGCCGAGCAGCGCGACGAAAACCGGCGCGAGGAAGGCGAGCGTCAGCGCCTCCGCCAGCGGCAGGACCGACAACGAATAGAAGAAGCTGCCGGCCGTCAGCACCACCACCGGAACCCGGATGGCATTGCCGATCAGGCTGGCGCGCGTCGGTGCCGGCGGGCGCACGAAGGCGAGCACGACGAGCGCGCAGAGCCCGCCCATGGCGAAGCGCATGAAGAGCGTGACGATGAAGGGATGCGCCTGCATCTGCGCCTTCACCACCGCATCCATGGCGGTGAGCAGCGCGATGCCGAGCACCGCGCGGAAGGCCGGGCCGATGGTCATCCTCGCGGCGGCAGGTTCAGGCGGAAGTGATATTCCCAGGTCGCGGAGACGTCCGCGAGGTAGCGCTCGCCCGGCCAGCGCCGGAAGCCGAGCTTCTCGTAGAAGCGATGGCCGCGGGCGAAGCGCGTATCCGACCAGAGCATCATCTCGGCGAAGCCGCCTGCCTGCGCGAAGGCGACGGCTTTCGCGAAGAGCGCCTGTGCCAGCCCGGTCCCGCGAAAGGCCGGGTCGGCATAGACCTTGGTGATCTCGACCGCGTTCTGGCCAATGACAGGCGCGACGCCGAGCGAACCGGCGATGCCGCCATTCGGCGCATCCGCGACCCAGAGCCGCCCTCCCTTCGCGGTGAACGCACTCGCAGGCTTCCGCAACTCCGGGAACTCGTCCCAGACGAAATGGCAGTTCGGATATTCGGCGAAACTCGCCGCGATCAGGGTCGCGAGCGGTTCCGAGTCGTTGTCGCGGGCCGGGCGGAGCGGAAGCTGTGGGCTGGTCATGGCCGATCGATTAGGGCCAATCCCGGCCGCGCGATAGGGCCAGGCCGCGATCTGCCCATGCGGTCAACGCAGCAGAGCAAGTGCAGCATCGACCGCCGGTTCCGCCCTGCGCAGCGCGGCGCCAGGCACAGCGCAGGTGGTTCCCCTTGGAAAACGCCGGAGGGCCGACTAGGCCATGGTGGCGGCAGGTTCACACCGCGCGCCTGAGTCGCATATAGCCACCCGCCGCATCGGCGCCATGCTTCGTACGACATGACAGAGACGAGATGACGGTCCTGCTGCCCTTCGTCGTCAATGCCGGGCTGAACTTCGTCCTCGGCCTGCTGATCGCGTTTTTCCTCGGCCCGGCGGAGTTCGGCCGCTATGCCATCGGCGCGGCCATCATCGTCCTCGTCAACACCGCGATGCTCGACTGGATCAGGCTCTCGACGGTGCGCTTCTATTCGTTGAGTGCGCGCGAGACGCAGCCCGAGATCCGCTCGACGCTCGATCTCCTCGTCGCCGGCGTCAGCATGGCCCTGTGCGCTCTCCTGCTGGCGGCGATCGTCGCGGGCGTAGATTTCCGCATGCCCGCGACGATGCTCGCCGCGTCCGTTCTGGCAGGCATCGGCGCCGGCCTTTTCGACTACCACGGTGCGATCGCACGGGCGCGCTTCCTCGATGCCGCCTATGCCCGGCTGGTGATCGTCAAGAACGTGCTGGCACTGATCCTGATGGTCGGTGGCGCCTGGTTGACGGGTAATCCGACTGTCGTGCTGCTGGGCGGACTTCTTAGCGCGGTTGTGGCGCTCGTCTCGGTGCGCCGCACCCTGGCCGATGCGCCGCTTTCCGTCGCGATGGCGCGCCGCGATGTGGCCTGGACCTTCGCGAAATATGCCCTGCCCATCGTCGCCGGCAACGCGATCTATTCCCTGATTCCCCTGCTCAACCGCTCGCTGCTGGCCGGTGGGCATGGCTTTGCCGAGGCTGGCTACTTCTCTCTGGCCTCCGACATGGGCCTGCGTCTGTTCGGGACGCTCGGTGCGGCGCTCGAGATCGTGCTGCTACGCCAGGTGATCCGCCTCGACGAGACGCGGGGACGGCGTGCGGCGCAGAAACGGATCGCGGCCAACATCGTCATCGTGCTCGCCGTGGCGCTGCCGGCCGTCATCGGTTTCGCACTGGCGCTACCGGCCTTCGACCGCCTGCTGGTGCCGCCGAGTTTCCAGGGCCGCTTCTCGACCTATATGGCGCCGCTGCTGCCGGGCTTCGTCGCGATCGCGATCTTTCAGGCGGGTCTCTATCCGGCCTTCCTGATCGAGAAGCGCACCCTTGTCGCAACGCTCGCGGCGATCATCGGACTTGGCGCCAACGTCGCCATCGTCGTGGTGTTCGCGTCGTCGTCCCCCATCTTCTATGCCGCGGCGCAGACGGCGGCCTTCCTGGCCGTGCTCGTCATCACTGCGGTGGCGGCGCTGCGACTGCTGCCGGTGTTACCGCCATGGCGCGACTGCGGCGCGGTTCTGCTCGCCGTGGCGGCTATGGCGGCTGCGATCTGGCCGCTGCGAGACCGTTTCGCCGCCATGCCGGAACTCGTCTTGCAGCTCGTCCTTGGGGCTCTTGTCTATGGCGCCGTCATCCTCGCCTGCGATGTCGCGCGCTGGCGCACCCTGCTGCTGCTCTGGTGGGCAACGCGGCGCAGCCGACAGTCCTGATCAGGCGGGCGATGGCGGGACAGGAGCTTTTGCTTGCGCAACGCTTCCTTCACCTTGTCTTTTTCCACGACGATAAGGTTAATTCGTTGATTTCGCTGGTTTGACGGCTCTGAAGTCCGGCCAGAGTCAACAATTCACCATTCCTTTTAAGACGCCCCCTCAGGCTTTCCGCAGTTGATGTCGAGAGAGTTGCGTCATGCGTCCAGTCCTCCTGGTTTCGTTGCTCGTGCTGTCGGGAGCGGCTGCCGTGCCCGGAGCGGCGCTCGCCCAGAGCTATGCCTATCCCGCTCAGGTCGATCCGATGGCGACGGCCTCTACGGCGCGCCGCAACTACGGCGGCGGTTTCATCGAGATGCTGATGACCGGCCGCGATCCGGGTCCGCAGGGCCGGGGCGCGGCCGTCTACAACCGGCCGGGCGGCTACTCCGCCTATGGCCGCAACGTCCGGCCGCAGGCCGGTTACGAGACAGACCCCTTCGAGCAGGCGGCGGGGCAGAGGGCGGGTCGGCGCGTCGCAGCGCTGGGCCAGCCGATCGAGATGGAACGGCCGATCGAGCGGGTGATCGATCCCCGTTTCCATAAGCAGGAGGTCGCCTATGACGGCCCCCAGAAGCCCGGCACGATCATCATCGACACGCCGCAGCGTTTCCTCTTTCTGGTCCAGCCGGGCGGCCGCGCCCTGCGCTACGGCATCGGCGTCGGCCGCCCCGGCTTTTCCTGGGCCGGCATGAAGAGCGTCAGCCGCAAGGCCGAATGGCCGAACTGGACGCCGCCGCCCGAGATGCTGAAACGCCGGCCCGACCTGCCGCGCTTCATGCCGGGCGGTCCGGAGAACCCGATGGGTGCGCGCGCCCTCTATCTCGGCTCATCGCTCTACCGCATCCACGGCACCAACGAGCCGCATACGATCGGTCAGGCCGTATCCTCTGGCTGCATCCGCATGACCAATGATGACGTCACCGATCTGTACCAGCGCGTGCGCGTCGGCGCGAAGGTGCTGGTGATCTGAGATCGCGCGGCTTGAGACCCTGACGAGAGAACCCGCCCGGCTCGCGCCGGGCGGGTTCTTCATTTCGGACAGCAGACCGAAAGGCCGCGCCGTTCAGGTCCAGCTATCGTCGTCGTCGCCGCCGTCGAACATGCTGGAGCCGTCGTCGTAGCCTGCATCGACGGGCTCCTCATGGGCGGCCTGCTGATAATTGGCCTCGTTCGACGAGCCGTCGTTGTAGCCGGCCTGGTTGGTGTTCGCCGACGCGTCCTGCGCCGGCGTGCTCGCGCCCGCTTCCGCCGGCTTGGCCTCAGCGGCCTTGGCCGAGCCGCCGCCGAAGGCATTGGTCAGCACGTTGCCGAGCATCATGCCGCCGGCGACGCCGGCCGCCGTCGTCAGCGCGCTCGCCATGAAGCCGCCGCCGCGTCCGGGAGCCTGCGCCGCCTGGTTGGACCAGGGGCCGGGCTGCGGCGCGCCGGGGCCTGGCTGCGGGGCGGCCGGAGCCGCCATCGCACCGGGCTGCTGCCGTGTCCAGGCCGAGGAGGGCGTCTCCTGAGAGCGCTGCGGGAAGGACGGCACCGAACCGGCACGCGCGGCAGGCTGGGCGCCGCCGCCGAAGATGCCCGACAGGAAGCCGCCGGACTGAGCCGGGGCCTCGGCCGGACGGCTCTGCAGTTCGCGCAGTTGCGCCTGCAGATCCTCGACCTGCGCCTGCAGGTTGGTCAGCGCGGTTTCCTGGACATAGACCGCCTGCGCCATGGCGTAGGGCGCATAGGGTTGCTCGCGCAGGCGCTGTGCGATGTAAGTCTCAGCCTCGGGGTCGCGGGGCTGGTTGGCCGCCTGCTTCAGGCGGTCGAAAATCCCGGCGATCACGTCGCGTTCTTGCGGCGTCATCGTCATCTCCTCTCATTCGGGCGGCGCGGATGCATCGCCGCTCAAGAGGTGGTGCCTGCATGTGACGGTATCAAGGCGCTGGCGACGGCTCGTGACGATGGGTCACGCCACGGAATCAGGCATTGCCGACATTGCTGTAGGTGAAGCCGCGGCGGCGCATGTCGTCCGAGCGGTAGATGTTGCGGAGATCGACGACGACAGGCGCGCGCAGGCTGCTCTTGATTCGGTCGAGGTCGAGCGCGCGGAACGCGTCCCACTCCGTCACGATCACCAGCGCATCGGCCCCGTCGATGCAGGAATAGGGATCGGCGGCGAAGCTGACGCCGCTGAGCAGCGCCTTGGCCGGCTCCATGCTTTCGGGATCGTAGGCGACGATCTCGGCGCCGCCATCTTGCAGCGCGGCGATGATCGCGAGCGAAGGCGCCTCGCGCATGTCGTCGGTGTTGGGCTTGAAGGCGAGCCCGAGCACGGCGATCCGCTTGCCGCGCACGCCGCCGCCGCAGGCGGCGATGACCTTGCGCGCCATGGCACGCTTGCGCTGGTCGTTGACGGCGACGACCGTCTCGACGATCCGCAAGGGGCTGCCGAGATCCTGCGCCGTCTTCATCAGCGCCAGCGTATCCTTCGGGAAGCATGAGCCGCCGAAGCCGGGGCCCGCATGCAGGAACTTAGCCCCGATCCGGTTGTCGAGGCCGATGCCGCGCGCCACTTCCTGGACATTGGCGCCGACCGCCTCGCAGAGATCGGCCATCTCGTTGATGAAGGTGATCTTGGTCGCGAGATAGGCGTTGGCGGCGTATTTGATGACCTCGGAGGTCCGGCGCTGGGTGAACAGCAGCGGCGCGGCATTGAGGTAGAGCGGACGGTAAAGCTCTTCCATGGCTTTGCGGGCACGCTCGTCATCGGTGCCGATGACGATACGGTCGGGGCGCTTGAAATCGCCGATGGCGGCGCCTTCGCGCAGGAATTCGGGGTTCGAAACGACAGCGAAATCGGCATCGGGCCGGGTTTCGCGCATGATGCGTTCGACCTCGTCGCCGGTGCCCACCGGTACGGTCGACTTGGTCACGATCACGGTGAAGCCGTCGATCTCGGCGACGACGTCCCGAGCGGCCTGATAGACGTAGGAAAGGTCGGCATGGCCGTCGCCGCGCCGTGTCGGCGTGCCGACCGCGATGAACACGGCATCGGCGCTGCGGACAGGCCCTGCCAGTTCCGTGGTGAAGCTCAGGCGGCCTTCGCGAACGTTCTTGGCGACGAGGTCGTCGAGGCCCGGCTCGAAGATAGGGATTTCGCCGCGGTTCAGCGCGTCGATCTTGGAAGCGTCGGTATCGACGCAAGTCACGATATGGCCGAAATCGGCGAAACAGGCACCCGATACAAGGCCGACATAGCCTGAACCGATCATCGTCACGCGCATAGGCTCGCCTCTCCCGACTCGCTGGGCGCGATCCCTGCCACGGGTGGCAAGAGGGTGGCGGGCGCGGCCAGCACTACCCGCCTACACCAAATTGCTGCACCTGCACAACAGATCGGATCGCACTGCACCCAGGCTTGGTGAAGGGTGCAGTTGTCAGGCTCGTGACGCGCTCTGCGGCTTCGTCAGATGCTGCCTTCGGAGGTGAACTCGTCGAAGCTCTCGCCGGGCTCCGGCGCGAGCAGCTGCCCGCGGTTCAGCACGACCACCGTCGTGCCGGTCGGGACGCGGCTATGGAGGTCGATCACGTCCTGGTTGAACATGCGGATGCAGCCGCTCGAGACCGATTCACCGATCGACCAGGGCTCCGTCGTGCCGTGGATGCGGTACATCGTGTCGCGGTCGCCCTGGTAGAGATAGAGCGCGCGCGCGCCGAGCGGGTTTTCGAGGCCGGCCTGCATGCCGCCGGCCCATGGGCCGTTCTTCCCGGGGTCGCGCGCGATCATCGCGGCCGTCGGTGTCCAGCGCGGCCACGCCGCCTTGCGGCCGACCTTGGCGCGACCGCGCCAGGACATCCCCTGCTTGCCCACGCCGATGCCGTAGCGGATCGCCCGGCCATTCTCGCGCACGAGATAGAGATACTTGTTGTCGGTATCGACCACGATCGTGCCGGGCTGCTCGCGCGTCGGGTAGGCAACTTCGCGGCGCAGGAAGCGCGGGTCGACCTCCGAGATGTCCGTCGCCGGCAGCGGGAACTGCTCGTCCGGGCGCTCGCCATACATCGCGAGGTACTCCGCGCTGACATTGGAGCGGGGCGCATGCGCCATCTCGTAGGGCTGCTGCGGTCCTGACACGCAGGCCGCCAGAAGCAGTGGCATCAGCAGAGCCGAGAGACGCTTCAGAAGGTGCTTGGACAGGGTAGGGGACAGGCGGTCGGCGGTCGTGTCGGCGGGCATGAAGTTTGGCTCTGCTGTATTGGTCTTGCGGGCGCGGATCATCAACGGCGGAGAAGCGGCGGCGTTCCATCGCAAAACGCCGCACGAACCGTTCAAGGCGTCGGTCATGGCCGTGGGGTGAGCGCGATATGGCGAAAATGTGGCGGTCAGCCGTTGTGGCGGATGGGCAACAGGCGCCGGTGCCGCCGGGTATATCGGGAATGCCGGCAGACGGCCCGAGCAAGGCTCCCCAAGGTTAAATCATTCTTCACGCCTTTGATTAAGTCTAATCTGAGTCTGAGTGGCTGTCGCAGCCGTTCGATCACGAATTTCGGCGACGAGGCACGAACAGATCAGACTTGTCGGTGCCTATATTCGCGCCTCTTTGAGGAGCGCTGCCTACCTATAAATCACAAAACCCGGGCGTCGGTTGTACATCTTCGAAGGTCTTGTAAGAGACCTCGATGACTGCACGGGCGCCCCTTCCGGAATGGGTCCCCATGAAGAAACTGTTGACCATTCGCCTCCCGATCGCCACCCGCCTCGCCATGGTTGGTGTCTTTTTCGTCGGCATCGCGGTCGCCGCATCCGTTCTGGTCTCTCTGCAGGCCGCCGAAAAGGCGATGCGGGAGCGAGCCCAGGCCAGCCTCTCGGTCAACATCAACCTGCTGCGCGATCTGCTCGCGACGAAGGGCGAGCCCAGGCTCGAGGGCGACAAGCTGTTCTTCGGTAACGAACTGGTGAACGGCAATTTCGCTGCGGTAGACAAGGTCAAGACGCTGGCGGGCAGCACGGCGACGGTCTTCATGGGCGACGTACGGGTCGCGACCAACGTGCAAAAACCCGACGGTTCACGCGCCATCGGCACGAAGCTCGCGCCCGGCGCGGCCTATGACGCCGTCTTCAAGCAGCGCGCCACCTATTCCGGCGCCGCCGACATTCTCGGCACGCCCTATTTCACGATCTACGAGCCGATCATCCAGAAATCCGACAACAGCGTCATCGGCGTCCTTTATGTTGGCATCAAGCAGCAGGATTTCCTGGCGGTCATCAGCGAGATGATCACCCGCAACGTCATCGCTGGTCTGGTGATTGCCGTCGTCGCCGGCGTGGCGCTCTTCCTGCTCGTGCGCCGGATGATGAAGCCTCTCGCCAGCCTCAAGGGGGCGATGGAGCGCCTGGCCGCCGGCGATCTCGCTTCCGTCGTCCCGACCTTCCGCAGCGGCGAATTCGCCGACATGGCGGGAGCCGTCAACGTGCTGCGCAACGCCGCGATCGAGAAGGAGCGGCTCGAAGTCGAGGCGGCGTCCCAGGCCAGCCTGATGGATGAAACGCGCCGCTCGACCGAGGAGCAGCGCCAGCTCTCTGCCCAGCAGCGGCTCCAGCAGGCGCAGGAGTTGGAGAAGGTCGTCAGCGCGCTCGCGGCTGGTCTGGCGGAGCTGTCGCACGGCAACCTGACCCACCGGATCGATATCGATCTGCCGGCCGACTACGCCAAGCTGCGCGACGATTTCAACGCGACAGTGGATCGCCTGTCGTCGACGGTGAAGACGATCCAGACGACGACGGCGGATGTCGGGCTGGCGGCCCGCGAGATCAACATGGGCGCCGACGACCTGTCGAAGCGCACCGAGGAGCAGGCCTCTTCGCTCGAGGAGACCGCCGCCACGACCGAACAGCTCGCGGCTTCCGTGAAGGCCACCGCCCAGGCCTCGCGCCAGGCGGCCTCCGTCGCCGACGAGGCGATGCAGGCGGCGCAGTCGGGCGGCGCCATCGCCGGCCAGGCGGTCGACGCCATGGCGCGGATCGAGACCGCCTCGACCAAGATCTCCGACATCATCCGCGTCATCGACGACATCGCCTTCCAGACCAACCTGCTGGCGCTCAACGCCGCGGTCGAGGCGGCGCGCGCCGGCGACGCCGGCAAGGGCTTCGCCGTCGTCGCCTCGGAGGTGCGCACCCTCGCCCAGCGTTCGAGCGAGGCGGCCAAGGACATCTCAGCGCTGATCTCCTCCTCGAACAGCGAGGTCGGCGAGGGGGTGAAGCTCGTCCGCCAGGCCGGCGAGCAGCTGAGCCAGATCCTCAGCGCCTCGCAGAAGGTCGCGGCGACCATCGCCGAGATCTCGGCGGCCTCGGGCGAGCAGGCCAGCGGCATCGACGAGATGAGCCAGGCCGTCGCCCATCTCGACGAGATGACGCAGGCCAATGCCGCGCTCGCCGAGCAGAGCGCCGCCTCGGCCGGCTCGCTCACCGGGCGCATCGGCCAGCTCAACGATCTCGTCGCGACCTTCCGCACCGGGCATGACGCGGGCGGCACCGTTCTGGCCTACCGTCCACCCGCACCGGCGCATGCCCCGGCACCGGCTCCGGTCCGCGCCGCGCCGCCGGCGACCGAGCCCGCCCGCCTGCGCCAGATCGCGGAGGCTGCCTTCGTTCAAGCCAAGGCGCCCTTGCCCCGCACCCCCGCCAAAAAGGTCGCCAATGGACATGACGACACCGGCTGGGAGGAGTTCTGAGAAAGCGCGGCGGGCCCCCGCTCAGGCGCTGCGGCCCGCCGCGATCATCGTGCCGGCGATTTCGCCATAGAGCGATGTCCAGGCACGTTCGACCTCAGGCGTGAAGGCGGGCCCCAGCGATGTCTGCAGCGTCCAGATCAGGGCGGCGCCGACACTGTCGTAATGCCGCTCCTCGACGCCGTAGCCGCGATGCCCCCGGCCGAGCTTGTTCAGCAAGGCGGTGAGGCCGCCGGGATCGCGCAGCGTCGCGATGGCGACCGTCAGCGTCTCCATCAGCTTGACGCCCTGGGCAGCGACGTCGCCCTTGAACAGCGGCCTGACCTCGGGATCGATCTCGAACAGCCGTGCATAGAAGAGCTGGGCGGTCTCGCCCTTGCGCCGATGGAGATGCGCGAAGCTCTCCCTGACCAGTTCGATGTCCGCGTCGGTCATGGCGCCCTCCGCTGTTCGAACTCCGGGTCGCTGGGCGCCCGTCGCTGCCGGTCCGTAGATTTTCATTCGTGCAATTTTAGCATGAACCAACCGGTTCGCTAAACGCCGAAGCTGGTCGCCCGTTGACCGTGCAGGCATCGACAGGCGCAGGGCGGCCCGACTATGGAGGGATGTCTGACGGGGCCGGCGGCCTGCATAATGCGTGCGCGCCGGCCCTGACGAGCCTTGCCATGGAGATGACGGATGAGCAGCAATCTGAGGATCGACGGCGCCAGGCTGGTGTCGCGGCTCACGGCACTCTCCGCCATCGGCGCGACGCCGGAAGGCGGCTGCCGCCGTCTCGCCCTGAGCGATGAGGACAGGCAGGGCCGTGACTGGCTGGTCGGCGAGATGAATGCGCTCGGCCTCGAGGTGAAGATCGACGCGATCGGCAACATCGTGGGCATCCTCAAGGGCCGGGAGGATGGGCCCGCTGTCATCATGGGCTCCCATATCGACACCGTCGGCACCGGCGGCCGCTTCGATGGCGCGCTCGGCGTCGTCGCCGGCGTCGAGGTGCTGGCGACGCTGCGCGACGCCGGACTGACGCCGAAGCGCGACATGGCCGTGATCGCCTTCACCAACGAGGAGGGCGCACGCTTCCACCCCGACATGCTCGGCTCCTATGTCTGGGCCGGCGGGATGAGCGTCGCGGCGGCCCATGCCGAGCTGGACGCCGACGGCGCGGTGCTCGGCACGGAATTGAAGCGCATCGGCTATGAAGGGCCCGAACAGCCGGGCTTCCTGCCCGCGCATGCCTATCTCGAAATGCATATCGAGCAGGGGCCGGTGCTGGAGAGCGAAGGCGGCGGGCTTGGGGCCGTCACCGGCATCCAGGGCATCTGCTGGCTTGAGCTGACGCTCAAGGGTCGGCCGAGCCATGCCGGCACGACGCCGATGCTCTATCGCAAGGATCCGGGGCTGGCGGCTGCGCGCATCAACATCTTCGCCAACGAACTGACGAAGACGATACCGGGCCAGCTCGCCAATTGCGGCGTCATCCGCGTGCAGCCGGCCAACGTCAATGTCGTTCCAGAGACGGTCATAATGACGCTGGACCTGCGCAACCCGCTGGACGCGCCGCTGGCCGAGGCAGAGGCCGCGATCCGGACCTTCTGCGCCGAGCTTTCGGCCCGCGACGGCATCGAGATCGCCTTCCGCGATCTCGCCCGTTTCCCGGCGACGCCCTTCGCGGAGGAACTGATCGTGGGCGTCGAGCAGAGCGCCGCCGAACTCGGGCTGCCGATCCGCCGCATGATCTCCGGCGCAGGGCATGACGCGCAGATGATGTCGCGGCTCTGCCCGACCGCGATGGTCTTCATCCCCTCGATCGGCGGTCTCTCGCACAACCCGGCCGAATTCAGCACCGACGAGGACATGGCGGCGGGTGCGAATGTCCTGCTGAGCGCGGCCTGGCGCGTCGCGAATGCCTAGGTCGGATCGTCATTGCGAGCGCAGCGAAGCAATCCAGGAAGGTTCGCTCGACGGCCCCTGGATTGCTTCGCTGCGCTCGCAATGACGGCGAGGCGTTCCCGGACGACGCAGACAGGATTGACCCATGACGACAATCGCATCGCTTTCGGCCGCCGAACTCGGCCCTCTCTTCGCCAGCCGCGAGCTCTCGCCGGTGGAGGTCGCGCAGGACGTGCTCGAGCGGATCGAGCGTTTCGAGCCGCAGATCAACGCCTTCGTGGTCCGCGATGCCGAGATCACCCTCGCCATGGCGGAGGAGTCGCAGGCGCGCTGGCTGAAGGGCGAACCGCTCGGTCCCCTCGACGGGGTGCCCGTCACCATCAAGGACAATATCGGCATCGCCGGCTGGCCGATGCGCCGGGGCTCGGCCGTGGCGTCGGATGCGCCGTTCCCGGAAGACGCGCCGGCGACGGCCCGGCTGCGCGAGGCGGGCACGGTCTTCCTAGGCAAGACCACCATGCCGGAATATGGCTGGAAGGGTGTCGGCGATTCCCCGCTCTCGGGGATAACCCGCAATCCTTGGGACATCGCCACCGGCCCCGGCGGCTCCTCGGCGGGCGCTGCCTCCTGCGCGGCGCTCAATCTCGGCTGCATCCATATCGGCACCGATGGCGCCGGTTCGGTCCGCATCCCCGCCGCCTTCACCGGCGTCGTCGGGCTGAAGCCGACCTATGGCCGCGTCCCGGCCTGGCCGGTCTCGACCATGGGCTTCCTCGCCCATCTCGGCCCGCTGACCCGCACCGTCGCCGACACGGCGCTCGCCATGAACGCGATCGGCCAGCCCGACAACCGCGACATGACCGCGATGATCACGCGCCCGCCCGACTATGTCGACGGGCTCAAGGGCGGCGTGAAGGGCTTGCGCGTCGCTTGGTCGCCGAAGCTCGGCGGGAATGTGCCGGTCGATCCCGAGATCGCGGCGCTGACCGAATCGGCCGCGATGGCCTTCCGCGAACTCGGCGCGAGCGTCGAGGAGGTCGACCCTAGCTTCGAGGACCCGATCGAGACGCTGATGGCGATCTGGTCGGCAGGCGCCGCCCTCGCATTGCGCAATGCCGGCCCGGCCGAGCGGGCGCGCATGGATCCGGGCCTTGTCGCCGTGGCCGAACAGGGCGAGCGCGTCACGGGTGCCGCCTATGTCGATGCGCTGCTGAACCGGCGCAATGCGCTCGCGCACAAGATGGCGCAATTTCATGCACGTTTCGATCTGCTGCTGACGCCGACCTTGCCGCTACCGGCCTTTGCCGTCGGCGCCAACACGCCGGCCCATGGTGGCTATGGCGATGACTGGACGCGCTGGACGCCCTTCACCTACCCGTTCAACATCACGCAGGCTCCGGCGATCTCGCTGCCCTGCGGGCTGACGAGCGCGGGCCTCCCGGCGGGCCTTCAGGTCGTTGGCGCCTTCGGCCGCGACGCCCTGGTGCTGCGCGCTGCGTCGGCCTTCGAGGCGGCGAGGCCCTTCGCCCGGATCGATGCACCGGTCGGCACGCTCTGACGATCGCTCGTGCCGACGCCTGCTGATTGAGTAGGCGTCGGCGCTGCCACCCAATCGCGCTTCTCCAACCCCGCGAATTTTTTCTGCACCCCAATCCGGCCCAGCAGCCCCAATCGAGCGGCAAACTTTCAACCGGTTCCGTTTGGCACGATGCGTGCAGGCGGCTCGGCGCCTTCGGGCAGCCCGTCAGACGAGTTGTCACGGCAGATTTTTCTGCCCAAACTCGCGCCAGGGTCGCCCGCAAGAGGTTACCGTTTCAGGGGAGAGATTGATGGACCGCAGAACATTTCTGAAGACCGCCGCGGGAACGGGCGCACTTGCTGCGGCCGGCGGTCTGGCCATGCCGGCCCTGGCGCAAGGGGCCGCGGCCAAGACCCTGCGCTTCGTGCCCCAGGCCAACCTTGCCAATTTCGACCCGATCTGGGGCACGCAATACGTCGTCCGCAACGCGGCCCTTCTGGTTTGGGACACGCTCTACGGCATCGATTCGAACTTCCAGCCGAAGCGTCAGATGGTCGGCAGCGAAGAGGTTTCCGCCGACGGTCTGGTCTGGACCTTCAAGCTGCGTCCCGGCCTCAAGTTCCATGACGGCGCGCCGGTGACCTCCAAGGACGTGGTCCAGAGCCTCAAGCGCTGGCAGGCCCGCGACCCGATGGGCCTGATGATCAAGGCAATCGAGAACGAACTCGTCGCCGTCGACGACACGACGTTCAAATGGTCGCTGAAGCAGCCCTATCCCAAGATGCTGTTCGCGCTCGGCAAGAACAACTCGCCGTGCACGTTCATCATGCCCGAGCGCATCGCCAAGACCGATCCTTTCACCCAGATCACCGAATATATCGGCTCCGGCCCGATGAAGTTCGTGCGCAACGAATGGGTGCCGGGCGCCAAGGCGGTGTTCGAGAAGTTCGCCGACTACGTCCCGCGCGACGAGCCCGCCTCCTGGCTCTCGGGTGGCAAGAAGATGATGTTCGACCGCATCGAATGGGTCATCATGCCCGATGCCGCGACGGCTGCCGCCGCGCTCCAGAACGGCGAAGTCGACTGGTGGGAGACCGCGCTCTCCGATCTCGTGCCGATCCTCAAGAAGAACGCCAACATCAACGTCGATATCGGCGATCCGCTCGGCAATATCGGCGCCTTCCGCATGAACCACCTGCACCCGCCCTTCAACAATCTGAAGGTTCGCCAGGCCGTCATGACGGCGCTGAACCAGGAAGACTACATGCGCTCGATCGTCGGCGACGACGACAAGCTCTGGAAGGAGATGGGCGGATTCTTCACGCCGGGCACGCCGCTCTATACGGAAGTCGGCGGCGAGATGATGAAGGCGAAGAACCTCGCCGCCGCCAAGAAGCTGCTGGCGGAGTCGGGCTACAAGGACGAGCCCGTGGTCTGCGTCGTGGCGCAGGACATGGCCGCTACCAAGTCGATGGGCGACGTCACGGCCGAACTGCTGAAGAGCATCGGCCTGAAGGTCGATTTCGTCGCGACCGACTGGGGCACCACCGGCGCCCGCCGCGCCCAGAAGACCCCGCCCGGCCAGGGCGGCTGGAACATGTTCCACACCTGGCATGCCGGCGCCGACTGCGTGAACCCCGCCTCCTATACGGCCGTGCGCGCCAACGGCGAGAAGGCCTGGTTCGGCTGGCCCGACGTGCCGGCGGTCGAGACCGAGGTGGCGAACTGGTTCAACGCCAAGGACGTCGCCGAGGAAAAAGCGGTCATGGGGCGGCTCAACACGGCGGCGGTCGCAAACGTCGTCTATTGCCCGACCGGCTTCTATCTCGGCTACCAGGCCTGGCGGAAGAACCTCACGGGCGTCAGCAGTGGGCCTTTCCCGGTCCTCTGGGGCGTGTCGAAGGCCTGACATCTCGGAATGGGGGCGCGTTGTCGCCCCCATGACAATCCCGGGGTCGCGCGCGTCACGTGCTGCGATCCCGCTCTTTCACCTCGCCGGGCCGACGACGGGCCCGGCGCAGCCAGACACCGGATCGAACGAAAAAGGGCTGGAAAGCCGCAATGTTAGCCTTCATCGTCAGACGGATCATCACGACCATCCCAGTGATGGCATTCGTGGCCTTGTTCGTCTTCTCGCTTCTCTATATCGCGCCGGGCGACCCGGCCGCGGTCATCGCCGGCGACCAGGCCTCGCCTGCGGACGTCGAGCGCATCCGCGCCAGCCTGGGTCTCGACAGGCCCTATCTCGTGCGCTTCGCCGAATGGTCCTTCCGCGTGTTGCAGGGCGATCTCGGCACCTCGATCTTCACCTCGCTGCCGGTGACGCAGCTCATCGCGCAGCGCATCGAGCCGACCCTGTCCTTGATGGTGCTGACGCTAATCTTCGCCGTGACCATCGCGGTGCCGATGGGCGTCATCGCCGCCTGGAAGGCCGGAAGCTGGATCGATCGCGGCGCCATGGCCTTCGCCGTGTTCGGCTTCTCGGTGCCGGTCTTCGTCGTCGGCTACCTGCTGGCCTATGTCTTCGCGCTCCAGCTCGACTGGGTGCCGGTGCAGGGCTACACGCCGCTGTCGCAGGGGTTCTGGCCCTGGTTCAAGAACCTGATCCTGCCGGCGGTGACGCTGGGGCTGGTCTATATCGCGCTGATCGCACGCATCACTCGGGCGACGATGCTCGAAGTGCTGCAGCAGGACTATGTCCGCACGGCGCAGGCCAAGGGCGTCGGCCAGCGCGAGGTGCTCTTCCTCCATGCGCTCAAGAACGCCGCCGTGCCGATCGTCACGATCATCGGCATCGGCATCGCGCTCCTGATCGGCGGCGCGGTCGTCACCGAGAGCGTCTTCGCGATTCCCGGCCTTGGCCGGCTCACCGTCGATGCCATCCTGCGGCGCGACTATCCGGTGATCCAGGGCGTCGTGCTGATGTTCAGCCTCGTCTACGTGCTGGTGAACCTGCTCATCGACCTGACCTACACCCTCGTCGATCCGAGGATACGCTATTGACGATGCAAAGCTCCCTCCCGGCGCCCTCCGCCCTGGCCACGTTGCCCGAGCCCGGCGTCGCGCCGCTGCCGGGCCGCTGGTTCCGCTTCCGGCGCTATCTGCGCCGCCATCCCTCCGTGCTGATCGGCGGTTCGCTGCTCGCGCTGATGGCGCTGATCGGCATCCTTGCGCCGCTGCTCTGGACGGTCGACCCGACCGCCATCGCCACCTCCCGGCGCACCCGAGTGCCCTCCGAACTGTACTGGTTCGGCACCGACATGCTCGGCCGCGACATCTACTCCCGCGTGGTCTACGGCGCGCGGGTCTCCCTGGTCGTCGGCTTCAGCGTCGCGATCCTGTCCTCGGTGATCGGCCTCTCCATCGGGCTCTTCGCCGGTTTCGTGCGCTGGGCCGACGGCATCGTCATGCGCATCATCGACGGCATGATGTCGATCCCGCCGATCCTGCTCGCCATCGCCTTGATGGCGCTGACGCGCGGCTCGATTCAGAACGTCATCATCGCGATCACCGTCGCGGAGATTCCGCGTGTCGCCCGCCTCGTGCGCGGCGTCGTGCTGTCGCTGCGCGAGCAGCCCTATGTCGAGGCGGCTATCGCTAACGGCGCCCGCACGCCGCGCATCATCCTGCGCCACATCCTGCCCAACACCTTCGCACCGATGAGCGTGCAGGCGACCTATATCTGCGCCAGCGCCATGATCATCGAGGCGATCCTGTCCTTCATCGGCGCCGGTATTCCGCCGGCGACGCCGTCCTGGGGGAACATCATGGCGGAGGGCCGCGCGCTCTGGCAGGTCAAGCCGCACATCATCCTGTTCCCGGCGATCTTCCTCTCGATCACCGTGCTCGCGGTGAACCTGCTCGGCGACGGCCTGCGCGATTCCCTCGATCCGCGGCTGGCCAAGAGCCTGTGACCGGGCCGTGTAATGCCCGTTCAGGCGAGGAGGTCGACCACCTTCTCGCCGGACACGGCATCGGTGACGCCGAGACCGCCGCCCAGATCCTCCAGCGTGTCGCGGAAGCTGTCGAGCGTAGCGATCATCTGGACGCGTGCGCCCTTGATAGCCGCGGCGTCGGCCCACTCGCCGATCAGGCAATAGGATCGTTCGCCCGTCTTGATGATATGTCCGGCGACCAGTCCGGGCCATCGCGCCTTGCCGTCGCGATGGGCCGCGAGAAACGCTTCTTCCCGGTCGGGCTTGATGCGGAAGCGGACGACGTTGAACGTGGTCATGGCTTTCCCCCCCGCCGCACGAGCGCCATACGGCGGGTGCGAGCCGCATGGGCGGGCAGCGGCAGGAGGCTACCGCCACGCCCGGGCCGGTGCAATATGCGCGGCCGTGATGCCATCATTTCCGTATTCCCGCTCGGCCAGAGCGATGGGGCGAAAGCACTGACACCATGAGCCGAATTCTGACCGTTGCCGCTGCACAGCTCGGCCCGATCCAGCGCGACGAGAGCAGGGCGTCCGCCGTCGCCCGCATGATCGAACTGATGCGCCAGGCCAAGAGCCATGGCGCCGATCTCGTCGTCTATCCGGAAGCCGCGCTGACCGCTTTTTTCCCGCATTGGTGGATCGACGACGAGGACGAGATCGACAGCCATTTCGAGAGCGTGATGCCGGGCAACGAGACCGCGCCGCTGTTCGAGGAGAGCAAGCGCCTCGGCGTCGGCTTCCATCTCGGCTACTGCGAACTCGCCAACGAGGATGGCCGCAAGCGCCGCTTTAACACCGCGATCCTCGTCGACAAGTCCGGCTCTATCGTCGGCAAGTACCGCAAGATCCATCTGCCGGGTCATCCCGAGCATCGTCCCGAGGCGCCGTTCCAGAATCTGGAGAAGCGCTATTTCGAGACCGGCAATCTCGGCTGGCCGGTCTGGCGCACGATGGACGCCAATATCGGCATGATGATCTGCAACGACCGGCGCTGGCCCGAGAGCTACCGCTCGATGGGCCTCCAGGATGTCGAATTGATCGTGCTCGGCTACAATACGCCCAAGCATAACCCGCCGGCGCCCGACCATGACCGGCTCGGCAATTTCCACAACCAACTCGTGATGCAGGCCGGCGCCTATCAGAACGCCACCTGGGTCGTCGGCGTCGCCAAGGCGGGCCCCGAGGCCGGCGTCGACCAGATCGGCGGCTCCTGCATCATCGCCCCGACCGGCGAGGTCGTGGCGCAGGCCGTGACCGAGGGCGACGAGCTGGTGGTCGCCCGCTGCGACATGGACCTCGGCAAGAGCTACAAGGCCTCGACCTTCAACTTCGCCAGGCACCGCGAGCCGCAGGCCTATGGCCTGATCGTCGAGCGCAAGGGCGCTGTCTCACCTGTCTGATTGGCTACCAAGGAAGTACGACATGACCCACGATCTCATCCTCAAGGGCGGCCGGGTCATTGACCCTTCGCAGAACCATGACGGCGTGCTCGACGTCGCCTTCACCGACGGCAAGGTCTCCGGCTTCGGCAAGGATCTGAAGGGCGCCAAGGAGATCCGCGACGTTTCCGGCTACATCGTCACGCCCGGCCTGATCGATCTGCACACCCATGTCTACTGGGGCGGCACCTCGCTCGGGATCGATGCCGACGAGTTCTGCCGGGCGTCCGGCGTGACCACCTCGGTCGATACCGGCTCGGCCGGCCCCGGCAACTGGCCGGGCTTCCGCAAGCACGTCATCGAGAAGAGCCAGGCCCGCATCCTCGCCTATCTCCATGTCAGCCACGCCGGCATCTACGGCTTCGACCACCGCGTCATGGTCGGCGAGAGTGGCGACCTGCGGATGATGAACCCGATCGACGCCGTCGAGGTCGCGGACAAGAACCGCGACCTGATCGTCGGCATCAAGGTCCGCGTCGGCTTGCACGCCTCCGGCAACTCCGGCACCGTGCCGCTCAACATCGCGCTGCAGGTCGCCAACGAGGTCGGCATGCCGCTGATGTGCCATATCGACCATCCGCCGCCGTCCTATGAGGAGGTGGTGAACATGCTGCGGCCGGGCGATGTCCTCACCCACGCCTTCCGCCCCTTCCCGAACGCGCCCTGCACGGCGCAGGGCACGGTGAAGCCCGAGGTCCAGGCCGCCCGCAAGCGCGGCGTCATCTTCGACATCGGCCATGGCAAGGGCTCGTTCTCGTTCAAGACGACGCGCGCCATGCTCGCCAATGGCTTCGAGCCCGATGTGATCTCGTCGGACGTCCACAAGCTCTGCATCGACGGCCCGGCCTATGACCAGGTCACGACGATGTCGAAGTTCCTGCTGATGGGCATGAGCCTGAACAATGTCATCGCGGCCTCGACCGTGAACGCGGCGATGGCGCTGAAGCGCCCGGAATACGGCTCGCTCAAGGTCGGCTCGCTCGGCGACGCCACCATCTTGACGGTGAAGGAAGGCAAGTTCGACTATGCCGACGTCACCGGCGAGCACATGACCGGCGACAAGAAGATCGTCTCCGAAGGCGTCGTGCTCAAGGGCGCCTGGTGGCATCCGAAGCGGACGAACAAGTTCAAGAAGGTCGCGGCCTGATCCGGCGAGAGCATGGGTTCTGAAACACCGTCGTCATCCCGGCCAAGCCGCGCAGCGGCGCAGCTCCGGGATCCATCGGAGGGCTCCCGAGCTCCATGATGGATCCCGGAGCTCCGCTTCGCTACGTCCGGGATGACGCGAGCACCTTGACGAGCCGCCAGCCTATGCCGGGAGCCGTGATGCTGAAGGCCAGTTGGCGTCCCATGACCGCCGCCGACCTGCCGGCCGTGCTGGCGGCCGCGGCGGTGGTGCATCCGGACTATCCGGAGGATGAAGCCGTCTTCGCCGAGCGGCTGCGCCTGTTCCCGGCCGGTTGCCTCGTGCTCCCGGGAGATGACGGCCTGCGCGGTTATGTCGTGGGCCATCCCTGGCATCGTGCCGCTCCGCCGGCCCTGAACAGCCTGCTGGGTGGGCTGCCGGCGCAACCGGGCTCCTTCTACATCCACGATCTCGCATTGCTGCCGGCGGCGCGAGGCAGCGGGGCGGGAGGCATGGTCGTCGCCGGATTGGCGGAGATCGCGGCGCGGGAGCGATTGTCACGCCTGTCGCTGGTCGCCATCGACGGCTCGTCCGGCTTCTGGCGACGCCAGGGCTTTCACGAACTGCATGACCCCGCCCTTGCCGCGAAGCTCGCGAGCTATGACGATGCCGCCCGCTATATGGAGCGTGATCTCGGCCTCGGCGCCAGCAGCACCGAAACCAAGCCAACCTGAACCAAGCAAGCCTGACGAATGGAGGAATCGCGATGAGCGCCGAACAGAAACTCAAGGATCTGGGCCTGACCCTGCCCACGCTCGCCGCGCCGATGGCGAACTATGTCCGCTTCAAGAAGGCGGGCGATCTCGTCTTCCTATCGGGGCAGGGGCCGCGCAATCCCGATGGCTCGATCCCGAACGGCAAGGTCGGCAAGGAGTTCACCACCGAACAGGCCTATGAGTTCGCGAAGAACACCGGCCTCGGTCTGTTGGCGGCGATGAAGGAGGCGGCGGGCTCGCTCGACAAGGTCGAGGTCATCAAGCTGCTCGGCATGGTCAACGGCGTGCCTGAATTTGGCGACCAGCCCAAGGTCATCAATGGCTGCTCGGACCTGCTCGTCGCGGTGCTCGGCGAGAACGGCCGCCATGCCCGTTCGGCCGTCGGCATGGGCTCGCTGCCGGGTAACATGCCGGTCGAGATCGAAGCGATCATCAAGGTGCTGCCGTGACTGCTACACATGATGCGTTGAAAGAAGAGATTGCCCGCATCTACGGCACGCCGGCCGTCGTCATCGATCTCGACAAGGTCGAGGCCAACATCGCCCGCCTTCAGGCGGTCTGCGATGCAGCCGGCGTCGCCAACCGCCCGCATATCAAGACGCATAAGTCGCCCGAACTCGCCCGCCTCCAGATCGAGGCCGGCGCGCGCGGCATCACCTGCCAGAAGCTCGGCGAGGCCGAGGTGATGGCCGATGGCGGCATCGACGACATTCTGATCAGCTACAACATCCTCGGCGAGCAGAAGCTCGGCCGGCTCGGCCATCTCCAGCGCCGCGTCAGGATGATCGTGGCCGCCGACAACCCCGTCACCATCGCCGGCCTTCCCGACGCGGCCGAGATCGCCGGGCGCGATCTGGAGGTCGTGGTCGAATGCGACACCGGCCGCCAGCGCGCCGGCGTCGAGACGCCCGCCGAGGCCGTCGAACTGGCGAAGCTGATCGCGGCCTCGAAGGGGCTCACGTTCGCGGGCTTCCTGATGTATCCGCCCGAGGATGGCTGGGCTCGCACGCAGACCTTCCTCGATACGGCCAATGCGGGCCTGCGCGACGCCGGGCTCGAAGCCGGCATCGTCTCGACCGGCGGTTCCCCGAACATCCCGAACATCGGCAAGCTGAAGGGAGCCACCGAGCACCGCGCCGGTACCTCGATCTTCAACGATCGCATGCAGGTTGCGGCCGGCGTGGCGACGCTCGACGATTGCGCGCTGACCGTCTACGCCACGGTCGTCAGCCGAGCGGGGCCCGAGCGCGGCATCCTCGATTCCGGCTCGAAGACGCTGACGAGCGATTCAGGCGGGCTCGAAGGCCACGGTTACATCCTCGAATATCCGGCGGCGAAAATCGCGAGGTTCGCCGAGGAGCACGGATTCCTCGATCTGTCCGCCAGCAACGATAGGCCGGGCGTCGGCGAGATCGTCCGCGTGGTGCCCAACCATGTCTGCGTCGTCGTCAACATGGTCGACCGCCTGGTGACGGTGCGCGGCGACAAGCTGATCGGGGAACTGCCGGTCGCGGCGCGCGGCAAGCTCGGCTGAGCCCGGCGAGGCAGCGCCTGGAACGCGTTGATTGTTCTCGGAAACACGGTGTCGTCCCGGGCTTGACCCGGGCCCCATGCCGGAGCGGCGCCGATCAGCGCTCCGGCATGGATTCCGGATCTCCGCTTCGCTTCGTCCGGGATGACCCGCGTTTCAATCAAAAACGAAGGGTCCTCCGGAACGAGGTGAACCTCAATTCTGGCTGATCTTCGAGCCCTTGAGCACGAGGTCGCGGCTCGATTTCGCGGTCAGCCGGCCGGACGCGTCGATCGTGACGTCGCGGCCCGTCAGCAGGACCGTGCCGTCCTTCTTCAGCGTCAGCTCGGCGTCACCGCTGTCCAGCTTCATGGCATCGGCGGCCTCCACGGTCAGCGTCTTGGCGACCTTGACCGTCATGTCCCTGCCGGCTTCGATCGCGAGCGCCTTGTCGCTGTCCAGCGTCATCGAAACCGTCGCCGAGAGATTGCACTGACGGCTGGCGAGCGCGATCTCCTGCCCGCCCGCCAGCTTGATCCGGCTTCCGGCGGTGACGGCGACATTGGTGCCCGATGCGATGGACAACGCGGTGCCGGTCTGGATCGACATCGCCCCGCCGCAGGAAATGCTAAGCCCCGCAGGCGCGGTGATGGTGAGCGAGCCGCCGCTCGCGGAGATCATCTGCGTCAGCGCGGCAAGCCTGGCTTCGAGTGCCGCGATCCGGCGCAGCAGCACGTCATTATCGCTTTCGGCCATGGCTTCCTCCCGCGTTGCCGCGTTGGTTTGGTTACACCTCCGGGTGGCGCGCGTTCCAGGCGGCCGCATAGTCGCTGCAAAGCCGGTCCAGTTCCTCCCGGTCAGTGATCCCTGCCGGTCGGCCCCGCGATGGCGAGGCCTGCTGGAACGGGACATAGCGCTGATGCGCGACGCGCCAGAGCCGGCGCAGTTCCGCCAGCGGATCGGCATGGTCGTCGACGCGGATGTCGAAGCTCGGCACCGGCTCGCCTGACCAGATCCGGATCGCGGCGGATTGCCGGCCGCGCTTGTCGCCGCCGGCCTTCTCGCCGGCTTCGAGCGCCACCAGCAGCCGCTCGTCGAAATCGAGTGCGGAGGCCGCGATATAAGCCTTCAGCGTCTGCTGGATCACCTCCGGGCCGGCGAGCATATTGCCGGCGACGGAGACCTGCGGCCCATCGACCGCCCCCGCCCACTCGATGCAGGCCGCGCCGGTATGGGCCGCGATCCGCCCCTCGCGGTCGATGACATGGAGCTGCCGGTGTGCCCGGCCTTCATCCGCCGCAATCAGCGTCGCCACGATCTCGACGGCCGAGCGGCCTTCCTGAAGCAGGCGCAAACCATCGACGCCGTAGAGCGGATTGACGAAGGCCTGCGTCGCGATCGCGCCGATGCGCCCGCCGCCATAGGGCACGCGCGAGCCCACCGCGAAGGCGCAGGTCGAGACGGCGACGCCATAGGCGCCGGTGGCGGCGTCGCGGGCGACGATGGACCAAGTCATCTGGTCGGATTCCTCATGCGATCAATCCTCAGCGGCCGGCGGCATAGGCCTGCATCAGACGCGGCGTCGCGGCGGCGCGCAAGAGGCCGTCGGCGCCTGTCTCTGCTGCCGTCAGGCGCCCGATCGTCCAGGCCGGGGCGCGCTCGAGCTTGTGGCCGCGTGCGACGAGATCGGCCAGCACGGCCTCCCCGATGCTCTCCTCAACGGCGAGATGCCCGGGATTGGCCTCGCGCGGATAGAAGGTCGAGGGGAAATGCTGGGTGTGGAACAGCGGCAGGTCGATCGCCTCCTGCAGGTTCAGGCCGTGGTGGACGCGGCGCAGGAACAGCCCGAGCTGCCATTGCTCCTGTTGGTCGCCACCGGGCGTGCCGAAGACGAGGCGCGGCTCGCCGTTCTCGAAGGCGAGCGAGGGCGTCAGCGTCGTGCGTGGGCGCTTGAACGGAGCGAGCGAGGAGGGCAGTCCTTCCTCAAGGAAGAAGGCCTGCGCCCGCGCGTTCAGCGGGAAGCCGAGCGCCGGGATTACCGGCGAGGACTGGAACCAGCCGCCCGACGGCGTCGCCGCGATCATGTTGCCCCATTTGTCGATGACGTCGATATGCACGGTGTCGCCGCGCCGGCCGGCCGCGACCATGGAGGCCGTGGTCGGCTCGCCGACCGTCGCGTCGCTCTTGCCCGCATGGCCGGCATAGCGGACGCCGGCCATGGCGCGCGCGACCTGGTCCTCGAAGCCGGGGATGATACCGGGCCGCAATTCGTGCGAGGCCTTGTCGCCGATCAGGCTGCGGCGCCCGCGCGCATAATCCTCGGAGAGCAGCGTCGCCAGCGGCACCTTCACGAAATCCGGATCGCCGTAATAGGCCTCGCGATCGGCGAAGGCGAGCTTCATCGCTTCCGCGACATGATGCACGAAGGCGGCGCTGTCGGGGCCCATGCCGGCGATGTCGATGCCTTCGAGGATCTTCAGCGTCTGCAGGAACACCGGGCCCTGACCCCAGGGGCCGATCTTGAAGACCTCCCAGCCGTGATAGGTCACGCTCGCCGGCGTCTCATAGGTCGGTTGCCAGCGCGCCATGTCGTCGGCGGTGAGCAGGCCCTTGTGACGGCGGCCGGAGGAATCGATCACTTCCGTCGTGCGGCAGAATGTGTCGATCGCCTCGGCGACGAAGCCCTTGTACCAGGCGTCGTAGGCCGCCTGGATCTGCTTCTCGCGGCTGCCGCCGGCGGACTCGGCCTCGTTCAGGATTCGCTTGTAGGTGTCGGCAGCGGCCTGGTTCCGGAACAGGGCCTTGGCCTTGGGAACCTGCCCGTCCGGGAGATAGACCGCGCCGGAGGTCGGCCACTCCTTGGTGAAGAGGTCGGTCAGCCCGGCGATCGTGTCCGAGACGCGCGGCAGCATCGGATGGCCGTTCTCGAAATAGCCGATCGCGGGTTCGAGGATTTCGCGCAGCGGCAGGCGGCCATGGTCGCGCAGCAGGGTCATCCAGGCCCCGAAGGCGCCGGGCACGACGGCCGCGAGCAGGCCGGAGCCCGGCACGAGATCGAGGCCGAGCGCCTTGAACGCCCCGATCGTCGCCGCCTGCGGCGCGTTGCCCTGTCCGCAGATGACCTCGACCTTCTTCGTTTCGGCCGAATAGAACACGGCCGGCATCTCACCGCCGGGGCCGACGAGATGCGGCTCGACAACCTGCAGCACGAAGGCTGCCGCAGCGCAGGCGTCGAAGGCATTGCCGCCCTTCTCCAGCATGGCCATCCCTGTCGCCGTGGCGAGCCAATGCGTCGAAGTGCAGACACCGAAGGTGCCGAGGATTTCCGGGCGGGTCGTGAACATGAAGCGGTATTCCTTGGGCCGGCAAAGCTGGAAACGAGAACGGTCGTCAATCCGGGCAAGCCGTGGAGGAGCGCCGGCCCGGAATGCATCGGAGGCCATCGATCTTTACGACGGATTCCTCATCTTCGTCGCGCTGTGTCCGGAATGACCGGCGCGCGATGGGAGCAACTCAACCTTCCTTCGGATCGAGGACGTCGCGCAGCCCGTCGCCGAGCAGGTTGAAGCCCAGCACGGCGAGGAAGATGCAGACACCGGGTGCGACCGACATCCAGGGCGCCTGGTCCATGAAGTTCTTGGCGACGTTCAGCATCTGGCCCCATGAGGGAGCAGGCGGCTGCTGGCCGAGCCCGAGGAAGGACAGCGAAGCTTCCAGAATGATGGCCTGCGCCATGAACAGGGTGGATTGCACCACGATCGGCGACAGGATGTTGGGCAGGATGTGGCGGAGCACGATCCTGAGATCGCGCGCGCCGACCGCTCGCGCACCCTCGACGAAATCCTCGGCCTTGACGCTCATGACCTGGGCGCGCACCAGCCGCACGAAGATCGGCACCGCCGAAAGCCCGATCGCGATCATCGCATTGGTCAGCGACGGGCCGAGCACGGCTGCAAACGCGATCGCCAGGATCAGGAAGGGGCAGGCCAGCATCGCCTCGGTCACGCGCGAGATCGCGGCATCGATCCAGCCGCCATACCAGCCGGCGAGCAGCCCGAACGGCACGCCGATGGCGAGCGCGATCAGCACCGACATGATGCCCGCCAGCAGCGAGGCCTGCGCGCCGAAGAACAGCCGCGAGACCTGGTCGCGCCCGAGTTCGTCCGTGCCGAACCAGTAGAGTTCGGAGGGCGGCTTGCGGATGGCAAGGAAGTTCGACTTGATCGGGTCGGCCAGCGGCAGGATCGGCGCGAGCACCGCCATCAGCACGAAGGCGAGCACGATCGTGCCGCCGATCAGCGCCGAGCGGTTGCGGGCCAGGCGCGCCAGCACGCTGGGGCGCGGGCGGAAGCGCGGCTCGGCCAGCCCGGTCAGGGCTTCGGTTCCGGTCGCCGCCATCACTGCGCCCTCAGCCGCGGATTGACGAGGATGTAGAGCACGTCCGCCAGCAGGTTCATCAGGATGAAGCCGATGGCAGTGCACAGCACGACGCCCTGCACCACGCCGTAGTCGCGGTTGAAGACGGCATCGACGATCAGCTTGCCGAAGCCGGGGATCGTGAAGATCTGCTCGGTCAGCACAGCGCCGCCGAGCAGCTCACCGAACAGAATCGTCGACAGCGTGATGATCGGCACCAGCGCGTTGCGCAGCGCGTGACGATTGACGACCGCATCCTCGTCGAGCCCCTTGGCGCGGGCGGTGCGGACATAGTCCGAGCGCAGGACCTCCAGCATGGCCGAGCGGGTATGGCGCATCAGGAAGGCGGCAAGCCCCGAACCCAGCACGAAGGCCGGCATGATAAGCCGCTCGATCGCCCCCTTCGGGTCGCTGAAGAAGGGCTCGTAGCCGGAAGCCGGCAGCCATCTCAATTCGACCGAGATCACAAGAATTAGCATGATCCCGAGCCAGAAATTCGGGATCGACAGGCCCGACAGCGCCAATGCGCTCGCGGAATAGTCGATCACGGTGTCCTTGCGCCGTGCGGCGATAATGCCGGCGGGGATGCCGATGCTGATGGCGACAATGATCGAGGCGATGGCGAGCTGCAGCGTCACCGGGAGTTTCTGCAGGATCAGAGCGAGCACCGGCTCGCCCGTGCGCAACGAGCGGCCGAAATCGCCCTGCACCACCTGGCCGAGCCAGGCGAAGAACTGCACCACGATGGGGTCGTCCATGCGGTAGATCTCGCGTAAGCGGGCGATCACCTCGGGATCGCGCTCCTCGCCGGCGATGACGAGGAACGGATCGCCCGGCAGCGCGCGCTGCAGGGCGAACACGAACAGCGACACCAGGAACAGCGTCGGCAAGGCGATGAGGGCCCGTCGGCCGATCAGGGCGAGCATGATGCGGCTCGACGCGATTCCCCGCCCCCTTGTGGGGAGGGGAGAGGGGTGGGGGGCGGAAAGCTGAGGAGATCGGCTTCGAGGTTGGGCTGCGCGGCGAGTGCCATCGGCTTTTTTTGGCCAACTCTCGCCCGGTCGCTCGCCGCCCATCCCTCTCCCTTCCCCACAAGGGGGACGGGAAGCGCATCACTCCGAACAAGCAAGCAATACATCAAGACCGCTTCATCCCCGCCAGCCGGATCATGCCGTCGGGGCTGATCACGAAGCCGCTGATGTTGGAGCGCATCGCGAAGAAGACGGTCTCGTTGTAGAGATAGATCAGCGGCAGCTCGTCCTGCAGGATGACCTGCGCGGCGTCGTAGAGCTTCTTGCGCTCGGCCGGATCGTAGATGGTCCGCGCCAGATCGAGCAGGCGGTCGACCTCGGCGTTCGAGTACTTGCCGTCGTTCTGATTGCCCTTGCTGGTGACGAACTGGTGCAGGTTGCCGTCCGGGTCGATGCGGCCGGACCAGCCGACGCGGCTGAGCTGGAACTTGCCCTGCTGCTGGTCGCGCAACTGGCTGGCGAATTCGGTCGACTTGATCTGGACGTCGATGCCGGCTTCCTGCGCCATCGCCTGGATCACCTGGCCGATCTGGGCGTGGACGGGGTTGTTGGTGATGAACACCTCGACCGAAACCTTGGCGTGGCCGGCTTCCTTGAGCAGTGCCTTGGCCTTGGCGACGTCACGCGCCGGCACCGGAAAGGCCGCGCTGACATAGGGGCTGGTAGGCGGGAAGGGTTGCACCACCGGCGCGTAGAGACCGTCGAATACCACCTGCGTCAGCACCTTGCGGTCGATCGACAGAGAGAGCGCCTGCCGCACGCGCTTGTCCTTGCCCATAGGCTGGTTGGCGGCCTCGCCATTGGCGGTGTTTACCGTGATGCCCTGATAACCGAGATTGGGCATCGGCTCGACCTTGAGGCTTTTGTCGGCCTGCGCGGATTTGACGTCCGTTGCGGCCAGACGCTCGATCATATCGAGCTCGCCGGCGCGCAGATTGGCGAGCCGCACGGTGGTGTCGGGGATCGAGCGGTAGAGCACGCGGTCGAAATGGTAGTTCTGCGCCTCCCAATGCTCCTTGAAACGCTCCAGCACGATGCGGTCGTTCTGCACCCGCTCGACGAATTTATAGGGGCCCGAGCAGACCGGCTTGGCGGCGACGTCGCCCGCAAGGCTCTTCGGCGCCAGCATCATGCCGGCCCGGTCGGTGAGCTGCGCCAGAAGCGTCGCATCGGGGCGCTTCAGCTTCAGCACGAGCGTCGAGGCGTCGGGCGTCTCGACGCTGTCGACCGAGGCGAGCTCCGACTTGCGCAGCGAGTCGGGCAGCGTACGGGCGCGCTCGATATTGGCCTTGGCCGCTTCGGCGTTGAACGCATCGCCATCGTGGAATTTGGCGTCGGTGCGCAGCTTCATCGTCAATGTCAGGCCATCGCCTGAGAACGACCATTCCGTCGCCAGTCGCGGCACGATCTTGAGGTCGGGCGTGATGTCGAGCAGCTTGTCGCAAAGCCCCTTGAAGACGATGCGGCCGACGAAGGTGCGGGCCTTGTGTGGATCGAGCATGTCCGGGTCTTCCTGCAGGCCGATGCGCAGGGTCGAGGGAGCCTGCGCGAGGGCGGGCAGCGCGGCCAGCGACAGGAACGTGGCCGAGGCCAGGACGGTGAGCAGCTTCATCGAATGTCCCCTTTTACGATTGCGGTGATGATCGCGCAGGATCGTCCCGATTGGTACTAGCCTGCTGCAAAATCGGCCCGGCGTCGATGGCGCTTCGCGCCGGCGTCCACGTCTTCCTGCATGCCTTTGCGGCGTGCATCTGCATGCAAGTCGGCGGCCAGCTGGGCAACGTGCGGGGGAGGCCCATGCGCCTGCCCCTGTCGCCTTGACCGCGGCCTGTGGCTACAAGACGAGAGGGACAAGCGCTCGCACGAGGCGCGGGATTGGAGGCGCGGATGCTGCTGGGTGTAATCGCCGACGACATGACCGGCGCGACCGACGTCGCCCTGATGCTGAACCGCAGCGGCATGCGGACGGTCCAGGTCATCGGCGCGCCGCGTCCGGGTCAGGTGCTGCCGGAGGCGGACGCCGTGGTCGTCGCGCTGAAATCGCGCACCAACCCTGTGACCGAGGCGGTGGCGGATTCGCTTTCCGCCTGCGAGGCGCTGTTGGCCGCTGGCGCGAGGCAGATCCTGTTCAAATACTGCTCGACCTTCGATTCGACGGCCGAGGGCAATATCGGGCCCGTCGCCGATGCGCTGGCGCAGCGGCTGGACGCCGGGATGGCCATCGTCTGCCCGGCCTTCCCGGCCAATGGCCGCTCGATCTATCAGGGCTATCTCTTCGTCGGTGCAGTGCCGCTGCACGAGAGCTCGATGAAGGATCACCCGCTGACACCGATGCGGGATTCCAACCTGATGCGTCTGATGGGCGCCCAGACGAAGGCCGCGGTCGGGCTCGTCGACTATGCGACCGTTCTCGCCGGCGCTGACGCGGTCAAGGCGCGCTTCGCCGAACTGACAGGGCAGGGGGTGCGCTACGTCGTCACCGACGCGCTGACCAATGCCGACCTTATGGTGCTGGGCGAGGCCGTCGCCAACCACGTCCTGCTGACCGGCGGCTCGGGCATCGCGATGGGCTTAGCCCAGAATTTCCGCAAGGCGGGCCTTCTGCCGGAGCGCGAGATCGCCGCCAGCCTGAGCGCGCCCGAGGGACGCGCCGGCATCATCTCCGGCAGTTGCTCCACCGCGACGCGCGGGCAAATCAAAGCGGCGATCGAGGCGGGCTATCCGGCGCTCAAGGTCGATCCGATGGAACTCGTCTCCGGCACTCAGGATGCCGGAAAGCTCGCCACCTGGGCGCTGGCGCAATCTCCGGACAAGCCCTTCCTGCTTTATTCCAGCGACGATCCCGAGGAGGTCGCCGCGATTCAGGACAAGCTCGGCCGCGAGAGGGCGGGCGAGGCCGTCGAGCACACGTTCGCGCAGACGGCCGCCTTGCTCGCCAAGGGCGGCATCTCGCGGCTGCTGGTCGCGGGCGGCGAGACCTCCGGGGCGGTCGTGCAGGGGCTCGGCATCGGCATGCTCGAAATCGGCCCCGAAATCGATCCGGGCGTGCCCTGGACGCGTGTCGCGGACGGGCAGGAGATGGTGATTGCGCTCAAATCTGGCAATTTCGGTGCGCCCGATTTCTTCATCAAGGCTTGGACGCTGCTGCGCTGAGGCATCGTGCGACCAAGGCCTGACTTGTGTAGGATGTCGGGCAGGGCATGATGCCTCTCCTGGAGGGCCGGATGGACATGGCGTTTCTCGGCGATCTGTTGACCAATGTGGCTGGCCGCGGCCGGGCCCTGATTGGGTTCGAGCGCTTCATTGGTCAGCGCAACCGGCCGATCGACCGCCTCTGCGAGGACCTCCTTTCCGGTCGCGGCGAGGCTTCGGGGATGGCGCTCGCCCAGGGCGTTCTCGATGCCTGGGAGCGGCTCGACCGGCCGGGCCGCCAGGCCTTCTTCGCCATGCTGCAGGAGCGCTTCGGGCCGGACCATGACAGGCTCGGCAAGGCGATCGACGCTTATCGCAAGGAGCCGAGTGCGGCCGCCATCTCAGCCCTGCATCTTGCCTCCGAGCCGCGCCGGCAGGAACTCCTGCGCCGGCTCAACCTTGCGCCCGGCGGCACCCATGTGCTGGTGCGCATGCGCGAGGCGCTGTTCGAGGCGATGGAGAGTGATCGCGACCTCATCGCCGTCGACGCCGATTTCCGTCACCTCTTCGGCTCCTGGTTCAATCGCGGCTTCCTCGTCCTGCGCCGCATCGACTGGCGCAGCCCGGCCAATGTGCTGGAGAAGATCATCCGCTACGAGGCGGTGCACGAGATCCAGGGCTGGGACGATCTGCGTCGGCGGCTCGAACCGGCCGATCGGCGCTGCTTTGCCTTTTTCCATCCGCAACTCGTCGACGAGCCGCTGATCTTCGTCGAGGTCGCGCTGACCGGCGAGATCCCGCGCAGCATCGGCGAGGTGCTTAGCGGCGAGCGCGAGGTGCTGCCGGCCCAGTCGGCGACGACGGCGGTGTTCTATTCGATCTCGAACTGCCAGGAGGGGCTGCGCGGCATTTCCTTCGGCAACTTCCTGATCAAGCAGGTCGCCGAGGATCTGAAGCGCGAACTGCCGGGGCTCGACACCTTCGTCACGCTCTCGCCGGTGCCGGGTTTCGCGCGCTGGCTGGAGGGCATCGTCGCCGATCCCGGCGAGTTTGCCCTCAGCAACGAGGAGCGCTCGGAACTCGCCCGGCCCGCCGTCGAGGCAATCTCGCTCGACGAGCCGGCCAAGGCGCGCCGCGACAAGCTGCTCGCCCAGATGACGGCGCAGTACATGCTGCGCGCCCGCACCAATTCCGGCCGCGTGATCGATCCCGTCGCCCGTTTCCATCTCGGCAATGGCGCTAGGCTCGAACGCATCAATGTCGGCGGCAACATGTCGGCGCGGGGCCTGCGCGAGTCGCATGGCGTGATGGTCAACTACCGCTACGACCTCGACGACATCGAGACCAACCACGAGGCCTTCGCCACCCGCAACACGGTGGTCGCGTCCTCGGGCGTGCGCAAGCTGCTGCGGCCGGCCGCAGCCTGATCTCACGCTCTACGAAAAACGCCTGAAAGGACCCGAAATCATGGGCAACCACCTGTTCGACCTCGTCCGGGCGCGCATCCCTGCGCCCGACGCGCGCTTCGCGTTGCTCGATGACGGCCGGCACTATTCCTATGCCGACATGGTCGATGTCTCCGCCCGCTTCGCCAACGCGCTGGTGGCGCTCGGGGTAAAGCCTGGCGATCGCGTCGCGGTGCAGGTCGAGAAGTCGATCGAGGCGCTGATGCTCTATCTCGGTGCGGTCCGTGCCGGCGCGATCTTCCTGCCGCTGAACACGGCCTATACGCCTGCCGAGATCGAGTATTTCCTTGGTGACGCCGAGCCCGCCGTCTTCGTCTGCGATCCGTCGAAGGCGGAGGCCCTGAAGCCCTATGCCGAGAAGGCGGGCGCGAAGCTGGAAACGCTCGGCGTCTGGCGCTCTCCGGAGGTTTCGGCCGGCAGCTTGTCCGACAAGGCTCTGGCTGCGTCGACGAGCTTTGCCGATGTGGCGCGCGGCCCGGACGATCTCGCCGCTATCCTCTACACCTCGGGCACGACCGGCCGCTCCAAGGGCGCGATGCTCTCCCACGACAACCTCGCCTCCAACGCGCTGGCGTTGGTCGATTACTGGCGCTTCACCAAGGACGACGTGCTGCTGCACGCGCTGCCGATCTTCCACACGCACGGCCTCTTCGTCGCCACGAACTGCGTGCTGTTCTCCGGTGCCTCGATGATCCTGCTGCCGAAATTCGATCCGGAGCAGATCTTCAAGTACCTGCCGCAGGCGACCTGCATGATGGGCGTGCCGACCTTCTATGTCCGCTTGCTCCAGGATGCGAGGCTGACGAAGGAGGCGACAAAGCACATGCGCCTCTTCGTCTCGGGCTCGGCGCCGCTGCTCGCCGACACGCATCGTGACTGGCGCGAGCGCACCGGCCACGCCATTCTCGAACGCTACGGCATGACCGAGACCAACATGAACACGTCGAACCCCTATGAAGGGGAGCGGGTCGCGGGCACGGTCGGCTTCCCGTTGCCGGGCGTTACGGCGCGCGTCGTCGATCCGGAGAACGGCAAACCGCTTGCAGCCGATGAGATCGGCATGATCGAGGTCAAGGGACCCAACGTCTTCAAGGGCTATTGGCGCAACCCCGAGAAGACCGCCGCCGAATTCAAGCCGGACGGCTTCTTCATCACCGGCGATCTCGGCAAGATAGATGGCGCCGGCTATGTCCACATTGTCGGGCGCGGCAAGGACCTGATCATCACCGGCGGCTACAACGTCTATCCCAAGGAGGTCGAGACCGAGATCGACGAGATGCCCGGCGTCGTCGAGAGCGCCGTTATCGGCTGTCCGCATCCCGATTTCGGCGAGGGCGTCACCGCCGTCGTGGTGGTGAAGCCCGGCGCGACGATCACCGCAGCCTCCATCGTGGCCGCGCTCGAACAGCGCCTCGCCAAGTTCAAGCAGCCCAAGCAGGTCTTCGTCGTGGCCGACCTGCCGCGCAACACTATGGGCAAGGTCCAGAAGAACCTGCTGCGCGAGCAGTACAAGGATATCTACGCCCGGCAGATGAAGGCGGGGGAGTAGACCGGATCGCGAACCTAGCCGGCGGCGCGAGCCGGCAGCTCGAGGGTTTCGCCGTCGAGCGGGATCAGCAGGCGCGCGGGCGCGATGCCATGCGCGTCGGCCGCCTGCCGAAGCGTCTCGCGGCTGACGGTGGCATGGTCGAGCGCCTCCATATGCGTCGCGATCACGGTGGCGCCTGGCCAGGCCTCGGAGAGTTCGACGGTCTGCGCGTCGTCCATTACGATCAGCGTTCCGTCCCAGAGCGCGCCACAGGAATGCGTCACGATCACGTCCGGAACGGTGGCTGATATTGCTTCGCGCAGCGGCGGGTAGAGCACGCTGTCGCCGCACCAGTAAAGCGTCGGCTCGCCCGGCGCTTCCAGGCTGAAGCCCATCACCGGCCCCATCGTCTCGACCACGGCGCCGGTTCCATGCTGTGCGGGATGGCGCTTGAGCACGATTGATCCGAACTGGAGGAAGGAGTCGAGCGGCGTCACCGATTCGAAGCCGGCCTCCCGGATGGCCTGCTCGTTGCCGGGCTGGCAGATCATGGGCAGATGCTTGGGCACGCTTGCCTTGGCGACCTCGTCGAAATGGTCGGCGTGGAGATGAGAGACGATGACGCGATCGACGCCGGCCAGGATGTCGTCGATTGGAGCCGGCAGCTCGACCATCGGATTCTGCGATCGCCCGGTGAAGGAACGCCGGCTGTGCCGCGGGCTGAAATCCGGATCGACGAGGATCGTCAGGCCGCCATAGCGGAGCTTGAGCGTGGCGTTGCGGAGAAGCTGAAGCTGCATGGTCGTCGGGTTCCGTGACAGCTCGTGAGCCTGCCGGGCTTTGCACCCGGCCACCAGTTCGATTTTGTGAACGAGGCGCCACTCCGGCGTGAAGAATCGGGCCGAAAGCCCGCGTCAGCGGGCCTCGTGCAGGCGCTCCAGCGGGAACTGCGCCACATCCGCCAGCAGTTCGACGAAGCCCTTCGCTTGCAGGGCCGCCGTCGCCTTGCCCTTCGCGGCCGTGGCGAGCGAGGCGTCGCCCGCCGCACCTGACGGGTGGACGTCCTGCGCCATCCAGGCCATCGCATGCAGGCCGGTGGGGCGCAGCCATCTGTAGCCTTCAGCCGCCATCTCGACCGTCAGCGGGTTGAAGGCCGCAGCCTTGCTCATATCGACGAGGTCGGGTCGGAAATGCAGCATCAGCGAGGTCTCGATGTCGCCGGCATGAATGCCATGATGGGCGTCGAGATCGGCGAAGACGCCGGGCGGCAGGCCGAAGGCGCGCCAGGCCGTCGTCACCGCCATCATGCCGTGGCGGACGCGCAGCTCGCGGGCGACGACCTTCATCGGGTCGATATTGCCGCCATGCGAGGTCACGATCACCAGCTTGCGCAGGCCGGCCCGCTTGACGCTTTCACCGATCTCGATCCAGCCTTGCGTCGCGCTCTCCCATGAGAGCGTGAGCGTTCCCGGTGAGTGCAGGTGTTCATTCGACTTGCAGATCGCCTGTGTCGGCAGCACGAGCACGTCGAGGCTCTCCGGCACCAGCGGCATCGCCTCTGCCAGCATCGCGTTCATGATCGTCGTGTCGACCGAGACCGGCAGATGCGGGCCGTGCTGCTCGATGGCCGCCAGCGGCAGCACCGCGACGGAGCTATCCGGCTTGAGCCCGACGAAGTCGGTGGTCTTCAGATCGCCCCAGAAGCGCGCGCTCATCGTCTCATGGTCCCCGTCGTCGAGGTCGTCATCCTAGACCATCGGCCGCCGTGTGGGATGCCGTTTCGACGGATCGCCTGTGGGCAAGCCCGATCCCTGTCGGGCTGCGGAGTGCGTTGCGGTTTCGGCCGCCAGCGGCACATGGCATACATGTTGCTCGCTCGCGGCCGAAGGCTTTCGCCGGACTGCTACAGGGAGGTCACGAACATGACGATGACGAAATATCGCCTGACGCGCCGTGGGGCGCTCGGCCTGATTGGCGGCTCCGCGCTCGTGGCCGTGCCCGGCGCTCGCGTCAGCGCCCAGACCCTCGACAAGGTGTCCTACCAGACCAACTGGAGAGCCCAGGCCGAGCACGGTGGCTTCTACCTCGCCGCCGCCAATGGCATCTACAAGAAATACGGCATCGACGCCGAGATCCGTCCAGGCGGGCCACAGCAGAATCCCTCGCAGCTCCTGCTCGGCGGTCGTGTCGACATGATCATGTCGAACTCCTTCGAGGCGATCCGCTACGCACAGGAGAACATCCCCTTCCTCTGCATCGCCTCCATCTTCCAGAAGGACCCTCAGGTCATCATCTCGCATCCGGGTGTCGGCAACGACTCGCTGGCGGCGCTCAAGGGCAAGCCGATCCTCGTCGGCGCCGCCGGCCGCAACAGCTACTGGCCGTTCCTGAAGGCGAAGTTCGGCTATACCGACGAGCAGATCCGGCCCTACACCTTCAACATGGCGCCGTTCCTGGCCGACAAGACGATCTCGCAGCAGGGCTTCCTGTCGTCGGAGCCCTTCGCCATCCAGAAGCAGGGCGGCGTCACGCCGGTGGTCCACCTCATCGCCGATGCCGGCTTCGAGAACTACAACACCACGATCAACATTTCCCGGAAGATGGTCGACGAGAAGAAGGACCTGGTCCAGCGCTTCGTCACCGCCTCGCTCGAGGGCTGGGCCGAATACATGAAGGGTGGCCCTGCCGTCGCTGCCGCCAACGCCCAGATCCTGAAGGACAATCCCGACATGGATCAGGAGAAGATCGACTACGCGGTCAAGGTGATGAACGAGAAGGGCATCGTGCTCTCGGGCGACGCGCTGACGCTCGGCATCGGCGCGATGACCGATGCGCGCTGGGCGAGCTTCTACAAGACGATGACGGAGGCGGGCGTCTTCCCGGCCGGCATCGACCTGAAGAAGGCCTACAGCCTGGAGTTCATCAACAAGGGCGTTGGCAAGGCGTGAGCCCTGTCATTTGGGGCAGCGCGCAGCGCCGACCCCGGAACCCACGACCGGGTGAGCGCCTGGTCTGGCAACATCGCCAACGCGCGCCCCACCGTGGGTTCCGGGTTCAAGCCCTAGGGCTTGCCCCGGAATGACGAGGCGGCGCGCCAACCAACGGATCATCAGGCTTTGGACACGGCCTATCTGAGCACACCCCATGCCGTTCGCCCCGAGGGCCAGAAGCCCCTGGTCTGCGTGCGCCATGTCTCGAAGCAGTTCGGCAACGGCACGCTGGCCGTCCGCGATGTCAATCTGAGCCTTGGCGCCGGCGAGTTCGTCAGCCTGCTCGGCCCCTCCGGCTGCGGAAAATCGACGCTGCTGCGGATGATAGCCGGCCTCGGCGCTCCGTCGAGCGGGACGATCGAATGGCCGACCACCAGCCATGACGCGGCCGGCGAGCCGCAGCGCGATCTTGGCTTCGTCTTCCAGGATCCGACGCTGATGCCCTGGGCGACCGCGCTCGCCAACGTCATGATGCCGCTGACCTTGAAAGGCGTCCGCAAGAGCGAGGCGCGCGAGCGGGCGGCGGCGATGCTGGCGCTGGTCGGCCTCGCGGGCTTCGAGAAATCCTATCCGCGCGAGCTCTCCGGCGGCATGAAGATGCGCGTCTCAATCGCACGCGGACTGGTGCTGCGGCCCAAGATCCTGCTGATGGACGAGCCCTTCGCCGCGCTCGACGAGATCACACGTCACCGCCTCAACGACGACCTGCTGGAACTGTGGTGGAAAGAGAAGTTCACCGCGGTCTTCGTCACCCATTCGGTCTTCGAGTCGGTCTATCTCTCGAAGCGGATCGTGGTGATGGCGGCGCGTCCCGGCCGCGTCATGGCCGATCTGGATGTGGACGCTCCTTATCCGCGCGACGACCTGTTCCGCACCTCGCCAGAATACGCCCATCTCTGCCGCGTCGTCTCGGGCAAGCTGAAGGAGGCGATCGGCTCATGAGCACCTCGTCCTTCGACACGCCTGCCCCTGCCCATGACGGCACCGACGCCGAGGCGCGGCCGATCTTCGCGACCGAGCAGCGCGTGCTCGGCCTGCCCGCCAGCGCTTGGCCGCGCATCCTCGCTCCGATCGTGATCGGCGTGCTGACGCTCGCGCTGTGGGAGTTCGCCGTCCGCTGGAACGGCATCCCCCCCTATATCCTGCCCGGGCCGCTGCTGATCGGCCAGACGCTGGTCGCCGATTGGGGCACGCTCTCGGCCTCGCTCTGGATCACGCTGCGCATCACCTTCATGGCGCTGGCGGCGGCCGTGATCGTCGGCGTCGCGCTGGCGGTTCTCTTCACCCAGTCGAAATGGCTGGAGATGTCGCTTCTGCCCTATGCGGTGATCCTGCAGGTGACGCCGATCGTCGCGATCGCGCCGCTGATCATCATCTGGGCCGGCGACGTCAATCTGTCGCTGCTGATCTGTGCCTGGATCGTCGCCTTCTTCCCGATCCTGTCCAACACGATCCTCGGCCTCAACTCGGCCGACCACAACCTCGTCAACCTGTTCCAGCTGTATGGCGCGAGCCGCTGGCAGACCATGCGCCATCTCAAGTTGCCGGCCGCTCTGCCATACTTCCTGGCGGGGCTGAAGATTTCGGGCGGGCTGGCGCTCATCGGCGCGGTCGTGGCGGAGTTTGTCGCCGGCACGGGCGGCAGCGCCTCGGGCCTGGCCTATCGCATCCTCGAAGCCGGCTACCAGCTCAAGATCCCGCGCGTCTTCGCGGCGCTGCTGATGATCTCGCTGTCGGGCATCGCGATCTTCCTCGCCACGAGCTGGGTCTCGCATATGCTGCTGCGACGCTGGCACGAAAGCGCCCTGAAGCGGGAGAATTGAGATGAGCGCCGTTCCGGAACGCAAGCCGAGGCCGGTCCAGCCTTCGCGCTACGACATCGCCGCATTGAAGCAGGATCTCGACGGCGTTTCGCTGATCGACGAGCCGCAGGTCGTCCGCAAGCGCTCACGCGACTTCTTCTGGTATTCGCCGATCCTCAACAAGCAGCTTGCCGACAAGTCGGCCGACATCATCGCGACGCCTCGCGACGAGGCCGAGGTCGTCCGCATCGCAGCGGCCTGCGCCAGGCGCCGCATCCCGTTGACGGTGCGCGCTGCCGGCACCGGCAATTACGGCCAGGCAGTGCCGCTCGAAGGCGGCCTGCTGCTCGACATCACCGGACTCACCGGGATCGAATGGCAGAAGCCCGGCATCGTCCGCACGGCAGCCGGAGCGCGCATGCTCGACATCGACATCGCGATGCGGGAAGTCGGCTACGAGCAGCGCATGCACCCCTCGACCAAGCGCAGCGCAACCGTCGGCGGCTTCGTCGCCGGTGGTTCGGGCGGTGTCGGCTCGGTCACCTATGGCGGCCTGCGCGAGCCCGGTAACATCCTCGCTGCGCGCATCGTCACGGTCGAGGAGGAGCCGCGGATCATTGAGCTACGCGACGACGCGGCCCAGAAGGTCAACCGCGCCTATGGCACGACCGGCATCATCACGGCGCTCGAGATGCCGCTGGCGCCGGCCTGGCCCTGGATCGACGTCATCGTCGCCTTCGACGACTACATGGAAGCCTTCCAGGCCGGTTACGAGGTCGCCCTGGCCGACGGCATCGTCAAGAAGCTGGTGACGCCGATCTCGTCGGAGATCACCCCCTATTTCGGCGCGCTGAAGCAGCATTGCCCTGAAGGCAAGAGCATCCTGATCTGCATGATCGCCGAAGGCTCGCTCGGCCCGTTCAAGGCGATCGTCGGCAAGCGCGGCGCGATCACCTACGAGGCGCCCTCCGAGGAGGGGCCGGGCACCGTCCCGCTCTACGAATACACCTGGAACCACACGACGCTTCAGTGGCTGAAGAGCGACCGCTCGATCACCTATCTGCAATGCCTGTTCCCGCATGACCGGCTCGTCGACAGCGCCCGCGAGACGATCGCCAGCTTCGGCGACGAACTGCTGCCGCATCACGAGTTCATCCGATTCGGCGGACGGGTCACGGCGAGCGCGCTGCCGATCCTGCGCTATTCGACACCCGAGCGCCTGAACGACATCATCGCGCAACACGAGGCGTCAGGCGTCTTCATCGCCAATCCCCATGTCGTCTCGCTTGAAGAGGGCAGCCGGCACAAGCGGGCCGATGCAGACCAGCTCGGCTTCAAGCGCGAGGTCGATCCGCAGGGGCTGCTCAATCCCGGAAAGATGACGAGCTTCGTCGCCCAGAAGCCCACCAGCTAGGGATCAGGCGAAATAGGCGACCTTCTTGTCGGCGGGCAGCGCGTCGAGATCGCGCAGGCCCGCCTCGGAGCTCGAGCCCGGCGCGCCGGTCATGGCTGGCGCTTCATGCCCGGCCAGACGCTGCTGAAACGCCGCGAGCGGCGAGGGCCGGTCCATCATGTCGGGCAGCAATTCGTCAGGCGTTTCGCTGAAGACGATGTCGTCGTCGAGCAACTGCATCGAGCCGATCCGGGGCTCCACACCCAGCAGGTCCGCCGCCGACAGCTTGCTGGCGACGGTGGGGGCAGGGAGGTCGTCGATCTCGATGATCTCGATGTCGTCATAGCCGCTCGGGGGCGTGGCCGGGGGCAACTGCAGGTCCAGACTCCGCGCGGTTTCCGCCTTGAAGGGCTCGGCATGCATCGGGGCGGCCGGGCCCAGGCCGGTGACGGCGCGCAGGCTGCTGTCGAGCATCGCGATGGTGTCGGCGATCTTGTCGATCCGCTGCACCGTGCCCTCGACGATCATCGTCGCGGCCGAGATTTCAGCGGCGCGCTGGTCGAGCATGTCGCAGAGCGCCTCGTTGGCGCCGGCCTCGCGCAGGCTCCAGGCGGCCTCCTGCATGCTCTCCGTAGCCCGCACGATTGTGCCTGCTGCGGTCTCGATGCGCGTCGCGAGACCCGAGGCGCGGTCCTCGCCCTTGCCGCTGATGCGTTCCAGGTCGATCCGCAGGTCGGCGATCAGCGCCGCCGCTTCGCTGACGTCCGGCTCAGGTTCCGGTGCGGGCAGCCCGAGGCCGACGACGCGCTCGATCCGATTGATGGCGCCGAGCAGTTGCAGCGTGTCGGCCTGACGGTTGCGCTTGGTGAACTCGGCCATGAACCAGCGGCCACGGGCGGTCTCCATCACCGCGGCCTCGATCGCCTCGTAGTCCGTTTCGCTCAGCGGTGTCAGCGAACGCGCTTCGCTCATGACCAATCTGCTCTTGAAGGACCGGCCGAATCGGATTTCGCCAGCCATGATGCACCATTGCCGACCCTGCCACCGCATTGTTTAACGAAGCGTTCCCGCAGGGAATGCGGAGGCGCGGCAGACCGGCGTCCCAGGTCCGCCTTCGGGAAGCCGACGCAGTGCCTGCGAGAGTTCGCCCGCTGTTGCATCCCTGCCCTTGCCAAGCGCAATTGGCTTGGCGATACAGGCAAAAGGGGTAGGTTGACGCCTTCAGCAGGTGTCGCGGATTGATGCAGGACCGCCACGGCGGGCGAGGGACATCACGCAGACCATGGCGAGCCCTGATACCGCCGAACCGCAAGCGGTCTTCCGTGACGACGCCGGCACGCTGGCGGTGGCGCTGGCCGGCTCTTGGAGCGCTGACCGCGCCCCGCGCATCGAAGGCCTCTTGACCGAGATCGCCGGGCGCGTCGCCGGGGCGTCGCGCGCACGGCTTGACCTGTCGGCCGTGGTCCGTCTCGACACGCTCGGCGCCTATGTTCTCAACCGCCTCAAGCAACAGCAGGAGGAGGCGGGCGCACATATCGAGATCGTCAGCAAGCAGCCGGAGCATGGGGTGCTGCTGCGCGAGGTCGCGGCGCATGATCACCATCGCCAGCCTCCGAGAAACGGTCATTTCAGCGTCGTCGACATTCTCGTGAGAATTGGGGCCGCCGTGGTGCGCTTCGGCCGCGACATGGTCGGCGGGGCGATGTTCCTGGGGGAGGTCGTGGTCAGCTCGACCAGCGTCGTGCTCGGCCCACGCCGGTTTCGCGGCCCTTCGCTGGTCAACCAGATCGAGCTGATCGCCTTCAACGGCGCGCCGATCATCATGCTCATCTCGTTCCTGGTCGGCTGCATCGTCGCCCAGCAGGGCATCTTCCAGCTCCAGAAATTCGGTGCGGCGGCCTTCGTCGTGGACCTGACGGGCATTCTGATTCTGCGGGAGCTCGGGGTACTTCTGACCTCGATCATGATCGCCGGTCGCTCCGGCTCCGCCTTCACCGCCGAGATCGGCTCGATGAAGATGCGCGAGGAGATCGACGCTTTGCGGGTCATGGGGCTCGACCCGATCGAGGTCCTGATCGTCCCGCGCATCCTTGCGCTCGTCATCTCGTTGCCCATCCTGACCTTCATCGCCTCGATGTCGGGTCTCGCGGGCGCGGCGCTGGTCTCCTGGCTCTATGGCGGCATCGGCATCGACACCTTCCTGGACCGGCTGCAATCGGTCATCACCTGGAAGCACTTCGCCGTCGGCCTGACGAAGGCGCCGTTCATGGCCTTCGTGATCGGCCTGATCGCCTCGATCGAGGGATTGGCGGTGAAGGGTTCGGCCGAGTCGCTCGGGCGTCAGGTCACCGCTTCGGTGGTGAAGGCGATCTTCATGGTCATTCTCGTCGATGGCCTCTTCGCCATGTTTTTCGCATCCATCGAGTTTTGAGGGGCATATCCCGGAGATGAGCGAGCAGGCGGTACAGCAGGTCGATCAGACGAGCCCGCGCCAGGCGCCGCAGCCCGAGGCCGTGATCCGCGTGCGCGACCTCAAAGTCGCGTTCGGGGAGAAGGTCATCATGGAGGGGCTCGATCTCGACGTGATGCGTGGCGAGATTCTTGGGTTCGTCGGCGGCTCCGGCCAGGGCAAGTCGGTGCTGACGAGGACCATCCTGGGACTGGTGCAGAAATCGCGCGGCAAGATCGAGGTCTTCGGCGAGGATGTCGATACGCTGAGCTCGGCGCAGCGCCGCGTCCTGGAACGGCGTTTCGGCGTCATGTTCCAGCAGGGTGCCCTGTTTTCGGCGCTCACCGTGAAGCAGAACATTCAGCTGCCGATGCGGGAATATCTGAAGCTGTCTCCGGATCTGCTCGACGAACTGGCGATGGTGAAGCTCGATCTGGTCGGCCTCAGTCCTGATGCCGCTGACAAGGCGCCCTCTGAACTCTCGGGCGGCATGATCAAGCGGGCGGCGCTCGCCCGTGCCTTGGCGCTCGACCCGGAGATCGTTTTTCTGGACGAGCCGACATCCGGACTGGACCCGATCGGCGCCGCCGAATTCGACGAGCTGATCATGACGCTCAAGCAGACTTTGGGTCTGACCGTCTTCATGGTAACCCACGATCTCGACAGCCTTTATTCTGCCTGCGACCGAATCGCCGCGCTCGCGGACAAGCGGGTGATTGCGGTCGGTTCGCTCGCCACGATGCTGGCGTCGGATCACCCCTGGCTGAAGGCCTATTTCGGCGGCGAGCGTGCCTTGGCAAGGCAGCCCGCCCATATGCGAGGATGAGACGCTAGCTAATGGAATCGCGGGCGAACTACGCGCTGGTCGGGCTGTTCACACTTGCGGTGCTCGCTGCGCTGTTTGGATTCGTCTACTGGTTCAACAGCGGCAATGCCGGCGGCCGGCAGGATGTCCGCGTCATCTTCAGCGGCACCGTCACCGGGCTCGGGCGCGGTTCGAGCGTGCTCTTCAACGGCTTTCGCGTCGGCGAGGTCACCCGGATCGAGCTGCGGCCGAACGATCCGAGTCGAATCTATGCGGTGATCTCGGTCGACGCCAACACGCCCTTGCGCGTCGATACGCGCGCCCGGCTCGAGACCGTCGGCCTGGCGACCGGCATCGTCGCGGTGCAACTCGTCGGAGGCGATCCGACCTCGCCGCCTCTAAAGGCGGCGGAAGGGCAGGGGTTGCCCGTGATCGTCGCGGACCGCTCGGAATTGCAGGACATCGTCGAGACCGTCCGCAACATCGCCGCGAAGGCGGACGACACGCTCACCGGGCTGAACAAGCTGGTCAAGGACAATGCCGGCTCGGTCAACAATACCGTCAGGAACGTCGAAAGATTCTCGGCGGCGCTCGGCGACAATTCGGACGGCATCGACAAGCTGATGAAGAGCTTCGGCACGATCGCTGAGACCATCGCCCCGCTGTCGGAGAAGCTCGGCGTGCTCAGCCAGGAGCTGACCGAGATCGTCCGTTCGGTCGACCAGAAGAAGGTCGCGGCGATCGTCGACAACGTCGACAGGTTCACGACGGCACTGGGCGGCACCAGCGGCGATGTCGGCAAGGCGGTCAAGGAGGTCGCCTCGATCACCGAGAAGCTCAACAAGGCGGCCGACCAGGTCGAGGGCGTGCTCAAGAGCGCGCAGGCCTTCCTCAACACGGCGGCCGGCCAGGACGGCCGCAGCGCCTTCTCGGAGGTCAGCGATGCCGCGAAGTCGATCCGCGTGCTCGCCGACAACCTCGACAAGCGAACCGCCGAAATTACCACAGGCATCAGCCGCTTCACCGGGCCGGGCCTGCGCGACATCGAAACGCTGGCGAGCGACGGCCGGCGCACGCTGGGGGATCTGAACCGCACCTTGCGGAGTTTGGAGCGCAACCCGCAGCAGTTCATCTTCGGCGGCAAGCCGCCGCTGCCTCAATATGGTGGATCCCGCTAGACCGATGACCCAGGTTCCGCCCGCGCCGAAGCCCCGTCTCCGCAAACCTGCTGTCGTCGCGCTGGCGTTCGCCGCCGGCGTGTTGCTTTCGGGTTGTGGCGGCGGCAGTGCGCCCACCACATATGACCTCACCGCGCCGCGTGACTTCGGCCGCATCGGCGGCTCGCGCGCGACTTTGATGGTGCAGGAGCCGACCACCGTCCAGGCGCTCGATTCCGACCGTGTCATCGTCCGGGATTCGAGCGGCGCGCTGTCCTTCCTTGGAGGGGCGCAATGGGCCGACCGCGTGCCCAAGCTGGTGCAGGTCCGGCTGATCCAGACCTTCGAGAACGGCAGCAGGCTGGGCTCGGTGGCGCGCCCCGGCGATCGCGTTACGCCCGAGGTGCAACTGCTCACCGACATCCGCAGCTTCAATATCGACACCGCCAGCGGCATGGCCGTCGTCGAGATCACCGCCAAGCTCGTCGGCGACCGTACCGGCGACATCCGTCGCGCGAAGCTATTCTCCGCCCGTGTCCCGGCGGGTGCGGTGGATGGGGCTGGCGCCGCGCAGGCGCTCGACCTGGCGCTATCGAAGGTGCTGATCGAGATCGCGCGCTGGGCGCGCTGATCCCGCAGGCGCCCATCGGCAGGGCGGTTCTTACGGCTTGGCTTGGCACGGGCTTGACTTGGCACGGGCTTGACTTGGCACGGGCTTGACTTGGAGTGCGCTCGAAGCGGTACCTGTTCCGGCGTCGAAAACGGAAGAGGCCGTCATGAAGATCGGCGAACTGGCCAGGCGCTGCGGATTGAGTGCCCATACCATCCGCTATTATGAGCGGATCGGGCTCCTGCCCTATGCCGATCGCGATGGCGGGCGGCAGCGTGACTACGATGCGTCCATCCTGGTCTGGATCGAATTTCTCCATCGTCTGAAGACGACGGGAATGCCGATCCGCGACATGCTACGGTATGCCGCGCTGCGCGAAGCGGGCGACACGACCGATCGCGAGCGCCGGCTGTTGCTCGAGGCACATCGCGTGGTCGTCGCAGCCCGGATCGCCAGCCTTCACGATTCCCTCTCCGTCCTCGATGCCAAGATCGCCGGCTATGGCGAAGCGGAACGAAGGCTCTCCACGCATGCTCCATCCATCGAATCCGAACCCAGACGACCGTTACACGCGCGGACAGCGCGCGCTCGCTGAGATAGACGGCGCTGCCGGGCAGGCCGTCATCGACGCGTTGGCCGATATCGCTCCCGATTTCGCCCGGTATGTGCTCGAATTTCCCTTCGGCGACATCTATTCGCGACCGGGCCTTGATCTGCGCAGTCGCGAGATCGCGACCATCGCCGCGCTGGCGGCGCTGGGCCATGCCGCGCCACAGCTCAAGGTCCATATCCGCGCCGGTTTGAACGTCGGCCTGACGCAGGCGGAGATCATCGAGGTCCTGATCCAGATGGCCGTCTATGCCGGGTTTCCCGCGGCGTTGAACGGCCTCTTCGCCGCGCGCGAGGTGTTCGCGGCCGAACCGGCCTGAGGCTGGGACACTTTCGAAAACAAAAGGGCCGCCCGAGACGGACGGCCCTTCGTCGTCATGTGACGTTGGCGCTCACCTCACTCGAAGCGCCCGCTCGCATGGGCGAGCATCGTGTAGACCTTGCCGGTCTCCGAGGTCAGGTAGGTCTTGGCGACCAGCGAGTCGCGGTCGTCCTTGGCGGCTTCCGCCAGCAGGCGCTCGAACTCGTCGATATAGCGGTCGACGGTTTCCTTGAACTCGGCATCGCGCCGATACTTCCGGCGGATCTCGTCGAAGGTCTGCTGGCCCTGCAGCGTGTAGAGGCGGCGCGTAAAGACATTGCGCTCGCCGCGCTTGTAGCGGTCCCACAGCTCGACCGCAGCGTCATGGTCGATCATCCGGGCGATATCGACCGAGAGCGAATCGAGCCGCTCGATCGAATGCGCCGTCGGCTTGGGGGCCTCCGGAGCCTTGTCCTCGCGCGAGGCGCGATTGAGCAGGTCCGAGAGCCAACCGCTCTTGGCGGGCTGCTGGGCCTCCGGCGCAGGCTGGCGGCGTGCGTTTTCGGGTGCCGGCGCCGGGGTCGGGGCAGGGCGCGCGGCGGGAGCCGCCGGCCGTGCCTCGGCACGTTGCGCAGGTGCGGTTGGCTCTGGCGCTGCGTCGAGCGAAGGCCGCAGCTGCGGCTCTGCGGCCGGAGGACGAGGCTGGGTCACGGTGGTGTAGGCCGGCTCGTGTCGGGGCAGGGCCGCCGCCGGGGCCGAGCGCCGGCTCTGGCCGGCGTCGACCGGCAGGGAGACGTCGCTGCGCCGGCCCGAGCGGGTCACGATCTCGGTGAGCTCGTTCAGCGCCTTGATCTGCTCGGCGACGACACGGCGCATGGCCGAGGTCGATTCCTGCGTCTCGCGCGGCAGGTCGAGCACGCCGCGCTTCAGCTCGGCCCGCGTCTCCTCCAACTCGCGCTGGATCTCGGCCGCGACGCCGCGCATCTCCTGCGCCGCGCCCTGGAAGCGCTCGGTCACCTTGGCGAGTTCGCTGCCGACTTCGTTCGAGACCTGCTCATAGGCCTGGCGCAGGGCCTGGGCCGTACGCTCGCGTTCCTTGCCGGTCGTGCTGCGGATCAGCTCGAACTGCTGCGCGATCGCGCTGGTGGTGGCTTCGGCGGAATCGCTGAGCACGCCGCCGATCTGGCGCGCCCTGGCTTCCGCGGTGCTGAGCGACTCGTCCAACAGCGCCGCGAAGGAGCGCGTGACGGATTCGACCTCGTCGGTCCGGTGGGCGATCAGGCCGTGCAGTTCCTCGAGCGAGTCCTTGCGCTCGGCGAGCGCCTTACCGACGCGCGCCTCGACCTGCTCCAGGCGGGTCGCGACCGAGTGCAGGGCGGCCGTGCTGGCCTGGGTGACCTCGCCCAGCGAATGGCCCTTCTCGTCGAGCTGGCCGACGAGCGTGGCGGTTTCGCGCAGCGTGCCCTCGGAGAAGGTCTTCAGCTCGGTGACCTGCGCCGCGATCTGCTGTGAGGCCTTACCGGTCTCGTCCATCACTGTGGCGATCACGCTCTGCAGATCGCCGAGGCGAGCCGAGAGCCCGCCCTCGACGGCGGCCAGGTTCTTGTTCGCGCCGTTGACGATCTGCTGCATGAGCTTGTTGGCCTCGCCGAGGCGGCTGAGCATGCTGCCGAGCTCGCCGCGAAGCTGCTCGTTGGTGCTGACCAGGGCATCGACCGACTGTCGCGTACCGTGTTCGAGCGTCTCGCGCAGTCCGCTCGACGAGGTGTCGAGCGCCGTCGTGATCTCGCTGCCGCGTTCGCGCAGCCCCTCGATGATCGAGGAACCGCGGCTCTCGATCGCCCGCACGACCGTCTCGCCGACCATGGCGACTTCGTTGGCGATCGACTCGCCGCGCTGGCCGAGCGCGGCGACCATGCCGCCGCCCTTGTCCTCGAACAGCAGGCGCAGGGCTTCCGCCCGGTCGCCGAGTGCGGTTGCGATGGCGTCGCCGCGTTCGCCGAGCGCCGTGACCATGCCACCGCCCTTGTCGTCGAACAGCACGCGCAGTTCTTCCGCCCGCTCGCCGAGCGAGGCCGAAATCGCGTCCGACTTGGTCTGGAGCGTGTCGGCGATCTGCTGGCCGCGCGTATCGAGCGTGCCGGAGACGGTGTCGAGCCGGTTGACGACGCGCTCCTCGAAGCGCGCAACGCTGCGGTCGAGCGTATCGGCGATCTGGAGGGCACGGCCGCCGAGCGTGGCGTTGATCGTGTCGGCCTTGTCGCTGAGTGTGCGGGTCAGCGACTCGCTCTTGGAGGTCACGACCTCGCCGATCTCGTCCGCCTTGGCCGCCAGCGCGCGGGTGACCTCGCGGCCGCCCTCCGCGAGCACCCGGGCGATGTCGACCGTGCGCTCGACCAGGGCCTCGTTCAGCGCCGTGGCGCGCGAACCGAGATTGCCGTCGATGCGGGCGATCAGGCCGTCGAGCGAAGAGGCGATCTCGGCGCTCTTGGCGCCGGAACGTTCCTCGAAGAGCTTGATCTGGCTCTCCATGGCGTCGGTCGCTTCGCGCGTGCGCTCGGCCAGGATCTCGGCAGCCTCCGTCGCGCGGGCTCCGACCCGGTCGGCCAGCGCCATGCCGTCCTCGCCGATCAGCCTCTCGACGCTTGCGATGCCGGTCGTCACTGCGTTGGTCAGAGCCTGGGTGTCGTTGGACAGGCGATCCGTGAGTTCCCCGCCCTTGTGGAGGATGACGTCCTCGAATGCGGCGAGGCGCGAGCCGAGCGCCGTTTCGACGTGGCGGCCCTGATTGTCGAACAGCTCCGCGAAGGCGCTGAGGCGGTTGCCGATCGATGTCTCGATCTCGCGACCCTGCTCGTCGAAGAGCTTGTTCAGCGCGTCGTGACGATGGGCGAGCGCTTCCGTCAACGCCTGGGCGCGGCCTTCCACCGAACGCAGCATCGACTCGGCATTGGCCGAGAGCGCCTCGTTCACGCGTCCGCCCTGCTGCGTCAGTGCCAGCACGATTTCCTTGCCAGTGCCGGCAAGGAGGGTGCGCGCCTCCTCGGCATGGACCGTGAAGGTCTCGCGCAACCCTTGCGTCGCTTCCGTCACCCGGTCCGCGACCTCGCGGCCGTCGACGTTGATCGTCTCGGTCAGGGCGCGGGTGGCGTCGTTCATGCGGCGCGCCAGCTCCTCGCTCTGCTCGCCGAGCAGGGTGTGGACCTCGCGGCCGGCACTGACGAGGTCGCGCAGCAGCGTCTCGCGCTGCTCGCCGAGCAGCGTCCCGACCTGGTCCCCGGTTTCGTTCAGGCGGGTCAGGAAGCCGCTCTGCTGCTGCTCCAGCGCTGCCTGCGCGGCTTCGCTGGCGCTCGTGAGCCGGGCCGCCAATGCAGCGCCGCGCTCGTCGAGCCGCTGGTCCAGACTCTCGCCGGTCTCGGCCAGGCGGCTGATCAGGGCGCCGCTGCGCTCCGCCAGCACGCTATGCACCGAGCGGCCGACATCCGCGACGCGTGTCACCAGCGCCTGGCTCTCATTGCCGAGCAGATCCTTCACCTCGAGCCCGGTCTGCGACAGCTTCACGGTCAGTGCAGCAGCCTGCTCGTCGAGCAGGGCGCCGACACGCGCTCCGGTCTCGGACAGGCTCGATGCCAGCGCATCGGTCTGCGCCCCGATCAGGCCCTGGGCCTGATCGCCGGCAGCGCCGATGCGCAGCACGAGTGTCTCGCTCTGGCCGTCGAGAAGCTTGGCGACATCCGCGCCGGCTCCTGACACGCGCGAGACGAGGGCCTCGCTCTGCCCGACCAGGAGGTTGGCGACGTTCGCGCCGGTGCCGGAGACGCGCGAGACGAGCGTGTCGCCCTGCTCGGCCAGCAATCTGGCGACATCGGCGCCGGTGCCGGAAACCCGGGTGACCAGCGTCTCGCTCTGATCCGCGAGCATCCGGACGACATCCGTGCCCGTGCCCGAGAGACGCGAAACCAGCGTTTCACTCTGGTCCGCGAGCAGCTTGGCCACTTCCGAGCCCGTGTCCGAAACCCGCGAGACCAGGCTCTCGGCCTGCTGGCCGAGCAGCGTCTGGACGGTTTCGCCCGTTTCCGACAGGCGCGTCACCAGCTTGCCGCCATGATCGTCGATCACGGTCTGCAGGCCCTCGGTGACGGAGGCCACGCGCGTCGCCAGAACCTCGCCATGACGTCCGACGGTCTCGCCGAGCGAACGGCCGGCGTCGTCGACGCGCAGGATGATGGCATCGCTGCGTTCGCGCAGGACGTCGTCGACCGTGCGGGCGGTATCGTTCAGGCGCGAGACGAGCGCCTCGCTCTGTGTTCCGATCAGCGTGTTGACGCTCTCGCCGACCTCCAGGAGGCGCGAGGCCAGCATCTCGTTCTGGCGGGTGAGCAGGCCGTTGACGCCGCGCCCGACCTCGGCGAGGCGGGTGGTGACGCTATCGCCTTCCGCGGCGAGGGAACTGCGCAAGCTCTCGCCGGTCTCCGCCAGGCGCGTGCTCAGCGCCTCGCTCTGGCTCTCGATCAGCGCGACCATGTTGCGGCTGCTGGACTCGAAGCGCTCGGCGGCCTCGTTGCCGCGCGCCGAAATGTCCTGCGCGAGCGCCTCGCCGGTCGCCCGCAGGCTCTCGTTCACGCCGTCGACGCGGGCGGCCAGGTTGTCGACGACCTGCGAGCCGGTTTCCGTGATGGCGCGCGTGACGTCGCGAGCGCCGATGGCGAGGCCTTCGGTCAGCGCGGCGCCGGTGCGCTCGAGCGAGGACGCGATGTCGCGGGCACGCCCGTCGAGCAGGGTCGACAGGCTCTCGCTGGCGCCGGACAGGCGCTCGCTGACCTCGCCCGACGTCACCTGCAGACGCTCGACCAGTTCGCTGCCGCGGCCGCTGATCTCGTCGATCATGCGCTCGCCGGCGCGGCCGAGCGCCAGGGTGATCTGGTCGCCCTTCTCGCCGAGCGAGCCGGTGACCCGGTCGCCGGCCTGCGCGACCGCCTCGGCGATCGTGCGGCTGGCGAGATCGAGATCCTTGGACAGGCCTTCATGCGCGCCGCTGATCGCGAATTTGACGCGCTCGGCGTTGCCGACCACGGCCTCGCGCTGGGTCACCAGTTCGTCGATCAGCGAGCGGAGCCGGATCTCGTTGTCGGCATAGGCTCGCTCGAGCGTGGCGATCTCGCCGCGCACGATCGTCTCCAGCTCGCCGGCGCGCGCCACCGCGCGCTCGATGCCGTCGCCCATGGCGGCGACCTCGCGGCGGATGGTCTGGCTCAGCGACAGCACGGAATCCGCGCCGACCACCTCGGGCTCGGCCAGCCGCAGGGCGACCTCGGTCATCGCGCGCGAGACAAGGCGCATCTCCTGTGTGCGGCGATAGAGCGCTGCGAGCACGAAGAAGAAGACGACGGGCGCGCCGACGGCGAGCGCCAGCAAGGTCCATTCGCCGACGCCGAAGGCAGAAAGACGCTCGCGCAGACCGCCATCGACCGAGCCGAAGCGGTTGAGCAACACGAAGGCGGCACCGCCGAGCCAGGCGAGCGAGGCGAGTGCTGCGAACCAGTAGGGCTTGGCGGAGGGGCGAACCGAAAAGGCCTGGACGAGCGAGCTGGAATCACGCCGGTCGTCATTGGCGACGCGGCTGGTGTCGGGCGCGATCGTGGCGCGCGGCGGGGTCGGCTGGGCGGCCGGGGACGATGCGGCGGTCTGAGGCGCGGCCGGCTCGACGCGAGGCAGGTCGAGCTTGAGATCGTTCTCGGTGGCGGCGGGCAGCTTCGGCTCGAAAGCAGGATCGCCGTCGGTCTCGGACTTCGGCTGATCGAGCCGGAGAGCCTCTTCGATCGCCGACATGGCGGCTTCGGTCGGGTCTTGGAGCTTCTTGGGCCGATTCATGGGTACCGCCTCGCCACGCTACTGGGACAGGAGCCTGATCGTGATCGCCGCGCCCGCGCGGACCGCCTCTGGTCCTTGCAAGGGGAGAAACACTGCGCCCATCGTTTACCAATTGGAAGGGTAGTGGACGCTCTAAGCCTTGGGAACCCGTTTAAGGCGCCGATTCACAAACGTCGTTAACGCCTCATTCACCATGAAGGCGCTTGGTAGAGGCTGGCCGCGCCATCTCTGCGGTGCCGGCAGATCCTTCAATACCGAGCCGACAATGCCCCAGACCGCCATCGATCTCGACCATCTCGCCCGCCAGACCGGCGGCGACCTTGAACTTGAACGCGAGATACTCGCTCTCTTCGCCCAGCAATGCGTGCGGCATCTTCGCACGATCCATCAGGCCGAGGACGCCAGGGCCCGGATGGACGCCGCCCACACGCTCAAGGGCGCAGCGCGGGCCGTGGGCGCCTGGCAGGTCGCCGACGCTGCCGACGCCATCGAGCGCCAGCTCGCCGAGCCGAATCCCCGCGGCACTGAGGCCGCCATGGACACGCTCGCGCTGGCCGCCGCCGAGGCGCGTGCCGTCATCTCCCGGCAAGACTACGCCGCCTGAGCGTAGCGCCGGTTTGATCCGGACGCTGGCGACTGCGGCCAAAAGCCCTTTCCCGAGCGGTTGGAAATGATCTAAGGCGAAACGCCGTCGCCGACCTTTGCGCGCCCCTGGAGTTCATGATGCCGCAGATCACCTTCATCGACGCCCGGGGCGAAAGCCGGACCGTCGAGGGCGAAGCCGGAGCGACGGTGATGGAGGTCGCCATCCGCAACGGCGTTCCGGGCATCGAGGCGGAATGCGGCGGCGCCTGCGCCTGCGCCACCTGCCATGTCTATGTCGACGACGCCTGGGCGGAGAAGACGGGCACGCCGGAGCCGATGGAGGAGGACATGCTCGACTTCGCCTTCGACGTGAAGCCCACCTCGCGGCTCTCCTGCCAGATCAAGCTGCGCGCCGAACTCGACGGGCTCGTGGTCCGCACGCCGGCGCGCCAGGGCTGACGATCCGCTATTCGGCTGCAGCCGCGACCGGCGGCGCCATCACCGTCTCGTGGCCCGGCACCGGATGGCGCGGCACGAGGAAGGCCAGCACCAGCGATACGCTCGCCACCGCCGAGCCGATATAGAAGACGATCGCCGGGTCCTTCAGCCAGATCAGGCCGAAGGTGACGGGCAGGGCGACCGCCGCGATGTGGTTGATCGTGAAGGCGACGGCCGAGGTCGGCGCGATGTCGGCGGGGTCGGCGATCTTCTGGAAATAGGTCCGCTGCGCCAGGGTCAGCGTGAAGAATACGCCATCGACCACGAAGAGGGCGCCTGCGACATAGACGCCCCAGCCGGCGAAATGGCCGTGGCTCGCCAGCGCGTAGCCGACGAAGACGACGATCAGCGAGACATTCTCGATCTGGATGGTGGCGCGTTCGCCGATCCGGCCGACGAGATGCCCCAGCATCGGCCCCATGAAGGTGTTGATGCCATAGGTCGCGAGTAGCAGCATGGCCGTCGCGGAGACGTCGTAGCCGAAGCGCTCGACCAGGAGGAAGCCGCCGAAGGCCATGAAGATCTGCCGGCGCGCGCCCGACATGAAGGTCAGCGCGTAATAGAGCCAGTAGCGCTTGCGCAGCACGAAGCCCTTGTTCTGCGGCACCGCGCCCTGGAAGCGCGGGAACGCCAGCCAGGCCAGCAGCGAGAGCGCGACCACCAGAATGCCGGACGCCAGGAAGAGTGCCACATAGCCGGGCTGGAAGACCCGCCAGATCACCGCGATCGCACCGAAGGCGAGCAGTTGCGCCGTGGCCGAGGCTCCCGCGATCCGGCCGAGCAGGCGCGGAGCCTCCGCCTTGGGCAGGAGCTGGAGCTGCAGCGATTGCTGGGCGGTCTCATAATAGTGGAAGCCGAGCGACATGATCGTGGTCGTCAGCAGCAGGCCGCCGAGCGTCGGATAGAAGCCGGTGATGGCGACGCCGACGCCGAGCGTGACGAGGCTGAGATAAGCCAGGAGCTGCTCCCGCATGATCCAGAATAGGACGATCGCGGTGAAGGCGAGGAAGCCGGGGATCTCGCGCACCGATTGCAGGATGCCGATATCGGCCCCGGTAAAGCCGGCCGCTTCCTTGGCGAAATTGTTGAGCAGCGCGCTCCAGCTCGCATAGCCGAGCCAGTTGATGAAGGCCAAGGCCATCAGGAAGGTGGTCGGCGAGCGCAGGAGCGCGGTGAAACCGCGCGGGCTGGAGGCGGTGTCCGTCATCGGGAGACCTAGCGGAATATGCGACCCGGCCGGGCGCTTCGACGCACGAGGGATATTCGTGCGCCGCCCCTCTTAGAGCAGAGGAACGCGCCGGTATAGCGGCGGGCGCGGCGCAAACAGCAATCTGAGCTATAATGAGGCGCGCGCCGACACGCCGTTTGCGCTGGATCATCGCGCCAGGGACGACACATCATAAGGTAACGCTGCCACGCTACGAGGGAGAGCACGATGTACAAGTCGATTCTGGTTCCCGTCGATCTCGCCGAGGCCGAACTGGCCGAACCCGCGATTGCCGCTGCCGTCTCCTTCGCCAAGATTTCCGGCGGCACCGTAAGGCTGGTCTATGTCCGCTCGCTCGTGCCGATCACCTACATGGAATTCGTGCCGGCCGATTTCGACGCCGAGCAGCAGGAGGATGCGGAAGCCAAGCTCGCCGCCATCGCCGCCAAGATCGACCTGCCGGAATCGCAGGTCTCGGCGAAGGTCCTGATCGGTTCGGTGCATGGCGAGGTGCTGGCCGAGGCCGATGCCAGCGGCGCCGACTTGATCGTCATCGGTTCGCATGAGCCCGGCATGCTCGCCTATGTCATCGGCTCGAACGCCTCGGCGATCGTGCGGCGCGCCAAATGTTCGGTGCTCGTCGTCCGGTAGACGAAGTCAGGCGGCGGGGCGCCCCGGCACGAGATCGTCGGGCACCTCGCCACTGGCAAGCTCGCGCGGACGGTTGAGCATGACCATCGGCCGGACCTGCCAGAACGATGCCGCCGTGAGCAGCAGCCCGAGCAGCCCGGTCGCGTGCGTGCCTTGCAGGAAGGCGCGCCCGGTGAAGAAGAAGAGCATCAGCATCGACAGGGTGCTGACCGCGGCCAGCGCCAGCCAGAACGCAAAGGGCTTGCCGGCAACGAAGCGGGCACGCGGATTGGCCCGCGCGATCGCGGCCGCCAGCGCCGAGACGAAGGCGTGGTAGCCGGCGTCGTTGCGGTCCATGTCGGTCAGCGAGCGCCAGGACAGGTTGCCGAAACTGACGCTCTTCCCGTCGCTCAGCCTCAACTGCGTCTTGAAGCCCTTCGAACTGACATTGCTCGGAGCATAGACGAAGCGGACCTGCTCGACAGCCGCCAGCCGGACGTGGCTGATCTTGCGGGTGGTGTCGATCTCGAGCGTATCGCCGTCAATTCGGTAGGTGATTTCGAAGCCGACAGGCCTCGGGCGCTGGCGCCAGGACGGGGGAGGGGTGTCGTCGGGGTGATGGGGCTGCATGCGGGGAGCCTTAGCGGCTTGCCTTACACTTGTCTCTGGCTATCAAAGCCGCGATTGCTTGTTCAGTTGTAGTGGCCAAGACGAGGCGGCGATGAGCGAAGCGAATGATGCCAGCGCGGAAGGCGTGGCTTTGTTGACCTTGCTCAGAACGCAGGAGGAAAAGCTCCTATCCACAGATCAGCGCGCGTCACCCGAGGCCGTCGCTGAACTGCTTGCCGACGATTTCGTGGAATTCGCACGATCCGGCGGCATCTATGATCGCGACCAGACGATCGCCGCGCTTGCTGATGAAGGGCCTGCCCACGTCAGGAAAGCGTTCAATTTCGAGATGAGCTTGCTTGGCGAAGGGGTCGCTCTTCTGACTTATCGCTCCACACGGCAATCAGCCGCCGACCTGGAAGAACAACACGCGTTGCGGAGTTCGATCTGGATGCGGGTTGGGGGACGTTGGCGGATGCGCTTTCACCAAGGCACGCCGATCCGCTAGCTAGCCCGTTCCTTCCAATTTCAGGCTACCGTGCCAGCACCTTCATAGCGCCGTCCAGTCCGTCGAGCGTCAGCGGAAACATCCGACCGCCCATCAGGGAGCCGATCTGGCGGATCGACTGGGTGTAGCTCCACAGATGCTGCTGCACGGGGTTCAGCCAAACCGATTTCGAGAATTTGCCAGTCAGCCTCTCCATCCAGACCTCGCCGGCCTCCTCGTTCCAGTGTTCGACCGAGCCGCCCGGCATCGCGATCTCGTATGGGCTCATCGAGGCGTCGCCGACGAAGACGACGCGGTAGTCGGCCGGATAGGTCCGCAGCACGTCCCAGGTCGGGATCATCTGGTCGTGCCTGCGCCGGTTCTCGCGCCAGACCCGCTCATAGGGGCAATTGTGGAAGTAGAAGTGCTCAAAATGCTTGAACTCGGCCCGCGCCGCCGAAAACAGCTCCTCGGCCAGCTCGACATGCCAGTCCATCGAGCCGCCGACATCGAGGAAGAGCAGCACCTTGACCGCATTGTGCCGTTCCGGCCGCAGCTGCACGTCGAGATAGCCGTGCTTGGCCGTCTCGCTGATCGTTGAGTCGAGGTCGAGTTCCTCGGCCAGCCCGGTGCGCGCGAATTTGCGCAGGCGGCGCAAGGCGATGCGGAGATTGCGCACGCCGAGTTCGCGGCTGTCGTCGAAATCCTTGAACTCGCGCTTGTCCCAGACCTTGACCGCCCGGAAGTTGCGGTTGCCGTCCTGGCCGATCCGCACGCCCTCGGGGTTATAGCCATAGGCGCCGTAGGGGGAGGTGCCGGCGGTGCCGATCCACTTGTTGCCGCCCTGATGGCGACCCTTCTGCTCGTCGAGGCGCTGTTTCAGCGTCTCGAACAGCTTGTCCCAGCCGAGCGCCTCGATCTGGGCTTTTTCCTCGTCTGTCAGGAATTTCTCGGCGAGACGGCGCAGCCATTCTTCGGGAATGGCGGCCTCCTCGACGGCCTGTCCGAGCGTCTCCATGCCCTTGAAGACTTGGGCGAAGACCTGGTCGAAACGGTCGAGATGGCGCTCGTCCTTCACCAGGCAGGTGCGGGCGAGATAGTAGAATTCATCGACCCGGTGCTCGGCCAGATCGGCATCGACGCCTTCGAGCAGCGCGAGATACTCCCGCAGCGTGACGGGGACCTTGGCGGCGCGCAGATCGGTGAAAAGGCGCAGGAACATCGCACTACTGTGCGGGCAATGCGGTCCCGGTCAAGCAGCACCCCCGCATCGTGCGAGGGGCTGCTTGTTCCGGATCGCTGGCTTTAAGCCACGGCGTCGGCCAGATCCTTGGTCACCTTGAACTTGACCACGGTCTTGGCCGGAACCTTGATCGTGGCGCCGGTCGAGGGGTTGCGGGCCTCGCGGGCCTCGCGCTTGGCGGCCGAGAGCTTGCCGACGCCGCCGAGCGTGATGTCGTCGCCGGACTTCAGGGTCTTGGCGACGATGGTGCCCAGCGAGGCCAGGACGGCGGAGACGTCCGTCTTCGACTTGCCGGTCTCGTCGGCGATGGCGGCGATCAGTTCGTTCTTGGTCATCGGATCCTCCTTAGGAGAGTGTTGTGGGTCGTCACGCGTAGGGTCGGCTGTTCGTGGCAGTCTCGTCTCACGAAGCACCATTGCCGCAGATCGCATGGCGCGACTGCGGCAGTTGCCACGGTCGCCGTCAAAAGGCGATGGCCGCGGTGGAAGATACGCACAGAAATCGCGTTCGTTCCCGCGTGCAAGAGCTAAGATGCAACCGTTTGGTGCCATTTCGTGGCACGATTGACAAAGCCAATCCGATTATTTCAAGCTTGAAATAATAAGTCTGCGCTGGGGGATCGGCATGAAGGTCATCATCGTCGGAGGCGGGATCGGGGGGCTGACGCTCGCGCTCATGCTGCATGCGCGCGGGATCGCCGCCACCGTCTACGAGCAGTCCGGCGAGATTCGCGAGGTCGGCGTCGGCATCAACACGCTGCCCCACGCCATTCGCGAACTGGCCGATCTCGGATTGCTGCCGGCGCTGGATGCGGTCGCGATCAGGACGCGCGAACTCATCTACATGAACCGCTTCGGCCAGACCGTCTGGCGCGAGCCGCGCGGCCTGCACGCGGGATCGCCGACGCCGCAGTTCTCGATCCATCGCGGGCGCCTGCAAGGCGTGATCCGGGATGCAGTCGTCGCCCGGCTGGGCGAGGGTGCGTTGCGCACCGGCCGAAGGCTGCAGGGCTTCGTGCAGGACGAGGGCGGCGTCACCGCCCATTTCGCCGATTCCCGCCGCGGCGAAGCCGGCGAAACCGCTCGTGCCGACATCCTGGTGGCCGCCGACGGCATCCATTCCATGGTGCGCTCGCATTATTTCCCCGATCAGGGGCCGCCGCGCTGGAACGGCGTGCAGATGTGGCGCGGCGCCTGCGACTGGCCGGCCTTCCTCGATGGCGAGAGCATGATCATCGCCGGCGGCATGAAGGGGAAGCTCGTGCTCTATCCGATCGCGAAGGGCGCGACGCCGCAGACGCGGCTGACCAACTGGGTCGTCAACATCCGCACCGGCGATCCGGCCAAGCCGCCGCCGAAGGAAGCCTGGTCGAAGCCTGGCCGTCTCGAGGACGTGCTGCCCTTCGCCAAGCGCTTCACCGTTCCGGGCGTCGACATTCTCGCGCTGATCCAGGCCAGCCCCGGCTTCTGGGACTATCCGATGTGCGATCGCGATCCGCTGCCGCGCTGGACCCATGGCCGCGTGACGTTGCTCGGCGACGCCGCCCATCCGATGTATCCGGTCGGCTCGAACGGCGCCTCCCAGGCGATCCTCGATGCGCGTTGCCTCGCCGATCTGCTGCTGCGCTCCGAGCATCCGCGCCACGCGCTTAGCGCCTATGAGGCGCAGCGTCTTCCGGCGACGGCGGAGATCGTCGCGCTGAACCGGACCGGCGGGCCTGAGCGCGTCATCGATGCGGTCGAACAACTCGCGCCCAACGGCTTCGACGATGTCGAGCGCGTGCTGAGCTATGCCAGGCGCGAGGCGATTGTGAAGTCCTATGCCGGCAAGGCGGGCTTTTCGCAGGAGCAGCTCGCGAGGCGAAGCTGATCAGCCGGCCTCGGTCAACTGCGAAATCCGCGCCTTGAGCCGGGCGTTGGTCTGTTCGCAATGCTTGAGGCGGCGCGCCAGATCGAGCGGCACAACCTCGGCCGCCCCTGGCTCCACCGCGAAGGTGACGCCGATGCGCTCGCCCGCGCGCCAGCGGATCTGGGCGCTGTAGGATCGCTGCTGCTTGGCGATTTCGAGATCGAAGCTGCTCGGCAATGCAACGGTGTCGGAGAGCTGAAGCAGAGCGCCATTCTCCGATAGGTTGCGAACCAGACAGTCCAGCGTCGAATTCTGGTGGTTGAAGGTCACGCGAGCGCCCAGGAAACCGCGCTGGCGAGGGGTCTTGCGGCGCTCGGTCGTCATGGTTCTGCAGGCCCGTCATATCAATGCGCTTAGGCGCGTTACAACCTGAGCGCGACTGTGGCCGAAAACTGCGCGGAAAACAGCTTGAACCCTTGGTTAACCTTAACCGGGGCAACGCCCGCGTCATCGACCCGCGATCGTTCTGCAGTGGCGAAAGCTCAGCGACCGGCCGCGGCAAGCCTTACGAGCGGCGTGCCCGCATCTGCGCCAGCGAGATGACCTCGCAGGGGACCTCGTCGGCCTGCGTCAGGAAGACGACGCCGACATCGTCGCCACGCCGCCAGCACTGGCGCACGCGCACACCCCCTTCCTCGTTGGCGATGTCGAGTTCGAAAGTCTCGGGCAGGGCGATCCAGTCGCTCATGCGGACCATCGCGCCGGTATCCGACCAGTTGCGGATCGTGCAGGCCAGGACCGATTGACGGCCGTTGAACACCACGCTCGCGCCCTGGAAGCCCCGGCTGCGCTGGGCATCGCGACGATTGGCGATCATGGTCCGCTCCCTGGCGGGCGGCGTCCGGATTGCCCGGTTCGCAGCCCTTTCCAGAGAAAATGCCGGAAACGCGGCTCCGGTGCAGCTTCCGCGTCGGTTTAACCTTAACCTGCGGCGGTCAGGCGCCCTCGGGCGGAGGCGGCAGGAAGTCGACCTCGTGCTTAGCCGACAGGGCCACGACATCCGCCGGGTTCTGCTCCGCCATCGAATGGATGCCCCAGAACAGGTCGTAGAGGCGGGCGGTCGGTGAGACCCAGAACAGGCACTTCACCGTCGTTTCGCTCTTGTTGAACAGCCCGTGCGGGACGTTGCGCGGCAGGCGGATCAGGTCGCCGGCGGTAGCGAAGCTCTCCTGGCCGTCGAGGACAAGGTCGAGCCGGCCCTCGAGCATGTAGATGAACTCGTCCTGCGTCGTGTGGATATGCGGCGGCACGAAGGTGCCGGGCGGGAAGGTGGCGTGCCAGGAGAAGGAATCTTCGCTCAGCGACTTCGGCACATAGGTCTGGCCGAGGATGTTCCAACTGATCTGGTCCAGACCTTCATTGGCCCGGGTCACTCCGGCTGTCAGCGGCTTCATCGCGTTTCCCCATTGCAGATTAGAAGTGCAGGAAGCGGTCCTTGACCGCGTGGTCGCTGCGCAGGTCGTCGCTCGAGCCCCGCCAGACGACGCGGCCCTTTTCCAGCACGATATGACGGTCGGCGATCCTCGCCAACGCATCGACGTTCTTGTCGATCACCAGGATCGACTCGCCCTCGGCCTTGAGGGCAGAGAGGCAGGACCAGATCTCCTGCCGGATGATCGGCGCCAGCCCCTCGGTCGCCTCGTCCAGGATGATCAGCCGGGGGTTGGTCATCAGCGCGCGGCCGATCGCCAGCATCTGCTGCTCGCCGCCCGAAAGCTGGTTGCCGCGATTGGTGCGGCGTTCCTTCAGGCGCGGGAAGAAGGCGTAGATGCGGCCGATGTCCCAGCGTGCCTTGCCGAAACGGCTGGCGGCGGTCGCGATCAGGTTCTCCTCGACGGAGAGCGTCGGGAAGATCATGCGCCCTTCGGGCACGAGCCCGATGCCAGCCTGCGCGATCCGGAAGGCCGGTGCACCCGTCAGATCCTTGCCCCCGACACTGACCCGGCCGGCTTTGGGCGGAATCAGCCCCATGATGGCGCGGATCGTCGTGGTCTTGCCCATGCCGTTGCGGCCGAGGAGCGTCACCACCTCGCCCTCGCCGATCGCAAGATCGACCCCGAACAGGATCTGCGCCTCGCCATAGCCGGCATCGAGCCCTTCGACGACGAGCATCGTCAGCCCTCCTCGCCGAGATAGGCTTCGCGCACGGCAGGGTCCGCCCGCACGGTCGCCGGATCGCCCGAGGCGATGACGCGGCCATAGACGAGGACGCTCACCGTGTCGGCGAGCGCGAAGACGGCCTCCATGTCGTGCTCGACCAGCAGCATGGCGTAGCGGCCCTTAAGGCTGCGCAGCAGCGCGATCAGCCGCTCGCCTTCCTCGCGACCGACGCCGGCCAGGGGCTCGTCGAGCAGGATGGCGGCCGGCTCGAGCGTCAGTGCCATCGCGATCTCGAGCGCGCGCTTCTCGCCATGCGAGAGACGCCCCGCCAGCACATGCGCGCGCTCGGCCAAGCCGACGGCTTCGACCGCGGCCCAGGCGGGGCCGTTCAGGCTCTCGTCGCGCGCCGCGTTGCGGAACAGCGCGAGCGGATGGTTCGCGCGCGCCTGCACGCCGAGCGCGACGTTCTCCAGCACGGACAGGGAAGGGATCGTCGAGGTGATCTGGAAGGTCCGAGCGAGGCCGGCGCGAGCGCGCTTCTCCGGCGGCAGCGCGATGATGTCCTGTCCCCTGAAGCGGATGCTGCCGGTGTCCGGCCGCAGCATGCCGGAAATCTGGTGCACCAGCGTGGTCTTGCCTGCGCCATTGGGGCCGATCAGCGCGTGAAGCTCCCCCGGCGCCACGGACAGGTTGACGCCGTCGGTCACCTTCAGCGCTCCGAAGGCCTTCTGCAGTCCGGTCAGGACCAGCACGGGCTCAGTCATGACGGGCTCAGTCATGGCGGCTCGCCCCGAGCTTGCGCATCAGCCCGACCAGCCCGCCGCGCGTGAACAGCACGAAGAGCACGATCATCGGGCCGAAGATCACCTTCCAGTGCTCGGTGAGGCCCGAGAGCACGTCTTCCGCAAACAGGAAGGCGAGCGCGCCGATGATTGCGCCATGGAGCGAGCCGACGCCGCCGAGCACGACCATGAAGATCAGCTCGCCCGAGCGCGGCCAGGACATGTAGGCCGGGCTGACGAACTCGGTCTGGTTGGCGAGAAGGAAGCCCGACAGGCCCGCGATCATGCCGCTGATCACATAGGCGACAAGGCGGATGCGCCCGACATGGAAGCCGGTGACGGCGACGCGGGTCGCGTTCTCGCGGGCGGCGCGCAGCACGCGCCCGAAGCGCGAGGCGACGATGACGCTGATCAAGGCGTAGCAGGCCACGAGCACGCCCAGCACGACATAGAAGAAGCCGATGCGGTTCTTGAACGGGTCGAAGCCGAGCACCGTGCTGCGCTCATACAGCGTCAGCCCGTCATCGCCGCCATAGGCGGAGAGCGCCTGCGCGAGGAAATAGACCATCTGGCCGAAGGCGAGCGTGATCATGATGAAGGTGACGCCGCGCGTGCGCAGCGAGACGAAGCCAGTCACCGCGCCGAAGAGTGCGCACAGGCCGAGCACGACCGGCAGGATCAGCAGTGCCTCCGTCTGGCCCTCGGTGATCATGATGCCGGTGGCATAGGCGCCGATCCCGACGAAGGCGGCATGGCCGAAGGAGACCAGCCCGCCGACGCCAAGGATCAGGTCGAGCGAGAGCGCGGCGATGGCGAAGATCATCGCCCGCGTCACCAGCGTCAGCCAGTGCGAGGGCAGGCCGAGCGAGACGGCGACGGGCAGCAACGCCAGCAGGGCGAACAGCACGATCGCTACGACCGGCCGCCGCGTCGCGGGACCGGCGGCAGCCGCTGGCATCGGGGCCGATGGGCTGGCGACGCTCATGCGCGCCCCTTGGCGGGCAGCAGGCCCTCGGGCCGTACGAACAGCACGACCGCCATCACCAGATAGATCAGCATCGAGGACAGCGCGGCGCCGGCCGCCCGAGCCGACGGGGCGCTCATGAACAGGCGCAGCAGGTCGTTCATGAAGGAGCGGCCGAGCGTATCGACGAGGCCGACGATCAGTGCGCCGACGAAGGCGCCGCGGATCGAGCCGATGCCGCCGACGACGATGACGACGAAGGCGAGGATCAGGATGTTGTCGCCCATGCCGGGTTCGACCGAGAGGATCGGCGCCGCCATCGCGCCGGCAAAGGCCGCCAGCATCGTCCCGAAGGCGAAGACGATCATGAAGAGCTTGTTGATGTCGACGCCGAGCGCCGAGACCATCGGCGCGTTCGAGGCGCCCGCCCGCAGCAGCATGCCGGTGCGCGTCTTCTCGACGATAAACCAGAGCAGGGCGCCGACGGCCAGCCCGGCGCCGATCAGCGCGAAGCGATAGGTCGGGTAGAGGATGCCCTCCATCAGCGCGACGTTGCCGGCGAGGAAGGCCGGGACCGGCACGGAGAGCGGTGCCGCGCCCCAGACCATCTTCACCCCCTGATTGAGGAGCAGGATGAGTCCGAAGGTCGCCAGCACCTGGTCGAGATGGTCGCGCTCGTAGAGATGCCTGAAGACGAGGAATTCGAGCGCGAGCCCGATCACCAGCGCCGCCCCCAGCGCCAGCACGAGCCCGAGTACGAAGCTGCCCGTAAGGCCGACGAAGGTGACGGCGAGATAGGCGCCGAGCATGTACTGCACGCCATGCGCCAGGTTGATGAAGTCCATCACCCCGAAGACGAGCGTCAGTCCGGCGGCCACCAGGAACAGCAGGACGCCGAGCTGGAGGCCGTTCAGGATCTGGACGATGAGGAGGCCGGTGGTCATTTGAGTTAAGCCGCGACTATGCCGAAAGGGCGCGGGGAACCCTCTTCCCGAGGGAGAGGGCAGGGTGAGGGGTCGGCCCTTGGACGTTTGCCGACTAGCCAACCGCTGCCAGCGGTGAGGTTGGAGCATCGGCATCAAACGGCCGGCCCCTTACCCCCAGCCCCTCTCCCTACGGGAGAGGGGAGTTTGCGCGGAGGTCCGCGAGCATCACTTCAGCGCGCAATCCTTGGCGTGCGGATCGGCATAGTCCGAGAACACCTTCTGGACGATCTCGGTCTGGAACTTGCCGTCCGGCCGCTTGGCCGCCTTGACCAGGTAGAAGTCCTGGATCGGGTAGCCGTTGGTGTTGAACTTGAACTTGCCGCGCAGCGAGGTGAAGTCCGCCTTCTTGAGCGCGGCCCGCAGCTTGTCCTTGTCAGCCGTACCGCCCGCGGCCTTGACGGCCGAGTCGATCAGCATGGCGGCGTCATAAGCCTGCTGTGCATAGGAGCCCGGCACGATCTTGTAGGCCGCCTCATAGTCCGCGACGAACTTCTTGGTCTGCGGGTTGTCCATGTTCGGGGCCCAAGTCATGCCACCGAACAGGCCGACCGCCGCATCCTGCTGCGCCGGCAGGGTCGATTCATCGACCGTGAAGGCGGAGAGGAACGGGATCTTGCCCTGCAGCCCGGCCTGCGACCACTGCTTGACGAAGTTCACGCCGAGGCCGCCTGGCAGGAAGGCGAAGACCACGTCGGGCTTGGTCGAGGCGATCTTGGCGAGGTCGGAGGCGAAGTCCATCGAGGTCAGCGGAGCATAGACCTCGTCGACGACCTCGCCCTTGAAATAGCGCTTGAAGCCCGCGAGCGAGTCCTTACCGGCCTGATAGTTCGGCGCGATGATGTAGGCGCGCTTGTAGCCCTGGTCCTGCGCGTATTTGCCCAGCACCTCATGGACCTGGTCGTTCTGATAGGAGGTGACGAAGAAGTTCTGGTTGCAGGCCTTGCCGGCCATGGTCGAGGGGCCGGCATTGGGCGAGATCAGGAAGGCGCCGGAGTCCAGCACCGGCTTGGCGATCGCGCCAAGGATGTTGGAGAAGACCGGGCCGACGACGAAGTCCGCCTTGGCGGCCTCGACATAGCCCTTGACCTTGGCGACGGCGACGTCCGGCTTCAGCTCGTCGTCGATCACGGTGATCTGCACCGGCACGCCGCCGAGCTTGCCGCCGTTCTGGTCGACCGCGAGCTGGAAGCCGTCACGGACCTGCTGGCCGAGCGCGGCCGCCGGGCCGGTCAGCACGCTGACGACGCCGATCTTGATCGGCTCCTGCGCCTGGGCGGTCGCGATGCCGAGGGCGAAGAGGCCGGCGCCGAGCGAAAGCGTGAGCTTGAGTGTCATGTCGGATGTCCTCCCGGGACGAGCGAGAAAGCGACAGCGCAGCAGGGGTCCCCTCGACCTCCTTGGCCGCGCGATGAAGGCATATTGTTTCAAGCTTAAAATATCTGCAAGAGGGTTCTTGCCGGAGATTTTGACCGTTCGACAAAGCTCCCGTCATCGCGGACAAGCTGCGGAGCAGCGCCGCTTCGGGATCCATGATAGAGCGCAGTTCCCTACGATGGATCCCGGAGCTTCGCTTCGCTACGTCCGGGATGACGCGGAGGATGTCGTCAGCGTCACGCGTAGCTCAAGCCTGCACGCCGTCGACATACCAGTCCATCTTGGACAGCATCTCGTCGGAGGCGGTCTCGCCGCCCTTCAGGCGTACGACGCCCTTCTGGTCCTTCAGCTCGCCGGTGAAGGGGTGGAGCGTGCCCGCGACGATGCCCTTGAGCACCGCGTCGGCCGCCGTGCGGGCCGCTGGCGTCACGGCATCGTTATAGGGCGCGATCTTGACCATGCCGTCCTTGATGCCGCCCCAGACGTCGCCGCTCTTCCAGGAGCCGTCCAGCACCTCCTTGACGCGCTTGATGTAGTAGCCCGACCAGTCGTCGACGATCGCGGTCAGATGCGCCTTGGGCGCGAAGGCCTTCATGTCGGAAGCCTGGCCGAAGGCGAAGACGCCGCGCTGCTCGGCAGCCTGCAGGGCCGCCGCGGAGTCGGTGTGCTGGGTGATCATGTCGGCGCCCTGGTCGATCAGCGCCTTGGCGGCGTCGGCTTCCTTGGCCGGGTCGTACCAGGTCGAGGCCCAGATCACCTTGGTCTTGAAATTGGGGTTCACCTTCTTGGCGGCGAGATGGAACGCGTTGATGCCCATCACCACCTCCGGAATCGGGAAGGAGGCGATGTAGCCGGCCTGGCCGGATTTTGACATGTGCCCGGCGATGGTGCCGATCACGGCACGCCCTTCATAAAAACGAGCGTTATAGGTCGCGACGTTCTCGGCGCGCTGATAGCCGGTGGCGTGCTCGAACTTGAGCTTCGGGAACTGCTTGGCGACCTGGATCGTCGGGTTCATGAAGCCGAACGAGGTCGTGAAGATGATCTGGTTGCCGGCCTGGGCGAGCTGGCGGATGGCGCGCGCGGCATCCGGGCCTTCGGCAACGTTCTCGATGAAGCTCGTCTTGATCTTGGCTCCGAACTCCTTCTCGAGGGCCAGCCGGCCCTGGTCATGGGTCCAGGTCCAGCCATGGTCGCCGACCGGGCCGACATAGATGAAGCCGACGCCGAGCGGGGCCTGGGCGCGCGCTCCGCTGCCGATCAGGGGCAGGGCCGCGGCGCTGGCGCCGGCGCCGAAATTGAAACGGCGGCGCGTGATGATCGAGGTCATGGTCTGAATCTCCCCGTTATGGTCGCGGCGTCAGGACGCCGAGAATGGTTTGCCGAGGCAGGCCGGCGCATCGAGCCGGCCGGTCCTTCGGCCTAGTGACATCATGGTCAGAACCGCGACGGTCGCAAGATAGGGCGCCATCGCCAATAGTTCAGGCGCGAGCCAGCTGATGCCCGCTGCCTTGGCCTGTAGCTCCAGCGTCATCACCGCGCCGAACAGATAGGCCCCCAGCAGCAGACGGCCCGGCCGCCAGGCGGCGAAGACGACGAGCGCCAGCGCGATCCAGCCGCGCCCGGCGGTCAGCCTGTCCGCCCACATCGGTGTCAGCGCCAGCGAGAAATAGGCCCCACCCAGCCCCGCCAGCGCCCCGCCGAAGGCGATGGCGGCATAGCGGATGGCGATGACGGGATAGCCGATCGCATGGGCCGAGGCGTCGTTCTCGCCGACGGCGCGCAGGATCAGCCCGGCTCGCGTCTTGCGCAGGAACAGGCTGACGCCGAGCACCAGTACCAGCGAGAGATAGACGACGATGTCGTGGCCGAAGACCGCCCTCAGGATCGGGTGTTCCGACAGCGCCGCCGGAAACACCGGCCCGAGCCGCGCGATCGTGCGCCCGACGAAGCCGGCCCCGATCAACGACGAGGCGCCGACGCCGAAGATCGTTAGCGCCAGACCCGTCGCGACCTGGTTGGCGGTCAGCGACAGCGTCAGCACAGCGAAGACCATGGCGGTGATGATTCCGGCAGCGACGGCGGCGACGAGGCCGAGCCCCGTGCTGCCGGTGCTGAAGGCGACGGCGAAGCCTGCGACCGCGCCACACAGCATCATGCCCTCGACGCCGAGATTGAGCACGCCAGCCTTCTCCGTGACGAGCTCGCCCAGAGCTGCCAGCAGGATCGGCGTCGAGGCCGCGACGAGGGTCATAAAGATCGAGACGAGGATGGCGGTCGTCATGGCGCCGCTTCCATAGGGGGCGCTCCCGCGCTCATCATCCTCTCCGTCGTCCCGGACGCTGCGCAGCGGAGCTGCGGGATCCATCGTAGAGCTCCGGAGTCCTCCGATGGATTCCGGAGCGGCGCGGCTACGCCGCTTGTCCGGGATGACGAGGCGGGGAGGGGGAGGGAAACGGGAAAACCGGAAACGCTGCTCATACCGCCCGCGCCTTCCACGTGATCCGGTACTTCACCAGCACATCCGTCGCGAGCAGCACGAAGAGCAGCAACGCCTGGAACATGCCGGTCGCGGCCTGCGGCAGCCGAACCGTCGTCTGCGCGATCTCGCCGCCGACATAGGTCGCCGCCAGCACGACGCCGCCGAAGACGATGCCGAGCGGGTTCAGCCGGCCGAGAAACGCGACGATGATCGCGGTGAAGCCGTAGCCGACGGGGAATTGCGGGGTGAGCTGGCCGAAGGGGCCGGCGGCCTCGAACAGCCCGGCGAGGCCGGCCAGCCCGCCGCTCGCCAGAAGCGTCGCCCAGGTCACCTTGTCGGCGCTGAAACCGCCATGGCGTGCGGCCGCCGGTGCCAGACCCACGACCTTCACCGCGTAGCCGGCCGTGGTCTTCTCCATCAGGAGCCAGGCGACGAGCGCGATCAGCACGGCGGCGGGAATGCCGAGATGGACCAGCGAGCCCTCAATCATCGCCGGCAGCGTCTGGTCGGCGCTGAACATCTTGGTCTGCGGGAAATTGAAGCCGTCCGGGTCCTTCCACGGGCCGCGCACGAGATAGTAGAGCGCCTGCACCGCGACATAGGTCAGCATCAGGCTGGTCAGGATCTCGCTGACCTGCAGCCGGACGCGCAGGAAAGCCGGCACCGCCGCCCAGGCCATGCCGCCGAGCACGCCGGCCAGCGCCATGGCGGGCAGGATCCACCAGCCGGTCATGTCATGGGTCGCGAGCGCCACGCCTGTGCCCGCGATCGCGCCCATGATGTACTGCCCCTCGGCGCCGATGTTCCAGACATTGGCTCGGAAGCCGATGGCGAGGCCGAGCGCGATCATCACGAGCGGCGCAGCCTTCACGCCGAGATCCGGCCAGCGCTGGGGTTCGAGGAAGGGCGTCAGGAAAATGCTCTCGACGGCGTGGAAACCGTCGTAGCCCATCGCCGTGAAGACGATCATGCCGAGCAGCATCGTCAGCCCGATCGCGATCAGGGGGCTCAGCCAGAGCATCGGCGCGCTCGGCTCGCGGCGGCGGCGCCATTCAAGCATGGGCGGCCTCGCCAGTTCCGGCTTCGCCAGCTCTAGCTTCACCGTGAACCCCGCCCATCATCAGCCCGATCTCGTCGATGCCGAGGCTCGCGACGTCACGCGGTGCCGACAACCGGCCCTCGTTGATGACGCAGAGTCGGTCGGCCAGCTCCAGCAGCTCGTCGAGATCTTGCGAGATCACCACCACGGCCGAGCCCTTCGCAGCGAGATCGACCAGTTCCTGCCGGATCGCGGCGGCGGCGCCCGCATCCACCCCCCAGGTCGGCTGGCAGACGACGAGCACGGAGGGCGTCTGCCCGATCTCGCGGCCCATGATGAACTTCTGCAGATTGCCGCCCGAGAGCGAGCGGGCGAGCGCCGCCGTGCCTGTCGTGCGGACGTCGAAGCGCTTGATCACACCGTCGGCGAAGCGTTTGACATCCCCCATGCTGATGATGCCGAGCGGCGTCAGCGGCAGCCGGTGGCGAGCGGTCAGGATGGCGTTGTCGGCGAGCGAGAAATCCGGCACGGCGGCATGGCCGTTACGCTCCTCCGGGACGCAGGCGAGACCGAGAGCCCTGCGCGGACCCGCCATCATCGTTCCGATCGGCTTGCCGTCGAGCAGGATCGCGTCCGGCTTGGCTGACGGTCGCTCGCCCGAGAGCGCCGTCAACAGCTCCGACTGGCCATTGCCGGCGACGCCCGCGATTCCAAGGATTTCGCCAGCGCGGGCTTCGAAGGTGATGGCTTCGAGGGCGGTGCCGAAAGGCGGCTCGCCAGCGAGCGTCAAGCCGGCAACGGAGAGCCGCACCGGACCCGCTCCGCCGCTTTCGCCATGCTCGATCTGGCGCAGTTCGGCGCCGATCATCAGCTCGGCCATGCGCTTGGTGCTCTCGACCCGCGGATCGCAGGTCGCGACGACCCGGCCAGCCCGCAGGATCGTCGCGGCCTCGCAGAGCGCTTTGATCTCATCCAGCTTGTGCGAGATGTAGAGGATCGCACAGCCCTCGGCGGCGATCTGGCGTAGCGTGCCGAAGAGCTTCTCGACCTCCTGTGGAGTCAGCACCGAGGTCGGCTCGTCCATGATCAAGAGCTTGGGCCGCTGCAGCAAGCAGCGCACGATCTCGATGCGCTGACGCTCACCGACCGACAGCGTATGCACCTCGCGCTCGGGATCGAGCGGCAGCGAGTAGCTGTCGAGGATCGACTTGACGCGGCCCTTGAGTTCCTCGGTGTCGCACGCCTCGTCGAGCCCGAGCGCGATGTTCTCGATCACTGTCATCGCGTCGAAGAGCGAGAAATGCTGGAAGACCATGCCGATGCCGAGGCGGCGCGCCGCTTTGGGCGAAGCTATCGCGACCGGTGCTCCGTCCCAGGCGATGGTGCCCTCGTCGGCCTGCTGGACGCCATAGATGATCTTCACCAGGGTCGACTTGCCGGCGCCGTTCTCCCCCAGCAACGCATGAATCTCGCCGGGCCGGACGCTGAGGCTGATGTCCTCGTTCGCCTTGACGCCGGGAAAGCTCTTGGAGATGCGCGAAAGCGCAAGCCGCGGGCGAACCGTCTGGTCAGGCGGTTGCGTCATGGCCGGCTCGTTCCTCCACCCCGGCTTCCCCCGAAGCCTTTGACTTGCGAAGCAAACTCCGCACCAGCTCCGCCGCCGTCAAGGCCGCGATCACCTCCGGGCGCTTGTCGTCCACATCGCTGCCGCCGATCGGACAAGTGAGATGTCGCAATGCCTCTCGCTTGCCGCCATCGCGCAGGAAACCGGCCTCGAAACGCGCGCGCTTCGTCTTCGAGCCGATCATGCCGACGTAAGTCGCATCGCCGCGCGCCAGCGCAGCCTCCGCGAGGCGATAGTCCAGCGCGTGGCTGTGGCTCAGGATCACGAAGGCGCCGCCCGACGCCGTGATCTCGATGGCACGAACCGGGTCCGCCATGCGCACGCAGGTGATGCTGGCGGGGAGCCCGTCCAGCACGCCGTCACGGTCGTCGATCAGCGTCGTCGCGAAGGGCAGGGCGGCCAGGGCGTGAGCCAGCGCCCGTCCGGTATGGCCGGCGCCGAAGATCAGCACGGCTGGCCGGGCGGCGGCCTCGGCTCGCTCGTGCGCAGCGATCATCGACAGGTCAGCCATGGTCGCGCGCTTCAGCGACAAGGTCACCCGCCCGCCGCAGCACTGGCCCATCTGGGGGCCGAGGGGGATGTCGAGTTCGCGTTCCAGTGTCTGCACTGCCAGCATCTCGCGGGCGACGTCGATGCAGTGGAATTCGAGCTGCCCGCCGCCGATCGTGCCGGCGATGTCGGTCGCCGTCACGCCCATCGCCGCCCCGGCCTCGCGCGGGGTCGAGCCGGCGGCGCGGGTGATGGTGACGAGGATGACGCCATAGCAAAGGTTCTGGTCGAGGAAAGCGGAGAGGGTCATACCGCGCTTCCTTTTGCCGCGACGACCACGGTGAGACGCGGGGAACCCTCTCCCGTAGGGAGAGGGTAGGGTGAGGGGTCGGCCGTTTGACGCCTTGGCCGAGCCCTAACCGCTTCCTCGCTGTCGGCTGAGCGCTTCGCTGGACGAGGGGCCGACACCTCACCCCTACCCCTCCCCTTACAGGAGAGGGGTTCCCCGCGCCCCGAGCGGATAACGGCGAAGTCTATGGCGCGGGAACTCATCGCCCCACCTCCACCCGCACTCGTTCGACGGCCGCCAGCACGCGCTCCGGTGTCGCGGGCGCATCGAGCCGCGGGCAGATCCTGTGCCCGCCGACGCTCGCAACCGCATCGGACAGCGCATGCAGCACCGAGATCGCCAGCATCAGCGGCGGCTCGCCGACGGCCTTGGAGCGATGGATCGTCGGCTCGCGGTTGGGAGCACCTTCCAGCAGCGCGACATTGAAGATGCGCGGCCGGTCGGAGGCGACGGGGATCTTGTAGGTCGAGGGCGCATGCGTCCTGAGCACGCCCTTCTCGTCCCAGACCAGCTCTTCGGTGGTCAGCCAGCCCATGCCCTGGACGAAGCCACCCTCGATTTGCCCCCTGTCTATCGCCGGGTTCAGCGACTGGCCGCAATCATGCAGGATGTCGACGCGCTCGATTTTGTATTCGCCGGTCAGCGTATCGATCGCGACCTCGGCCGCCGCCGCGCCATAGGCGAAGTAGTAGAAGGGATGGCCGCGCCCGGCCTTGCGGTCCCAATGGATCTTCGGTGTCGCGTAGAAGCCGGTCGCCGAGAGCTGGACCCGGCCCATATAGGCGGCACCGACCAGTTCGGGAAAGCCGATCTCCTGCGCGCCGATCCGCACGCGGCCCGGCAGGAAGGCGATCTCCGCCGGATCGACGCTCCATTTCGCTGCCGCGAAGGCGACGAGCCGCGCCTTGATCGTCTCGCAGGCGTCGAGGGCGGCCATGCCGTTGAGATCGGAGCCGGAGGAGGCGGCCGTCGCCGAGGTGTTGGGCACCTTGCCCGTGGTGGTCGCGGTGATCTTGATCTGGTCGAGGCCGATGCCGAAGGCTTGCGCGACGACCTGCGCGACCTTGACGTAGAGCCCCTGGCCCATCTCGGTCCCGCCATGGTTCAGCGCGACCGTGCCGTCGGTGTAGACATGCACCAGCGCGCCGGCCTGATTGTACCAGGTCGCGGTGAACGAGATGCCGAACTTGACCGGCGTCAGCGCGATGCCGCGCTTGATGACGGGGCTCAGCCGGTTCGCTTCTCGGATCGCCGCCTGTCGAGCGCGATAGTCGCAAGCGCGCTCCAGTCGCGCGATCACCTCGGCCGCGATGTTGTCCTCGACGGTCTGGTGATAGGGCGTGATGTCAAAGCCCGGCCCGCCATAGAGATTGCGCTTGCGCACCTCCAGCGGATCGAGCCCGGTCGCGAAGGCGACCTCCTCGATGAAGCGCTCGGCCCCGACCATGCCTTGCGGCCCGCCGAAGCCCCGGAAGGCGGTGTTGGAGACCGTATGCGTACGCAAGGGCTCCGAACGGGCGCGCACCGCCGGGTAGAAATAGCAATTGTCCATGTGGAACAGCGCGCGGTCGGTTACCGGCCCCGACAGATCGGCGTTCCAGCCGCAGCGCGCCGCGTAGACGGCATCGACGGCATGGATACGGCCCTCCTCGTCGAAACCGATCTCGTAATCGCAGACGAAGTCGTGGCGCTTGCCGGTGACGGCCATGTCGTCGTCGCGGTCGGGCCGGAGCTTCACCGGCCGCTTCAGCTTGCGGGCGGCGAGCGCGGCGACGCAGGCGAAGAGGTTCGACTGCGTCTCCTTGCCGCCGAAGCCGCCGCCCATGCGCCGGACCTCGACGGTGACCGCATGCGAGCCGACGCCGAGAACCTGCGCCACCATGTGCTGGACTTCGCTCGGGTGCTGCGTCGAGGAGAACACTTGGACGTCTTCCTCTTCGCCGGGGATGGCGAGGGCAATCTGGCTTTCGAGGTAGAAGTGCTCCTGCCCGCCGATCTCCATCGAACCTTTCAGCCGGCGCGGGCTGGCGGCGAGCGCAACTGCGACATCGCCGCGTTCGAGCTTCAGCGGGTCGGTGACGAGCGCGCCACCGGCCGCCCGGGCCGAGGCCACGTCGAGCAGCGGCTTCGCCTCGTCATAGACGGCTTTCGCCAGAGCGGCCGCCTGTCGCGCCGCATCGCGCGTCTCGGCGATCACGGCGAAGAGCGGCTGGCCGTGATGCAAGATCGTCTCGGTCGCGAAGACCGGCTCGTCATGCCGATGCGTCGAGGAGATGTCGTTGACGCCGGGAATATCGGCCGCCGTCAGCACGGATAGCACACCAGGTGCCGTCCGCACTGCATCGAGATCGAGCGAGATCAGCTTGCCGTGTGCGATGCGGCTGAGGCCCAGATAGGCGTGCAGCAAGCCGGCAGGCGCGGCGATGTCGTCGATATAGACGGCCTCGCCCGCGACATGCCGCGCGGCGGAATCATGGATGCGCGCCGCGCCGACCGGCCCGGTCACCGTCTCGATTTCAAGTCGTTTGCGTGCGTCAGCCATGGCTCGCCTCCGCCAGCAGGCCGGCAATACGGGTCTCGACCCGTGGCTGCGTCGTCTCGATCAGGAACCGCCGCAGCAGATTGCCGGCGACGGTGAGACGATAGCCCGCCGAGGCGCGCATGTCGGTGAGCGGTGTGAAGTCGCGGGGCAGCGCGGCGACGGCCTCGGCGACCGCCGTTTCATCCCATGCCCGGCCGGTCAGTGCCGCGTCGGCCGCCGCCGCACGCTTCGGGATGCCGGCCATGCCGCCATAGGCGAGGCGTGCCTCAGTAATCCGCCCATCGTCGCCGATCCGCAGCAGGAAGGCGCCGCAGACGGCGGAGATGTCCTCGTCGAAGCGCTTCGAGATCTTCGAGACGTGGAACAGCGCGCCCGGAGGAAGCTTGGGCACGATCACGGCTTCGACGAACTCGCCTTCGCGCCGGTCCTGCTTGCGGTAGTCGATGAAGAAGCTTTCGAGCGGAAGGGTGCGCGTGCTCAGGCCTCGACGCAGCACGAGCTCCGCCCCCAGCGCAATCAGGGCCGGCGGCAGATCCCCGATCGGCGAGCCATTGGCGATGTTGCCTCCGACCGTGCCGGCATTGCGCACCTGCTCGCCGCCGAAACGGCGCATTAGCTCGTCGAGCTGGGGCGAGAGGGCCGCGAGCGCGGGGCGGACCTCCGCATGCGTCGCCATCGCGCCGATCCGCAGATGGTCCCCCCGGTCCTCGATGGCTCGCAGCGTCTCGATGCGGCCGAGATAGATGACGGGATCGAGCCGGCGCATGCCCTTGGTGACCCAGAGCCCGACATCCGTCGCGCCCGCGACCAGGGTCGCCCGCGGAAGGGCGATGACGAGATCGGCCAGCGCCTCGACGGTCGCCGGGGCGAGGAAGCGGCTGGCAGGTCCCGACAGCGCGAGCGTTTCCTGATCTGCGAACTCACGCAATTGGGCCATGATCCCATCGCGGCGGGGCGCGAAATGATCGCGATCTCCGAGCCGGTACATGCGCTGCGCGGCCGCGACGATCGGCTCGTAGCCGGTGCAGCGGCAGAGATTGCCCGCCAGCGCGTCTTCGATCCGGGCGACGGTCGGTGCGTCCTCGTTGAGCCAGAGCGCGAACAGCGACATCACGAAACCCGGCGTGCAGAAGCCGCATTGAGAGCCATGGCAATCGACCAGTGCCTGCTGCACCGGATGCAGCACATCGTCCTCGCCCTTGAGATGCTCGACGGTCAGCAGATGGCAGCCATCCAGCGTCGGCAGGAAGCGGATGCAGGCATTGATCGCCTCATAGCGCAGCCGGCCGCGATCGAGCCGGCCGACGACGACGGTGCAGGCGCCGCAATCGCCTTCCGCGCAGCCTTCCTTGCTGCCGGTCATGCGCTTGTCGAGGCGCAACCAGTCGAGCACCGTCAGCGTCGGATCGCAGGAGGAGATCTCGACCCGTTCGTCGCCGAGCAGGAAGCGCAGGGTGTCACGCATCCAGTCCACCCCGTTCAAGAACATCCATCATGCCCGCAGATTAGGCATGTTCGCCGCTTGGCCGGAAGCTTTGATTTGGTGCAGATGTGATCTGAATTTAAGCCGGAGTCCGCGTCAGTGAGCGAAACCGCCGTCATTCGCGCCTTGCGGGGCCGCCTTTTGTGGTTCGTCGCCGATCCGCATGAGGTGGGCGAGGCCGCCCATCACTATGTCGAGGACGGGCTGGTCGTCATCGAGGGCGGCATCATCCGCGCGGTCGGCGAGGCGGCAGACCTTCTGGCCACGCTGCCGCCAGAGGCCGAGATCGTCGATCATCGCCCGCATCTGATCATGCCGGGCTTCATCGACGCGCATCTTCATATGCCGCAGACCCAGGTGATTGCCTCCTATGGCGCGCAACTGATGGACTGGCTCAACCGCTACACCTTCGTCGAGGAGCAGAAACTCAGCCAGCAGGGGCATCCCGAGAAACTCGTCACCTTCCTGCTCGACGAATTGCTGGCCAACGGTACGACGACGGCGGTGATCTATTGTTCGGTCCATCCTCAGTCGGCCGAGGCGCTGTTCCGGGAATCCGAGCGCCGCAACACCCGCATGATCGCGGGCAAGGTGATGATGGACCGCAACGCGCCGGAAGCGCTGACCGATACGGCGCAGAGCGGCTATGCCGACTCGAAGGGGCTGATCGAGCGCTGGCACGGCAAGGGCCGGCAGCTCTACGCCATCAGCCCGCGCTTTGCCGTGACCTCGACGCCGGAGCAGATGGAGGCAGCCGGGCGCTTGGCTGCCGAGTATCCGGACTGTCATGTCCAGACCCATATCAACGAGAACCGGGGCGAGATCGCCTTCGCCAACGAACTCTATCCTGAAGCAGGCGACTATGCCGGCATCTACCAGCATTACGGCCTGCTCGGCGGCAAGAGCCTGCTCGGCCACTGCATTCACATGACCGACCGGGAATGGCGGCGCTTCGCCGAGACCGGCGCGGTCGCGGTGTTCTGCCCGACCTCGAACCTCTTCCTCGGCTCGGGGCTATTCGACTGGGCGCGGTCGCGGGCAGAGGGCGTGCCGGTCGCGGTCGCGACCGATATCGGCGGCGGCACCTCCTACTCGATGCTCAGAACGATGTCGGAGGCTTACAAGGTGCTGCAGTTGCAGGGGCAGTCACTGTCGGCTTTCGCCGCCCTGCATGCGATCACGCTCGGCAATGCACGGGCGCTCAAGCTCGACCACCTGATCGGTTCGCTGGAGCCCGGCCACGAGGCCGACATCGTCGTGCTCGACCCCGCCGCCCAGCGCGCCATGGCGCACCGGCTGGAGACGGCGCGCGATCTCGCCGAGGAGCTCTTCGTGTTGGTCACGCTCGGCGACGAGCGCAATGTCGTCGCGACCTATGTGATGGGGGAGCGGGTGGTTGCTCCGTCATTCTCGGGCGACGTTTAGCGTCGGCCCGAGAATCTCGGGAAAGAGATGCTCGGGTCGAGCCCGAGCATGACGCGCACTCACCCCAGCACGCCGCCCTTGCGGGCGAAATCGATGTAGATCTCGCGCAGGCGCAGCGCCGTTGGCCCCGGCGCGCCGTTGTGGATCGTGTGGCCGTCGATCGTCGTCACCGGCATGACGAGGCTGGTGGCGGAGGTGATGAAGGCCTCCTCGGCGTCGAGCGCCTCGGCAAGCGTGAACTCGCGCTCCTCGAAGGTGAAACCGGCTTCGGCGATATAAGCGAGGACAGCCTTGCGGGTGATGCCGGGCAGCACCTTGTTCGACAAAGGCCGCGAGATCAGCGTCTTGCCCTTGACGATCCAGGCGGTCGAGGAGGCGCCTTCGGTGACGACGCCGTCCTCGACCAGCCAGGCCTCCTGCGCGCCGTTTTCGGCCGCGAACTGCTTGGCGAGGACCGGCGCCAGCAGGTTGACGCTCTTGATGTCGCGGCGTGCCCAGCGCAGGTCTGGCGTGGACACGACCTTGATGCCGGTCTTGACGGTCGGCGCGCTCACGAAGCTGCGGGCCTGCGTGAACATGATCAGCGTCGGCGGCACATCCTTCGGGAAGGCGAAGTCGCGGTCGGCTGCGCCGCGCGAGACCTGCAGATAGATGCCGCCCTCGTCGAGGTTGTTGCGCTCGATCAGCTCCTCGTGGATGGCGACCAGCTCGGCCTTTGACCACGGCAAGGGGAGTCTGATCTCGCCGCAGGAGCGCTCCAGCCGGGCGAGATGGGCCTCGCAATCGACGAGCTTGCCGCCGATCACCGCCGAAACCTCGTAGATGCCGTCGCCGAAAATGAAGCCGCGGTCGAAGATCGAGATCTTAGCGTCCTCTTCCGGCAGGTAGTCGCCATTCACATAGACAATGCGGCTCATCGATCAGGTCTCGTCAGCGGGTTGGAAGCAGCCCTTACTAGACGAGACATGTTGCGGGCGCGAGCGCGAATGCCCTCCGGCGACGCGGGCCGCCCCCGCGTTTTTTACGGCTTCAGACTGAGGAACCGCGTCGGGATGGCGCCACGCAGATTGGACTCGAAACCGGCGAGCTTTGGCGAGACCAGATTCTTCGTCGAGTAGTACAGAACCGGAATCCAGGGTTGTTCGCGGGCGATGATGCTGTCCGCCTCGCGCAGGATAGCGGCGCGTTGCGCGAGATCGGTCTGCTCGGCGGCGAGCTTCATCAGCATGTCGAACTGCGGGTCGGAGAACTTGCCGAAGTTGAAGCCGGCATTGTCGCTCTGGAACAGGAAGAGGAAATCCTGCGGATCGGAATAGTCGCCGATCCAACCATAGCGCGCGACGTCGAACTCGCCGCCGTCGCGCAGATGGGCGAAATGGCTCGGGCTGTCGGTTTCGAACAGGGAAGTCTCGACGCCGATCGCCTTCCACTGCTCGGCGATGGCGATGACGGTGCGGCGGTTGTTGTCGCTTCTATTGTAGCGCAGTTCCAGCCGCAGCGGCACGCCGGGCCCGAAGCCCGCTGCCGCGAGCAGACGCCGGGCCTCGTCTTCCCGGTCGAGGGGGGAGGCCATCTTGAAGTCGAGTTCGGCACGCTCGCCGTAATTGCCGATCTGGGGCGGGATCACGCCATAGGCCGGCAGCATCGTGCCGGCCCAGACCGTCTCGGCGATGAACTCGCGGTCGATCGCCAGCGAGAGCGCCCGGCGCACGCGCGCATCGTCGAAGGGCGCCTTCTGCGTGTTGAGGACGAGGAAATAGGTTCCCAGGGAGGGAGCGACCCTGACCTGCGTGCCGAGCTTGGCGCGCAGGGCCTTGATCTGATCGGCGGGGATGTCGGTCGTCAGGTGCAGCTCGCCCGCCTGGAAGCGCCTTGCCGCCGCTGCGAGATCGGACGTCGGATAGTAGATAACCGTGTCGATCTTGACATGGGCGGCGTCGTGGAAGGCCTTGTTCCGATCCAGCCTGATATGCGAGTTCGGAACCCATTCCTTCAGCACATAGGCGCCGTTGGACACCCAGTTCTCCGGCCTGACGAAGTTCCGGCCGTACCTCTCGACCGAGGCGGGATGCACCGGCAGCCCGGTCTGATGCGTCAGCAATTCGAGGAAATAGGGCGTTGGCCGCTCCAGCGCGATTTCGAGATGGCGCGGATCGATCGCCCGGACGCCGAGATCTTCGGGCCTGGCGCCATCGCTGCCCTTATGAATCTTCTCGGCGTTCAGGATGGGGTAGAGAAGGCTGGCGTACTTCGCCCCGGTTCGCGGATCGAGCATGCGCCTGAACGAGTAGACGAAATCCGTCGCCGTGACCGGATCGCCATTCGACCACCGGGCCGTCTCGCGCAGTACGAAGCGCCAGGTCCTGCCATCCTCGCTCGTCGTCCAGCTTTCGGCGGCGCCGGGGACGACCTCGCCTTTCATGCTGTGGATCACCAGCCCTTCCGACAGGTCGCGCAGCAAATGCGCCTCCGCCACCGTGGAGGTTCTGTGGGGATCCAGCGTCTCCGGATCGGCGTCGTTGCCGCGGTGGAAAACGCCCTGGGCGAGGGCTTCGCCGGCGCCGCCGAACAGCAGCGTTGCAGCCAGTATGAGGGGCGCTGCGCGGCGCGTGAGGTCGAACATCGAAACCTCCCCTTTGGCGGCGACTCACCCGTGAGACGGGGAGGCGCCGAGAGGAAGTAGAGCCCGGCTTTGGGGACCTGCCAAGCGCGAAAAACAGTCTCCGCAGTCCGCGCCCGGCGAGCGTTCCCCGTCAGCCTGCCGCTGCCGCCGCCCGCTCCTGTGCTTCCACTACCGCCACCGCCGTCATGTTGACCACGCCGCGCGCCGTAACCGAGCCGGTCAGGATATGCACCGGCTTGGCCGCACCGATCAGGATCGGTCCGACCGGCAGTGCATCGGCCAGCACCTTGGCGAACTGGTAGGCGATGTTGGCGGCGTCGAGATTGGGGAAGATCAGGACGTTGGCGACGCCCTTGAGCGTGGACGAGGGCAGCACGCGATCGCGCACCATCGCGACCAGCGCGGTGTCAGCCTCCATCTCGCCATCGCATTCGAGCGACGGCGCGCGCTCGCGGATCAGGGCGAGCGCCTTGCGCATCTTGAGCGCGGAGGGCGTATCGGCGGCACCGAAATCGGAATGCGACAAGAGCGCGATCTTGGGCTCGATGCCGAAGCGCGCGACATGGCTCGCCGCCAGCACCGTCATCTCGGCGATTTCCTCGGCGGTCGGGTCGTTCTTGATGTGGGTGTCGGCGAGGAAGAAGGCGCCCTTGTTGGTGATGATCAGCGTCATCGCGGAGATGTCGGACACGCCGGGAGCCAGTCCGATGATGTCCTTGATGTGCCGCAGCCGCGACATGAACCGGCCTTCGAGGCCGGTGATCATCGCATCCGCTTCGCCGCGCGCGACGGCGAGCGAGGCGATCACGGTGTTGTTGGTGCGCACCAGCACGCGCGCGGCCTCGGGCGTGACGCCGCGCCGGCCGGCGATGTCGAGATAGGTCTGGACGTAGTCGCGGTAGCGCGGGTCGTCCTCGGGGTTGATCACCTCGAAATCGACGCCCGGCCGCAGCGACAGGCCGAAGCGCTTGACGCGGGTTTCGATCACGCTCGGCCGGCCGATCAGGATCGGGGTCGCGAGCCCTTCCTCCAGCGCGACCTGGGCGGCGCGCAGCACGCGTTCATCCTCGCCCTCCGCGTAGATCACGCGTTTGGGATCCGCCTTTGCCTGGGCGAAGAGCGGCTTCATGATGAAGCCCGAACGGAAGACGAAGCGCGACAATTCCTCGCGATAGGCCTCGATGTCGGCAAGCGGCTTGCGCGCGACGCCGGTCGCCATCGCCGCCTGCGCGACCGCGGGCGCGATGCGGATGATCAGGCGCGGATCGAACGGATTCGGGATCAGCGAGGTCGCGCCGAAGGTCGAGGATTCGCCGCCATAGGCGCGCGCCGCGATGTCGGAGGTCGCCTCGCGGGCGAGCGCTGCGATGGCGCGCACGGCCGCGAGCTTCATCGCCTCGTTGATCGTCGTCGCCTGCACGTCGAGCGCGCCGCGGAAGATGTAAGGGAAGCACAGGACGTTGTTGACCTGATTGGGATAGTCCGAGCGCCCGGTGCAGATCATCGCGTCCGGCCGCGCAGCCAGCGCGTCCTCCGGGGTGATCTCGGGGTTGGGGTTGGCCAGCGCCAGGATCAGCGGCTTCTCGCCCATGGCCTTGGCCATCTCGGGCTTCAGCACCCCGGCGGCCGACAGGCCGAGGAAGACGTCCGCGCCGGGGATCACCTCGGCGAGCGTGCGCGCATCGGTCTCCTGCGCATAGACCTCCTTCCAGCGGTCCATCAGGGTGTTGCGGCCCTTGTGGACGACGCCTTCGAGGTCCGTGACCCAGATGTTCTTACGCTGCGCGCCGAGCTCGACCAGGAGGTTGAGGCAGGCGAGCGCTGCTGCACCTGCGCCAGAGACGACGATCTTGACCTCGCCGATCTTCTTGCCGGCGAGATCGAGCCCGTTGAGGATCGCCGCCGAGACGATGATCGCGGTGCCGTGCTGGTCGTCATGGAAGACCGGGATCTGCATCCGGGCCTTCAGCTGCTCCTCGATCTCGAAGCATTCGGGGCCCTTGATGTCCTCGAGATTGATGCCGCCGAAGGTCGGCTCCAGCGCCGCGACCACCTCGACGAATTTCTCGATGTTCTTCTGCTCGACCTCGATGTCGAAGCAGTCGATCCCGGCGAATTTCTTGAACAGGACCGCCTTGCCCTCCATCACCGGCTTCGAGGCCAGCGGGCCGATGTCGCCGAGGCCGAGCACGGCCGTGCCGTTGGTGATGACGGCGACGAGGTTCTGCCGCGAGGTCAGTTCGGCGGCCTGGCCGGGATCGTCGACGATCGCCTCGCAGGCGGCGGCGACGCCTGGCGAATAGGCCAGGGCGAGGTCACGCTGATTGCCCAGCGGCTTGGTCGCCTGGATCTCGATCTTACCGGGGCGGGGAACACGGTGATAGACGAGCGCGCCCGAGCGGAGATCGGGGGACAGGTTGCTCTTCATCGCGGCGGCTCCAGCGGCGTCGGCTCAATGTCAGGAGCAGCCGAGGTCGCGCGAATGAGGGGAGGTCGTCAAGCGCAGAACATGCATTAATCGCAGGCAGGGATGTCGATCCGCTGCGCTTGGTCAGGTGATGGCGCTGGGCCGTTCGGCTGAATCAGGCTGTGAAGGACCTGAATCGATGCCTTAGCAAAAGCCGCCAAGCGATTCCGGCGACTCGCGAATTCCCGCCTCAGAACGCCTTGAACGTGATGATCGTGTGCGTGTCGGCGATCTCGGGGATCGACTGCACCTTCTGCGCGACGAAATGGCCGATATCGACATCCGTCGCGACATGGAACTTCGCCAGGATGTCGTAGTTGCCCGCGGTCGAGTAGATCTCGGAGGCGATCTCGCGGTCGGCGAGTTCGCTGGCGACCTCGTAGGTCTTGCCGAGCTTGCATTTGATCTCGACGAAGAAGGTCTGCATCAGGAACTCCGGGAGGTTCTGCCGCATCGGCTTTCCCGAAAACCGGGGGGCACTTTTCGGACCGATGCTTTGAGGCTCTGGATAGAACCTCCGGCATGATGAGATCAAGCGCGGTCAGGTCAGGCGCCTGCGAGTTCGGCGACCCGGCGCGTCATCGCGCTCTCCGGATCGGCGAGGCCGGCGATCACCGTGAAATGGTTGGCGCCGGGGATCTCATCATAGCGGGTGCGCACGCCCTCCAGCCCCCAGACATCGGTGATCTGCCGGCTCTGCCTGAGATACTCGGCACTCTCGGCACCGCCGACGACCGCATCCATGGTGAGCCGCGCCGGCGCCGGCCAGAACAGCGGGCTTTCGAGCTCGGCCGCTTCCATCGTCAGATTCAGCGCGCCGTTGACGCTGGTTTCGGTCAACGGCTTGAGGTTGTAGAGGCCGGAGATGCCATAGGCCGCCGGCACGAGTTGGTCCGGCAGCTCGGGGTCGACATTCTTCCAGTCTGTGGCGAGCGCGCAAGCCGAGAGATGCCCGCCGGCGGAATGCCCTGCCGCTACGACCGGCAAACGGAAGCGTTGCCAAAGCGATGCGGCCGCCTGTTGAATCTCCCAGACAATGTGGCCGAGCTCGACCTGCGGGCAGAGATCATAGCCCACCACCGCCACCGGCACGCCCAGCCGGTTCAGCCCGCGCGCCATGTGGGAGAAGAAGCTCGGATCTAGCGCCTGCCAATAGCCGCCATGGATGAACATCACGATCGCATTGCCGCGAACCGTCTCTGGCTTGAACAGATCGTAGCGCTGGCGCTCGCCTTCACCATAGGAGACGCCGAGTTCGCAAAGCGCCTCCAAGCGATAGGCGGTTGCATCGCGCGCCCAGCCGGCAATGATCTCCGGATGCTCCGGCACGCGGGCGCGGTTGTTGTACTCGGTCTCGTAGTCGGGCGACATTCTCTGGCTCCGGCCTGCCTGCCGCTCGCAGGCTTCCTATATTGGGGGAGGCAATGCTCATGGCAGTTGCTGCCAGTCTGCGCCATGGCTTTTGACAGGTCGAGCACCCGGCGTCACAAGGCTGCGCGTTGGGCGCAGGGCGCATCCGCATCTTTGGCGCAGCCGATGGAGACGACGATGGAAAACCCGATCCTCGCCGAGGTGACGCGTAGCGACACGGTCGAGTCGCGCCATCGGGGCTCCGCGCTCGTGATCGACGCCGACGGTGCGGTCGTGTTCTCGGCCGGCGACATCGACCGGCCGGTCTTCCCTCGCTCGGCGGTGAAGGCGATCCAGGCGCTGCCCCTGCTGGAGAGCGGCGCCGCCGATCGCTACGGGCTCAGCGAGGCTGAAATCGCGCTCGCCGTCTCCTCGCATTCCGGCGAGCCTCTCCATGCCGAGACTTCGCTCGCCATGCTCAGAAAGGCCGGGCGGGAGGCCGGCTGCCTCGAATGCGGCGCGCATTGGCCGATGAATGAGGCCGCCGCGCGCGCCATCGCCAAGGCCGGGGCTGAGCCGAGCGCGCTCAACAACAATTGCTCCGGCAAGCATGCCGGCTTCGTCTGCCTCGCCTGCGCGCTCGACGAGGACCCCGCGGGTTACGTCAAGGCCGGACACGCGGTTCAGCAGGCGGTGCGCGGCGCGCTCGAGGAGGTGACGGGCGTGGTCCATTCCGCGGATCTGATGGGCACGGACGGCTGCTCGATCCCGACCTATGCCGTGCCGCTGAAGGCGCTGGCGCTCGGCTTCGCCCGCTTCGGCACCGGCCACGGCTTCGGGACGGAGCGCGCCAGGGCCGCCGCCCGCATCCGCAAGGCCGCTGCAGCCCATCCCTTCATGGTCGCCGGCACGGGTCGCTTCGACACCCGCGCCATGGAACTGCTGCGCGAGCGCATCTTCATCAAGACCGGCGCCGAGGGCGTCTATTGCGGCTCGCTGCCCGAACTGGGCTACGGCATCGCGCTGAAATGCGATGATGGCGCCGGCCGGGCGGCCGAGGTCGCCATGGCGGCGCTGATCGCGCGCTTCCTGCCGATGAGCGAGGCGGAGCAGGCGGCCTTTGCGCCGCTGCGCGAGAGCGTGATGAAGAACTGGAACGGCATCGAGGTCGGGCGCGTCAGGGCGGCTGGCTGAACCTCACCCGACAGCGTTGTTCTCGACCCTGACCCCGGCGGCCCGCGCATCGGGCGCCTTGGTCAGATCGCCGGTAACGATCTTCCCGTATTCCGTGCCAAGGACGGCGCCTCTTGTCGCCTCAGCAATGACGTTGCTGGCGATCAAGGCGTTGCGCTGCTTGGGCACCAGCGAGACCGAGATGCCGATGCCGGTCTTGCGCACCATGTTGCCGGTCGCGACGAGGTTGCGCATGCCCCAGGACCAGCCGAGCGAGATGCCGATGTCGCTGGCGCCCTCGATGACGTTGCCGGTGACCGCCGCCTCCGCCTCGACATGGACGCCGATGCCCCCGATCGGCTCCTTCACGCCCGGGTAGAGACCCTTGCGGGCGTTGCGGACGATGTTGTTGGCGAAGACCGAGAGCCTGCCGCCATGGTCGAGATTGGTGATGTTGGCGCCCTGGGCGCAATCCTCGACGAGGTTGCTGGTGATGATCGCGCCTTCGAAGGCAAATTCGGAATAGATCCCGCACTCGCCGCAGCGCTTGCCCTGGTTGCCGAGGATCTGCACGCCGGAGCCGGAATTGTTGCGGATGAAGGTCAGGGCGCAGTCGCGCAGCGTGTTGCCTTCGATGATCGTGCCTCCGGCCTTGTAGAGGCTGATGCCGTTGCCGTTGGGGCCGTCGCCGCCGGCATCCGCCCGGATGCGTTCGATCCGGTTGCCGCGGACGATCGAGCGGTCGTCGCCGGGCTGGCTGCGCCAGAGCTGGATGCCGTTGTTGCCGCAATCCTCGACCCGGTTGCTTTCGATCTGGAGGCCACGCGAATCCAGCGAGAACAGGGCCGATTCGGCCATGTTTCGGAATGCGCTGGTCTCGACGCTGCCGCCGGTCCGGTTCAGGACGAGCCCGATTGCGCCCGCATTGGCGAAGCTGCAGTCGCGGATGTCGAGATCGCCGACGTCCTCGGCATTCAGCAGGCCTTCGCGTCCGGCGATGCGGATGCCGAGCCCGTCCAGCGTCACGCCCGAGAGCGCGGCGCGCCCGAGGCCTCGGGCGACGAGGAGAGGGCCGGCCTGTGCCGCGACGAACTGCGTCGCACCGGGAATGCCGATCAGGCGCGCGCCGTCGGGTAGGGCGATACGGGAGATGCGATAGCGCCCCGGCGCGATCAGCAGCGGTGCGTCGCGCTTCGCGGCCTCGCCGAGAGCCTTCTGCAGCAGGCGCGACTGGTCGTCGGGCGAGCCCGGCCGGAGGCCGAAATTCCCCGCATCGAGCCCCCATTGCCCGAGCGGGCCGGCCATGTTGCGCGCGGGAGCTTGCCCGAGCGCGGGTGTGGCCGCCAAGCCGGCTGTGCCGAAAAGGGCCGCCCTCAACAGCCGGCGCCGGGACAAGACCCTCGAATCCATCATCATGCGCGGCTGCGTTCAAGCGCCGTGCCGGGTCTGGCTGTGCCGTTCCGGCACGAGGGCTCAGCGCGTCTACCGCCCCTGTCGCGCCAGCGCGGCTCCCGTCGCAGCGAGGCTGCGGATCAGGGCCTCGGCGCCCGGCCGGAACGAGGCGACGCGGGGCTTCGGGCGCAGCCCGGCAGCCGGGCGCAGCCAGGGCACATGCACGAACAGCACCGGCGTTGACGCGTCCCTTGTTGCGGTGAGAGCGGCCGCATAGCAGGCGTCGCAGAGATAGCGCCCGGCCGACGGCGACAGGCGGCTGCGGATGCCGCGTTGCCTCAGGGCCGCGAGCGCCCCTTCCGCATTGGCCGTCGTTCGCAGCGGCAGGGCACGGCCGCGGCCTGTTCCCGCCCCGGGTGTGCCGCCGGTGGCGTCTGGGTGCAGCGGGCTGGCATGGCCGCGCGCGAACAGCTCGACCCGGACGTTGCGGGCCCGTGCGGCCAGACCGAGCATCAGGACCGCCTTTGGACGACGCTCGGCGACATGCGTCCGAAGCGCCGGCAGGCCTGCGCCATAGCTGGTCTCGACGACCAGTGCCTGCGCATCGAGGCCGGAACGCTTCAGCCGGGCCGCGACGGCTTGCGCCAGCCGCATCGTGGGGTTGATGCGGACGCGCGGAAAGGGGCCGAAACCCGTGACGAGAATGTCCATCGGTCGCAAGTGCCTCACGTCGCCCATTCCCGTCTCAAAGCCCCAATGCCCGGGCGATTTCCTCCGCCGCCAGCGTGGGCGCCAGCGTGCCGGTCGCGACGGCGGCCTCAAGCGCGGGCGTCCGTGCCTTGAGGGCGGGATCGTGGCGCAGCTTCGCCCGCAGGCGATCCTCGACCATCGCCCACATCCACTTCACGTCCTGGCGGTGGCGCTTCTCGGCGATCAGCCCCTTCGCCTCATGGCGGGCCCGGTGGTCCTCGATCTTCGTCCACAAGGCGTCGAGCCCTTCGCCCGTCAGGCCGGAAATCGTGACGACGGGCGTCGACCAGAGCGCCGAGGCCGGCGCGAGGATGTGCAGGGCGGCCTGATACTGGGCCGCCGCGGCGCGCGCGGCGGTCGCCCCAGTGCCATCCGCCTTGTTCACGGCGATCATGTCGGCGAGCTCGATGATGCCCTTCTTGATGCCCTGCAATTCGTCGCCGGCATTGGGCAGCATCAGCACGAGGAAGAAATCCGTCAGCTCGGCGACGGCCGTCTCCGACTGCCCGACGCCGACGGTCTCGACCAGGATGACGTCGAAGCCTGCCGCCTCGCAGAGCAGCATGGTCTCGCGCGTTTTGGCCGCGACGCCGCCCAGCGTGCCCGAGGACGGCGAGGGGCGGATATAGGCGTTGGGATCAATGGCGAGGCGGGCCATGCGGGTCTTGTCGCCGAGGATCGAGCCGCCGGTGCGGGTCGAGGACGGATCGACGGCGAGCACCGCGACCTTGTGCCCTTTCGCCGTCAGGAAGCTGCCGAGCGCGTCGATCGTCGTCGATTTGCCGACGCCGGGAACCCCGGTGATGCCGACGCGGATCGCCTTGCCGGTGTTCGGCAGCAGGTGCTGGATCAGCGCCTGCGCCTGCTCGCGGTGGTCGGCCCGGCGCGATTCCGCAAGCGTGATGGCGCGCGCCAGCGCCGCCCGCTCGCCGGCGAGCAGGGCGTCGGCGAGGGCGGCGACGGATGCAGGGAGATCGGCCATGATTCCACCTAGCAAGGCCGGCCGCCGTGCGACAAGACGGGGCTTTCGCTCGGTCCCCACGTCGCTGTGTCATCCACGCATCTTGATCCTGCATCGGTTCGGTGAGAGCAGTGCCGGCATGACGGCGTTCAAGGCGTTGCGGCTTCGGGTTCTTGTGTGGGCATTGCTCGCACCGCTGGCGCTTGGCGCCTGCGGGACACCGCGCGTGCTGGCAGTGAATACGGCCCCCGCGACCGAGATTGCCGGCAAGGTCGAGATCTTCGTGGCTACGACGCGCGAGGCCTCGGCCGAGCCGGTCTATTTCAACGGCGAACGCGGTCCGAAGCTCGCCTTCGCCAAGCTCGATTTCACCGTCCCGCGCAGTCACAAGCCAGGCGAACTGGAACTACCGGATTCCGGCCCGGGTGATCCGGCCAAGCATTTCACCGTCACGAATGTGCAGCGGCTCGATCTCGCACCGATCGTCGCCGATGTCCGCCGCGAGATCCAGCGCCGGCCGGCTTCCGAGCGCGACGTGCTGGTCTTCGTGCACGGCTTCAACACGAATTTCGCCGATGCCGCCTACCGCTTCGCCCAGATCGTCCATGATTCCGGCTTCAAAGGCGTGCCGGTGCTGTTCACCTGGCCCTCGCGCGGGCAGGTCATCGCCTATCCCTATGATCGCGAGAGCGCCTATTACTCGCGCGATTTCCTCGAACTCAATCTGAGGGCGATCTCGCGCGATCTCGGGACGACGCGCATGGACATCCTCGCGCATTCGATGGGCACGCTGCTGACGCTGGAAGCGCTGCGGCAGGCCTCGATCCGCGGCGACGGCAGCTTCGGCGGCAAGCTGCGCGACGTCATGCTGGCTGCGCCCGATGTCGATCTCGACGTGTTCAAGACGCAGATGCGCCAGATCAAGCGGCCGGTCACCGTCTTCGTCTCGGCGGACGACAAGGCTCTGGACTTCTCGCGCCGCTTCGCCGGCGACAAGACTCGCCTCGGCACCGTCTCGGCCAAGGACACGGAGATCATCGCCGAACTCGCCAAGCTCGGCGCCAGCATCGTCGACCTGTCCGAGGTGTCGTCCGGCGACAGCCTGAATCATGGCAAGTTCGCATCGTCCCCGAAGGTTGTCCAATTGATCGGCCAGCGCCTGCAGGCCGACAGGGGAATCGCGACCGATGGCCCGCGTTTCGGCGAGCGGTTAGGCGATGTCGCTGGCGGCGTGGTCGGCACGGTGGGATCGACCGTCGGGCTCGTCGTCGGCGCGCCGCTCACGATCATCTCCGGCGGCCGTTGATTCCCGGCCACAGCTTCGCGCGAATTGCGTCGCAGCATTCGTGCCGCCGCATTCTGGCCGCGTTAGCCTGTCGTTAAGGCGCTGCTGGCCAACTCGGCCGATCACAAATCACTGGATGCCTGACACGATGCCAGTCTCGCGGCACGCGCCCTTCTGTCGTATGGCGGCTTTCGCCGCGCTGCTCTCGCTCGCCCTCTCGGCCTGCGCGCAGACGGAGGCTGCCGTCTCGCCCTTCTCAGAGCCGACCCGCGCGGATGCCTCGGCGCTCGGCAAGGAGCCGGAACTGCTCGTCGTCACCACGCGCAAGTCGGTCGGCGGGCGCCAGCCCTTCTTCGGCTCCGATCGCGGCTCGCTGACCTTCGCCGAGGCGCGCCTCGCCCCGCCCGGCAACGGCATCGCTGGCCGCGTCTCCTCCGCCGTCAGCGGCGACTGGGCCGTGCTCGGCATCGACAGCCAGACATCGTCGGATGCCGGACGTGCCTTCGCCCAGGCAGCCACCGGGCGCGACGTGCTGCTCTACGTGCACGGCTACAACGAGACCTTCGAATCGGCGGCCCGCAGCGCCGGCCAGCTTTCGCATTCGCTCGAATTCCAGGGTCGCACCGCGATCTTCTCCTGGCCGTCGGGCGGCAAGCTCTTCGACTATGCCTATGACCGCGAAAGCGCGCTCTGGTCGCGCGACGGCTTCGTCAAGGCGCTGCAGGCGCTGGTCGCGAACCCGACCGTCGGCCGCATCCATATCGTCGCGCATTCGATGGGCACCTTCCTGACGCTGGAAGGCCTGCGCGAGCTGCGCGATCAGGCCGACGTCTATTCCCGCATCGGCTCGGTCGTCTTCGCTTCTCCGGACATCGACATCGACGCCTTCGAGCAGACTGTTTCTAAGCTCGGGCCGCTCGCCCGCCGCATGACGCTGATCATCGATCCGGGCGACCGCGCGCTGGCGGTGTCGGCGCGTATCGCCGGCGGCGTCGCCCGCGCCGGTGCGGCCGACCGCACCCGCCTGGAAGCGCTGGGCGTGCGTGTCGCCGACACCTCCGGCCGCGGCTGGAGCATGCTGCGGCACGATCTCTTCCTGTCGGACAGCGAGGTCACGCAGGTGGTTCGGCGCGCGATGGATCGCGGCAAGGGCGCCTGACGCGCTTGCGGGAAGGCCTCCTCGCGCGCAGGATCGCTGCGATCGTGCGGCAGGAAACGAAACAGCGATGATCAGGCGTGCGACGGCTTTCGCGCTGCTGGCATGGCTCGGGCTTCACGGCGCCGGGGCCCATGATCTGACGCCGTTTCAGGAGGTCGGGCGCAGCCATGTGCTGCACGAGGATGTTTCCGCTTCCGGCGCGGAGATGATCAATGTCGAGACCTACCTGCCGAGGGCCTGTGCGGCCAGGCCTTGCCCGCTCGTGATTTCGCTGCATGGGCTCAATCGCGATGCCGAGGCCGCGCGGGAGAACTGGGTGGAGGCGGCCGAGCGTTACGCGCTCGTGATCGCCGCTCCGCATTTCGACAAGGAGAGGTTCCCGACGCGGTTGTTCCAGCAGGGCGGCGTGCGTGGCGAGCCGGATCGCGCCCGGTGGGTCTATGCTGTCATCGAGCGCTTCTTCGACCGGGCGCTGAAAAGCGGTCGAATCTCTGGCACGAGCTATGTGCTCTTCGGTCATTCCGCCGGCGCCCAGTTCGTCCACCGCATGGCGCTGCTGCTGCCCGAGGCCCGGTACTCGACGGCCGTGAGCGCCAATGCGGGCTTTTATACATTGCCGGTCTGGCGCGACGGCGCGGGTGGCTTCGGATATCCTTATTCCCTCGACGGCACCCCGGCGACGGAAGCCACTCTGATGGCTGCCTTGGCCAAGCCGCTCTGGGTGATGCTGGGCGAACGGGACATCGACCCCGACCATCCCCAGCTCAACAAGAGCAGGGGCGCAGAGGCGCAAGGGCCGAACCGACTGGCGCGGGGCGAGCGCTTCCTGTCGGTGGCGGCCGGCGAGGCGAAGCGTCTCGGTGTCGAAAGCCGCTGGCGCGACATCGTCGTGCCGGGGGTGGCCCATCAGCCGCGCCAGATGGCGAATGCGGCGGCCGATGCCCTGTTCGGCGGCCGGTAGACTTCAGATCGGCGGCAGGCCGACGCGCTTCTTGACGGTGGCGAGCGCGAAGTTGGATTCGACCGACTGGATGCATTTGAGCCGTGTCATCTTCTGCTTCAGGAAGCGCTCATAGCCCTCGATGCCGTCGGTCAGCACGCGCAGGAGATAGTCCTGCGAACCGGTCATCAGGTAGCATTCGGTCACCTCGCTCCAGCCATCGACGGCTTTCTCGAACTCGGCGATGTGCTCCTGCGTCTGCTGCGACAGCCTGACCGAGACGAAGACGCTGAACGGCAGCCCATAGGCCTTGGGATCGACCGTCGCCGAATAGCCCTGGATCACGCCGGTTTCCTCGAGCCGCTTCAGCCGGCGCAGGCAGGGCGTCGGCGACAGGCCGACCTTCTGCGACAGGTCCTGATTGGTGATGCGGCCATCCTCCTGCAGGACGGCGAGCATGCGGCGATCGACGCTGTCGAGCATGATCTGCTCCCCATACTTTGATCATTGGCAGTAAGTTGCCAAAATGGTCTCATAGGGAGTTGGATGAATCCAAGCAATCGTCATGCTGTGGGATTATCCTGATTGTCAGAGCGAACCCGCCAGCGTCCAGACAGCGAGGCCATCATGAGCAACGACAGCTATCACAAGGACCGGATCGCCAATCGCAAGCTGCACCCCGAGACCCTGATGATGGGCTTCGGCTATTCGCCTGCGATGTCGGAAGGTTCGCTCAAGCCGCCGGTCTTCCTCACCTCGACCTTCGTTTTCGCGAATGCCCAGCAGGGCAAGGATTTCTTCGACTTCACATCGGGCCGCCGCCAGCCGAAGCCCGGAGAGAAGCCCGGCCTGGTCTATTCCCGCTTCAACCATCCCAACATGGAAATCCTTGAGGACCGCCTCGCCATCTGGGACGAGGCGGAGCGCTGTGCCGTCTTCGCCAGCGGCATGGCTGCGATCGCCACGACCTGCTTCGCATTCCTGCGGCCGGGCGACACCATCATCCACTCGCGCCCGCTCTATGGCGGCACGGAAACCCTGCTGAAGAACCAGATGGGCGCCTTCGGCGTGACGCCCTTCGGTTTCACCGACGGGCTCGACGTGGCGCAGATGCGCGCGACCGCGAAGGCAGCGGCCGCCAAGGGGCGTGTCGGCATGATCCTGGTCGAGACGCCGGCCAACCCGACCAATGGGCTGGTCGATCTCGCCGCTTGCGCGATGATCGCCGACGAATTGGAGAAATCGCAGGGCCATCGCCCGCCGGTCGTGGTCGACAACACCATGCTCGGCCCGAAATACCAGAAGCCGCTGAAGCACGGCGCCGACCTCTCGCTGCTCTCGCTGACGAAATATGTCGGCGGCCATTCCGATCTCGTCGGCGGCTCGATCAGCGGCTCGGACGCCCTTGTCCGACAGGTCAAGGGCTGGCGCGGCTCGCTCGGCACGCAGCTCGACCCGAACTCCTGTTGGATGCTGATGCGCTCGCTCGAGACGCTCGACATCCGCATGAGCCGCGCCAATGAGAACGCCAAGCTGGTGGCGGAATACCTCGCCGCGCATCCGAAGATCGCACGTGTCCATTATCTCGGCGCGCTCGCGGCCGACGACCCCCGCAAGCCTGTCTTCGACCGGCAGTGCACGGCGGCTGGCTCCACCTTTGCCTTCGACGTGAAGGGCGGGGAGAAGGAGGCCTTCGCGCTGCTCGATAACCTCCAGATCATGAAGCTCGCAGTCTCGCTCGGCGGCACTGAGACCCTGGTCTCGCATCCGGCGGCGATGACGCATTCGGGCGTGGCGCGCGAACTGCGAGAGGAGATCGGCCTGACCGACGCGTTGATCCGCATTTCGGTCGGCATCGAGAACATCGAGGATTTGATTTCCGATCTGGCGCAGGCGCTGGACGCGGTGTGAGGGGGGCGGCGCTTTTCGGAGCGCTGATCTGGGCCGCGTTCTGCGCGGCTCAGCCGGTTTTTGCGGCCGAGCCGCAGGAAAGCGTCGCGGAGACGGTCTGCCGGCTGATCGAACGAGCGGCGGGCGAGAGCAAGCTGCCGGTCGCCTTCTTCACGCGGCTGATCTGGCGCGAAAGCAGCTTCCGGCCGCATGTCACCAGCCCCGTCGGCGCGCAGGGCATCGCCCAGTTCATGCCCGGCACGGCCAGCGAACGCGGCCTTGCCGACCCCTTCGATCCGGAAGCCGCGATCCCGGCATCTGCCGCCTATCTCGCCGCGCTGAAGGCGCAGTTCGGCAATCTGGGCCTTGCCGCTGCGGCCTATAATGCCGGGCCGGCGCGGGTTTCCCGATGGCTGGGGCAGGGCGGCTTTCTGCCGCTGGAGACGCAAGCCTATGTCCGCTTCATCACCGGCCGCAGTGTCGAGGAGTGGCGGCCGGGCGCAGGCGAAACCCCACCCGATCCGACGACCGACAAGACCGATTGCCTGCCGACCGTGGCCGCGATCCGCCGATATTCACCGCCTGCCCTGATGGAAGGCGTCTATGCGCCCTTCGGCGTGCAACTCGCCGGCAACGTCTCGAAGGCTCGCGCGATCCGCTCCTATCAGACTGTGGTGCAGCGCTTCGCCTCGCTCCTCGCCGACCGCCCGACGCTGATCCTCGGCTCGCGCATCGCGGGGCGGGGCCGTGCGCCCTTCTACCGCGTCCGCCTGCCGATGCAGACCGTGCGTGAGGCGAGCGCCTTCTGCGACCGGCTCAGGCGCGCCGGCGGCAGCTGTGCGGTGTTGCGGAACTAGCTGGGTCAGGTCGCGGGCTCATGAGTTCCGGATCTGCTCTCTCAGTGCCTTTGCCGTCTCCTTCTGCGCATCGAAATTCGAGCGCCGTCGTTCGATCTCTTCGGGTGAGAGGCGATCGATGTTGCAATAGTCGAGCTTCCAATCCGGGCTCGGGGCCCAGATCAGGGGTGATTGAACCGTCGTCCGCGGCGCCGGCGCCCGTTCCAGCGTAGCCAGCGCCAATTCGAGCGTCGCCAGCTGCGAGGCCGTGTCGTTCGGCCGTCCCGCGGCATTGCCGAGCGGAAAATCCGAGAAGAGCAGGCGCGGCACGCCGACATATTCGACGATGTCCTTGGCGCAGCCCATGACGATGGTTGCGATTCCACTGGCTTCGAGCGCCCGCGCGGCGAGGCTGACGCTCTGGTGGCAGACGGGGCAGTTCGGCACGAGGATGGCGGCATCGACGCTGTCAGCCTTGCATCGCGCGACGATGTCCGGGCAATCGATCTCGATCGTCGTGCGATGGCTGCGATTGGTCGGAAGGCCGTGGAAGCGCGGGGCGAGAGCGCCGATCCGTCCGGCAGCCTGTGCGTTGCGCAGCGCGGCCAGGGGAAAATAGGCCGCCAGGTCTTCCGCCGTCGTATGCACGCGGTCGATCGCGACATGCGAGATCCGCAGGTCATGCTCCCTCGCCGTGTCGCCCGAATAGACCGAGTAAAACTTAGCCGCGGCATTATAGGCGGCCCCGGGGCCTTGATCGCCCTTGTCGGGCTGGTAGGGCGCGGCCGTGGTGATGAGCGCGACGCGGCTCCGCGCCAGCGATTTCTCCAGCGGCTGGAACGGCACGGCTGCGTAATGCGCCCATTCATAGGGAGCGCCGTAGCCGAGAGCCTGATAGTACGTGCGGACGCGTTGCAGATAGGGGATCGGCGCGTCGTGAGCCGGGGCAAATCCAAAGGCCTCGTCTCTGGCACTGTCCATCGCAGATCGCTCCAGGTTCGGCGCCGAAAGGCCTGTCTGCCGGACCCACGAGCGCGGCGTTCCGCAAGCCCACAGTTGCCTACGCTAACCGTTCGATGGCCGGTCGACAGCATGTTTCGATGGGAATTCAGCCGCGCGGGTCGGCGATGGAATCCGGGCTACGCGTCGAGCAGCATCGCTCCGGGCCGGAGGCGGCGTCACCGCCGCCATCCCCGGCTAGGACGCCTGGGTTGACGCCAGCGCGCCGATCCGCCCCCAGCCCGGCAGCTTCAGCGCCGGGTGGCGCAGATCGAAGCCCGCGACCAACCCGAGCAGGTTGATCTCGATCCCTTCGACCCACCCGATCGTCAGGCCGGCCAGCCCATAGAGCGAGGCCTGGACGCCGGTACGGCTGGGGGTGAGCCCGGCGAAGAGGCCGTCATGGCGAAAATCCTTGCCGATCGCCGTCGGCGGGAGCGCCTGCGCGAGTTCGGGCACCTCGGCCATGACGTGCTGGACGAAGCTGTTGGAGTTCGGTCCCGGCCACGCCTGATAGGTGCCGGGCGTGGCATAGGCGTAAGCTTTCACCGCTTCGCGGATGCGGGGAATCAACCGTTCCGCCGCCTCGCCCCGGATCTCGGTGACGAGTTCGGGCAGGTTGCCGTACCAGCGCCCGTCCGCCTCGCGATGGTTGACGCGCACGGGCGTGCCCCAGCCCACCACGTCGAAACGCGTATAGGCGCTGGCGCCGGCCTCCTTCACCACCACCCAGGAGTGATGTGCGAAGACGCCGCGCCAGCGGCCGACGCGGGCGGCGAAGACATGGACGGTCGCTTCGGGTTCGATCGAGGCCGCCGGCAGGAGCTTCGCGCTCGACCAGTCGGCCCGCCGCCAGTCATCCGCGCTGACCTGCATCGACCACCAGGCCGCATGCGTGAGCAGTGGCAGGACGAACAGCAGCAGGAAGAGCAGGGAGACAAGCCGGGCGGGGCGCATGGGCCATGATATGTGGCAGCCATGTTGCATCGCAAGGTCGTTCGCCGGCGCTGCCGGATCACAACGGCTTGAGGCGCGGCGGTAAGCTGATAGCTTCGGCGCCGTCTATCAAAGGGGGAATCGGACGGATCATGACGGCGCGGAGCTGGCTGAAGGGGATCGTATCGGGCGCTGTGCTGGGGCTCGCGCTGCTGGCGACCGGCACCGCCGGCGCGCAGAACAAGGAACTGCGGATCTATAACTGGTCCGACTATGTCGATCCCGAGGTTCTGGATGCCTTCAAGAAGGAAACCGGGATCACGGTCGTCTACGACACCTTCGACCAGATGGAGACGGTCGAGACCAAGCTCCTTGCCGGCAAGACGGGCTACGACCTGATCGTCGTTACGGCGTCCTTCCTGCCGCGCCATATCCCGCTCGGCCTCTACGCACCGATCGATGCCGCCAAGGTTCCAAACCTCAAGAACGCCTGGCCCGAGATTCAGGGGCGGCTGGCCAAATACGATCCCGGCAACGTCTACGCTGCCAACTACATGTGGGGCACCACCGGCATCGGCTACAACGTCGCCAAGATCAAGGAACGGCTTGGACCCGATGCGGTCATCGATAGCTGGAAGATCCTGTTCGAACCGGACCAGCTCAAGAAGCTCTCCAATTGCGGCGTCCATGTCCTCGATGCCGTCGAGGAGATGTTCCCGGCGGCGCTGCGCTATCTCGGCCTGAACCCCGATTCCAAGGCCGAGGCGGACCTGAACAAGGCCGGCGAGCTGCTGCGTAAGATCCGCCCGCACATCCAGAAATTCCACTCCTCGGAATACATCAACGCGCTCGCCAACGGAGATATCTGCCTCGCTGTCGGCTATTCCGGCGACGTGCTTCAGGCCAGGAAGCGGGCCGAGGAAGCCAAGAACAAGGTCGAGATCGCCTATGCGATCCCGAAGGAAGGCGCGCTGATGTGGTTCGATTCCTTCGTCATTCCAAAGGACGCGGCCAATCCGGACGCTGCGCGCGCCTTCATCGACTTCGTCAACCGCCCGGCGATGGCGGCGAAGAACTCCGACTTCATCCAGTACGCCAACGGCAACATCGCCTCGAAACCGCTGCTCTCGGCCTCAGTGCGCGACAATCCCGGCATCTACCCGTCCGAAGCGGTGATGGGGCGCCTCTACACGATCACACCCTACGACCAGAAGTCGCAGCGCCTGGTCAACCGGCTCTGGACGCGGGTGAAGACGGGCAAGTGAGCAGCCAGGGACGGGGCGCAGGCACCATGCGCAAGGCCTCGCCGGGCAGCGTGCGCCGGGCGTTCCAGCCCTGGAACGATCCGGCTGCGAAGCCGCTGGTCGAGTTCCGCAAGGTGACGAAGCGATACGGCACGGTGACGGCCGTCTCGGATCTCTCGCTCGCGCTCTATCCGCGCGAGTTCTTCGCGCTGCTCGGGCCGTCCGGCTGCGGCAAGACCACGCTGATGCGGATGCTCGCGGGCTTCGAGACGCCCGATGCCGGCGAGATCCTGCTCGACGGCGTCGACATCACCGCCGTGCCGCCGCATCTGCGGCCGGTCAACATGATGTTCCAGTCCTATGCGCTGTTTCCGCATCTCAGCGTTGCCGACAATGTCGCCTACGGACTGAAGCGCGAGGGGTTGCCGAGCGCCGAGATCGCCCGCCGCGTCGAGGAGATGCTGGCGCTGGTCAAGCTGGAGGAGCTCGGGCGGCGCAGGCCGGAGCAGCTTTCGGGCGGGCAGCGCCAGCGTGTCGCGCTCGCGCGAGCCCTCGCCAAGCGGCCGAAGCTTCTCCTGCTCGACGAGCCGATGGCGGCGCTCGACCGCAAGCTGCGCGAGGCGACGCAGTTCGAATTGATGGACCTGCAGAGCGAACTCGGCACGACATTCATGGTGGTCACGCACGACCAGGACGAGGCCATGACCATGGCCGACCGCATGGCGGTGATGGATCACGGCCGGCTCGTCCAGATCGGCCCGCCCGACGTGATCTACGAGGCGCCGGCCAATCGCTACGTCGCCGAGTTCGTCGGCGACATCAACATCTTCGAAGGTCGGGTCTCTGCCGTCGACGGCGAACTGATCACCGTCGAGACGCCCTTTGTCGGGCCTGTCGTGCTCGACGAGGAGGATACGGCGCTCGCGGTGGCCGCGGCGGCGCTTGTGGGCTTGAGGCCGGAGAAGATCGACCTCTCACATGATGAGCCTCAGGGCGTCGCCAACAAGGTCCGCGGCGAGATCTGGGACATCGGCTATCTCGGCGATTTCACCATGGTCCAGGTCATGGTCGGCGGCGAAACCGGGCAGCTGGTCAAGGTCGCGCTCGCCAACCGGACGCGCCGCATCGCCCGGCCCTTCGCCTGGGAAGACGAGGTCTGGCTTGCCTGGGGCGTCGAGGCCGGCCTGCTGCTGCCGCCATGAGCGCGTCTGTTTCGCTTGCGGCTCGCAAAGGCCGCCTCGTTGTGGTGGTCCCCTATCTCTGGCTGCTGCTGTTCTTCCTCGTGCCTTTCGCGATGGTGCTGCGCATCGCATTGTCCGATGCGGACATAGCGCTGCCGCCCTACACGCCGCATTTTGAAGGCCTGGCGAAGCTCGGCGAGTTTCTCGCCGGGCTCGACCTCGAGAATTTCCGCCTGCTCGCCGAGGATTCGCTCTACTGGCAGAGCTATCTCTATTCGCTGCGTATGGCAGCACTGACGACGCTGATCGCCCTCGCGATCGGCTATCCGCTCGCCTGCGCCATGGCAGCGGCCCCGCGAGGCTGGCGGCCGATCCTGCTGGTTCTCGTCGTGCTGCCGTTCTGGACCTCGTTCTTGATCCGGGTCTATGCCTGGATCGGCATTCTGCGGCCAGAAGGCCTGCTCGACATGGCGCTCGGCATGCTCGGTCTGACGACAGAGCCCTTGCGCCTCCTGAACACCGAAGCCGCCGTGCTGATCGGCATGGTCTATTCCTATCTGCCTTTCATGGTGCTGCCGCTCTACTCGACGCTGGAAAAACTCGATCGCAGCCTGCTCGAAGCTGCGGCCGATCTCGGCGCGACGCCGCTGATGGCCTTCCTGACGGTCACCTTGCCGCTGTCCCTGCCGGGCATCTTCGCGGGCTCGGCGCTGGTGTTCATTCCGGCCATTGGCGAATTCGTCATTCCCGATCTCTTAGGCGGACCTGACACGACGATGATCGGCAAGCTTTTGTGGACGGAGTTCTTCTCCAACCGCGACTGGCCCCTCGCCTCCGCCGTCGCGATCGTCTTGCTGTTGGTGCTGGTGCTGCCGCTCGCCTTGCTGCAGCGCGCTCGGCTGGCGCGCGGACGGGCGGCATGACGCGGCTCGGCCCCGGCCTCATCCTGGCGCTCGTCGCCGGCTTCGCCTTCCTCTATCTGCCGATCCTGGCGCTCGTCGCCTATTCCTTCAACGCCTCCCGGCTGGTCACGGTCTGGGGCGGCTTCTCGACCCACTGGTATGGCGCGCTCTTGTCGAACCAGCCCTTGCTCGACGCGGCCTGGCTCAGCATCCGGCTGGCCTTCGTCTCGGCCACGCTGGCGACCGGCCTCGGCACGCTGGCGGCGCTGGCGCTGGCGCGGCACGGACGCTTCCGTGGCCGCATGCTCTTCTCCGGCATGGTGCTGGCGCCGCTGGTCATGCCCGAGGTGATCACCGGCCTCTCCCTGCTGCTGCTGTTCGTGGCGGCGGATGTCGAGCGCGGCTTCTGGACGGTGACGGCCGCCCACGCGACCTTCGGCCTCGGCTTCGCCTGCATCGTCGTTCAGGCGCGGCTGGCAGGCTTCGACCGCTCGCTGGAAGAGGCGGCGCGCGATCTCGGCGCGACGCCGCTGGTGACGTTCTGGACGGTCACGCTGCCGCTGATCTGGCCGGCCGTAGCGGCCGCCTGGATGCTGGCCTTCACGCTTTCGCTGGACGATCTCGTCATCGCGAGCTTCACCACCGGGCCGGGCGCGACCACCCTGCCGATGCGGCTCTACTCGGCGGTCAAGCTCGGCGTCTCCCCGGAGATCAACGCCGCCTGCACGCTTCTGATCGGCATGGTCGCTCTGGTGGTGATCGCGGCGTCCCTGTTGCTCAAGCGCCGCGAGGCCGCCGGCAGCTAAACGAGCGGTGAATGGCGACCTCAAGCGCCGTTCAGACGCGAGATGCGAATGTCCGTGTCAGGCAACGGGATGTCCCCGGGCCACCACACAGGACGAGGACCATGTTCCGCACATTCGCCGCGACCAGCCTGGCCAGCCTAGCCATCGGCGCTGTCGCCCTGGCCGCCGCCAGCTTCATGACGCCGAGCGCCGCCGTTGCCTTCGGTCCGCGCTATGAGCGGGGTCCGCCGCCGGCCTATGGCTGGCGCCCGCCGCCGCCCGCCGTCCATGGCTACTGGGGCCATCGCCGCTGGCAGCGCTACAATGACGGCTACGGCTTCCGGCCGCCGCCTCCGCGATACGGTTACGGCTATGGTCACGGCTGGAGGTGAACCAAGGCAGCGGCAGGCGCGCGGAATTCATCCTGCGCGGCCTGCCGGGTCAATCGTCGCCATGCAGACAGAAGGCGACGATTTCCGCGACCCGCTCGTGAGAGATGCCGTTGGCTTGATCCAGCGCCAGCGGGTGGCCGTTGGGTTCGAGTTCAACACGAGGTCTCATTCCGTGATTCCGCAAATGGATCATGGATTTGAGCCCTGCCGTGGCCGGATAGAGCGGCAGGTCGTCAACGATCCAGGCCAACAACGGGCCGATATGGTCACGCTGCGCCCATTCGTAGGATTGCTCATAGGCTGCATAGCTGGCCTCGCTCAGCGAAACCCACATCAGCCAGGCGAAGCGCTCGTCGAGCCCTACGACCGGAATTTCCAGCCGAGCCAGCACATAGAATTCACGATCGTCGATGATGCATTGGTCGCTGCCCAGCAAGGCGCGCGTCTTCCGATCCTCCTCGGTCAGGCCGAAATAGCGCGCGGGTGCGGGCGGGCCGAAGGCAGGCAGGCCCTCATGCCACTGATCGCAACTTGTGCATTTGAAGCGGAACATCGGCGCCCTGAAATCGACGATCTGACTCTCGCTCAATCCGCCGATATGACAGTCACTCCGCTGCGTCCCGCTGGACATATCCCAGCCGGGCGTTGAGGTCTTCGAGCAGCTTCTCGGCGGCGTCGGCGATGACCGTGCCGGGCGGGAAGATCGCCGAGGCGCCGGCTTCGATCAGCGCCTCGAAATCCTGCGGCGGGATGACGCCGCCGACGACGATCATGATATCGGGCCGGCCGGCCTTGGCGAGCGCCGCCTTGAGCTCCGGCACCAGCGTCAGATGTCCCGCGGCGAGCGACGAGACCCCGATGATGTGGACATCGTTCTCGACGCCCTGGCGCGCCGCCTCGTCCGGCGTGGCGAAGAGCGGCCCGATATCGACGTCGAAGCCGAGATCGGCGAAGGCCGAGGCAATCACCTTCTGGCCGCGGTCATGCCCGTCCTGCCCCATCTTGGCGACGAGGATGCGCGGGCGGCGGCCATCGGCCTCCTCGAAAGCCTCCGTCATCATCTGCACGCGCGTGACCGCAGGGTTCATCGTGCCGACCTCCCGCTTGTAGACGCCCGAGATCGACTTGATTTCGGCCCGGTGACGCCCGAAGACCTGCTCCATCGCCATGGAAATTTCGCCGACGGTCGCCTTGGCGCGCGCCGCCTTGACCGCGAGGTCGAGCAGGTTGGCGTCGCCCTGCGCACCGTTGGTCAGGGCGGTCAGCGCGGACTGGACATCGGCCTCATTGCGCTCGGCCTTGAGCCTGCGCAGCTTGTCGAGCTGCTGGGCCCGGACTGAGGCGTTGTCGACCTTGAGCACGTCGATCGAGGCCTCGTTGTCCGGCTTGAAGCAGTTGACGCCGATGATCGCCTGCTGGCCGCCATCGATGCGCGCCTGCGTCTTGGCGGCGGCCTCCTCGATGCGCAGCTTCGGGATGCCGGCCTCGATCGCCTTGGCCATGCCGCCGAGCGCCTCGACCTCCTGGATATGCGCCCAGGCCTTCTTCGCAAGCTCGGCGGTCAGGCGCTCGACATAGTAGGAGCCGCCCCAGGGATCGATGATCCGGGTGGTGCCGCTCTCCTGCTGCAGCACGATCTGCGTGTTGCGGGCGATGCGGGCGGAGAAGTCCGTCGGCAGCGCCAGCGCCTCGTCGAGCGCGTTGGTATGCAGCGACTGGGTGTGGCCCTGCGTCGCCGCCATCGCCTCGATCATGGTGCGCGGCACGTTGTTGAACACGTCCTGCGCGGTCAGCGACCAGCCGGAGGTCTGGCAATGGGTGCGCAGCGGCAGCGACTTTTCGCTTTGCGCGCCGAAATCCTTGACCAGTTTGGCCCAGATCAGCCGCCCGGCGCGCAGCTTCGCCACCTCCATGAAGAAGTTCATGCCGATCGCCCAGAAGAAGGACAGGCGCGGCGCGAAGACATCGACTCCCAGGCTCGCGCGCTGGCCGGCGCGGATGTATTCGACGCCGTCGGCGAGCGTATAGCCGAGCTCGAGGTCCTGCGTCGCTCCCGCCTCCTGCATGTGGTAGCCGGAGATCGAGATCGAGTTGAACTTCGGCATATTGGCCGAGGTGTAGGAGAAGATGTCGCCGATGATCCGCATCGAGGGCGAGGGCGGATAGATATAGGTGTTGCGGACCATGAACTCCTTGAGGATGTCGTTCTGGATGGTCCCCGAGAGCTTGGCCGCCGGCACGCCCTGTTCCTCGGCCGCGACGATGTAGAGCGCGAGAACCGGCAGCACCGCCCCGTTCATCGTCATCGAGACGCTCATCTGGTCGAGCGGGATGCCGGAGAACAGCGTGCGCATGTCGTAGATCGAGTCGATCGCGACGCCGGCCATGCCGACATCGCCGCCGACGCGAGGGTGGTCGCTGTCATAGCCGCGATGGGTGGCGAGATCGAAGGCGACCGAGAGCCCCTTCTGCCCGGCGGCGAGGTTGCGCCGGTAGAAGGCGTTGGAATCTTCCGCCGTGGAGAAGCCGGCATATTGCCGGATCGTCCAGGGCTGGTTGACATACATGGTCGGGTAGGGGCCGCGCAGATAGGGCGCGATGCCCGGCAGCGTGTCGACGAAGGGCAGGCCGTCGCGATCCTGCGGGCCGTAGACCGGCCTCACCGGGATGCCCTCGGGCGTCAGCCAATCCTCGCCCGCCGGTTGGGTGCCGGAAGGCGCAGCACGCTCTTCGGAGAAGGCCAGCTTCGTGAAATCGGGGATGGCTGTCATGGCTGTCTCCCGCCCGTTCGATCCCACCAATGGTAGAAATGATGCACCGGCCCGTGGCCATGGCCAACAGGAACCTCGTCGGCGGCTGCGATGGCGGCCGAGATGTAGCTCTTGGCCCGGCCGACCGCCTCCGGCAACGCCAGCCCTTTCGCCAGCCCGGACGCGATGGCCGAGGACAGCGTGCAGCCCGTGCCATGGGTGTTGCGGGTCGCCGTACGGGGCGCGTCGAAGCGCTGGCGGCTGCCGCCGGCGAGCAGCAACAGGTCGCTGCTGCGGTCGCCGCTGCCATGACCTCCCTTGATCAGGACATTGGCGGCGCCGAGCGCCGCCAGCTTGTCGGCCTGCTTGTCGATTGCGGCCTCGGTTTCGGCGACGCTGGTACCGAGCAGGGCGGCCGCTTCCGGCAGGTTCGGCGTAATCAGCGTCGCGAGCGGGAAGATGTGGCGCCGGATTGCATCGACCGCATCGGGTTCGAGCAGTCGCGCGCCGGATGCCGCGACCATGACCGGGTCGAGCACGATATTGCGCGCGCCATGCCGCTTCAGCCCGGCGGCGACGGTTTCGATCAGCTCGGCCGTCGCGAGCATCCCGATCTTCACGGCGGCGACGTCGAGATCCTCGAAGACCGCGTCCATCTGCTTGGCGACGAAGCCCGCCGGCACGGCATGGATCGCGCTGACGCCCCTGGTATTCTGCGCTGTCAGCGCGACGATGACGCTAGCGCCATAGACCTGATGCGCCGCGAAGGTCTTGAGGTCGGCCTGGATGCCGGCGCCGCCGCTGGAATCCGAGCCGGCGATGGTCAGGGCGATGGCGGTCAAGGCGTCCTCCGTCTCAAGCCAAGGTGATCTCAGGCGAAGGCGATCGCGTGAGCGCGCGTCAGCGCCTCGATGGCATCGCCTCCCGCGGAGATGAACGAGGTGACGCCCGCCTTGTTCAACTCGGCCTCCAATTCACCGGGGCGTCCCGCGAGCCAGACGGTCGCGCCGCTTGCCGACAGCGCCTGCGCAACTGCTGCTCCCTCGGCCGCATAGGCCGAGTCCGAACCGCAGAGACAGGCGAGGCGTGCGCCGGATGCCTGGCAGGCGGCGACGAGGGCCGCAACGTCGGTGCCGCCATCCCTGGCAAAGCCGTCGCCGCTCGGGGCCGAGAGTCCGCCAGCCTCGAACAGGTTGCGCGCGAAGCCGGCGCGTGCCGTGAAATCGGCAATCGGCCCCAGCGTTGCCAGGAAGACCACCGGGCGCTCGGCAGCGGCATCCGCCGTGTCGCGCAGCGCCTCGAACGGATCGGCCAGACGCTGCGAAGGCAGGGGGTCGGCACGCAGTCCGTCTTCCGCTGCGCTCAGCGCCACATCGCGCGATGCACCTGCGGCCAACGCGTCGATCAGCTTGCCCTGATCCTGCTCCGACGCCTTGCGGAGCGGTTGAGCAGGCTTGCGGCGCGCGACTGGCACGACACCGAGTACGGAAACCGGCGCTTCCTTGAGATTGGGAAACTCGCTCGTGCCGGTGATCGGCTCGCGGCATGTCGCAACCGCCTTGGCGCGCATCTCGCGTTGCCTGGCAAGGCTGGCCTGGATCGTGCCGCTGGCGAGTGCCGAGACGATGCCGGGTAGGCCGTCCCGGGCTTCGCGCTCGAGCCCCTGCAGCACGCTCCAGGCCTGCTCGCACAGCGCCAGCGTCAGCGCCTCGAAGCTGCCGGCACCGGCGGCCGGGTCGGCGACGCGCCATAGATTGGCCTCTTCCAGCAGCACGAGCTGGGTGTTGCGGGCGATGCGGCGGGCGAAGGCGTCGGGCAGGCCGAGCGCGGCGGTGAAAGGCTGCACCACGAGCGAATCCGCGCCGCCGACGCCAGCCGAGAAGGTCGCGATCGTGCCGCGCAGCAGATTGACCCAAGGGTCGCGCCGGGTCAGCGAGCGCCAGGCGGTTTCGGCATGCAGGATCATCGGCCTGGGCGTCAGGCCGCAAGCCTCCTGCACGCGCTGCCAGAGCAGGCGGGCGGCGCGGAACTTGGCGATGGTCAGGAATTCGTCGGTGTCGGCGACCAGGACGAAGGAGATCGCATCGCGCGCCTCGTCGAGCGAGAAGCCCTCGGCCTGCAGCGCGCGCAGATAGGCGATCGCCGTCGCCATCGCTGCGCCGAGTTCTTGCCCCTCGCTCGCACCGGCTTCGTGATACGGGCGCGTATCGGTGGTGATAAATGGCCCGGCGAAGCTGCGCGCCTTCAGCGCCCGGATCGTTGCGGCGAGTCTGCGGCCGATCTCCGGCCAGGGGGCCGCGAAGGAGCCGCTGCTGGCGAGAAGCCCGATCGGGTCGAGGCCGAAATCGACCGCGACGCTGGCTGGAGACTGCCCGCGCTTCTCGACGAGTGCCGCCAGCATCAAGGCGTTGACGCGGCCCTGTGGCGCCGGATCGAGCCTGAGCCGGATCAAGTCGAGCATCGCGCCGTCGAGGCTGGCGTCGAGTGCGCCGACATCATCCGCGACGAGGCCGTAACCTCGCGCGGCACGGGCGCCGGCGAAGGCGATCGTCAGCGTATCCGCGCCCCCTTCGAGGTCGGCTAGCGCGAGCTTCTGCGCCTCGCCCGGCTCGGGATGATCGACTCGCGCGGCGACATGCCAACGCCCGGATTCACCGCGAAGCGGCCGAAGCGCCGGGGAGGCGGCGTCATAGAGCGGCTCGATGCGGATGCCGTCGGACGTCTTGCCGACCAGCTTCTTCTCGAAATCGGCACCCTTCAGAACCTTGTCGACCGCCGCGCGCCAGGCTTCCTGCGCAGGCGCCGGAAAGGCGTCCATGAAGGGCAGGTCGGATGCTGGGGCAGAGTCCATGCGCGCCGGTCCTCGTCTCTTGCCACTTGTGCAGTCTTGCCGCTGTGCAGTCGCGAGGGGTCATTGCCACGGCCGGCGACGCATCGCCATTCCTACTTCGTCGCAACGGGCCTGCGCAAACGCGCGCTGTTCGCGCGAGGCCTGAAACGACGACGCCGCCTCGCGGCGGCGTGTTCTTGGTTTATGCGATTGCAGATCAGACGAACTGGCCGAGGCCCGGAATGGCGCCGACGATCGCACCCATGGCGTCCTCGCCGGCCTTCTCGCGGCCGACCGCGAACATCTCCTTCGAGACCGACTGGATCTGGCCCATCGAGAGGCCTGCGCCCATCAGCTGGCCGCCCAGGGCCATGACGCCGCCATTGCCGCCCATCAGGCCGCCGACCATGCCCATCAGGCCGCCCTTGGCGCCGCCTTCGGCATTGGCGAGCTCCTGTGCGCCCGGCAGCGCCGCCATCAGCTCGTTGATCTCTGTCGCAGGGCCTTCCTTCTGCAGGAAGGCGAGGATGATGCCGATCGCCTTGCGGGCGAGCTCTTCGTTGAGGCCCGAGGCCGCAATCACGCGGGAAATCAGTTCATCCATGGTGCTTGTCCTGTTGCTTGCGGCGGATCGCGGCGAGATAGTTCACATATCAACGATTGGATCAAGCGCATAGAGCGAGCAGCGATCGGGCTTCCGCCCGCGAGCACCTTTCGCTACACCCTTGCCCTGACCCATCGATAGCACAACAGGCAGGCTCATGGCGGATGACGGCGCGATTCTGATCGGCAAGAGCTGGAAGGCGGAAAACCTCCTTCTCAAGCTCGCCAACCGCCACGGTCTCGTGACGGGGGCGACCGGAACCGGCAAGACCGTGACGCTGCAGGTGCTGGCCGAAGGCTTCGCCCGCAACGGCGTTCCCGTCTTCGCCGCCGACATCAAGGGCGACCTCTCGGGCATCGCTGCGCCGGGCGATTCAAAGCCGCCCTTCGTCAAGCGCGCCGAGGAGATCGGCGTCAAATACGAGCCCGACCAGTTCACCACCGTATTTTGGGACGTGTTCGGCGAGCAGGGCCACCCCGTCCGCGCCACCATCTCGGAGATGGGCCCGCTGCTGCTGGCGAGGCTGCTCGATCTCAACGAGACGCAGGAGGGCGTGCTCAACATCGCCTTCCGCATCGCCGACGAGCAGAAGCTCCTGTTGCTCGACCTCAAGGATCTGCGCGCGATCCTCGGTTTCATCGCCGAGAACGCCAAGGATCTGACGACGAAATACGGCAACGTCACCTCGCAGACGGTCGGCACGATCCAGCGCGCGCTGCTCGTGCTGGAGAATCAGAGGGGCGACATCTTCTTCGGTGAGCCGGCGCTCGACATCGCCGACCTGATGAAGACGGACCGCTATGGCCGCGGCATCGTCAACATCATGGCCGCCGACAAGCTGATGGCCAATCCGCGCCTCTACGCGACCTTCCTGCTCTGGTTGCTGTCCGAGCTGTTCGAGCAGCTTCCCGAGGTCGGCGATCTCGACAAGCCCAAGCTGGTCTTCTTCTTCGACGAAGCGCATCTGCTCTTCAACGGCGCGCCCAAGGCGCTGCTGACGGCGGTCGAACAGGTCGTGCGCCTGATCCGCTCCAAGGGCGTCGGCGTCTATTTCGTCACGCAGAACCCGCTCGACATCCCCGATACCGTGCTCGCCCAGCTCGGCAACCGCGTCCAGCACGCGCTGCGCGCCTTTACGCCGCGCGACCAGAAGGCGGTCAAGGCCGCAGCCGAGACTTTCCGCCAGAACCCGAAGATCAACACCGCCGAGGCGATCATGCAGCTCGCGGTCGGCGAGGCGCTGGTTTCGATGCTGGAAGGCAAGGGCTCGCCGGAAGTGGTCGAGCGTTCGCTGATCGCGCCGCCGATGGCGCAGGTTGGCCCCTGCTCGCCGCAGATCCGCCAGCAGGCGCTGGTCGAGTCCGGCTTCAAGGGCAAGTACGACACGATGGTCGACCGCGAGTCGGCCTATGAAGAGCTGATGAACCGCAAGAACCTGACGCCCGAGGGCGAGCCGGTCGAGGCCTCGACCACGGGCGATGGCGGCATTCTCGACACGATCGGCGGCTGGCTCGGCGGCACGACAGAGCGTCCGAAGACAGGGCCGGGCAGCCGCGGCGGACGGATCCCGCCCAGCATGGCGGAGAAGGTCCTGACCTCGGCAGCGCGTTCGGCCGCGACGACGATCGGCCGCCAGGTCGGCAGCGCGATCCTGCGCGGCGTGCTCGGCTCGATGATGGGCGGCAAGCGGTAGGAAACGGCGGCGGCTCGTCACAGCCCTCATCCTGAGGAGCCGCGAAGCGGCGTCTCGTAGGATGCGCCAGATATAAATGGAGCCCCCTGGACCATCCTTCGAGACGCCATTTCTGGCGAAATGGCTCCTCAGGATGTGGGTTGTGCTGACTGCCAAGATTGCTGAGCAGGCATCGTGTGCGCGTTCGGGTGCTGACGCCGCCGCTAAGCCTTGCCATGATGGCGCTACCTGAATCGGCTCCCCTTCGCACGTGAGCCCAGCCTTGCCGAGTGCCATGACCAAGCTCCCCGCCATCCTCGCCCGCCTCGACGCCGATCTAGACGCCTCGTTGGAGCGGCTTTCCTCCTGGCTCGAATTTCCCTCGATCGGCACCGATCCGGCCTTCAATGCCGACACGCGCCGCGCCGCGGAATGGCTGGCGAAGGATCTCGAAACGCTCGGCTTCACCGCCGGCCTGCGCGAGACGCCCGGGCAGCCGATCGTGCTTGGCCATCGCCCCAAGCCAGGCGCTCCGCATGTGCTGTTCTACGGCCACTACGACGTGCAGCCGGTCGATCCGCTGGAGCTTTGGGACAGCGAGCCATTCAAGCCGACGGTCAAGGAGATCGAGCCCGGCCGCAAGGTGATCACCGGTCGCGGGGCCTGCGACGACAAGGGCCAGGTCATGACCTTCATCGAGGCGATGCGCGCGACGATCGCCGAGACGGGCGATCTGCCGATCGGCGTCACCATCATGGTCGAGGGCGAGGAGGAATCGGGCTCGGTCAACCTGCCGGCCTTCGTCCGCGAGAATGCGGAGGAATTGAAGGCCGATTTCGCGCTGGTCTGCGACACCGGCATGTGGGACCGCGAGACGCCCGCGATCACCTCCTCGCTGCGCGGGATGGTCTATCAGGAGGTCACGATCACCTGCGCCGATCGCGACCTGCATTCGGGGCTGTTCGGCGGCGCCGCCGCGAACCCCGTCCATGTTCTCGCGAAGATCGTCGCCGCACTGCACGACGACACCGGTAGGATCACACTGCCCGGCTTCTATGAGGGCGTCGAGGAGCCGACCAACCAGCAGAAGGCCGACTGGGCCGACCTCAACCTCACCGAGCAGGAGTTCCTCGGCCAGATCGGCCTGAAACATTCCATCGGCGAGAAGGGCCGCATGCTGATCGAGCAGATCCAGTCGCGCCCGACCTGCGACGTCAATGGCATCTGGGGTGGCTATACCGGGGAGGGCACCAAGACCGTGATCGCCGGCAAGGCCTCGGCCAAGATCTCGTTCCGCCTCGTCGGCAAGCAGGACCCGCAGAAGATCGCAGCCACCTTCCAGGCCTTCGTCCGTGAGCGGCTGCCGGCCGATGCCACCGCTGAGTTCATCGAGCACGGCGCTTCGCCCGCGATCGCGGTGCCGCTGGATTCGCCGGCGCTGACCAAGGCGCGCGCGGCGCTGACCGAGGAATGGGGCCGCAAGGCCGTGACCATCGGCTCGGGCGGCTCGGTGCCTGTGGTCGGCGATTTCAAGCGCCTGCTCGGCATGGACACGCTGCTCGTCGGCTTCGGCCTCGACGATGACCGTGTCCACTCGCCCAATGAGAAATACGACCTGTCCTCCTTCCACAAGGGCCAGCGCTCCTGGGCGCGCATCTTGCAGGCTCTGGGGACGGAAAAGGCATCCTCATGAAATCGGTTTGCGTCTTCTGCGGGTCCAATCCCGGCAACGATCCGGTCTATGCCGATGCGGCGCGCGCCATGGGCGCCGAGATCGCCCGGCGCGGCATGGTGCTGGTCTATGGCGGCGGCGCGGTCGGGCTGATGGGCATCGTCGCCGACGCGGCGCTTGCGGCTGGCGGCGAGGTCCACGGCATCATCCCCCGTGCGCTGCGCGAGAAGGAAGTCGGGCATTACGGGCTGACGCGGCTTGAGATCGTCGAGACCATGCATATCCGCAAGGCGCGCATGGCCGAACTCTCCGACGGGTTCATCGCCATGCCCGGGGGCATCGGCACCTTCGAGGAGCTGTTCGAGATCTGGACCTGGGGCCAGCTCGGCATCCACCAGAAGCCGCTGGCCTTCCTCAACGTCGCCGGCTTCTACGACCCGCTGGCGGCCTTCCTCGACAACACTGTGGAGGCCGGCTTCCTGAAGCAGACCCACCGCGCCATGGCGATGACGGATACGGAACCGTCGACGCTGCTCGACCGCATGGAGCAGTATGTCCCGGCCCAGACGATCAAATGGGTCGAGAAGGAACAGGTGTGATCGCTCCTGGTCTGCCTCTCATACGTGTAGGAAATTAGTCCTTGACATCGTGACGCTGATCGGGTAGACATCAGGAACGCTCACGAAGTGTGACCGAAACGAAGCCGCCGCGCCCCCAGCCGGCGGCTTTCGCATGTCCGGCCCGCTTGGAGGTTTTCATGACCGATGACGAAGACGACGCGCCGGCGCTGCCGGTCGCGAAGGCCAGGCGCTTGTCTGTTGGCCGCAAGGTCGTGGTGACGAAGCTTTGGCGCGCGGCGCAGCGCCAGCTCGATGCGCACGAGGCGCGTCTCGACGAACTACCGAAGGGCGTGGCGGCGAGCGAGTCCGACGCCAAGGCGCTGGCCGTGCTCGCCCGCACCGTCCGCGAACTCGTGGCACTCGAAGCGACGACGGCTGGCCGGGAGGAAAAGTCGAACGATGATCTCTCGCCTGCCGATGGATTGCGTCACGTCGCCGAACTCCGAAAGGAGCTTGCACGACGTCTTGAAGTCCTTGCCGCCAGAGAGGCGGGTGCCGCTCCTCCGGCAACTGCTGGCGACGGCGACGCCTGACCAGTACGAGGTCATCGTCGCCGAGTGGGTCATCTGGGCCAGACCGGATCAGGAGCCGCCGACGCGGGCGCAATGGGCCGTCTGGCTCGTTCTCGGCGGGCGCGGCGCCGGGAAGACCCGCAGCGGCGCGGAATGGGTCAAGGGCATGGCGCTGGGCCATCCTCCCTATGCCGATGCCCGGACGGAGCGCATCGCTCTCGTCGGCGAGACCCAAGGACAGGTTCGCGACGTGATGATCGAGGGCGTCTCCGGATTGCTTTCGATCCATACCCGATGGGAACGGCCGAGCTGGTATCCGTCCCGGCGGCGTCTCGAATGGCCCAATGGCGCGATCGCGCAGGCCTTCTCGGCGGAGGACCCCGAAGGGCTGCGCGGCCCGCAATTCGGCGCCGCCTGGTCCGACGAACTGGCGAAATGGCCGAATCTTCAGGAGTGCTGGGACATGCTGCAATTCGGGCTTCGCCTCGGCGACAGGCCGCGCCAGATCGTCACGACGACGCCGCGCCCGGTGCCCTTGATCAAGCGCCTTCTGGCCGATCCGCATGTCGCGATCAGCCGGGCGGCCACGAGCGCGAACCGCCTCAACCTCGCCTCCGACTTCATTCGCAGCGTGACGCAGACCTATGGCGGCACGCGGCTCGGCCGGCAGGAACTCGACGGCGAACTCGTCGAGGAAAGCGCGGACGCGCTCTGGACGCGCGCCATGATCGAGGCCTGCCGCGAGCCGGCGGCGCCCGCTCTGGCGCGGATCGTCGTCGCAATCGATCCGCCGGCCTCGTCCTCGCAGCGGGCCGATTCCTGCGGCCTTGTGGTTGCCGGTGTCGATCGCGACGGCACTGGCCATGTGCTGGAGGACGGCACGGTCTCGGGCGCCCGCCCGCATGAATGGGCCGCAAAGGCCGTGGCGCTTTACCAACGCTTCGAGGCCGATGCGCTGGTCGTCGAGGTGAACCAGGGCGGCGAGATGGCCGAGAGCGTGATCCGCGAGGTCGATCCGGGCGTGCCGGTGACGGCGGTCCGGGCGACGCGCGGCAAATATCTCAGGGCCGAGCCGGTGGCGGCGCTCTATGCGCAGGGGAGGGTGCGCCATGCCGGCGCCTTCCCGGCGCTGGAAGACGAGATGTGCGACTTCGGGCCGGGCGGCCTCAGCTCCGGCCGCTCGCCGGACCGGCTCGACGCGCTGGTCTGGGCGCTGACCCATCTGATGCTGGGCCCGAAGGGCCGGCCGCGGGTGAGGGGAATCTAAGGACGTCATTCTCGGACGAAGCGAAGCGCAGACCCGAGAATCTCTTTCCAGAGATGCTCGGGTCGAGCCCGAGCATGACGCGCGGATCATTCGAACAGCGAGACCTTCATGCTCAATCTCCTACGCCACCTGCGCGGCCTCGCCGCGCCGGAACGCAAGCGCTCGCGCGTCGGGCCGCTGATCGCGCTGCACGAGGCCGGTCGTCCGGTCTGGACGCCCCGCGATTACGCGGCGCTCGCCCGCGAGGGCTATGAGCGCAACCCGGTGGTGCATCGCTGCATCAGGCTGATCGCGGAAGCTGCGGCGCAGACGCCGCTCATCGCCAAGGTCGGGGCGCGCGAGATGCCGGAGCATCCGGCGCTCGCGCTGATCGACCGGCCCAATCCGCGCCAGGGCGGCATCGCCTTCCGAGAGATGCTGTTCGGCCATCTGCTGGTCGCCGGCAACGCCTATGTCGAGGCCGCGAGCGCAGGCCGCGAGCCGCGTGAACTCTACGCGCTGCGGCCGGACCGGATGCGGATCGTGCCCGGACGCGACGGCTGGCCCGAAGCCTACGACTACACTGTCGGCGGCGACACCATCCGCTTCCGGCAGGACGAGGGCGGGCTGCCGCCGATCCTGCATCTGACCCTGTTTCATCCCGTCGACGATCATTACGGCCTGTCACCGATCGAGGCCGCCGCCTGTTCGCTCGACATCCACAACGCCGCCAGCCACTGGCACAAGGCGCTTCTCGACAATGCTGCGAGGCCCTCGGGCGCACTGGTCTATGACGGCCCGGACGGATCGAGCCTGAGCGATGCGCAGTTTGAGCGGCTGAAGCAGGAACTCGAGGACAGCTTCCAGGGCGCCCGCAATGCCGGCCGGCCGATGCTGCTTGAGGGTGGCCTCGATTGGAAGCCGCTGTCGCTGACGCCGGCGGAACTCGACTTCGTCGCGGCCAAGGGCGTGGCGGCCCGCGAGATTGCGCTCGCCTTCGGCGTGCCGCCGCTGCTGCTCGGCCTGCCCGGCGACAACACCCACGCCAATTTCGCCGAGGCCAACCGCGCCTTCTGGCGCCAGACAGCGATTCCGCTGGTCAGGCGCACGGCGCAGTCGCTGGCGCAATGGTTGGGGCCCGCCTTCGGCGATGAGCTGACGCTGAAACCCGATCTCGATGCCATCGAGGCGCTCGCCGAGGAGCGGGAATCGCTCTGGCGCCGACTCTCGGCCGCGACCTTCCTCAGCGAGGACGAGAAGCGTGAGGCGGTCGGTTACGGCCGGGCGCCGACCGGTGGTGGAGGAGCCCCATGAACCTGCTCGAACAGATCGTCACCGCCTTCGTCGGGCGCGCCGATGTCGGCCATCTCGGCCTGCTGCTCTGGGCGGCCTGCGCGTCGGCCTTCACCTGGCTCGTGCTGCGCGAACTGACCGCCGCCAACCGGCGCTTCGACGAGTTCGTGCGCGAGCTCAACCGCTTCAATGCCCGTCACGAGGGGGACCAGCCATGACACGTTCCGGCGAGAAGAAGCCATCGCCGCCGCCATCCTCCGGTGCGCGCCGGGCCCAGCCGCAGAAGCCGGGGCGTGGGTCGGCGAACGCTGAGACCTTCGGTCGCTTCGTCCGCAACCTCGCCCGGCTGGAAGTCGGCGCGGGCCGCCTCGGCAAGGCCGGAGCCGAAAAAGGCGCGGAGAGCGGCCGATGAGGAACGCTTTCGCGACGGGACCCTTCGCGCGCGAATCCAAGTTCCTGGCCCTGCCGCCGGCCCGGATCAGGCCCGACGGCCTGTTCGAGGGCTATGCCAGCCTCTTCGGCATCGCCGATCTCGGCAAGGACGTGGTCGAGCCCGGCGCCTTCCGCGATAGCCTTGTTCGGCGCGGTCCGGGCGGGGTCAAGCTGCTGTGGCAGCACGACCCGGCCGAACCGATCGGCCGCTGGATCCGCCTGGCCGAGGATGCGCGCGGGCTTTTCGTGCGGGGGCAGCTCTCGCTGGCCGTCGCTCGCGCCCGCGAAATCCACGCGCTGATGCGCGAGGGCGCCGTGGACGGGCTCTCCATCGGCTTCCGTTCCGAGAAGGCCCGGACTGAACCGCGCAGCGGCCTGCGCCGCCTGGAGCGGGTCGATCTCTGGGAGATCTCGATCGTCACCTTCCCGATGCTGCCGCAGGCGCGTGTCTCCGCCGTCAAGGCGCTGCGCTGCGCGCCGGCTTTCGCCTGAATCTGAACCGTTCCACCCGAGGAGAGACCATGACCACTGCCAACCACGCTCCCGAGAGCAAGGCGGCCGGCGCCGACCTGTCGCTGGCCTTCGACGACCTCCGCTACATGCTGGACAGCTATCGCGCCAGCAATGACGAGCGCCTGGCCGAGATCGAGACCCGGCGCGGCGCCGATCCGCTGACCGAGGAGAAGATGGCGCGGATGGACGCTGCGCTGGACGATGCGATGCGCCGCATCGACCGGCTGACGCTCGATCGCGGCCGCCCGGCGCTCGGTCGCGACGAACCGCGCGACCCGCTGGTCGGCGAGCACAAGGCCGCCTTCGCATCTTACATTCGCAGTGGCGAGGCCGGCGGGCTGAAGCGGCTGGAAGGCAAGGCTCTGTCGGCCGGATCCGGCCCCGATGGCGGCTATCTCGCCCCTTCCGGCGTCGAGACCGAAATCCTGCGCCGGCTGGCGAATGTCTCCCCGATCCGCGCCATCGCCACCGTCAGAACAATCTCGGCCGGCACCTACAAGAAGGCCTTCTCGACGACCGGTCCCGCTTCCGGCTGGGTCGCGGAAGCCGCCGCCCGCCCGCAGACCGGCTCGCCGACACTGGCGGAACTCTCCTTCCCGGCCATGGAACTCTACGCCATGCCTGCGGCGACGCAGACCCTGCTCGACGACGCCATCGTCAACATCGACCAGTGGATCGCCGAGGAGGTGGAGAGTGCCTTCGCCGAACAGGAGGGCGCCGCCTTCGTCAATGGTGACGGCATCGACAAGCCCAAGGGCTTCCTGGCCTATCCGACGGTTGCCGAGGCGAGCTGGAGCTGGGGCAATATCGGTGTCCTGAACACGGGCGTCGCCGGCGCCTTTACCGCGTCCAACCCCTCCGACGTCCTGGTCGATCTGGTCTATGCGCTGAAGGCCGGCTATCGCCAGAACGCCTCCTTCGTGATGAACCGCAAGACACAGGCCGCGGTGCGCAAGTTCAAGGATTCGACCGGCCAGTATCTGTGGCAGCCGCCGGCTTCGGTCGGGGCGCCTGCGACACTGCTCGGCTTCCCGCTGGTCGAGGCGGAGGACATGCCCAATATCGCCAACAACGCCGTCTCGCTCGCCTTCGGCGATTTCCGGCGCGGCTATCTCGTCGTCGACCGGGCGGGCGTTCGCATCCTGCGCGATCCCTACTCCGCCAAGCCCTATGTGCTGTTCTACACGACCAAGCGCGTCGGCGGCGGCGTCCAGGATTTCGCCGCGATCAAGGGGCTGAGATTCGCGGTCTGACCCGCGCCGGGAGTGAGTGAGGTCGGAGGACGGGGCGTTGGTGCCCTGTCCTCAGCGTGAGAACCACCAACTGTAGCCGGTCGACGGCTGCTGTGGTTCGAGCGGGCGCGGATTCGGCCCCATAGCAAGCAGCCGCGCTGCGCTTTCCGAGATCCAGCTTCGATGTTCGGCGACCGGCGTGATCGCGGTGAAGCCGCCGCAGATGCGGCGCTCGCGCGCATTCAGCGGGCCGCTCGACCAGCTGACGATGCCGACGAGGTCACGCGAGCGGACGTCGCCGCGCAGGACAGGGCCACCGGAATCGCCGCGGCAGGCGCCTGCGCCCGGGGTCTCGCCGCGCGAATCGGCATCGACGGCGACCTTCACGGTGTTCTGGGTGGTGTAGTTGCCGGCATTGACCAGCCTGGTCTCGCGCAGGCGCCGCGCCGTGCTCTTGTTGTTCTCGATGGACAGGCCGAAGCCGGCCATCGTCACGCCTTCGCCCTGCCAGAGCCCGCCGCCGAGCGTCACGGGCAGGATGTCGGACGGCAATGGGGCCCCCAGGCGCAGCATCGCCAGATCAGTGCCGGGCTGGGTCCGCGGCGTAGTGCCGGGCACGAAGGTCGGATGCGGCAGCACGGCGATGACGGCATGCCGGCGCGGCCGGAAGCGTGAATCGAGGCTGACCACGCTGACCGAGCCGCCGCCCATCAGGCAATGCGCCGCGGTCAGCACCAGTTCCGGCGCGATCGCCGCTCCGGAACAGAGCTCGCCGCGGCTGGTCTCGACACGCAGCGTGGAGGCGCGCGCCCCGCGGACGTCCTGCGATGTCGTGCCGCCGACGACGGCAAGCGCCGGCGAAGCACCGACGGCAAGGGCGGTGGCGAGAACCAGGGCGAGACGACGCAATGTCATGATGCAGACCAAGTGAACCAAGGCACCTCAATCTATGGGCTGCGGCGGCGCAGTCCAGCCTTTCCGTCAGCGACCGCTCGTCCAGGAGACGCGCTCGGCCCATTTCGCGAGCGTGCCGTCGATCCAGTTGCGCTGCGGCGAGACCAGGACGCCTTGGCTCAGCAGGCCGCAGCTCTTGCCGGAAGGCCCGGTCGACCAGCTCGTCACCGCGACGATGCCGCCATCGGCTGAGGTCATCGGGCCGCCGGAATCGCCCTGGCAGGCGCCGGGGCCTGGACGCTTGCCGCCACCGGCATCACTTGCCGCCCACAGCAGGACGCGACCGGGTCCGTATGGCTCGACCACGGACAGCTCCGTGGAACGATAGACGCCGGTGGTGCGGGCCTCGCCCTCGCGCGACACGCCGTAGCCGGCGAGAACCACCGGGGCGCCGGCGCGCGGCTGCGCGCCATCGATCAGTATGGCGGGCGCGAACCGCGCGGGAAGCGGCTCGGACAGCCGCACCAGCGCCAGGTCGATGGAGCGCTGCCGCGCCGCGACCGCGTTGGCCTTGAACTCGGGATGGAGGACGACGGAGGCCGGTGCGATCAGCACGGGTTCGCCGCCACCATCCTTCCAGTGGATGCGCAGCTCGGTGCCGCCGGCCGCGCAATGGGCTGCCGTCAGGATCGCGCGTGCCGACAGCACGATGCCGGTACAAACGCCGCCGCGCGCATTGAGAACCATCAGCGTCGAGCCGGCAGCCGGCCCGCCATCGCGGCCGCCGACCACTGCGCCCGCTGAACTCGCAGCCAGCGCCAGGCCACCGGCCAGGCCGATCAAACGTCCGATGCGCATCGCGCTCCTCCACGGCAGGAGGCGCTGGATAGCGCGTCGGCCTCCGCAATTGAACCCCAGATCGGAGCGACCATGACGCCGCTTGCCTTGACCCCGCCGGCGCAGGAGCCGGTTTCGCTGGCTGAAGCGAAGATGTTCCTGCGCCTCGAACAGCATGCGGAAGACGACCTGCTGGGCACGCTGATCACCGCAGCGCGCCTGATGGTCGAGGCGGCGTCCGGCCGGCTACTGGTCGATCAAGCCTGGCGCATCGTCATCGATCGCTGGCCCGACGGCGGCGAGATCCGCCTGCCGCTCTCGCCGGTCAGTGCGGTTACCTCTGCACGCGTCTACGACGTGCTGGGAACGGCGCAGCCTGTGGCGCCGGCTGCGCTGCAACTCGATGCGGCAGCCGATCCTCCGGTCATTCGATTGGTGGGAGAGGTGCCCGAGATCGGCCGCGCCCGTGGCGCCATCGAGATCGACGTCGTCGCCGGCTTCGGCGCGACGGCGGCGGCCGTGCCGGCACTCTTGCGACAGGCGGTCCTGCGGCTGGCGGCGCGTTGGTTCGAGCAGCGCGGCGATGTCGTCGGACGCGATGCTCAGGTGCTGCCGGCGGAGATCATGACGCTGGTCGCGCCGTTCCGCCGCGCGAGGCTCTGAGCCATGGCGTCCATGGAACAAGGCCGCGCTCCCGTCGGCACCTTGCGTCGCCGGCTCATACTCGAGGCAACCGTCGCGACGCCGGACGGGGTCGGGGGCACGACGCAGGTCTATGAGACCGTTGCGGCGCTGTGGGCACAGGTCGAATGGCTCGCGGGCAGCGAGCATTGGCGTCGGGGGCGGCCGGAACAGGCGGCGACGCATCGCATCACCATGCGCTGGCGCGACGGAGTCGATGCCGGCCAGCGCCTGCGCGATGGCGAGCGCCTCTTCGATATCCGCACCGTCGCCGACCCCGACGGTAGCCGGCGCCGCCTCGTCTGTCACGCTCTGGAGGTCACGCCATGAGCGACGCGATCCTCAGCTTGCGCGCCGCGATCCAGGTGCGACTCGAGGCCGACGCCGAGCTGAGCGCGCTGATCGGCTCCGGCCGCATCTATGACGAGGCGCCTCGCGCGGCGAGCGGCGTCTATGTCGTGCATGGCGATGTCGAGGCGCGCGACTGGTCGACCGGCAGCGACCGCGGCTGCGAACAGGATCTCGGCCTGACCGTCTGGGCCGGCGAGAGCTCTTCGTCGCGTCGGGCTCTGGAGGCGGCGGCGCTGGTCGTCGCGGCGCTGGACGAGGCGCCGCTTGCGCCGGCCGGGCACGGCCTCATCAACCTGCGCTGGAGTTCCAGCCGGTTGGCGCGGGACGGCATGACGGGGCTCGCCTTCGTCGCGATCCGCTTCCGCGCCGTGACCGAAACTGTCTGAATTTCGTCAACGCTGAACCAGGGAGGCGCCGGATGTCGGCTCAGAAAGGCAAGGATCTGCTGCTCAAGGCGGCGGATGCGGAGGGCGATTTCGTCACAGTCGCGGGGCTGCGCGCCCGGCAGATCGCTTTCAATGCGGAAACGGTGGATGTGACCCACTCGGAGTCCGTCGGCCGCTGGCGCGAATTGCTGGCTGGCGCAGGCATGCGGCGCGCGGCGATCAGCGGCGCCGGGATCTTCAAGGACGACGCGTCGGATGCTCTGGTGCGCCAGATCTTCTTCGACGGCACGATCCGCGACTGGCAGGTGATTGTGCCTGATTTCGGCACCGTCACGGGGCCGTTCCAGCTCTCGAGCCTGGAATATCGCGGCGACCATGCCGGCGAGGTCACGTTCGACCTTTCGCTGGAATCCGCCGGCCAGCTTGCCTTCACCGCGCTCTGAGGGAGGCAGGCATGATCAACCGCTATCGCGGCGAGACCGCGCTCATGGCTGGCGGGCAGGCGCTGCCGATGCGTCTGACGCTCGGCGCTCTCGCCGAACTCGAACACGCCTTCGCCGTGGACAGCCTGCCGGCGCTGGGCGAGCGCTTCGCCGGGGGGAAGCTCTCAGCGCGCGACGTGACGCGCATCCTCGCGGCGGGGCTTCGCGGTGCCGGCAGCAGCGTCAGTGAAGACCAGGTCGCCAGCCTGACCTTTGACGGTGGTCTCAACGGAGCGATCCGGGCGGCCATCGACCTGCTTGATGCGACCTTCGGCGATCAGCCAGGGGAGGCGGAGGCGTCATCCCGCCCTCCGCAGCCGCCAGCGACCTGACCCCGCTGGCGGAGCCTGTTCCCTTTCCCTGGCGCGAGGTCATGGCCTTCGGGCTCGGCCGGCTTGCCTGGCCGCCCGACACATTCTGGGCCGCGACCCCGCGCGAGATCGGCGCGGCCCTGCGCGCCCATCAGGCGGAAAACCTGTCATCGGGGCCTCCGGGACGTGATGCGCTACGAGCCCTGATGGCGGCCCATCCCGACGCCTGACCCTGCTTTTCTTTTTCTCCCGACTGTGAGGTCCGCCATGGCCGACGACGAGATCGTGCTCTCCTCCCGCCTGTCCGACATGCGGTCGCTCGGCTCTCTAACGCAGAGCCTGAGCAAATCGGCCGAGAGCTTCGGCAAGTCGATCACCAGCGCCTTCGCCAAGGGCATCGTCGAGGGCAAGCGCTTCGAGGACGTGCTGCGCAGCGTCGGCCGCTCGATCACCGATACGCTGCTGAAATCGGCGCTGAAGCCGCTGCAAAGCAGCCTGTCGAGCCTCCTCGGAACCGGGGTGAAGAGCTTGACCGGCTTGTTCGGCGGCGGCTTCAGCCTGGGCGGACTCGGTGGGGGAGGCGGCGTTCCCGTCGCGCCTTTCGCCGAGGGCGGCGTCATCGCCTCGCCCGCCTATTTCCCGCTCGGGCGCGGCCTCGGGCTGATGGGGGAGCGCGGCGCCGAGGCGATCTTGCCCCTGTCGCGCGGCGCCGATGGCCGGCTCGGCGTGCGTTCCTCGGGCGAGACCCGCCGACCGCTCAGCGTCGTCGTCCAGGTCTCGACGCCCGATGCCGACAGCTTCCGCCGCTCGGAGGCGCAGGTTTCGGCCGCGATCGCCCGCGCGGTGGCGCGCGGCGGCCGTGCGTTGTGAGGGCGTGAGGCCATGGCCGATTTCCACGAGATCCGCTTCCCGACGGACATCGCGCGGGGTGCGCGCGGAGGCCCCGAGCGCTTGACGCAGATCGTCACCCTGGCTTCGGGGCGGGAGGTCCGCAACAGCCGCTGGGCCCATTCGCGCCGGCGCTACGATGCCGGCCTCGGCATCCGCACGCTCGACGCGCTGGCGGCCGTCGTCGCCTTCTTCGAGGAAAGGCGCGGGCGTCTCTACGGCTTTCGCTGGCGCGACCGGCTCGACTGGAAGAGCTGCCCAACCTCGCAGACGCCAGCCGCGACCGATCAGCCGCTCGGCACCGGCGACGGCGTAACGGCGATCTTCCAACTCGGCAAGCACTATGGCTCCGGTGAGACGAGCTATCGCCGGCCAATCACCAAGCCCCTGCCGGGCGAGGTGCTGATCGCGGTCGATGGAGTCGTGGCCGAGCAGCCGGCCCATGTCTCCTGCGACGCGACGACCGGCCTCGTCACCTTCGCGCCCTCGCATGTGCCGGGGCCGGGTGCCGTGATCACCGCCGGTTTCCTCTTCGACGTGCCGGTGCGCTTCGACATCGACGCGATCGAGGTCGATCTCTCGGCCTTCGAGGCCGGCGAGATCCCCAGGATTCCGATCGTCGAGATCATGCCCTGATGTGACACCTCCCGGAAGGACATCGCGATGCGTGAGATTCCCGAAGCTCTGGCTGAGCATCTGGCCCAGGGGGCAACGACGCTGTGCCGCTGCTGGAGCCTGACGCGGCGCGACGGCGCCGTGCTCGGCTTCACCGATCATGACGAGCCGATCTCCTTCGACGGCGTTGCCTTCGCCGCCGCGACCGGCTTGGAGGCGGCCGAGAGCGCCGCCGAACTCGGCTTCGCGATCGGCGGCGGAGAGGTGTCGGGCGCGCTGCTCGCCGCGGGTCTCAACGAGGCCGATCTGGCGCGCGGCCTCTATGACGATGCCCGCGTCTCGATCTGGCTGGTGAACTGGTCTGACGTCTCGCAACGCATCCTGCTGGAGACCGGCTTCGTCGGCGAGATCGGGCGCGGCGACCATGGCTTCACTGCCGAGGTGAGGGGGCTCGCCAAGGCGTTCGACGAGGAGCGCGGCCGGCTTTACATGCGCTCCTGCGCGGCCGATCTTGGCGACGCGCGCTGCGGCGTCGTCCTGGCGACGATCACCGCAACCGTGGCATCGAGCGACGGCCGTCTCGGGCTGACCGCGCCGGCGCTGGCTGGCTTCGCTGACGGGCATTTCAACGGCGGCCGCCTGATCTTCACGAGCGGCGCCAATATCGGCTTCGCCACAGAAGTGAAGCGCCACGGCGCTGCTGGCGGGCTCGTCTCGCTCCAGCTCTGGCAGGTGCCGCCGGCGCCGATCGCCGCCGGCGATGGCTTCACCGTCTCTCCCGGCTGCGACAAGAGTTTCGCCACCTGCCGGGCGAAGTTCGGTAATGGCGTCAACTTCCGCGGCTTCCCGCATATCCCCGGCAACGACTTCATCATCGGCGGCGTCCGGCCGGGCGACGGTGCGCTCGACGGCGGGAGCCTGTTCCGATGAGCGGCGCCGTCTCGCGAGCCGACATCGTCGCCGCGGCCCGGCACTGGCTCGGCACGCCCTATCATCATCAGGCTTCGCTGCGCGGGGTCGGCTGCGATTGCCTCGGGCTGGTGCGCGGCGTCTGGCGCGACCTCTATGGCGACGAGCCGGAAGCGCCTCCGCCCTATTCACAGAGCTGGGCCGAAAGCCTGGGGGTGGAGACGCTCGCGGAGGCGGCGCTGCGGCATCTGTCGCCGGTTGCCCGAGGCACGGAGAGGCCGGGCGATGTCCTGTTGTTTCGCTGGCGGGACCATCTCCCCGCCAAGCATTGCGCCATCCTCACGACACCCGATCGCATCCTCCATGCCCATGACGGTGCGCAGGTCAGCGAAGTCGCCTTTTCGCCCTGGTGGCGGCGGCATCAGAGCCACACCTTTTCCTTTCCGGGGGTCACCGACTGATGGCGACGCTTCTTCTGCAGGTTGCGGGCAGCGCGCTCGGCACAGCGTTGGGCGGGCCAATTGGCGCCGTCATCGGTCAGGCGATCGGCGGCATCGCCGGCGCCCGCATCGATCAGACCTTCCTCGGCGGCTCGGGGGGCACGCGCAGCGTCGAGGGCCCACGCCTGACCGAGATCGACGGCCTGGCCTCCAGCGAGGGCGCGGCGATCCCCCGCGTCTATGGCCGCGCCCGCATCGGCGGGCAGTTGATCTGGGCGACGCGCTTCGAGGAGGAGATCAAGGTCTCCGTCACCCGCACCAAGAGCGGTGGCAAGGGCAGTCCGAAGCAGAAAACCGTCGAGACGACCTATAGCTATTTCGCCAATCTCGCGATCGGCCTGTGCGAGGGGCCGATCGCGTTCGTCCGGCGCATCTGGGTCGATGGCCGCGAGCTGGATGTCACGGCCGTCAGCATGCGCGTTCATCACGGCCATGACGCGCAGGAGCCCGATCCGCTCATAGCCGCCAAAGAGGCCGGTGCCGCCCCGGCCTATCGCGGCCTCGCCTATGTCGTGTTCGAACGCTTCCCGTTGGCCGATTACGGCAACCGCGTGCCGCAATTCGCCTTCGAGGTCGTGCGCGCCGTCGATGGCCTCAACCAGATGATCCGGGCCGTGACGCTGATCCCGGGCGCGAGCGAGTTCGTCTATGAATTGCATGCGGTCAGCCACGAGCCGGAACCCGGCGTGACCGAGAGCCTGAGCCGCCACCAGCTCTATGGCGGTTCCGATGTCGATACGGCGATCGGCCATCTCGTCGCGCTCTGCCCCAGCCTGCGGCGGGTCTCGCTCGTCGTCGCCTGGTTCGGGGACGATCTGCGGGCCGGCTCCTGCACGCTCGCTCCGCGCGTCGAGATCGCCCACAAGCCGACCATTGGTGAGGAGTGGTCGGTCGCGGGGCTGGATCGGACCACGGCGCGCGTCGTCAGCGAGGCCGGTGGCCGGCCGGCCTTCGGCGGCACGCCGTCGGACGCCAGCGTGATCCGGCTGATCCGGCGCCTGCGCGACGATTACGGCCTCGATGTCGTGCTCTACCCGTTCGTGATGATGGACATCCCGGCCGGCAATGCTCTGCCCGACCCGGAGACCGGGGCCGCCGGCCAGCCGCATTATCCCTGGCGCGGTCGCATCACCTGCATTCCGGCGCCGGGTAGCCCCGTCAGCGTCGATGGCAGCGCGGCCGCCGAGGAGCAGGTCGCGGCCTTTCTGGGCACGGTGTCTGCGGCGGACATGTCCGCTGTTGGAGAGCAGATCGCTTGCGCCAGCCCGGACGAGTGGAGCTATCGCCGCTTCATCCTGCACTACGCCATGCTCGCCCAACTGGCGGGCGGGGTCGGCGGCTTCGTGCTCGGGTCGGAAATGCCCGGCCTCACGCGGGTTCGCGGGGCGGCGGGCTATCCGATGGTGGACGGGCTCGTGGATCTGGCCGGCGAGGTCAGGGCGCTGCTGCCCTCGGCCACGCTGACCTATGCGGCCGACTGGACGGAGTATGGCGCGCATGTCCGCAATGATGGGCTGGACGTCGCCTTTCCACTCGATCCGCTCTGGGCCTCGCCGGCTGTCGGCGCGATCGGCATCGACTTCTATCCGCCCCTCTCGGACTGGCGCGACACCAGCGACCACGCCGATACGGGCATCGCCAGTGGACCGAACGATCTCGGCTATCTTCGCGCCCGGCTGAATTCCGGCGAAGCCTATGACTGGTACTATGCCGATGAGGCCGGGCGCCTCGCTCAGGAGCGCCTGCCGATCACGGATGGCGCCTATGGCAAGCCTTGGGTGTTCCGGCCAAAGGATCTCGTCGGCTGGTGGGGCCAGCCCCATGTCGAGCGCGTTGGCGGCGTCGAGACGATCGCGACCGCCTTCGTCCCAGGAGCAAAGCCGATCTGGCTGACGGAGATCGGCGTGCCGGCCGTCGACAAGGGGGCAAACGCTCCCAATGTCTTCCCCGACGCGAAATCGGCCGAAAGCGGCTATCCGCATTTCTCCAGCGGTGCGCGTGACGATCTGGCGCAGGCGCGTGGGCTGGAGGCGATCATCTCCGGTTTCGATCCGGCGTGCGAAGGCTTCGTGGCCGCCCGCAATCCGATGCACCCGGTGACCGGCATCCGCATGATCGACCCTGCCAGCATCTTCGTCTGGAGCTATGACGCGCGGCCGTTTCCAGCCTTTCCCGATCTCGGCGGTATCTGGGCCGATGGTGCGAGCTACGACACCGGCCATTGGCTCAACGGCCGTATCGAGGGCATGCCCGTCGACCGGCTGTTGCGCCGCATCCTGTCTGATTTCGGCCTGCCGGTGGCCGACGCCATCTCCGTCGACGGGTTTCTCGACGGTTATGTGCTCGACCGGCCGCTCTCGGCCCGGCAGGCGCTCGAACCGCTGGGCCAGATCTTCGGCTTCGACGCGACGATGAGTGCAGGCCGTCTGGCCTTTCGCGGGCGTGCGGGCAGCGTCGCGCGGGTTCTCTCGGATGACGACTGGATCTTCGATCGCGACGACCAGCCCTTCGAGCTGCGTCGCTCGCAGGAAAGCGAACTCCCGCTCGAGTTGCGGCTCGGCTTCAGCGACGGCGAGAGCGACTATCGCACCGCTACGTCCCGCTCGCGCCGGCTGGCCGGTGCGGCGCGGCGCGAGATCGGCATCGAGACGGCGATTGTCACCCGACCGGCGGAGGGCCAACGCCTCGCCGATCAGCGCCTCCAGGAGGTCTGGGCCGGGCGCGAAACACTGCGGATCGAGCTTTCGCCACGTTGCGTCGATCTGGAGCCGGGCGATGTCGTCGCTCTTCCGGTCGGTGGCGCCGAGCGGCTTTTCCGCCTGACCCGGACTGATGACGGGCCGACCCGCAGGGCGAGCGCACGTGCCGTCGAGCCGGCGATCTATCGAACCAGCGGCGTCCCGAGCCTGCCCAGGCCGCCACGCAGCGCGCCCGCGCTGCCCGGCAGGCCGCTGGTCATACCGCTCGCCTTGCCGATCGTGCGAACCCAGCCGCCGCCGCTTCTGTCGCTCGCCGCCTTCGCTTCGCCCTGGCCGGGGGCGCTCTCGGTCTGGCAAGCCGATGGCGCCGGCCAGTTTGAGCTGCTGCGCCTGGTCGAGGCTCCCTCGATCGTCGGCGAAACGCTCACCGTCCTGTCGCCCGGGCCGGTCTGGCGCACGGATATGCGCGCTTCGCTCGATGTCCGTCTGCGAGGCGGCGTGCTATCCTCGGTCTCGCCCGAGGCCGCGCTCGCCGGAGCCAATGCGCTCGCTTTGCTCGACGAGGCCGGGACGGTCGAGATCGTGACCGTCTCCCATGTCGAGCTGATCGGCCCGCAGCGCTTCCGGCTGTCCGGCCTGATTCGCGGCCTCGGCGGCTCGGAGCGGGAAGCCGGGCGCAGCCTGCCGATCGGCGCCCGCATCGTCGTGCTCGACGACGCCGCCGTCGCCCTGACCAGCGATCTCGGCGATCTCGGACGGGAGGAGCGCTACCGCATCGGCCCGGTCCAGCGCGATGTCGGCGATCCTTCGATGGCCGAGCTGACGGCCACGATCGGCAGCCAGGCGCTGAAACCCTTGCCGCCCGTGCATCCGCGTGCCCGGCGCGGGGCGGGGGGTATCGAAATAGATTGGATCAGGCGCACACGTATCGACGGCGATTCCTGGGATCTGGCCGAGGTACCCCTTGGGGAGGACAGGGAACTATACGAGATTTCCATTCTGGATGGCGGCGTCGTCTTGCGCAGCACGACGACGGCCGCTGCCGCATGGTCGTATCCGGAGGCTCTCGAACTGGCCGATTTCGGCACCTTGCAGGCCGAAATCGAAATTGTGATCGCTCAGATCAGCACTGTGGCCGGGCGCGGCGATGAATGGCTTGGACACGTCCCCGTGCGCTGACATAGTCGAGTGGTGCGCGGCATTCATGACGCGTTCACGCGTGCGGGATTAGCCCATGTCGATGATGCCCGTCGAACCCATCTTTGCCCTTGCCTTGCTGGCGACGCCGCTGCCGATCGTCCAGATCGACAGTCAGGATCCGATTTCCTGCCTGTCGGCCGATGAGACGCGCGACGTCGTCGCCGAAGGGCGCGTCATCCAGCCCGCGCAGGCCTCTCGACATGCGCGCCAGGCCGCACCGGGCGAGGTCGTTCGCATCCGGCTTTGCCGGCAGGGCGAAGACTATGTCTATGTGGTGACGACGCTGAAGCGCGACGGGCGCGTCGCCCGCGTGACGCTCGAAGGACAGTCGGGCAAGGTCGGCACGATTCGCTGATCGGAATCCGCCGGACCATCGCCAACAGGAGCTGACCCACCGTGAGACTGCTCGTCGTCGAGGACGACAAGGACCTCAACCGCCAGATCGTCACCGCGCTGGAAAACGCCGGCTACGCCGTCGACAAGGCTTTTGACGGCGAGGAGGGGCTCTATCTCGGAGAGACAGAACCCTATGACGCGGTGATCCTCGACCTCGGCCTGCCCAAGGTCGACGGCGTCGCCGTGCTCCAGGGCTGGCGCCGCGCGGCCAAGACCATGCCGGTCCTCATCCTCACCGCCCGTGACCGCTGGAGCGACAAGGTCGCGGGCTTCGATGCCGGCGCCGACGACTATGTCACCAAGCCGTTCCATGTCGAGGAACTGCTGGCGCGGGTGCGGGCGCTCCTGCGCCGCGCTGCCGGTCACGCCACCTCCGAACTCGTCTGCGGCCCGGTCCGGCTCGACACGCGCGCGAGCCGGGTCGTCGTCGACGGCAACCCGGTCAAGCTGACCTCGCACGAATACCGTCTGCTGGCCTATCTGATGCATCATCAGGGCCGCGTCGTTTCGCGCACCGAGCTGGTCGAGCATCTCTACGACCAGGATTTCGACCGCGATTCCAACACGATCGAGGTCTTTGTCGGCCGGCTGCGCAAAAAGCTCGGCGTCGACGTCATCGAGACCGTTCGCGGCCTCGGCTATATCGCCGCCGCGCCCGAAAAGGTCTGATCCCGGGCGATGCCGTTCCGGTCGCATCGCTATTCGCTCGGCGCGCGGCTCTTCCTCTCGGCGGCGATCTGTTGTGCGCTGGTGCTGATCCTCGCCGGTTTCGGCCTGACCACCTTCTACCGACGTTCGGCCGAGCGCGGCTTCGATGAACGCCTGAGTGTCTACATCAAGGAGCTTATCGCCGATCTCGCCGCCCCTCCCGAGACCGAACGCCAGGCGATCGGCGATCTCGGCGAGCCGCGCTTCGATCTGCCCCTGTCGGGCTGGTACTGGCAGATCATCCGGCTCGACGGAGAGCGGCCGAGCATCCGCGCCTCGCGCTCCCTCGTCGGCGGGCAGCTGCCCAAGCTGCTCGACCAGCCGATCGTGCCCAATGCCCGCGGCCTGCGCGAAAGCTATATCTCCGGGCCGGACGACCGTTCGCTGCGCATTCTCGAGCGTGAGATCGATGTCGGCGAGGACGGCCGCTTCTCGGTCGCGGTCGCTGCTCCCTCCGACGAGATCGACGCCGATATCCGCGATTTCCGCCTGGCGCTGACCATGACCTTCGTCCTGCTCGGCTTGGCGCTGGTTGCCTCGACGATCATCCAGGTCCGGTTCGGCCTGCGCCCGCTCGTGCGCCTGGGAGCCGCCGTCGGGATGGTCCGCACCGGCGAGACGCCGCGCATCGTCGGCCGCTATCCGCCCGATCTCGCGCCGCTGGCCGGCGAGCTCAATCAGCTCATCGACGCCAATCACGAAATCCTCGATCGCGCACGCACGCAGGTCGGCAATCTCGCTCATGCCCTCAAGACCCCGCTCAGCGTGATGCTGAACGAGGCCGAGTCGGGCGACCCGCATCTGCCCCAGACGGTCAAGGCGCAGGCCGCGATCATGCGCGATCAGGTCCAGTACTATCTCGACCGTGCCCGCGCGGCCGCACTCTCCGGCGCGCTCGGCGGTGTCACCGAGATCGCGCCGTCGCTGGACGCCTTGATCCGCACCTTCTCCAAGATCTCGCAGGGCAAGGGCATCGCCGGCCGTCATAATGTGCCAGCACGGGCTCGCTTCCGGGGCGAGAAGCAGGATTTCGAGGAGATGCTCGGCAATCTCCTCGACAACGCCTTCAAATGGGCCGAGTCCACCGTCGAAGTCTCGATCGACAAGCGCGATGACGACACGCCCGGCCGGATTACCCTGCTCATCGACGATGACGGGCCGGGCCTGCCCGATGAAGCCATGGCGGATGTCCTCAAGCGCGGCCGCCGTCTCGACGAGGCCACGCCGGGCTCGGGCCTCGGTCTGTCGATCGTGGGCGACCTCGCCAAGCTCTATGGCGGCGAAATCTCGCTGCAGCGCTCGCCGCTCGGGGGCCTGCGCGTCCGTCTCGCGCTGCCTTCCGTCTGAGCCATGTCTATTTGTCTGCGCGATGTGGTCGCGCGTGACCCTTTGTCGCCATCTTCCGACATGATGCGGAGCCTGATTTTGGCTAAGAGCGTCCGATGCTGATCTGGATCATCTTCGCGGTCATGACAGGGGCGGCGATCTTCGCCCTGCTCTGGCCGCTCAGCCATGGCCGGGTAGCCGCTTTCGCCGATGCGGCCGACGCCACCAGCCTTTACCGCGCCCAGCTCGGCGAAATCGAGCGCGATCTTGCGCGCCGATTGATCGGGCCGACCGAAGCGGAAGCCGCGCGCGCTGAAGCAGCGCGACGACTGCTGCGCGCATCGGGCGACGAAGCCGGGCCCGCCGGGGAGACCGAATCGTCGCTGCGCCGGCGCCGGGCGAGTTCCGCGCTGGCGCTGTCCTGCGTGCCGTTGCTCGCGCTCCTGGTCTATGGCGCCTATGGCTCCCCGGGACATCCCGACCAGCCGCTCGCCGCGAGGCTTCAGGCCGATCCTTCGCGCCAGGACTTCGCGCTGGCACTGTCGCGGATCGAGACACATCTCGCCAACAATCCGTCCGACGCCAAGGGCTGGTCCGTCATCGCGCCGGTCTATATGCGCCAGGGGCGCTACGACGATGCGGCGAGCGCCTTCGCCTCGGCGATCCGCCATGGCGAGGCGAGTTCCGAGGCCCATGCCGGGCTGGGTGAGGCCCGCACGCTCGCCGCCGGCGGTGTCGTAACGGCTGCGGCCCGTGAAAGCATGGCGGAAGCGCTTCGGCTCGATCCGAGGAATCCCCGCGCCCGCTTTTTCCTCGCCATCGGCAAGGAGCAGGATGGCGATGCGCCAGGCGCCATCGCCGCGCTGCGCGAACTGCTCGGCGATGCGCCCCCCGATGCGCCCTGGACGCAAGCTGTCCGGCAGAGGCTCGAGCGGCTGGACGACGATTCCGCCGGCAATGCGATCACCGCCCTGGCTCCGGCCGATAGGGAGACCGCGATCCGCGCGATGGTCGACGGCCTCGCCGAGCGCCTCAAGGAGGGGGGAGGGACGTTGCCGGAATGGCTGCGGCTCATCCGTTCGCAGGCGGTCCTCGGCGACAAGGCAGCGGCGCAGGCCGCCTTTGCCACGGCGCGTGAGCGTCTGGCTCAGGACGAGTCGGCCCTGGCTGCGCTGGATGCGCTCGCAAACGAACTCTCGCTGAAGGGAACCGCGCCATGACCGCCGCCGAGCCTTCGCGCGCGGTTGCCCCGAAGCGCCGAATGACCCGTAAACAGCGGCGGCTCATGTTAATCGGCGCGGCCGGTGCGGTTTTGTGCCTGGCCGCCGGGCTCGTCCTCTTCGCGCTGCGCGACACGATCGTCTTTTTCTACGGACCGACCGAGATCGCGGAGAAGGGCGTCGCGCCCGGCACCCGCATGCGCCTCGGCGGGCTGGTCGAGGCCGGCTCCGTCACACGCGGTCCCGGCCAGCGCGTGGTGTTCTCTGTCACCGACAGCCGCACTGCGATCAAGGTCAGCTATGAGGGGCTGCTGCCGGATCTCTTCCGCGAGGGCCAGGGCGTCGTCACCGAAGGCGTCTTCCAGGGCGCCGGCCAGTTCCGCGCCGACTCCGTCCTCGCCAAGCATGACGAGACCTATATGCCGCGCGAAGTCGCCGATGCGCTGAAGAAGCAGGGCCATTGGCAACCCGGTGCTGAGCCCGCATCGCAGCCCGCCGCAGCGCCGCAAGCCAAGCCAGCCCCGCAGGTTTCCCAGTGAGGCGCGCATGATCGTCGAGATCGGGCATTTCGCGCTGGCCCTGGCGCTCGGCGTCGCCGTGGTCCAGGCGCTGGTGCCGCTCTGGGGCGTGCTGCGGCACGACAGGGCTTTGGCCAGCGTCGGCTCGGCGGCTGCCATCGCCTGCTTCCTGCTGGTGGCGCTGTCCTTCGCCGCCTTGGTCGCATCCTATGTGCGCTCCGATTTCTCTGTCGAGAACGTCGTCGCGAACTCTCATTCGACGCAGCCCCTGATCTACAAATTCACCTCGGTCTGGGGCAACCACGAAGGCTCGATGCTGCTCTGGGTGCTGATCCTGACGCTGTTCGGCGCGCTGGTCGCCTTGTCCAGGCATTCCCTGCCGGTCAGGCTGCGGGCTGGGACGCTGGCGGCACAGGGGATGGTCACGGTCGCCTTCCTGGCCTTCACCCTGCTGACCTCGAATCCGTTCCGGCGCATGGTGCCGGCCCCGGCCGACGGGCAGGATCTCAACCCGATCCTGCAGGATCTCGGCCTCGCGATCCATCCGCCGCTGCTTTATGTCGGCTATGTCGGCTTCTCCATCACCTACGCCTTCGCCGTCGCCGCGCTGATCGACGGGCGCATCGATGCCGTCTGGGCCCGCGCCGTCCGGCCCTGGACCCTGCTCGCCTGGGTCTTCCTGACGCTCGGCATCGCGATGGGCTCCTACTGGGCCTATTATGAACTGGGCTGGGGTGGCTGGTGGTTCTGGGACCCGGTCGAGAACGCCTCGCTGATGCCCTGGCTCGCCGGCACCGCGCTGATCCATTCGACGGTGGTGATGGAGAAGCGCGACGCGCTCAAGGTCTGGACGATCCTGCTCGCGATCCTGACCTTCTCGCTCTCGCTGCTCGGCACCTTCATCGTCCGCTCCGGCGTGCTGACCTCTGTCCATTCCTTCGCCAGCGACCCCTCGCGCGGGATGTTCATCCTCGGCATCCTGGTCTTCTTCGTCGGCGGATCGCTTGCCCTGTTCGCCTGGCGCGCGCCGCTCCTGCGGCAGGGCGGCCTCTTCGCGCCGGTGTCGCGGGAGGGCGCGCTCGTCGTCAACAACGTCTTCATCGCCACCGCCTGCGCCACCGTCTTCATCGGCACGCTCTATCCGCTCGTGCTGGAGATGGTGACCGGGGACAAGATCTCGGTCGGTCCGCCCTTCTTCAACGCCACCTTCGTTCCCGTGCTGGTGCCGCTGCTGCTGATCCTGCCGCTCGGCCAGTCGCTCGCCTGGAAGCGCGGCGACCTGCTCGGCGCCGCCCAGCGCAACCTCGCGGCCTTCGGCCTCGCCATACTCGCCGCGCTGGCTCTGGTCGCCTGGTCCTGGGGCGGCCCGGTGCTGGCGCCGCTCGGCATCGGCCTCGGCGTGTTCCTCGTCGCGGGTGCGATCTTCGACCTGGGCGAGCGCATCGTGGCGCGTGCCAGCGGCTGGCCGGCGATGCTCTCGCGGGCGAAGGGCCTGCCGCGCTCGGCCTGGGGCACGGCCCTTGCCCATGCCGGCGTCGGCCTGAGCGTGATCGGCATCGCGGCCGCGGTCTGGAGCACTGAGACGATCGGCGTTCTCAAGCCCGGCGAGCGCCTGACCAGCGGCCGCTATACGGTCGTGCTGGAATCCGCCCTGCCGCGCAGCGGGCCGAATTTCCGCGCCGAGGTGGCGCGCTTCCAGATCTTCTCGGGAAGCCGCGAACTTGCCCCCGTCGAGGCCGCCAAGCGCGTCTACACGGCGCGCTCCATGCCGACGAGCGAGGCCGGTATCCGCACCGACGGGCTGAGCCAGGCCTATATCGCACTGGGCGAGCCGCAGGGCGATGGCGCCATCGCGGTCAGGCTCTACGACAAGCCGCTGATCCTGCTGATCTGGATCGGCGCCGTCGTGATGGCCTTCGGCGGCGCGCTCTCGCTGACCGACCGGCGCTTCCGGCTGGCCGCGCCGAGGCGCGCCATGCCGCAGTCTGTCGCGGCGCAGCCGGCGGAGTGAGCGCGATGCGTCCTGCCACTATGCCTCGCTTCGTCCTTGCCCTCATGCTCGGCCTTGCCACGGCCGGCCCGGCTGTCGCGGTCCAGCCCGGCGAGATCCTGCCGGATGCCGCGATGGAGCAGCGCGCCCGCGCGATCTCCTCCGAGCTGCGCTGCCTGGTCTGCCAGAACCAGTCGATCGACGATTCCGATGCGCCGCTCGCCAAGGACCTGCGCGTACTCGTGCGCGAGCGGCTCGTCGCTGGCGACAGCGACCGCGCGGTGCGCGAATTCATCGTGGCGCGCTATGGTGACTTCGTCCTGCTGCGCCCGCCCTTCGACGTCAGGACGGCGCTGCTCTGGGCCGCACCCTTCCTGATTCTCCTGGTGGCACTCGGCTTCATGTGGCGCCGGGGCAGGGCGATGGCCGCGCCCGCGAGCGCCGCGGCGCTCTCCGAAGAAGAGCGCCGCCAGGTCGAGCGGCTGCTCGGCGACGACGCGCCCTGAGCGGTTCCGCCGGAGCGGGCAGAAACAAATCGATACCTTACGAAATCGTCATCTTCGGGCGAAGCCGGCGTAACACGGTCTCCGTCATGGTCCTCGTCACGAGCAGGGAAGGCCCTGCCGATCGTTTCGAGGTTTAGAACCATGACGACCACCAAAACCCCTTCGCGGTCCATCCTGAAGCGCGGCGCGCTGCTCGCCGGCGCTGCGACGCTGGGCATCGGCCTGGCGGCCGGCCTCGCCGATGGCGCGCTGAAGTTCGACCACCCCGCCTTCGCCCAGCCGATCCAGCTCTCGGGCGTCCAGACCAATCTTCCCTCCTTCGCCGACATGGTGGAGAAGGTGAAGCCCGCCGTCGTCTCCGTCCGCGTCAAGCAGAAGGTCGCCGGCGAGATGGACGACGACCAGGGCAGCCTGGACGACCTGCCGCCCGGCCTGCGCCGCTTCTTCGAGCAGCAGCAGGGCCAGATGCGCGGCATGCGTCCGGAGCGCCCGCGGGCTCCCCAGGCCATGTCCCAGGGCTCGGGCTTCTTCGTCAGCCAAGACGGCTATGTGGTGACCAACAACCACGTCGTCGACAAGGCGTCCGAGGTCCAGCTCGTCACCGACGACGGCAAGGCCCTGAACGCCAAGGTCATCGGCACCGATCCGCGCACCGATCTGGCCCTGCTCAAGGTCACCGAGAGCGGAAGCTACCCCTTCGTCCAGCTCGCTTCGGGCAAGCCCCGCATCGGCGACTGGGTCCTGGCGGTCGGCAACCCCTTTGGTCTGGGCGGCACCGTGACGGCGGGCATCGTCTCGGCGCAAGGGAGGGACATCGGCTCGGGTCCCTATGACGACTTCCTGCAGATCGACGCTGCCGTGAACCGTGGCAATTCGGGTGGCCCGACCTTCAACCAGAAGGGTGAGGTCGTCGGCGTGAACACCGCGATCTACTCGCCGTCCGGCGGCAATGTCGGCATCGCCTTCGCGGTCCCCGCCGCGACCGTCGAGCAGGTCGTCGAAGCCCTGAAGAAGGACGGCAAGGTCTCGCGCGGCTTCATCGGCGTCCAGATCCAGCCGGTGACCGGCGAAGTCGCCGACGCGATCGGCCTGAAGAACGCCCATGGCGCGCTGGTCGCCGCCGCCGAGAAGGATGGTCCCGCCGCCAAGGCCGGTATCAAGCGTGGCGACACGATCATCTCGGTCGATGGCGAGCAGATCAAGGACGCCCGCGACCTGTCGCGCAAGATCGCCAAGTATGCGCCGGGCACCAAGGCCAAGATCACGGTCTGGCGCGACGGCAAGGAGCGCGACATCAGCTTCGAGGTCGGCCGCCAGCCGGCGGCCTGATCAGGCAAGGCCTGCGCTCTCCTGGCAGTCTGTCGCCCCCAGCCAGGGGACCAGCCTTCACCGCGGCAGGCCGGATGCGTATCCTCCGGCCTGCCGTTTTTGCGTTTTCCGGGCTAGAGCTAGGTCATGCGACTCCTGATCGTCGAAGATGATGCCGAGGCTGCGGCCTATCTGACCAAGGCCTTTCGCGAGGCCGGCCATGTCGCCGACCATGCCGGCGATGGCCTGGAAGGCTATGCGATGGCCGAGGGCGGCGGCTACGACGTGCTCGTCGTCGACCGCATGCTGCCGCGCCTCGACGGCCTCTCGCTGATCCGCTCGCTGCGCGAGCAGAATGACGCGACGCCGGCGCTGATCCTGTCGGCGCTTGCGCAGGTCGACGACCGCGTGAAGGGCCTGCGCGCCGGCGGCGACGACTATCTGCCCAAGCCCTATGCCTTTTCCGAACTGCTCGCCCGTGTCGAGGTTCTGGCCCGGCGCCGTGGCGCGCCCGCCTCCGAACCCACGACCTATCGCGTCGGCGATCTCGACCTCGACCGCCTGGCCCATCGCGTCACGCGCGCCGGCACCGAGATCCTGCTCCAGCCGCGCGAGTTCCGCCTGCTCGAATACCTGATGAAGCATGCCGGCCAGGTGGTGACGCGCACCATGCTGCTGGAGAATGTCTGGGATTATCACTTCGACCCCCAGACCAATGTGATCGACGTGCATGTCAGCCGCCTGCGCGCCAAGGTCGACAAGGGCTTCGAACACCCGATGATCCATACCATTCGCGGCGCGGGATACATGGTCCGTGACACGGCACGCTGAGCCCCCGGCCGGGGGCGCAGCCATCGCGCCAAAACAGGCGCAGCGCTTCCTGCCCAACCTCTTCCGGACCACCGCCTTCAAGCTGACGGCGGTGTATCTCGTCGTCTTCGCGCTCTTCGCCGGGCTCTTGCTCGGCTATGTCGCCTGGAACGCCAAGCGTCTGCTCGACGACCAGATCCGCTCGACCATCGATGCCGAGATCCAGGGCCTCGCCGAACAGCAGCGGCTCGGCGGCATCAGGCGGCTCGTCAGCGTCATCGAGCGTCGCTCGCGTGCTCCCGGCGCCTCCCTCTATCTCGTCACCACGCCGGTGGGCGAACGCATCGTCGGCAATGTCGAGGCCTTGCCGCCGGGGACGCTGGATCGGCCGGGCGAGACCGAGATCGAATATGCCCGCTCCAGCGAGGCGGTGGATAAGCCGAGCCGCGCCATCGTGCGCATCTTCATGCTGCCGGGCGGGTTTCGCCTGCTGGTCGGCCGCGACGTCGAGGAGCGCGAGAGGCTCGGCATCGTCATCAGGCGCGCGGCGGGCTGGTCGCTGCTGCTGGTCTTCGTGCTCGGCTGCTTTGCGAGCTGGTTCGTGGCGCGGCGCGTCCTCAAGCGCATCGACGACATGACCGGCACGGCGCAGTCGATCATGGCGGGAGATCTCAAGGGCCGGCTCGCGATCTCCGGCACCGGCGACGAACTCGACCGGCTGGCGCTGAACCTCAACGCCATGCTGGAGCGGATCGGCGAGCTGATGGCCGGCATGCAGCAGGTTTCGGACAATATCGCCCATGACCTGAAGACGCCGCTGACCCGGCTGCGCAACCGGGCCGAGGAGGCCTTGCGCACGGCGAAATCGCCGGACGAACTGCGTGCCGCGCTCGACGGCTCGATCGACGAGGCCGACAATCTGATCCGCGTCTTCAACGCGCTGCTGATGATCGCCCGGCTCGAGACCGGCCGCATTCAGGACAGCATGGACAGGCTCGACCTCTCGGAGATCGTCTCCGGCATGGCCGAGCTCTACGAGCCGCTGGCCGAGGAGGCCGGCCTGTCGCTGGTCACGGAGGTGTCGCCGGGGCTGCGCATCGAGGGCAATCGCGAGTTGATTGGGCAGGCACTCGCCAACCTGATCGACAACGCGCTGAAATATGGCGGGCCGGCCGCGGGCGGGCAGGCGCTGGTCACGGTCGCCGCCAGGCAGGCGGATGGCGAGGTCCTGCTCTCCGTCGCCGATCATGGCCCTGGGATTCCCGAAGAGGATCGCGCCCGCGTGCTAGACCGCTTCGTCAGGCTCGATGCCAGTCGCAGCAAGCCGGGCTTCGGCCTTGGCCTGTCGCTCGCCGCCGGCGTCGTGCGCCTGCATGGCGGCCAGATGCGGCTGCAGGATAATGCGCCCGGCCTGCGCGTCGTCATTGCCCTGCCGGCGGTCGCTCCTGCATCTGCCGGTGGCGAGGCGGCTGCCTCCCTGCCTGAGGAACCCAAGCCTGTGGACACCTTGGCCCCACCGGTGTTGCCTGCCTCGACAGGACCGTCAAACCCTGCTGGCTTGCCATCCCTCTAGAGCCGGATCCGATCAGATTGTCTCAACCTGATCGGTGAATCGGTCTCTAAACTATTGGTAGAGAACGCGTGATCCGATCATATTGCGGCGCAATTTGATCGGCGCGTGCTCTTGGGGGATACGCGATGGCCGGGCTGCTCTGTGACAGGTTGGAGGCGGCGCCGGTGCTCCCAGTGCGGGCTCGCGCCGCGGCCCTCCTGACGCGCGATCTGGTCGAGCGCCTGCATGACGACGCGGCCGCGCAGGCGCTGACCGCGCATTTCGCCGCCTATCCCCGCTCGGCCGAACTCGTCGCAGGCATCGTCGCCCATGCGCCCTTCCTGACGCAGATCATGCGGCAGGACCCTGCCGGCTTGCTCGCCTGCCTGACCAGCCCACCCGAGGCTCATCGCGACGCCCTGCTCGCTGAGATTGCCCAGCAGGGCGCGACCGCGACCGAGAGCAGCGAACTGATGCGGCTGCTGCGCCGCTTCCGCCGGACGATGGCGCTGCTGATTGCGCTCGCCGACATCGGTGGCGTCTGGGACGTCGAGACGGTCACGGCAGCGCTGACGGCCACCGCCGACATCGCGGTGAAGCTGGCGAGTGAACATGCCCTGAGGCAGGCGGCCGAGCTCGGGCGCATTCGCCTCGCCGACCCGGCCAACCCGGGGGAGGGCTCCGGCCTCGTCGTGCTGGCGCTCGGCAAGCATGGAGCGGGCGAGCTGAACTACTCCTCCGACATCGACATCGTCGTCTTCTTCGATCCCGAAGTGGCTGAGGCCGCCGGCGTCGCCGAGCCGACGAGCTTCTATGTCCGGCTGACCCAGCAGATCGCGCGCATCATCCAGGAGCGCACCCCGGACGGCTACGTCTTCCGCGTCGACCTGCGCCTGCGGCCGGACCCGGCCTCCACCCATGTCGCCGTCGCTCTGCCGAGCGCCTATGCCTATTACGAGACCGTCGGCCAGAACTGGGAACGCGCGGCGATGATCAAGGCGCGCCCCGTCGCCGGCGACATCGCGCTCGGTCGGCGCTTCATCAAGGATCTCGCTCCCTTCATCTGGCGCAAATATTTCGACTTCGCCACGATCGCCGACATCCACGCGATGAAGCGCCAGATCCAAACGGTGAAGGGGCACGAGACGATTGCAGTCGCGGGCCATAATGTGAAGCTCGGTCGCGGCGGCATCCGCGAGATCGAATTCTTCGTGCAGACGCAGCAACTCGTCTTCGGCGGCAGGCGGCCAAGCCTGCGCGGCCCACGCACGTTGGAGATGCTGGGCGAGCTGACGAGCGAGGGCTGGATCACGCCCCAGGCCCGCGACGAACTGGCCGAATCCTATCGCTGGCTGCGCACCATCGAGCATCGGCTCCAGATGCGCGACGACGAGCAGACCCAGACCCTGCCCAAGGCGGCGGGAGATCTGGAAGCCTTCGCCCGCTTCTGCGGCTATCCCTCGACGGCAGCCTTCGGCAAGGCGCTGACGGCCCATGCCAAGCGCGTCGAGGGCCATTATGCCCTGCTCTTTGAGGAGGGGCCGAGCCTGGCGGCCGAAGCCGGGACGCTCAGCTTCACCGGCTCGGAGCCCGATCCGGCGACGCTGGAGACCCTGCAGAAGCTCGGCTTCCGTAACGCCCTGACGGCGGCCGAAACCGTGCGCGGCTGGCATTTCGGCCGCCGCGCCGCCGTCACCAGCGCCCGCGCTCGCGAGGTTCTGACCGAACTCACGCCGGCCCTGCTGGTCGCGCTCGGCCGCACGGCCGATCCCGACGGCGCGCTCGCCCATCTCGACAACGCCTTCGTGCGAATGCCGGCGGCCGTCGAACTCCTGACGCTGTTGCGCTCGCAGGACTCGCTGCTGACGCTCTTCGCCGAAATCCTCGGCAGCGCGCCGCGCCTGGCAAAGGTCGCGGAACTCCACCCCCATGTTCTCGACGGCGTCATCGATCCGGCCTTCGGCCAAGCCTCGCTCGATTGCGACGCGCTGGTGCGCCGTATCCGCAGCGTCGTCGGGTCGCCGCCGCCGAGCGTCGAGGACGGGCTCGACCGACTCCGCGACGCCGCCCGGCAGGAGAACTTCCTGGTCGGAGCGCGCCTCCTCTCCGGCGTCTATCCTGCCCAGGCGGCGGCGCAGGCCTATTGCTCCGTCGCGGAAGCCTGCCTGCGCGTCGCCTACGACGATACGCGCGAGGCCTTCGCCGCCGATCATGGCGTCGTCGCGGGCGCGCAAAGCGTCGTCCTCGGCCTGGGGCGGCTTGGCGCGGGCGAATTGACGCCATCCTCCGATCTCGACCTGATGCTGCTCTATGACCGGCCGGAGGACGCCGAACCGAGCAATGGCCGCCGCAGCCTCGATCCTGTCACCTGGCATGTCCGCTTCACCCAGCGCCTCGTCGCGGCGCTGACCGTGCCGACGCGGCGCGGCACGCTCTACCAGGTCGACATGCGCCTGCGCCCCTCCGGCAACAAGAGCCCGGCCGCGACGCAGTTCGCCGGCTTCGAGGCCTATCATGCCGGCGAGGCCGAGATCTGGGAGGAGATGGCGCTGACCCGCGCCCGCGTCGTCGCCGGCGACCCGGAACTGGCGCAGCGCGTGGAAGCCTCGATCCGCGCGATCCTGATGCGGCGTCGCCGCCCCGCCAAGGTGGCGACGGCGGTCGCCGAGATGCGGGCCCTGATCGCCAGGGAGAAGGGCGAGAAGAACGCCTGGGACCTCAAGCTCGCGGCCGGCGGCCTGACCGATCTCGACTTTCTCGCCCAGTTCTTGGTGCTCGCCTATTCCAGCGACCATCCCGGCCTGCTGGTCCGCGACACGGGCTCGGTCTTCGTTGCCGCCCGCGCCGCCGAACTGCTGGCGCCGGCCGATGCGGCCGCGCTGGAGGTGGCGGTGCGGCTGATCGGGGATGTTCAGCTCTGGCAGCGCTTCACGGTCGAGGAAGCCTTTGATCCCGCCGCTGTTCCGGCCCGCGTCATGAACCGGATCGCGACCGCCGTCGGACGGCCCGACACAAGGGTATTGAGGGCCGAACTCGACGAGATGCGCGCAGGCGTGCGGGCCATCTTCACGCGGATTCTGGGGGCGGCCCGCGCCGGTTGACGGAGCGGCGGCGTCATGCCGCCCGGGCGGTGATGCTGTTGGCGCGGCCGTCGAGCGGCAGGTGGACCATGACGATCGTGCCGGCGCCGATGGCGGAGCGCAGGCGCAGCGAGCCGCCATGAAGCTCGGTCAGCGAGCGGGCGATGGCGAGGCCGAGGCCCGAGCCCTGGTAGCTGCGGGTGAAATCGCCTTCGACCTGCTCGAAGGGCCGGCCGATGCGGTCGATCTTCTCCTTGGGAATACCGATGCCGGTATCCTCGACGAAGATGTTGAGCGCGCCCGGAACCTGGCGGATGCGGATGGCGATCTGGCCTTCCTCCGGGGTGAACTTGACGGCGTTGTCGAGGAGGTTGCCGAGGACCTGGTAGAGCGCGTGCGGGTCGGCCTCGAGATGCGCGTCGCTCGTGCCCTCGACGGAGAGCGCGAGGCGCTTGCGGTCGATCTCGTCCTGCGACTTGCGCACCACCTCGTCGATGACGAGCCCGAGCGCGACGTCGGATTTCTCCAGCTTCACCTTGCCGGCTTCGAGGCGCGACATGTTGAGGATGTCGTCGATGATCCCGAGCAGGTAACCGCCGCTGGACCGGATGTCCTGAACGTAGTCGGTGTATTTCTCGCCGAGCGGGCCGAACAGCCCGTTCTGCATGATCTCGGAGAAGCCGATGATGGCGTTGAGCGGCGTGCGCAGCTCGTGGCTCATATTGGCCAGGAATTCGGACTTGGCGCGGTTGGCGCTTTCGGCGGCCGCCTTTTGCTCGAGATAGCGTTCGGCGAGGTCGGCGAGCTGCTGGGCCTGCGCTTCCAGCTTCTGGCGCGAAGCCTTGAGGTCGGTGACATGCATCAGGAGCTGGTGCTCGGACTGCGTCAGCCGCTCTTCCTGCTGCTTCAGCTTGGTGATGTCGGTGCCGACCGAGACAGAGCCGCCATCCTTGGTGCGCCGACCGTTGATCTGGAGCCAGCGGCCATCCGAGAGGCGCGCCTCATGCGACGAGGCGCCGTCGACGCTGCGCAGCGCCCGCATCGAATCGCGGTCGATGTTCGGCTGCGCGCTCGCCGACATGATCTCGGCATGGCTGGCGCCGCCCTGGGCCAGTTCGGCCGGGAGCTGGTGAAGCTGCTGGTACTTGGCGTTGCAGAGCACGAGGCGGTTTTCGGCGTCCCAGAGCACGAAGGCTTCCGAGATCGCCTCGACGGCGTCGCGCAGGCGGGCATCGGCGGTGGCGGTGCGCTCGGCCATGCGGCGCTGCTCGGAGATGTCGACGACGATGCCGACGAGATGCTGGGACTGCGTGCGCCGGTCGGTGACGAGCTCGGCGCGGGCCTTGAGCCAGATCCAGTTGCCGGCGCTGTCGCGGACGCGGAATTCCTGGTCGAGATGGGTCGCCTCGCCGCGGGTGATCGCGTCGGCCAGGGCATAGAGATCGACGTCGTCGCGGTGGATGAAGCCGCTGACCTCGCCGAAGGACATGTACTGCCCTGCGCGGTCATAGCCGAGCATGGCGTACATCGAATCCGACCAGTAGATCCGGCCGCGGGCGAGGTCCCAATCCCACAGGCCGCAATGGCCGCGGTTCAGCGCGGTGTCGATGCGCTCGCGGACGCAGTCGCAATCCTCGTCGGCCGCGCGAGCCCGGCGCGACTGCACGATGAAGCCGATGGTGATCGCGGTCAGCACGATGCCGGCGGTCGCGAAGAGCAGCGCGAGGCCGCTGCGACGCTGTTGCCAGGTCGAGAGCGCGCGCGAGACCGGCTGCATCACCGCGACCTGGCCGAGGGGGGCGGCGAGGTTGCGGACGCTGGCGAGAACCTCCGTGCCACCCGGCAGCGTGATCCGCATCACGCCGGCGCGATCACCGAAAGCGGTCAGCGGTTGGGTGGGGCCGAGGAAATCGACAAGCGTGCGCTGCGTCTGGCCGATCGCCGGCTCGCTGGCGACGACATGGCCGTCTTCCGCGCTGACATGGACGATGCGGCCATGGGCGGCGAGATGGCGGGAGGAGAGGGCCGTCAGCGCGGTGGCGGGCGCTACGCCCTTCTGCGAGGCGCTGTCGATCTCGCGGGCCAGCAGGGCCGAGACCAGGTCCATGTCGCCGCTTGCGTCCAGCAGGGCGTCGTCGCGCATGGCCGAGGTCTGGATCGCGGCGCCGACGGCGAGCAGGATCACGAACACTGCGACGAGGCCGGGAATGACGGTTCGGAATGTGGGTTCGAGGCTTTCGAAGCGTTGGTAGAGCGGGTGCGTCAGCGACCTGGCTACACCCAGAATCGAATCCGTGCGCACAGTTGCGCAGCTCGCGTTGGCACGCGTCATGCCCGTCCCCCTTCGGATACTTTACCGTGGTAGATCGGGAGACGTGCCGCATCCCCGCGAATCAGTTTCAGTTGAATCCGCGCGAGTCCGTTTGTCTAGCTTTGAGTTGAGTCTCCGGTGACGAATTCATCCTGAGGTTGTGTTGCCTGATCCGATGAATCCTGCGCGCGCAATGAAACGTTAACCTTTCGGACCGACGCGCGTTAACGTCTTCAGGCGAGGGTCCGCTCGGCGATGTCGGCGACGTCCCGCGAGAGGTTCGGAGTCTGCGCCACCATGGCGAGTTTGCCCTCCGCCAGCGCCTTCCGGGCGGGTTCCAGCATGCGCCAGCTCTTGAACGAACCGAGCAGGCGCGAGGCCACCTGCGGATTGGTCCGGTCGAGCGCGATCACCATGTCGGCGACGAAGGCGTAGCCCTCGCCGTCGGGGCGGTTGAACTGGGTCATGTTGGCCGCAAAGCCGCCGATCAGGGCCCGCACGCGGTTGGGATTTCCGAGCGAGAAGGCCGGGTGCTGCATCAGCGCCTTGACACGGTCGAGCGTGCCGGCCTCCGGGATCAGCGCCTGCGCCATCAGCCACTTGTCCAGAACCAGCGGCTCGGCCGCATAGGTCTGCGCGAAGCGGGCGATCAGCGCCTCGCGGGCCTCCCCCGGGACCAGCGTCATCGCAGCCAGCGCCGCCAGCCGGTCCGTCAGGTTGTCGGCGGCGGCGAACTGCGCTGTGGCGAGGCGCGCGCCCGCCTCCGGCGTCGCGAGCGCGATCAGCCCGAGCGCCTCGTTGCGCAGCGCGCGGCGGCCGGCCGAAGCAGCATCCGGGCTGTAAGCGGCCTGGGTGTTGAGGACGTCGCGCAGGTCGAGAAGATGCGGGCCAAGCCTGCGGCCGATCTGGGCCGAGAGCCCGCGATGCGCGGCGTGGATCGCGTCCGGATCGACATTGCTGCCGATCTCGCGAGCGATGTCGGACTGGGCCGGCAGGCGCAGCACCTGCGCCGCGAAGGCAGGGTCGGCCGGTGCCTGCGTCTGCAGAAAGCCGCCCAGAGCCTCGGCGAGCTCGCCTGCGGTGGCGAGGAGGGCGTCGTGCCGGCTGGGCTCGCGCCCGGCGGCCACCAGGGCGCGGGTCGCGACCGTCTGCAGGGCCTGCCAACGGTTGAAGGAATCGCTGTCGGCCGAGAACAGCCGCAGCAGGTCCACGTCGGAGAGGTCGAGTTCGAGCCGCGCCGGCGCCGAGAAACCGCGCAGCAGCGAGGGGATCGGCGGCTCGTCCACATCGCTGAACGTCACCGAGAGCGAGGGCTGGTCGAGCACGATCAGCCCTTGGCCGGCATAGGCCGCCGATGCCGTGCGGAGCGGCAGATCGCCGGTCTTGCCGACGAGGCCGAGCGCGACGGGCAGCACGACCGGCTGCTTCTCGGACTGGCCGGGCGTCGGCGCCGTCGTCTGGGCGAGGTCGAGCGTGTAGCTACTGGCGGCGGCGTCGTAGCGGCCCGAGGCGACGATCGTCGGGGTGCCCGACTGCTCGTACCAGCGCGCGAACTGCGTCAGATCCCGGCCGGAGGTCTTGGCGAAGCAGGCGAGGAAGTCCTCGATCGTCGCCGCCGTGCCGTCGCAGCGTTCGAAATAGAGGTCCATGCCGGCCCGGAAGGCGTCCTCGCCGATCAGGATCTTGAGCATACGGATCACCTCCGCGCCCTTCTCATAGACAGTCGGCGTGTAGAAGTTGTTGATTTCCTTGTAGGCGCGGGGCCGCACCGGATGCGCCAGCGGCCCGGCATCCTCGGAGAACTGGGTCGTGCGCAGGGTACGGACATCGGCGATCCGCTTCACCGGCCGCGAGCGCTCGTCGGACGAGAACTCCTGGTCGCGGAAGACGGTGAGGCCCTCCTTCAGGCAGAGCTGGAACCAGTCCCGGCAGGTGATGCGGTTGCCGGTCCAGTTGTGGAAATACTCATGCGCGATGATCGCCTCGATCGAGGCGTAGTCGCCGTCGGTCGCGGTCTGCGGATCGGCCAGCACATACTTGTCGTTGAAGATGTTGAGGCCCTTGTTCTCCATCGCGCCCATGTTGAAGTCGGAGACGGCGACGACGTTGAACACGTCGAGATCGTAGTTGCGCCCGAAGACGCGCTCGTCCCAGCGCATGCAGCGGACCAGACTGTCCATCGCCCAGCCGGCGCGCCCGGCCTTGCCCGGCTCGACATAGATCGCGAGCTCGACCTTGCGGCCGTCCGCCGTGACATAGTCCTGGCGGACATGGTCGAGCGCGCCGCCGACCAGAGCGAACAGATAGGCCGGCTTGGGATGCGGGTCGTGCCAGACGGCGAAATGGCGCTCTCCGCCCGGCACCTCGCCGGCGGCGACGAGATTGCCGTTGGACAGAAGCACCGGCGCGATCAGCTTGGTCGCCTCGAGCCGCACGGTATAGACCGACATCACGTCGGGGCGATCGAGGAAATAGCTGATCCGGCGGAAGCCGTCGGCCTCGCATTGCGTGCAGTAGACCCGCGACGAGAGATAGAGCCCCATCAGCTTGGTGTTGGCGGAGGGGTCGAGCTCGGTGTCGATCAGCAGCGTGAAGCGCCGCGCCGGAGGCGCATGCAGCGTCAGCCCCTGGGGGGTGACGCTGTAGCCGGTCTCGTCGATCAGGAGGCCGTCCAGGCGCAGGGAAACCAGCGACAGTTCATCCCCGTCGAGGACAAGCGGCGCACCCGGTCGCCCGGCCGGGTTGGGCCGCAGGCCCAGGAGAGAGCGCACGCGCGTTTTCGTCGGATGCAGGCTGATGTCGAGATCGACCGTGTCGATCAGCCAGTCGGACGGGCGGTAATCCTCGAGGCGGATCAGCGGCGTATCTTCGGAGCGCATGGATAACTCTGGCAAGCGAGGTGTCGGGCGAGACTAGGCGACGTAGCTCGTCTGTAGCTAGCTTGACGATGCGTCGGAAGGGTAGGGCTTGTCGTTAGCCCGAGATGGCGCGGATCGCCGGCTCGGCATGGCTCACGAGGCGGCAGACCTGCGGGCGTGCGATCCGTACCGCGCGCTCGATCTGGTCGACCGCGGCGTGGACGGAGGCGACGTCGAGTGCGGGATCGACGCGGCAATGGTAGTTCACAACCAGCCCGTTCGGCGTCTGGCGCACCCGGACGCTGTGGATGTCATGGACCGGTCCGTTGAGGCTGGCGGCTTCCGCGGCGAGCGCCTTGCCGATGTCCTCGACCGCCTCCCAGGCTGCGTCATGGCCGTGTGGGGTCTCGGTCTCCATCGGTTCGATATGCGTCTCGACCTCGGTCTCGCCGCCGAACTCGGCCCGGATCGCGGCTTCGAGGCGGCTGGCGATCTCATGCGCCTGGCCGAGCGGCAGCCTTGCATCCACCTCCATGTCGAGGCTGACCGACAGGCGCTGGCCGATCGTGTGCACCGTGACGTGATGGACCGGGATCTTGAGCTTGAGCGCGATCAGCAGCACGCGTTCGAGCGCCGTCTCGTCGTCGACCTGCACCGGATCGGTCGTCACGGCGATCTCGGCGCCGGGCTCGATGCGCTCGAATTCGGCCCCGAGCGCCTCGCGGATCGCGGCCACGCGTTCCAGCGGCAGCGTGCGCGAGACGCTGATGCCGATCTCGCCATGGACGCGCCCGCCGGTCGGGCGGACCTTGAGCCAGTTGACGGCGACGATGCCGGGCACTCCTTCGGCCGCCTCGCGCAGCTTCTCGCTGACACCTTGCGGCGCCGCGTCGAGCAGCGTGTCGATGGTGCGGCGCCCCAGCCTGTAAGCCGATAGCGCGGTGAAGGCGGCGATCGCGAAGGCGGCGACCGTGTCGGCGCGCGCGATGCCGTACCAGACACCGATCAGCCCGAGCAGCACCAGCGCGGAGCCGACGAAATCGGCCGCGAAATGCGTTGCCTCCGCAGCCAGTGCCTCGCTGCCGGTCTCCTTCGCCACCTTCGTGAGCGAGCGCCAGCGGATGGCGTCGACGACCATCGAGAGCAGCATGATGCCGATGACGAGCGGCGTGACCTGCACGGTCTCGATCAGCCCGGTCCACAGGCGGTTGCCGGCTTCCCAGAGGATCGCGCCCGCCAGCGCGAACAGGATCGCGGTCTCGGCCAGCGCTGCCAGCGCCTCGACCTTGCCGTGGCCGTAGTGATGTTCGTCATCGGCAGGCATGTCGGAGACGCGCACGGCAAACCAGGTGAACAGCGTCGAGCCGACATCGACCAGTCCCTGCAGCGCGTCGGTGAGCAGCGCCAGCGAGCCGGACAGGATCGCGCCGACGATCTTGGCGCCGGTCAGGAGCAGCGTCGCCATCACCGAGAGGATGGCGGCGCGCTGCTTGATCTGTGCGATCTGGGCCGCAGTCGCCCGGACGGGCGCGCCGGCCGCTGCGTCTTGCGTTGAAGTCATGGCCCGTCCTGCCGGCTGCGTCTTGGAACTGTGTTCGGGAGAGGCGATGCTTTCGCCCGATTCAACGGTAGGATCAACCCGACACTGCCCGATGGGCCCCGTCAGAACGAGTCCGGCCCCGCGAGGCCGGCCGGAGAGGAAGTTCAAACATGCGTTATCTCCACACCATGCTTGCCCTTGGCTAAGTGACTGATAGGCCGGGAACAGCAGGGTGCGGGGGTATCCACTGGATTGCGGGCCGTTTCAGGCCTTTTCGGTAAGGTGCACGCGGTTGCGTGCTTTTGCGTGCCGGGCTCGGTTTGCCGTATGGTGACGCCAAATCGGGGTGACAATTTCCTATGGGCGACGGCGAGAAGTTATACACCGAAGAACAAGCGGAAAAGATTGGAGAGCTTCGCGCCTCTATCCAGTTTGCCCAGCTTCAAAAGGACCATATGCGCAAGTTTGCCGAAGTGCAGACTAGAAGTATGGGCGAAGAAACCATGATAGGCACAGTTGCTCTGGCGAGTGTTTCACTCGTTTCGGCAGCTGAGGTTTTTCGCAAGGACGGGAACCCAACGGTCGGCCTTGTGCTCGCAATAGTTTTCTCCGCCATGCTGCTGTTCTGGTTCGTTCGGCGCCGAAGCATGAGCAGAGCGCGTGAGCTGGAGCTGATGAAAGCCGAGCTAGAGTTGGAAAGGGCCATAATCGAAGCGAACGAGGCCATTCGAGAGGCCAAGGCCGGTGGCTAGTCTCGATGGCGCTAAAAAGGGCCTAAGCGACGCCAGCGCCAGAGCGGCTAAGGCGGTCGCTGATGCCCATGGAGCGGCGACGAAAGTTAGCCTTTCCAGCTCACAGGTGATCATAGGCATGTGCGGCCTAAGCATCGGTGGCGGTGCGCCATGGCTGGCATCTGCGTTCGTTGCTATGGGTGCTGCAACCGCGCCACTTTCAGGTTTCGGAGCTATTCTCGGGCTTGGCGTCGCGCTGTTGATCGCGCGAGGCCGGAAGGTTGTTTCTGGCGAGCTGGATTTTGAGAACGAATCCCGGCGAATGGATGCGCTTATTGCCCAGCGAAACAAGTTCAAAGTGAACAGTGATGAGTACAAGGAAATCAGCGCGGAAATTCGGGCAAGCTATCGGCTTCTTTTCAGAGAGCCACAACTAGCACTACCGCCGCCGCAACTTAAGCTTCCGGCTCCGGCTCCTGAAACGCCGTAAGGCGCGGATTTACCCGGTACTTTTCGCACACGGCCCGAACCTCCTCCAAAGCGCAGCAAGGAATGCGCACCACCATCGTAGGCTCGTTTCCATACATTCCATAGCCAGCGGTGCTTCCGGGGTTGCCACGGGGGCGGGAGCGGCGTTCGGTCATTGCGCAGCCTCCGCGGCGGACAGCTCATCGTCGCCCAGCCCAATACCATCACTGCCGTGGCCTAGGTGACCGACTCATAACTTCGCAACCAGATGCGGATTGAAGCGAGCTGGACTGATGCGAGGAAGTTGTCGTCCC
>NZ_JBXAND010000004.1:0-429368 GCF_058801345.1 Allobosea sp. GW822-FHT03F07
TCTGCATGTCCCGACCTCCTGCTCAACAAAAGCCCCCAATGAAGGGCGCGGAGCGGGAGGCGTCCATCCCATAACGCCAAGGCCGAGAGCTTCATGAAAACACTCAAGGTCGAGGCGGTCTATCCGATGGCCTACGAAACTTTCGAGGACGTTGCTGCCGACCTTCCGCGCTTCATCGATCACGTCTACAACGCCAGCCGACTGCATTCCGCGCTCGGCTATCTCAGCCCGCAGCAGTTCGAGGATCAACACGCCCGGCTCACGGTCAAATCCGCAGCCTGATCCTGTCTGCCCGCAGGGGCGCACTCCAAAAACAGGGAAGCAGAAGATACAACTGCCGGTCCGTCGGTCGCTTTCAGGTCCTTCTACAGATACACCGCGTATCGAAGCCGAGATGGCATGGAGTACATTAAGAATGAATTTGACAAATACTTGAGAGAGCGATGGAACGGCGCACTCGAGCCCGTCCGGCGCAATTCGGCGATCATTCTGCCAGGGGAAGAACTGAAGAATGAGTTCATAAGCGAGTTGGAAATTTCCCGCCGTGTCGGGAAGGCGCAAGCTCGCGCAATTCTGAACTCGAGGCAACCGAATATCGTCATCGCGCGAACAAAGCAAAAGCCCCGGCTGTTCACGAAGCGTGCAGCCGTCGAAGAATTGATACCAAATGGCAGCGCGTTGTTGAGTTTGAAAGATGCGAGCAAATTTCTTTCAATCTCGCCTGCTTTTACTAAGCTTTTAGCCGACCAGGGCTTGCTTGTTTCTGTCGACGGGCCATTCATCAGCGGGAACAAGCGATACCTTTTTTCACGGCCGACGCTCACTGATTTCGTCGCCTCTGTCGCCGCCCGATCAGTTGCGATCGGCGAAGGGGACAAAACGGTTTCCTTCAGTACTTTCCTGCGCTCTCATCGGGCACGAGGAATCCCTGTTGCGCTGGCAATGCAGCTTATTCGGGAAGGTAGAGTCCAGCCGTTATTTATCAGATCCGACGTGAGATCATTGGCGGACATAAGAGTCTTAAGGCTAGATATCGATAAATCGCTACGCGAAATACCACCTCACGACTGTGCGATTTCCCGGCGTTCGATTGTAGATATTCTAGCTGTCAATAAACGTACGGTACAATTCCTCATTCGAAACGGGCATCTAACTGAGATTCCTGGCTTCGGCAAGCAGCAGCCTATACTGAAGGCGTCTTTTGAAGAATTCAGTTCGAAGTGGATAAAGGTCGGTGATATTGCTAGGTTGTATAAGACTAACCGGATGTTGGCGTCTAGAGCATTAACTTTTCTTGAAATTGATTCAATTATAGATAAGTATGATTCGTCGGTTGCGACGTTTTTCGATCGGCAAGCGGTCTCCGATCTAAAGGGGTTTCGGGCAACTCTCAACAGCGTGGCGTTTCATCGTGGAAAAAGCTATTCGGACTACATGGCAGGTCTCGCCGATCGATCCTGTTGATGCCGGACTTTGGACGCCGTAATCAGTTCTAGCTAACGCGGTTCTTACCGCGTTTTTTTGGCTTTGAGCGCAGCATGCGCCCAGCGCATGGCAAAAATGCCGCCCAATCTCATGTTGAATGAGATTTTTGACGGCCAGTCTCATCGGGAATGAGATTCTCGGTGAGACTGGGTGAGATTCGTGCTTTGACCGGGCATCCCAGTCTCATCTTGAATGAGATCCGACACTCATTGCCGATGAGATTGAGGCAGATTCAAATCTCATAGAAATGAGACCGATATGCAGCCAGTGCATATCAGGAAATCGTGGAATTACAGTGCGTTATCGATACTTTCATCGAACCGGTACCATAGCGAACGGTCAAATGGCAGGGATACGAACCCATCTTTCGCTCGAGAAAACTCGCGATGTTTCAGTCTCGTCCGAATGAGATTCTCAAGAGCGCGCCCGCTTTTTGATAGTCTTTTGGACTGCTGGTGACCCTTCGCAGACTCTGGCAAAGTCCGGTTGCAGGCAGGCGGCCGACCACGACCTGATCGCCAAGAGCGCCCATGCGCTGAAATCGATGAGTGCCAATCTCGGGGCGACGGGCGTCGCGGAGGGCGCCAATCGAACGCATCGCCTCGCCAGCATCGAACCGCGTCAGCGCCCGTTCGCGGAGATCCTCAGAGTAAGGTCGTCATCTCTGCCGGCCGCCTCGCCCCCGGCAGGCATCTTGAATTACAACCAAACCGATTTGCGAATCCCGATTCCGCTGAAAATCAGCAGGCTCTAGGATCGATTTAAAACGGTGCACGTCCCTCGCTCCACCCAGACCGGCACGAGATCGACTGAGACCTGTCGCCATAGCCAATCATCCGGCTGAGCATGCCCCTTTATCATCGATAATGTTGGTTCGAAAATGCGCGGTGGCGTGACGGTTCTGCGAGCCGTCCATCAAGCGTGCCGCACAGCGATAGGTGTGCGGCCGACGTTCCGTGTCAGGACAGAATGAATCTGTGCTATGACCGCTGCACCTTCGCCGACCGCGGCGGCGACCCGCTTGGTCGAGCCGGCACGTACGTCTCCGACGGCGAAGATGCCTGGGCAACTGGTTTCGAGCGGCAGCCGCCCGCCGTCACCGGCGCGCTCCCCGGTGAGGACGAAGCCCGTTCCGTCGAGCGCCACGCAGCCATCGAGCCAATGTGTATTGGGATCGGCGCCGATGAACAGGAAGAGGTGCCGCGACGTGCACTCCCGGATCGCACCGGTCTGGCTGTCCCGAAACCTCGCTCCGGTCACGCCCGTCGCCCGGTTGCCGTACAAACCGGCAATCTCGCTGCCGACATGGAGTTCGACATTGGGCAACGCCGCGATCCGATCGATCAGGTACCGGGACATGGTCTGTTCAAGCGGGCGTCGTACCACGAGGTGCAGATGCCTGACCTGCGGTGCGAGATAGGCGACGGCTTGGCCCGCCGAGTTTCCCCCACCGACGAGGACGATGTCCTGGCCCGCACAAAGCCGCGCCTCGACGGGCGATGCCCAGTAGGACACACCGGCCCCCTCCAGCTCTTCGATGTTGGGGATGGCGGGTTGCCGGTAGCGCGCTCCCGAAGCGATCACGATGGTGCGCGAACGCGCGGTGCCACCATTGCTGAGCTCAAGGCTGAACGGGGCTTCCGCATCCTCGCCGTGACAGCGGAGCAATCCGACGGTCAGCGGAATGGCGAGCTCGGCGCCGAACTTCGCCGCCTGATTGAAGGCCCGCCCTGCGAGCGCCTGTCCGGAGATGCCGGTCGGAAAGCCGAGATAGTTTTCGATCCGGGCGGATGCGCCGGCCTGGCCGCCGAAGGCGCGGCTGTCCAGGACCAGGACGGACAAGCCCTCGGACGCGCCATAGACCGCAGTGGCGAGCCCGGAGGGCCCGGCCCCGATGACCGCCACGTCATAGACCTTGTCCGCGTCGAGATCCGGTGTGATGCCGAGACAGGACCCGGCATCGGCATTGCTCGGGCGTCTGAGCACCGTGCCGTTCGGGCAGATCATCAGCGGCAAATCGTCATGGGCGACGCCGAGCCGTTCGACAAGCTCGCGCCCCTCTGCCTCGCAGGCGGCGATGACGGTGTGGGGATAGCCGTTGCGGGTGAGGAAGCCCGACAACCCGACAATGCCCGGATCATCCCGGCGCCCGACCAGGATCGATCCTGCGCCGCCGGTCTGCCCCGCCTCGATCAGCATGACGCGCCGGAGGATGAAGGCGCGCATGATCGTCTCGCCGACATCGGCCGATCCAATGACAAGCGCCCGCAGATGCGGCGCATCAAATGGGATCGCGACCGCGCCGGCGTCACCCGCTACGACCGACATCAGGGCTGGACGCCCCGTAAGCTGATTGGTCTCGCCGGTGAACTGGCCGGGACCGTAGGTGGTGACCAGCGCTGACTCACCGGCCGCGCTCCGCCGGATCGCATCAGCCGAGCCATCGAGGATCAGCCAGGAGGGCGCGTTGCGGTCGCCGATCTCATAGACGACGTCGCGAGGGTCGAAGCGGTGCGGCTCCCCGCTCGCGAAGCGGCGCGCCGTCGCGATCTGAAGGGCGGAGAGTGTCGGAAAGACCTGCTCCCGCCGAGCATCGCCGATTGGCATAAAGTGACCTCCGCGTCGGAGTATACGACCTCTGGTGCGCGACGCCATCCGCCCCGTTGTAAAGCCCGATCGCCATCACGCCGGCGCAAGCCGCGACGCCTCCGGCTGGGTGAGCGCGAAGACGAACAGGCTCAGGAGAGTCAGTCCGAAGCCGGCCCAAACGGCAGATAGCAGGCCATAGCCGGCAGCGATCGTCGCGCTGCCCGCCCAGGCGCCGATGGCATTGGCGACGTTGAGTGCCGCGAGGTTCATGGCGCCCATCAGCGTGGGCGCCTCCGGCGCAAGGCCCGTCAGGCGAACCTGTATCGTCGGTATGGCGACCATCATCGTCATGCCGACGCCGAGCAACGCCGGCATCAGTATCCACACATTGCCGCCGCCAACGGCAAGCACCGCGAGCACGAACAGGGCGCTGCCGAAGCCCAGGACCAATCCTCGAACGGGATAGCTGTCCGCCAGCCTTCCGCCGATCAGGTTGCCGGCGGTCATGCCGATGCCGAACAGCGCGAGTGCGACAGGAATCCAGATTTTATCGAGCGCTGCCGTATCGGTGACGAACGGGCCGATGAAGGTGTACACGGCGAAGATGCTGGCAACGCCGAGTGCAGCAACGAGCATCATGGCCCACACGGCCGGCTTACGCAGCGCGGTCAGCTCCTGCACCACCGGCCCGCCATGCAGGGCTTCGGTGCGGGGTACCCAGGCCCACAAGGCGAGGAAGGCCAGCGCGGCAATCCCGGCGACGCTGAGATAGGTGTTTCGCCATCCTACGGTTTGCCCGAGAAAAGTTGCCAGCGGCGAGCCGATGATTGTCGCAACTGTCAGCCCCGTCATGACCAGCGCGAACGCCTTTCCGGCATGGCCGGGCCCGACGACATAGGACGCGACAACGGCGCCGGCGCCGAAATATGCCCCTTGCGGCATCCCGCTCACGAAGCGCGCCAGGGCGAACATGCCGAGATCTGTAGCGACCGCCGACAGGAGGTTGCCGATGATGAATAGGCCCATCAGGCATAGGAGAAGCACTCGCCGGTTCAGCCGCGCGGCCACCAGCGTCACCAGCGGCGCACCGATTACCACACCAAAGGCATAGGCAGCGATCGCGTTCGTTGCCGTAGGTATATCGACGCCGAGGCCAGCCGAGAACAGCTGGAGAATCCCCATGCTCGCAAACTCCGACGTCCCGATGCAGAAGCTGCCGAGCGCAAGGGAAAACAGCGTGAGGCTGCGGTGACGCCGCTGCGCTTCATCCGTGCAGTGCACCGTCACGGCCTCACATTGAGCGCGATAGGCTTTGTCCCACATCAGTGCCTCCATGCGAGATAGCTGTGCGGATCGAGTTGGTTCATCCAGGCAACGGCATCGCTATCCCTGCCGTTGCTTGCGCTCAGCCCGGACAGGGCTGCCCGGCGGCTCCCCAGAGAGCCATGTCCTTGACGTGGTCTTCGAAGGTTCCGGGCGGAGTCGAGCGGCCGGCGCCGGGCTCCCATGCTCTGGGAATGAATCCGCTCAGCGACGCATCGTGCCTCAGATGCTCAAGGAGGCGGACAGCGTTGCGGCCGCCGTTACGCTTGGGATCCTTGAGTTGGGCACAGATCTCGGCGCCGTTCTTGCCGAACCAGATGAAATCGACCGGCGCCAGCTGCCAGTCGATGCCGGCCTGCAAGGGGGCCGGCGCCGGGAGGTTCGGCAATGTCGACGTGATGTGGCACGTCGAACACGGAATAGCCTCCGTTCCGATGCGGCTTTTCCCCCCGTGGATGTTCATGCCGTGGACCCGGGACTTGCTTTCGCCGGCCGGCGTCCAGATCGGAATGGCCTTTGCATCGACATGGCAATTGGCACAGCGCGGATGCGTCACCACCGCTTCAATTCGCTTCCAGGCCTGCAGCCCTTCGGCCTGGCTGATGCTGCCTGGCGGCAACGCATCCTTCGACTCTTCCTTGGCCAGGACAAAGCCCGTCAGAGCAACGATTGATGAACTGGCAAAGGCGAGCGCGATCAGAGTTGTCCTTCTCATGGTTCGCCCTCACACGAAATCGATGAACTTGTTGAAAGGCATCTCTCGTATGCGCTTGCCCGTCGCGGCGAAGATGGCGTTTGCCAGCGCCGGTGCCGCGGGTGGCACGGGCGGCTCGCCGATGCCCCTGACCGTGTAATCGTTTTCCAGGCCGCGCACCTCGATCACCGGGCACTGATACATGCGCATGGCTTCGTGGTGATGGAAGTTGGTCTGCTGCACGCCACCCTTGGCATAGGTGAGTTCGCAGTTCATGGCATGGCCGAGGCCCCAGACGACGCCGCCTTGGACGAGATTCTCGAAGTTGACGGGATCGACGATCTTGCCGACATCTGCCGCCACCCAGACTTTGTCGATCTTGATGCCCGCATCCGTCATCGTCACTTCGACGATCTCCGCAACCGCCGTTCCGAACGACTCCACGAACGCGACGCCACGGCCTTTTCCGTTCCCCAGGGGCCCCTTCCAGTCCGCCATCTCACCAACGGTCTCGATAACCCTGCGGTAGATCGGAATCTTGCACATCTCGATGCGCGCCTTGAGCGGATCGAGCCCCGCGGCGTGGATCAACTCGTCGATGAAGCTCTCTGTGAAGAACCCGTTTGCGGAGGCCCCGACGGACCGCCAGGTCGTGGATGGCCCCAGCCCCTGTACTTCGAAGCTTTTGGCGCGGTAGTTGGGGATATCGTAGTAGACGTTCCAGATACCGACCGCCAACTGGCCGTCAGGTTCCTTCGGGGGCGACCCCATCCTTGTTAGGAGTTCCTTGAAGGGCGGAGTTGCGGCCACCTGCACATCGGCTGTGACGATCTTGCCGTCCTTGACGCTTCCCCGATAACGGCCCATCGCGATCTGCCGGGGAATATCCTGCAAGAAATCCTCCTCCCGGGAGAAGACGAGCTTCACCGGCGTTCCGCGCATCTGGTTCGCAATCTCGGCCAGCACCCGGATATTCTCGAATTCGAGCCGATGCCCGAAGCTCCCGCCCATCCATTCGTTATGGAAGGTCACCTGTTCCGGCTTCAGGCCGACCGCGTTAGCCGCGATGTACTGCACCGATTGCGGCGTCTGATGCCCGACCCAGATTTTCATACCCTTGTCGGTCACGATGCCGATGCCGTTGAGCGGCTCCAGTGGCTGATGCCCGACATAGGGCGCGCGATATTCCGCCTCGAGGACCGTCCCTTCCTTCAATCCGGCGTCGACATTTCCGTCGTTGCGCCACTCCTTGGCGAGGAATTGCGGCGTGAAGGACGAGGCCACGGTGTTCCAGTGGTCAGCCTGCTCGGCCGGATATTTGCTCGGCTCCCAGACGCAGTCGACACGCTCGGCCGCCTGCATCGCGTACCAGCTGTTCGTCGCGATGACCGCGATGCCATTCGAGATCTTGAGGATCTTCTGGACCCCCTGCATCGCCTGAGCCTTGCTGGCGTCGTAGGACTTGATCGGCTGTCCCTTGTTGGGGTTCAGCTTGACCGCCGCGTACACCATGCCGTCCATCGTCCGGTCGATGCCGAACTTCATCGCGCCGGTGACTTTCGAGCGGATGTCGAGGCGCTCCATCGGCTTGCCGAGAATTCGCCATTGCGATGGTTCGCGGAGCGTGGTGACCGAAACCGGCGTGATCTTCGCCGCGTCCGCCGCGAGGGCCACATAGGAAATTTTCGCACCGTTCGGCAGGATCACGTTTCCGGCCTCTGTGCGCAGTTCGGCCACCCGGATGCCGCTGCGCCGGGCCGCGGCCGCCTTCAACGTCTCGCGCGCGATCGCGCCGGCCATGCGCAGCTTGTCGTAGGTGTCCGGAATCGTGCTGGAGCCCCCGGTCATCTGCAGGCCGGCGTTCCTGAGCCATTCCAGCGCCGCCGCGCGGGCCTTTTCGGCCTCGGGGCTTTGGTCCGGCGCCATGAAGGGCGCGAGTTCATGCGCGAAGCCGGTATTGAAATAGGCGGGACTTGGCCCGGCGAAGCGGATCTCGAACTGACCGGGCTCGAGATCCAGCTCCTCGGCGATCATGAGCGGCTGGATGGAGCCGACGCCCTGGCCCTTGTCAGCATGCTGGGCGATCAGCGTGATCTTGTCCGGGCTGATCTCGACCCAGGGATTGAAGGTCACCGAGTTTGGACCGAGGCCCGCCGTCAGCGGGTTCGCCGCAGCGGCGGAAGAAGCGGCCTGTTGCGCCTGGCCGTACTGCCCGAAAGCCACACCTCCGGCGACCGCAACGGAGCCGAAAACGAAGCCGCGGCGGGAAAGATTTGGCATCTCGCCCATGTCATTTCCCTCCCATCTTCGCAGAGGCTGAATGGATCGCGACACGGATGCGCTCATAGGTTCCGCATCGGCAGAGGTTGCCCGACATGACCTGGTTGATGTCCTCGTCGGTCGGCGTCGGGATCGCCTTGAGGAGCGAAATGGCCTGGATGATCTGGCCCGTCTGACAGTAGCCGCACTGCGGCACCTGGTGCTCGATCCAGGCTTCCTGCACGGGGTGCAGCCTGCCGTTGCCGATCGCCTCGATGGTGGTGATCGCCTTGCCCGCGACATCGGCCATGCGCGCCTGGCACGAGCGGACGGCTGCTCCGTCTATCTGCACGGTACAGGCGCCGCACTGAGCTATTCCGCAGCCGTATTTGGGGCTTGTGATGCCAAGCTCGTCACGCAGAACCCAGAGCAAGGGCATCTCTGGAACGACGTCGATTTGATGCTTAGTCCCGTTGACGGTGAGTTCGAACATAACAACGCTTTCCCTCGACAGATGTTACAGTTCGTTGCCGTGAAGAGCAGCCCTCTCGGAGCCTGTGCTCTGGCTCATGGCCCGGGCCGCCGCTTCGGCCACCGCGATGTCCTGTTCGACAGAGCCCGCACTGGTGCCGACCGCCCCAACGATCTGGTCGTCGACCTTTACCGGCAGGCCGCCGCCGAAGATGACGACATTGCCGCCATTGCTCTGCTGGATCCCGAACAGTGGCGCGCCGGGTTGAGCCAGCGCGGCGAGATGATCCGTCGCCTTGTCGAACATACGTGCCGTCTTGGCCTTGCCGATCGCAAGATCGATGCTTCCCGCCAGAGCGCCGTCCTGGCGGGTGAAGGCAACGAGGGCGCCACCGGCGTCGACCACCGCAATATTGTATGGAATCCCAAGGCTCGTCGCCTTGGCCTCGCCGGCCTCGAGCATCTGCTTCGCATCGGCCAAAGTGAGTGTATCGAGCGCGCGAGGCATGGTCCCCTGTCTCTCGATTTGCTTGGGACCAGAGCTAGCATCGATGGACCGGCGGCGCCGGTTAAATAATGTAAAAAATCAAAACTGCCGCTGTTCCTGGCAGAGGAACTTAAGCTTAGCGCGCCGAGGTCCACTTGCTGCCGACGGGGCAGTGTCCCGCACATAGCGCCTGCACCATCCACGGCAACTCGGCGCGCTGCATTCCAATTATGAGGAGATAAGTGCGGAGGGATGCGGCCTGCTCAGGAGGCCGCATCCCTCCGCCTGGCGGTCGACAGCAAGTTGCGCGGCCGCGACCTGGTTCGCCTCCGCATCAGTGATGTCGTTCTTGGCGGCACGGTTAGACTGCGGACCTCGGGTGTCGTTCGAACTGACGGATCCGACGCGCGAGGCGATGATCGCTTGGCTCCGATGTCGACCCTCAACCGATACCGGCGGCTCCCGCCGCGCCGCTTGCGCCGATTTGTCAAACATCTGGAGTGCGGCGTGACCTCAACCTCCGCTTATGGCGCGTCTCGCCTCGAACGCGCCAGATTACATTCCGGCCCTGCTGTCAGGTGTTCAACAGGGACGGCTCGCGCCGCCCCCGTGGAGGGCCTTCACTCTGCCTTGGCCCCGGTATCGGCGACGATCTGTGCCCATCGCGCGCCTTCCTGCTTCATATATTCGGCATAGTCCTTCTCGGTGCCGCCCAGCAAGATCGATCCGAGCTCCATGATCCGCTTCCTCACGGCTTCGTTCTTCAGCGTCTTATCAAGCGCGTCGCCGAGCTTGGCGGTGACGTCCTGCGGCGTACCAGCCGGCACCATGAGGCCCTGCCAGGCCCCTGCATCGAGCGTGGTGAGTTTCATCGACTCGCGGAACGTCGGAACATCAGGCAGTTGCGGCAAGCGTTCTGCGTGGGTCACAGCCAACGGACGCAGAGCGCCGCCCTGGATCTGGGGAATGGCCTCGTTGGCCGGCAGGAACATGAAATGGGTCGACCCGCCGATCAGGTCGGTGACCGCGGGAGCGCTGCCGCGATAAGGGATGTGAGTCGCCTTGATTCCGGCCTCCTTGGTGAAGAGCGCTCCTACGAGATGCAGCAGCGCGCCTCTGCCCGACGAGGCGTAGTTGACGTTGCCACCCTGGGTCTTGGTCCAGGCCACGAGCTCGGCGGGTGTGTTTGCCGGGACCTTGGGGCTGACCACGAGGACGAGCGGAATCGTTGCGGTCAGCGAGATCGGCTTGAAATCCTTCTGCGGATCGAATCCTGGATTGTCGTAGACCGAAGGAGCCAGGACCACGGCTGAGGTCGAGTAGAAGATCGTGTAGCCGTCGGGCGCCGAGCGCTTCGCCTCGACGGCGCCGAGGTTCCCACCGGCACCACCCTTGTTTTCAACGATAACTTGTTTGCCCAGCTCCGTGCTCAGTTGCTGGGCGACGAGGCGTGCATTGATGTCAGCCGAGCCCCCTGCCGCGAAGGCGACGATCATCTTGATCGGTTTCGACGGATAGCTGTCGGCAAGGGCTGCGCCGCTGATCGCTATGGCGAGGCAGGCGGCAGCTGCGACAACGCGTGGAAAGAATGACATGGGTGCTCCTCCGGTTCGCCGGCCTTCTAGACGAGGCCGAGTCGCTTCAATGTTTCTGTCAGGTTCAGGAGTTCGGCCGTGGTCGCGCCGTTCTCGATCGCGGCACGCATCTCGTCTTCCTTGCCTTCGCGGGCAATGCTCTTTTCGATCGCACTGGCGACCCCGTCCCGCGGAACCGCGACAAGCCCGTCGCGATCGCCGACGATCACGTCGCCGGGGTTGATCACGACGTCGCCGATCACCACCGGGACATTGACGCGGCCTGCCTGGGCCTTGCCCGTCCCCTTGATCGACAGGCCTCGGCAGAAGACCGGGAAGCCTAGTGAGATCAGGAGATTGGCGTCACGGACGCAGCCATTGATGACGAGGCCTGCGATGCCGAGCTTGAGCGCCTGCATGGTCAGCACGTCGCCCCATGGTCCGGCTTCGAGGAAGCCCTTCGCATCGACGACCAGCACGTCCCCCGGCTGCGCCTTCAGCAGCGCGTAATGGAGCATCAGATTGTCGGCCGGCCGCATGTCGACCGTGAAGGCGGGGCCGGCCAGCCGGACCGACGGGTCGATCGGCTTCATGCCGGAATCGAAGGCGCCGAATGCTCCCTGAGCCTCGTAGACCGTCGCCGCGCCCAGCTCGCGGAGTGCGTGCAATTGTTCGTTTGTCGCCATAGGCATTATCCTGCTTAGGTGTTGGGCGGGGGCGCGCCGACCTCGGAGGCCGTGGCGAGCAGCCAGGACAGTGCCTCGTCGACATCCGGCTCGGCCATGGCCGGCGGGTTGGCCGCGAGCGCCTGCGATGTCGTGCGGAAGCGCTGTTCCACGCCGGGAAGCACGACCGAGGAGAGCCCCTGTGCGTCGAGCTCAGCCGCCGCGTCGCTGACCTCGTGCAATCGCCGGCCGGCATGGATGACATGGGTGCGCACCAGCATGTCGAGGAAGTCGCGCAGCGGGGATTCGTCGATATCGCTGAGCTGCTCGTAGAGCTTCTCACGGACGCCTTGCTTCTCGGCGCTCATCAGCAGCTCGACCGCGAGCGCCTCCATCCCCTTGGTGAAGACACTCCGGAGTATCTTGAGCGAGATGGCGTCACCGGCGACGCCGCCTTCGATGACCTTGACCCGGCCGCCGAGCGGGGCAAGCAGTGCGGCGAACTCGCCGGCGCCGTCACCGGCTGCCAGGAGCGGCGTGCGGACCCGGTTCAGCGAGATTGCGCCCATGATGGCGGTATCGACATAGCGGACGCCGATCCCTGCGGCCTTGCGTGCAGAGGCCCGCTTCACGGCCGGGCTGGCTGTGGTCAGGTCGGCGAAGATCACATCCTTGCGCAGATGCGGCGCGGCGGCATCGAGAACCGGGCCGGCCTGCGCACCGGTCACGCAGCACAACACCTGATCGGCCGAGCTGAGCCAGGGACCCGGCGCAGCGTGGACGGGGCGCTGCGTCGCGGAGACGAGCGTGCCCGCAGCATCGGACAGCCGCGCCTCGCAGAGGCTGAGATCATAACCGGCGGCCAGCAGGGGCTCGGCAAAGCAGCGGCCGACCTCGCCCAACCCGATCACGGCAACATTCATTGAGCATTCCTCCCTCTCTAAAAATACATAAAAAATACATTAGCGCAATATGACAGAGAAAACGCCTGTCAAAACGCGATGGTAAGTACAACAATCGTACATTCATAGCTGCCTGCTCGGAGGAGCTTCCCGCCATGGGGGCAAGCCGCTACACACTGGCGGGAAGCGATGGATGGGCGCATGAAGCGAGGCCAGGAGCGGGCGTACGAGTTGTTGCGGCAGCGTCTTGTCGGCGGCCACTACATGCCGGGGACCCATTTGCGCGAAGAGCCGCTGGCGCGTGAGTTCGGGTTGAGCCGGTCTCCGGTCCGCGCCGCCCTGCAGCGGCTGGTCAGGGACGGGCTCGCGACGGCCGATGCCGGCCAGGGCATCCACGCCTCGGCCTGGAACGATCACGACATCGAGGAAATCTTCCAGCTGCGTATGCAGCTCGAACCGCTGGCCACCCAGTTCGCCTGCGAGCGCGGCGGCGAGCCACTCGTCGCGCGACTGGCACAGTTCAACGCCGCGATGAGCGAGGCGATCGAGCGCGACGAGGAAGCGGCGGTCGAGGCTATCCAGGAAGCCAATCGCGGCTTTCACCTCGCCTTGCTGGAATTCTCGGGATCACCGCGCCTGCGCGAATTTCTTGCGACCATGATCGACATGCCGGTGATCGTCCGGTCGTTTCATCTCTCGACGCGGGCGGAACGGCTCCAGAGCCTCAACCACCATCTCGACATCACCCGGGCGGCCGAGCTGCGCGATGGCGAGATCGGTCTGCATGCAATGCAATTGCATCTGCGAATGTCCTACAGCCGCTTCATGCAGCATCGCTCCAAGTGGCGCGCAGGAAGTGGCGACGCCTGAGCAGGCACCTTCCAATTCAATCAGATAAGCGCCGGAGGAAACCAGTTTCGTCCGGCAATTCCGCCCTTTTGGCCATCTGATTCCGGGGATCAGCGCCTGTCGGAGCGACCGGCTTAGAGTTTGCTATTGGCGCATTGCGATGGCGAGGAAACCATTGGCCCGCATTCTCGTCGGCGCCGAGAGACGAGCTAGGACGACTGACCTAATCGAAAGGAGGTCAACCGTCCTAAAATGACGGCGATGGCATCGGAAGTGGGTTCGCTCCCGTTGATCCTCGCGACGTGCTGCCTGGAGAGACGGCTGCGATGAGCCGCAACACGACCCGCCAGGAGATTGTCGCCGCAGCCGATGATCTCTTCTACCGGAACGCTTCGATCACACCTCACTCGCCGATATTGCGGAGGCGGTGGGCATCCCGTGCCGTCTTTCAAGCGGCTTTCGCGCTGAATGTCGCGTGTGACGGCGGCCCGCGGGGCGCGACCTTGGCCGGCTCTGACCGGCCAGGCCCTTTCGAAGCGTCGCTCTCAGCCCTGCGGCGTGACGGTCTCCGGAGCGCGCGCCTGCGCGGGCGCGGCCTTGGCCTTGGTTCCGCCCGCTTTGAGCATGTCCCAGCTATTGGGCTGGCTGACGCTGCGCTTGAGATAGGCGATCGTCGCCGCGGCCTCGGCCGGGCTCTGGTCCTGCTTCGCCAGCGTCTCGGCCTCGCCGAAGCGGCCCTGAAGTCCCAGCACCAGCACCAGGTTCTGCCGCACGCGCGGATCCCTGTTGCCGGTGGCAGTCGCTTCGCGCAGGACGCGTTCGGCCTCAGGCAATTGCCGCGAGAGCGCGAGCGAGAGGCCGAGATTGGAGAGCACGGTCGGCTCGCCCGGCGCGATCTTGAGCGCGGCCTGGTAGATCTGCTGGGCGCGTGCATGCTCGCCGAGCTGATCGGCCACGGTGCCCTGCGCCGAGAGGATGCGCCAGTCGGGACGCTCCGGCGAATGAGCCCGCGACAGCACTTCGTCGGCTTCCTTGAGCCGCCCGTTATCGGCCAGCGAGCGGCCATAGGCGCCGAGCATCTCGCGATCGTTGGAATGGGTCAGCACGGCCTGCTGCAACACGGCGAGCGCCTGGGCGTTCTGGTCGAGCGCGCGGAGCGCACGCGCATAGTTGAAGGCGGCGTCACGATCCTTCGGATTGGCCTCGTAGCGCTTGCCCCAGCGCTCGCTCTCGGCATGCCAGTCGGCCGCGCTGCGCGGCTGCGAAGGGCTCTTGCTGATCGAGCCGGTGATATCCCCCAAGCCACCCCGTCCCTGGCAGCCGGCCAGCGCGAGCGCGGCGAGGCAGACGCTCAACCCCAACCCCGGCGGCGAGAGCCGGCGGGCGGGTGACAGGGGGTGACGGCGCGCCCGGAAAATGGAAGACAGATGACTGGAAAACATGAGCCTCATCGCCTTGCCATGATGGAAGATGCGCTTGCTCCGGTGATAAAACGTTAACCCTAACGCATCCTTAACCGGCGCTCCTGCCGGCCCTCCCGATCAGAGAACCGACCCTCGTGAACAGCCTCATCGTGCAAGCGTCGCCGGCCGCGATTCCCGTCCATTGCGTGACGAAACCCGGCCTGCCCGCACTCCTCGCCGCGCTTGCCCCGGCCGGTCGCCTCTTTGCCGAGGCGCAGGGTTTCGCAGGCAAGCCGGGCCAGCATCTCGTCCTGCCCAAAGCCTCCGGCGCAGTAGCGGCGGTGCTTCTCGGCGTCGAGGCTGCCGATGCACGCCGCCGGGACTCTTTTGCTCCCGGACGGCTCGCCACCTCGTTGCCGGCCGGCGACTACGTACTGCAGGGCGAGATCGGAGATCCGGCGCTGGCGGCGCTCGGCTGGCTGCTCCAGGGCTACACCTTCGCGCGCTATCGCAGGGCCGTTCCCGCCGCGGCGCGACTGGTGCTCCCCGACGGCGTCGACGGCGAGGATGTGATCCGGATTGCGACCTCGGTCGGGCTGGCGCGCGACCTCGTCAACACCCCGGCCAACGACATGGGCCCGGCCGAAATAGAAGCCGCGATCCGCGCGCTCGCGGCCGAATGCGGCGCGACGGCAACCGCGATCGTCGGCGATGAACTGCTCGCCCGCAACTTCCCGATGATCCATGCGGTCGGTCGTGCCTCGCCGCGCGCGCCGCGATTGATCGATCTGGTCTGGGGCGATCCGGCCCATCCGCGGATCACGCTCGTCGGCAAGGGGGTCGCCTTCGACACTGGCGGCCTCGACCTCAAGACCTCGGCCGGCATGCTGCTGATGAAGAAGGACATGGGCGGCGCGGCGGCGGCGATCGCGGCTGCGCGCATGATCATGCTGGCGAAGCTGCCGGTTCGCCTGCGCCTGCTCGTGCCTGCCGTCGAGAATGCCGTTGCGGGCGCCTCCTTCCGACCGGGGGACGTGCTGGCCAGCCGCAAGGGCCTCTCCGTCGAGATCGGCAACACCGATGCCGAGGGCCGGCTGATCCTGGCAGACACCCTGGCGCTGGCCGACGAGGAGGCGCCGGAACTGTTGATCGACTTCGCCACGCTGACGGGCGCGGCGCGCACTGCGCTCGGTCCCGAACTGCCGCCCTTCTATACCCATGACGAAGGCCTCGCTGCCGAGATCGCGAGACAGGGTGAAGCCGTCAACGACCCGGTCTGGCGCATGCCGCTCTGGCCGAACTACGAGCGGATGCTCGATTCACGGATCGCCGATCTCAACAATGTCTCCGGCGGCGCCTTCGCCGGCTCGGTGACAGCCGCTCTGTTCCTCAACCGGTTCGTCGAGAAGAGCCCTTCCTACGCCCATTTCGATATCTACGCCTGGAATCCGTCGTCGAAACCAGGTCGGCCGGAAGGCGGCGAATGCCAGGCAGCAAGGCTGACCTACGCCCTGGTCAGGCAGCTCTACCCCGCCGGTTAAGCCTGTCGCGAGAAGCCGATTGCACCTTCGCGCCTGCGGGATAATGATCCGGACCCGTAACGATCGGGACCGTGCGCGTTCATGCCCTTGGAGATCAGGCCTTCTCAGGCGCTCAGGCTCTGGCGCCAGGTGCATCTCGATCTCGTGCGCGACGGGCAGGCGGATCTCTCGGCGCGGCAGACGGCGATCCTGCTGACGATCTATCTGGAGCTGCCGCCGCATACGGTGCGCGGTCTGGCGGCCCAGCTCGGCGTGACCAAGCCGGTCATCACCCGCGCCCTCGACACCATGGGCAAGCTCGGCCTCGTCACCCGCAAGCGCGACGAGTTCGACCGCCGCAACGTCGTGATCCAGCGCACCGTCGCTGGCGCGCTCGCGGTCGAGCGGCTGGCCGATCTGGTCGTCGAGCATGCCCGCGAGATCGGCGGCGGTTGACTGGTTCAGCGGATGACGCGGGCTTGGCGTCGCGGCTATGGTCGGAGCGTTTCTTCGACGCCATTGATACAGGATCGATGACCACGATGCTCGACCGCCGAATCACGCCCGCTCGCCCGGATCTCGCCGCCCGCCATCTGGAGGGGCAGGTCGAGGCGCGGACCTTCGTCGATCCCGTCCGGATGCGCGTCGCCGCGCCCTCCGCACCGCTGCGCCGGGAGCCTCGTCCTGATGCAGCTCTCGATACGGAGGCGCTCTGCGGTGAACGTGTCGACGTCTATGAGAGCTTCGAGGGCTGGGCCTGGGTCCAGCTTCGGTCGGATGGCTATGTCGGCTATCTGCCTGACGATGCGCTGCGTGGCGATGCGCTCGCACCGACCCATCATGTCAGCGCGCTCAGGACCTTCGTCTATCCGGGCCCCTCGATGAAGCTGCCGCCGCTGGCGGCGCTTTCGCTCGGCGCAGGCGTCACCGTTTCCGGCGAAAGCGGCGATTTCGTCGTGCTCTCGGAATTCGGCCGGTTCGCAAGCGGCTATGTCTTCGCCGGTCACGTCGCGGCGCTGGATGCGCCCGCGACCGATTTCGTCGCCGTCGCCGAGCGCTTCCTCAACGTGCCCTATCTCTGGGGCGGCAAGACCAGCCTCGGCCTCGACTGCTCGGGCCTGACGCAACTGGCCCTCGCAGCCGCTGGCATCGCCTCGCCGCGCGACTCCGACATGCTGGAAGCAAGCATCGGCTCCCCCGTGGCTTTCGACGACAGCCTGCAGGGGCTGCGGCGTGGCGATCTCGTCTTCTGGAAGGGTCATGTCGGCATCCTGACCGACCCCGACACCCTGCTTCACGCCACCGCCTATTCGATGACCGTGATGAGCGAGCCGCTGCGCACCGCCCGCGACCGCATCCTGGCGAAAAGCTTCGGCGCGATCACGAGTATTCGCCGGCTGGCCTAAGCGAGCCCCTTCAGCCGATACAGCGCCTCCAGCGCCTGCCGTGGCGTCATCTCGTCGAGGTCGAGATCGTCCAGCGCCAGCCGCAGCGGGTCTTCGGCTGGTTGGGCCGGGGTTGGCGCGACGCGCCGTTGCGGCACGGCGAAGAGCGGCAGGTCGTCGACCAGCGAAGCGACCGGCTTCTCGCGCTCGCTCTTTTCCAGCTCGCCGAGGATGGTGCGGGCGCGTTCGACCACCGCCGGCGGCAGGCCGGCGAGCTTGGCGACCTGGATGCCGTAGGAGCGGTCGGCCGCGCCCGGCACGACCTCGTGCAGGAAGACGACCTCGCCATTCCATTCGGTGACGCGCACGGTCGCGTTGGTCACGCGGTCGAGCCGGTCTCCCAGCGCGGTCAGCTCGTGATAATGCGTGGCGAACAGGCCGCGGCAGCGATTGATCTCGTGCAGATGCTCGATCGCGGCCCAGGCGATCGAGAGCCCGTCGAAGGTCGCCGTGCCGCGTCCGATCTCGTCGAGGATGACGAGCGCGCGAGGGCCGGCCTGGTTCAGGATCGCGGCCGTCTCGACCATCTCGACCATGAAGGTCGAGCGTCCGCGGGCGAGATCGTCGGCGGCGCCGACGCGCGAGAACAGCCGGTCGACGATGCCGATATGGGCGCTCGCTGCCGGCACGAAGGCACCCATCTGGGCCAACACCGCAATCAGTGCGTTCTGGCGCAGGAAGGTCGATTTACCCGCCATATTGGGACCGGTGATCAGGCAGATGCGGCCCCCCTTCGCATCGAGCCCCGGCGGCGACAGTTCGGTTTCATTGGCGACGAAGGGTTTGCCGTCGCGCTTCAGCGCTGCCTCGACCACGGCATGGCGACCGGCACGGATGGTGAAGGCCTCGCTGGCGTCGATCAGCGGCCGGTTCCAGCCCTCGCGCGCCGCGAGTTCGGCAAGCCCGGCCGCGACATCGATCTCGGCGAGCGCGGCCGCCGCCCGCTTGATCGGCTCGGCATGGGCGAGAACGCTCTCGGCGAGCGCGGCGAATATCCCCAGTTCGAGTCTGAGCGCGCGGTCGGCCGCCGAGGCGATCTTGGCCTCCAGGCCGCCGAGCTCGACCGACGAGAAGCGCATCGCATCCGACATGGTCTGGCGGTGCACGAAGGTCGCCCGCCAGGGCTCTTTCAGGAAATCTTCGCCGGTGGCCTGCGGCACCTCGACGAAATAGCCGAGCATCGAGTTGTGCTTGATCCGCAGCGTGCGGCAGCCGGTCTCGGCCGCATAGCGCGCCTGCAGTTGCGCGATCACCTTGCGCGAGTCGATCTGCAGCAGGCGCAGTTCGTCGAGATCCGGATCATGTCCCTCGCGCACGAAGCGCCCGTCGCGGCGGTTCAGCGGCAGTTCGTCGGCGAGCGTCGCCTCGAGCCGTGCCGGCAGGTCCGGGTCGATCTCGGAGAGGGCGCGCGAAGCCTTCGACAACTCGGCCGGCAGGGCAGATCGGCCGAGCAGCATGCCGACGATGGCGCGGGCAGCGCTCAGTCCTGAGCCAAGCGCGGCGAGATCGCGCGGTCCGCCGCGGTCGAGCGAGAGCCTCGCCAGCGCACGGGCGATGTCGGGAACCTTGGCGAGCGCGGCCTGCAGGTCCTCGCGCAGCGTGCCGTCGACGACGAGCGCCTCGACGGCGTCGTGGCGCTCGGCGATGGCGGCCGGGTCGGTGAGTGGGCCGGCCAGGCGCTCGGCGAGCAGGCGTGCGCCACCTGGGGTCACCGTACGGTCGATCGCGGCCAACAGGCTGCCGCTGCGCTCGCCTGCGAGCGTCCGTGTCAATTCGAGATTGGCCCGCGTCGCGGCGTCGATCAGCATCGTGTCGGAGCCAGTGTCCCGCACCGGCGGCGAGAGCGGCGGACGGGCGCCGAACTGCGTGCGCTCGACATAGGCCAGCGCCGCGCCGGCCGCAGCCACCTCGGCCCGGCTGAAGCTTCCGAAGGCGTCGAGCGTCGCAACGCCGAAGAAGTCCTTCAGCCGGCGCTCGGCGGAGGCCGCATCGAGCCCGTCGCGCGCCAGCGGCGTCACCGGCACGCCGATCTCGCGCCAGAATTCCTTCAGCTCCGGATCGTCATGGATCGCGTCCGGGCAGACGATCTCGCGCGGCTCCAGCCGGGCGAATTCGATGGCGAGCCGTTCCTGCGGCGCCTCCATCACGCTGAAGCGCCCGGTCGAGATGTCGATCGCGGCGATGCCGTAGAGCGCGCTCGCGTCGCCGAGCTTGCGCCTGGACACCGCGACGAGCAGGCTGGCGCGCCCGGGCTCGAGAAGGCGTTCCTCGGTGATGGTGCCGGGCGTGACGAGGCGCACCACGTCGCGCCGCACCACCGATTTGGGGCCGCGCTTCTTGGCTTCGGCCGGGTCCTCGACCTGCTCGCAGACGGCGACGCGGTGTCCCGCCGCGATCAGCCTCTGCAGATAGTCGTCGGCGCGCTCAACCGGGACGCCACACATCGGGATGTCGTCGCCCTGATGCTTGCCGCGCTTGGTCAGCACGATCCCGAGCGTGCGCGAGGCGATCTCGGCATCGCTGAAGAAAAGCTCGTAGAAATCGCCCATCCGGTAGAACAGCAGGCAATCGGGATTGGCGGCTTTGATCTCGACATATTGCGCCATCATCGGCGTAACGCGGCTGGCCTCCTCCCTGGCGGGCGCGAAGGGTGCGGCGGGCGGATCGACCCGATCGTGAAGCGGTGGATGGGCGCGGTGCATGGTGCGCGGACGCTAGCGTTTCGCCCCCCGCTTGGAAACCGCGCAGCCCGCCCGGCACCCGTTTCGCCTGAATATTGATGTGGACGTGGCTAGGAGCAGCGACACAACGCCAAGGTTCAGCATTCGTTAGCTGCAACCGGCGTAAATGTTGGATGGATGCCGTCCTCAGCCGCAGCGGGCAAGCCCATATGCTACTGGAACTGACCAGGGGTCTTGGTTACCTCATCGTCGCCGCCGTGCTAGTGCCGGTTGTGACGCAGCGGCTCGGCGAACTTCACCGGCTACGGCAGGCCGTGGTCGGCATCATCCTGACGGCCGGCGGCTGCGCCAGCATGCTCGATCCGATCACGGTTCAACCCGGCATCCTGCTCGATTTCCGCAACATCGCTGCGGTTTTGTCCGGCGCGCTCGGCGGCCCGATCGCGGCGGGCATCTCGGCTGTGGGCCTGTCGCTCCTGCGGCTCCATCTCGGTGGAGAGGGCGCCCAGGCGGGCATCATCGGCCTCGTATTGTGCTCGATCATCGGCATGGCGTACGCCCTCTGGCTTCGGCGCGCACAGCGCAACATGTCCGTGGGCGGGCTGATCGGCCTCAGCCTCGTCGCTGCGTGGATGCCCGTCGCGATGATTGTGGCGCATGTCTCGTTCCCGCGCGCCTGGGGGCTGATCGTAACCATCTCCGGGCCCGAGGCCACGACGGTGAACGTGCTCGGCGCCATTCTGATCGGCTACATCATCAGAAGCGACCAGCAACGGGTCGAGGCCCTGCTGCGGCTCGAAGCCTGCACCGCCAATATGCCCGGCGTGCTCTACCAGAAAATTCTGAGACCGGACGGCTCGATCCAGCACAAGCTCGCCAACTCCAAGATCGAGGATTTTCTCCCCGTCACGCGCGAGGAGGTCGAGCGAGACCCGAACAGCTGGCTGCGATGGATGGTGCCGGAAGATCGGGAGTTCCTCGCGAAGGCCAATGCCCAGGCCGCGGCCGAGCGAACGCTGAAGCCCTGGCGTTTCGTGGGGCGCCACCGGCTTGACGACGGCCGGATGGTCTGGCTGAGGACCGACGCGGCGGCGCGCCGACTGGCTGATGGATCGATCTGCTGGGACGGGATCATGACCGATGTCACGGCGGAGCGAACGCTCGACCAACGGCGACAGGAGTTCGACGACGAACGCAAGGCGGCGCTGGCGAGCCTCGCCTCGCAGCTCGAGGTGACGGTCGGCAAGGCGCTTCAGGAAGTCGCATCCTCGGTGCGCGGCATGTACGAGGCGGCCAACGAGATGGTGGGCAGCGCCAACAATACGGCGCTGCGTGCCGGCGAAGTCACGCGCGAGGCAGATGTCGCATCGCGGCGCGTCAGCAGCGTCGCGGTCGCGGCCGAGGAGATCGAGGCCTCGATTCGCGAATTGACCCGCCAGACCGCCCATGCCGACCAGACCGTGCGCGACGCGGCAAGCTATGTCCGCTCCACCCGTCGCGACGTCGCCGGTCTCGGAGAAGCCGCCGACAAGGTCAGCTCCGTGCTCGACTTCATCGAGGATATCGCCTCGCGCACCAATCTGCTCGCCCTCAATGCGACGATCGAAGCTGCGCGCGCCGGGGCGGCGGGGCGCGGCTTTGCGGTCGTGGCCGGCGAAGTCAAGAATCTGGCCGAGCAGACACAGAAGGCGACGCGCGACATCGCTGATACGCTGCAGGAAATTCGCGGCGCGGCGGCGACGGCCTCCGATGCCGTCGCCCATATCGAGGGCACGATGACCACGATCGAGCGGACATCGGGCGCGATCGCTGACGTCGTCAGCAGGCAGGCCGACATCGCCTCGACGATCACGACCGACGCCCAGGCCGTCGCCGGCAGCGCGAGCGCCGTCACGGCCAGCGTCGGCTCGGTCGCCAACGAGGTCTCGGTCACCGGCGGCGCGGCAGAACGCGTCCTCGGCGTCGCCCGCAAGGTCGACGAGCAGACCGCTTCGCTCGACCGCTATGTCGGAGAGTTCGTGGGCAGTCTGCGCAGCCGTCTCTAGCCCTTGGCGCTGGAAACGAAGCCCGCGTTAGGAAGGCGTTCAGCAATCGCCGCCATGGTTGTCCGATCGTTAACCGAGACGGCTTGATGCTGCTGTTCGTCACCCTCATCGAGAGCCTGTCATTCATTCTGCTGGCAGCGCTGGCGGTGATGGTGGTGACGCCGCCGCTCGAGCGCTATCCGATGGCGCGCCAGTTCTCGACGGGTTTGCTGTTCGCCGGTGCGGGCCTGCTCAGCATGGCCCACCCCTTCGTGCTGCAGCCGGGCGTCGTCGTCAGTTCCCGCAACATCGCAGCGCTGCTGGCTGGCACGTTCGGCGGGCCGCTGGCCGGCACGCTGGTCGCCGGAGTGCTGTCGTTCTATCGCTACCTCGAAGGCGGCGGCGGCACGCTCCCCGGCATCGTCGGGATCGTGCTCAGCATGCTCGCGGGGCTCGCGATGCATTGGCACGTCCAGGCGCGTCGCCGCCCGCTCGCCCGGAGCGACGTCGTCGTGCTGGCCCTGGCCAGCGGCGTGGTGCTGCTTCCCCCGATTCTGCTGCTGCCGAACCGGGAGGTGATGTGGACCGTTCTCGCACAGGCCTTCCCGCCCGTTCTCGTCATCAACGTCATTGGCACGGCGCTGGCGGCGCTGTTGATCATCATCGACGCCGAACGGCGTGAAACGGGCTATCGCTTCAAGGCACTGGCGCAGCGCGTTCCAGGCACGCTCTATCAGCGCATCCTGAGCCCCGAGGGCGCGGTCAGCTATCGCTTCGCCTCCTTCGGCCTCGGCGATCTGCTCGGGATCAGGCAGGAGGATGTCGAGCGGGACGCTCGCGTCTGGATCGACAAGATGATCCCTGAGGATCGCGCCCGTTTCGAGGAAGCCTGCCGGACGGGCTTCGACGAGAAGGACAATTGGCGCCTCTATCTGCGCTATCACGGGCGAGACGGCGGCATCGTTGCCATGCGCAGCGAGGCCACGCTGCGACGCCTGCCCGATGGCACGCGGATCTGGGACGGTATCCTGTTCGACGTCACCGACGAGCGCACGCTCGAAACCCGCCGCGAGGAACTCGAGGAGGCGCGCCGGAGCCAACTCGACGAACTCGCAGGCCAACTCGAGGTCACTGTCGGCAAGGCGCTGCAGGATGTCGGGCAATCGGTCCGCAGCATGCACGAGGCGGCCGGCGCCATGGCGCGGAGCGCCGACAACACCACCCAGCGGGCCGTCGCGGCGGCGCGCGAGGCCGAGAGTGCGTCCAGCCGCATCGGCAGCGTCGCTGTCGCGGCCGAGGAGATCGAGGCCTCGATCCGCGAGCTCACGCGCCAGACCGAGCATGCCGATCTGGCAGCCCATGATGCTGCGAGCTATGTCCGCGAAACGCAGCGCGATGTCGCGGGCCTGAACGCCGCCGCCGACAAGGCGAGCGCGGTCCTCGACTTCATCGAGGACATCGCGGCCCGCACCAACCTGCTTGCGCTCAACGCCACGATCGAGGCCGCCCGCGCCGGAGCGGCCGGTCGCGGCTTCGCCGTCGTCGCCGGCGAGGTCAAGAACCTCGCCGAGCAGACCCAGAAGGCGACGCGCGACATCGCCGATACGCTGCAGGAGATTCGCGCGGCGGCGGCAACGGCTTCGGGTGCGGTGGCGTTCATGGACAAGACCATGACCGATATCGAGCAGACCTCCGGCGCTCTGGCGCGCGTCGTGAACCGGCAGGCGGACATTGTCTCCTCCATCGCGGCCGATGCCCAGGCCGTCGCCGGCAGTGCGGTTCTCGTCACGAGCAATGTCGGCTCCGTCGGCGACGAGGCTCGCGTGACCGGCGATGCAGCGCGTCTCGTCGTCGAATCGGCACGCGCCGTAGAGGAGCGCACCGGCGCGCTCGACCAATATGTCGGCGATTTCGTCGCCAGCGTGCGCCGACGCCTCTGATCAGCCGTCCATCCAGCGGGTCGATCTGTAGCCCAGCGGCATAAGCGTTCGTCGCCAGCGCGGCTTGTGGGCGCGCTGGCGCTTGCCTATGGTCCGCGTCCCCCAGGAAACGCTCACAAAAAAGAACACTGCCATGACCGACCAGCCGCCGATCAAGCGCACCCGTCCGACCTTCACCGACCAGGAAGCCCTGCTGTTCCATTCGGAAGGACGCCCGGGCAAGCTCGAGATCGTGCCGACCAAGCCGATGGCGACGCAGCGCGACCTCTCGCTCGCCTATTCGCCGGGCGTCGCCGTGCCGGTCCTGGCGATCGCGGAAGACCCGTCCAAAGCCTATGATTACACCACGCGCTCGAATCTTGTCGCGGTCATCAGCAACGGCACGGCGATCCTCGGCCTTGGCAATCTCGGCGCGCTCGCCTCCAAGCCCGTGATGGAAGGCAAGTCGGTCCTGTTCAAGCGCTTCGCCGATGTCGATTCGATCGATCTCGAGGTCGATACGGAGGACGCGGACAAGTTCATCGACGCGGTGCGCTATCTCGGTCCGTCCTTCGGCGGAATCAATCTCGAAGACATCAAGGCACCGGAGTGCTTCATCATCGAGCAGCGGCTGCGCGAGCTGATGGATATCCCCGTCTTCCATGACGACCAGCACGGCACCGCCATCATCGCCGCCGCCGGCCTGATCAACGCGCTCGACCTGACCGGCCGCGACATCGCGACCACTCGCCTCGTCATCAACGGGGCAGGCGCCGCCGCGATCGCCAGCATCGAGCTGCTCAAGGCGATGGGCTTCAAACCCGACAACGTCATCCTCTGCGACACCAAGGGCGTGATCTATCAAGGCCGCACCGAAGGCATGAACCAGTGGAAATCAGCCCATGCGGCCGTGACCGACCGGCGCACGCTGGCGCAGGCACTCGAAGGCGCCGACGCTTTCTTCGGCCTGTCGCAGAAGGGCGCGGTCACGCCGGAGATGGTCGCCGCGATGGCGCCGAACCCGATCATCTTCGCGATGGCCAACCCCGATCCAGAGATCACGCCCGAAGAGGTCCATGCCGTTCGCGACGACGCGATCATGGCGACCGGCCGCTCCGACTATCCGAACCAGGTCAACAATGTCCTCGGATTCCCCTTCATCTTCCGCGGCGCGCTCGATGTCCGCGCCAAGACGATCAACATGGAGATGAAGATCGCCGCCGCCGAGGCGCTGGCCTCGCTCGCGCGCGAGGACGTGCCCGACGAGGTCGCGGCCGCCTATCAGGGCTCGCGCCCGCGCTACGGCAAGGACTACATCATCCCGGTGCCGTTCGACCCGCGCCTGATCCATGTCGTGCCGGCGGCGGTCGCCAAGGCGGCGATGGAAACGGGCGTCGCCGGCAAGCCGATCGTCGATATGAACGCCTACAAGGCGCAGCTTTCGGCACGGCGCGATCCCGTCGCCGGCACGCTCAACCGCATCTTCGAGCGCGTGCGGCGTTACCCCAAGCGTGTCGTCTTCGCCGAGGGCGAGGAGGAGCAGGTCATCCGCGCCGCCGTTTCCTTCGTCAATCAGGGCCTCGGCCACGCCATCCTCGTCGGTCGCGAGGAGCGCATCTATGAGACCGCGACCTTTCTCGGCGTCGATCTCGAGACGAAGGGCATCTCGGTCCAGAATGCGCGCCTGTCGAAGCGCAACACGGCCTATGCGCAGTATCTCTACGAACGCCTGCAGCGACAGGGCTATCTCTTCCGCGACTGCCAGCGCCTGATCAACCAGGACCGCAACCATTTCGCCGCGGCCATGGTCGCGCTCGGCGACGCCGATGCGATGGTCACGGGCGTGACCCGCAACTACTCCATCGCGCTGGAGGAGGTCCGCCGCGTCATCGACGAGAAGCCGGGTCACCGTGTCATCGGCGTCTCGATCGTGCTCTCGCGCGACCGGACCGTGCTGGTCGCAGACACCGCGATCACCGAGATGCCGACGGCGCGCGAACTTTCGGAGATCGCCATCGAGGCCGCCGGCGTGGCGCGGCGCCTGGGCTACGAGCCGAAGGTCGCGATGCTGGCCTTCTCGACCTTCGGTCATCCGGCCGGCGAACGCTCGGAAAAGGTGCGCGAGGCGGTCAAGCTGCTCGACGGGCAGCGCGTCGACTTCGAGTATGACGGCGAGATGGCGGCTGATGTCGCGCTCAATCGCGATTTGATGACGCAGTATCCGTTCTGCCGCCTCGGCGGACCGGCCAATGTCCTGGTCATGCCGGCGTTCCACTCGGCCTCGATCTCGACCAAGATGCTGCAGGAACTCGGCGGCTCCACCGTGATCGGTCCGTTGATCGTCGGACTCGACAAGCCGGTACAGATCGTGCCGCTCGGTGCCAAGGATTCAGACATTGTCAACATGGCGGCGCTCGCGGCGTTCAATATCGGCGGGTGAGCGACGCCGTCATTGCGAGCGCAGCGAAGCAATCCAGAAGGTTTCGCTCGACGGTTGCTGGATCGCTTCGTCGCTGACGCTCCTTGCAATGACGACGAGGCTCACGAAGCCTTTTTCTTGCGCGTCTCGGCCGCCTTCTTGGCCGAGGCGGATCGTTCCGCCGCGGGTCGCGCGGCGGCGGCCTTGCCGCCGAGCTTCCCGCCGCGCTTCGTCGAAACCTTGGTGTCGGGCTTGCCCCGGCCGGAGCCGGACTTGTTGCCGCCGCCGCTCTCCTTGTTGACGGTGGCCCAGGCGCGCCGTTCGGCTTCCTCCTGGGGGATGCCGCGCTCCTCGTAACTGCCCTCGATATGCTCGGCCTTGCGCTTCTGCTTGTTGGTATAGGCCGACTTGTCGCCGCGTGACATGATCGCCTCCTGGCTTGATCCTCCCTGGGGGGAACGCGGGCAGCGTGGGCGCTGTTCCCGTTCATTTCGAGTTCATTCGGCACCAGCCAGCCTGTCCCGAACGCCGGAAAACCGGCAGAGGGGGATGATCGGGAACCGTGCAGGCGCGCAGCGAGACGCCGGGCGTGACGATGGCCGTGCCGAGCGACCGGCAGGTCGCGCTGCGCTTCGCGCAGCTGACGGGCGGCTTCTGGCGCGGCCGGGGTGCCGGGCGCGCCTGGTTCTGGTCGCTCCTGCTCGCCTCCGCGATCATTCTCTCCGTCTTCGCCAACGTCACCGTCAACCGCTGGAACGGCTGGTTCTTCGACGCGCTGGAGAAGCGCGACAGCGAGAGCGCACTGATCGCGATGGCGGTCTTTCCGGTGCTGGTGCTGGTCGTCGCCGGGCTCGGCGTCGTCATCCTGGTTTCGCGCGAGACCTTCCAGGTGCATTGGCGCCAGTGGGTCACGGCAAAGCTGGCCGATAGCTGGATCGGCCAGCGTCGCTTCTTCCGGCTCAGCCTCTCCGGCTACGAGCCTGCCAATCCCGAATACCGCATCGCCGACGATGTCCGCTGGGCGACCGAGCCTGTGGTCGATTTCGCCATCGGCCTGCTCTCGGCCGTCATCACCATCATCACCTTCATCGAGATCCTCTGGGAGATCGGCGGCGCGCTGACCTTGCGGATCGGCGGCGCGCCTGTCGTCATCCCGGCCTATCTCGTGCTGGCGGCGATCGTCTATGCTGTGCTGGTCTCGGCGCTCGTCACCTTCGTCGGCCGTCGGCTGCCGAGCCTGATCGCCGCGCGCAACGAGGGCGAGGCGCGACTGCGCTTCTCGCTGATGCGCATCCGCGACCATGGCGAGACGATCGCGCTTTCGCGCACGGAGGCCGGTGAACGCCGCGCGGTGGCGCGGACCTATGACAGCCTGGTCGGGCGCTGGCTCGCGATGATCCGCCAGCGCGGCCGCCTCACCTGGATCACCAATGGCAGCGGCGCGTTGGTGCCGGTGGTGCCCCTCCTGCTGGCCGCGCCGAAATACCTGTCGGGCGAGATGTCGCTCGGTGGCGTCGTCCAGGTTGCGGCGGCCTTCGTCGCCGTCCAGAACGCCTTCAACTGGGTGCTCGACAACTTCATGCGGATCGCTGAATGGCTGGCCGCTGCGCGGCGCGTTAACGAGCTGGCCGATGCGCTGGAGCGCGTCGATAGCGAGCCGCCGGGCGAGCATCTGGCGATTTCTCCGAGCCCTGACGGCCTGTTGCGGCTCGACGAGGTTACCTTGATCGACCGCGACGGGCGCACGCTGGTCGCCGACATCTCCTGCTCGGTGCCATCAGGCGCGACACTCCACGTCTCCGGCGAACTCGGCCTCGGCAAGGCTGCGCTGATCCAGGCGGTCGCCGGTCTCTGGCCCTGGGGGCGTGGTGCGATCGCCGTGCCGTCGGGCGCCTTCGTGACGGCCGTGCCGCAGAAGCTGCATCTGTCGGAGGGAACGCTGCGTGCGGTTCTGGAGACCGGCGCTGCCGTGCCCGAGGAGCGATTGGAGAGCGCGCTGCGCCGCTATGGCTTGTGGAGCCTCGCGCCTTTGCTCGACGAGAACCGCGATTGGGACAAGGAACTGGCGACCAGCGACCGCCAGCGCCTCGCTCTGGCCCGCGCCGAGCTAGAAAAGCCCGACATCATTCTGCTTGACGAGGCGACCAGTGCCTTCGACACCGACGCCGCACTCGAACTGCTGACCGAACTGCGCGCGGCGCGGCCGGACGCGATCGTCATCGCCTTCGGGCAGGGCGCGGGTTTCGCGGAGGCCGCGACGCACCGGCTGCTGCTGAAGCGCGCCGGCGGCGTGGTGCGAATGGTTCGCCCGGCCGCACCGGAACCTTCTCTCGCGCCGGCGGCGCTGCCGGCGCAGGCCGGACCCGCTGAATGATCATCCGCTTTTCCAGGAGTCCACGACCATGACCGCCGCGACGATGAACATCTGGGACGTCTATTGGGGCTTGCGCGTCGAGCAATGCCCCTGCGACGTGCATTTCGTCGAATGGCTCGAGGAGGAGGGCCTGACGGGCAAGCGCATCTACCATTTCGGCACCGGCGGCCACCACTATGTCGGCATCCGCTGCGCCGAGCCCGAGCTCGACTGCACCGTGCTCGGCATCACCGCCTCGCCGAAGGAATACGACGCCTTCGTCAAGCTCGCGACCGGCAATCCGACGATCACCAAGACCTACAGCGCCTATTTCGGCGACATCTACACCAGCAATGCCAAGCTTCTGCCGCGCTTCGACATCGTCACGCTGTTCCACGCCTGCGAGTTCCGGACGGAGGCGAACGACGCCTATGGCGCGCTGACCGATCGCGAGGTGATCGATCTCTTCACGGCCCAGACCGATGTCGGCGGCTACCTGCTGTTCTATACCGGCTCCTTCGCCTATGCGACGGCCGAGCCGATCATCGCCGACTGGGCGAAGACGGCGCAGGTCGACGAGGTCGCGAGCTTCAAGACCCTGCGCGTCTTCCGCAAGACCGGCTGATCGGAGGCGCTCCGGGCGCGCACCGCACCGGGCTCATGGCGCGTATTCGCCGCGCCATGCCGCCTTGTGCATTGGCCGGGAGGCGCTATGTCTGCGGCCGGGGCCGTCTCCGCGCCTCACGCCTGCAATCGGCGCCGCTGGCCTTACGCCTCCTGCGCGAAACCGACCATGAGAGCGTATGTCGTTCGGCCAGCCAGAGCCAGGAATGCCCGCGCGCAAGCGCAGCCGCTGGTGGTGGCTCGGGCCGCTCGCCAGCATCGTCATCTTCAGCGCCTCGCTGGTCGTCCTCTGGTTCATCGTCAAGGAGATCGAGCCGGGCGAGCTTGCCGGCGCCTTCGCCAATGCCAGCCTGCGCCAGCTCGGCCTCGCCTGCGGCTTCACCGCCCTGAGCTATCTGCTGCTCACCGGCTATGACGCGCTGGCGCTGAGACGGCTCGGCCTGTCGATCCCCTACCGGACGACGGCGCTGGCCTCCTTCACCAGCTATTCGGTGTCCTTCACGCTCGGCTTTCCGATCGTGACCGGCGGCACGGTGCGCTACTGGATCTATTCGCCCAAGGGCGTGCGCGCCTCCGAGGTCGCGAGCCTGACAGTCATCGCCGGGCTGACCTTCTGGCTCGGGCTCGGCGCGATCCTCTGCGCCAGCCTGTTCTACGCCACGCAATCCGTGGCGATGCTGGCGCGCACCTCGCCGCTGGTGGTGCAGGCGGTCGGCGCGGGCGTCGCCATCGGCACGCTCGGCTATCTCGGCTGGATCGCGAGCGGCGAGCGCACCATCCGCGTGCGCGGCTGGAACCTGCCGCTGCCGGGGCTCGCCATCACGCTCGGCCAGATGTTCCTCGGCGCGGCCGAGGTCTGCGCGGCCGCCGCCGTGCTCTTCGTGCTGCTGCCGGGCGGGCACAACATCGACTATCCGAGCTTCCTGGCGGTCTATGTCTTCGCCTGCCTCGTCGGCATCGCCAGCCATGCGCCGGGCGGCCTCGGCGTCTTCGAAGCGACGATGCTGGTCGCGCTCAGCCGGCTGCCCTTCGAGCATGTGCTCGGTGCGCTCCTGATCTTCCGGATCATCTATTACATCCTGCCCTTCATCCTGGCGCTGGTGTTGCTGGCGCTGAACGAGATGATCCGGCGCATCAGGCGCCACGATATCTGAGCGCCAACCGCCGCGGACCTGCAAACAAGCTGCCGCAGGCCTGCAAAAGAGCCGTCGCGGCTTACTTCAGAGCCACGACGATCAGCAGGAACATCAGGACCAGCGCGATCTGCTTGAGGCTCCAGTTGATCCGCGCGAGTTGGTCGGCGGTCGCCTCCGGTGGCTCTTCTCCGGCGGCGGGCTCGGCTGCGTCGGGTGCGGGCAGGTGGGCTGTCGCGCGTTGCCAGTCCAGGGTCTCGACCAGTCCGCGGGCCGTCGTGCTCCGCCGTCCGTCGGCCTCCAGGCCAAGATGCCAGGCGACGGGCAGGTCCGGCAGGGCCTCGCGCTGGCTTTCGCGCACCCACAGGCTGGTCGTGGCGGAGAGCGAGAGCACTTGCGCGGCGCCGGACAGGATATCCTGCTTCAAGGCCTCAAACGCGACGGCGGGTGCGAGCATCTCGGCGCGGAAGCCGCCGGCTTCGCCTTCGTTCTCGTCGAAGCCGAGAACCAGCAGGATGCGCCCGTCCTCGCCTGTGGAAAGGGGCCGGATGGTCAGCGCGATCTCGCTGGCTTCGCCTGCCATCCCGGCCCGGTGGAGGCTGTCGCCGACCAGCGTTGCCCGCCCGAGGATGCGCGTCGCCTCGTCGAGGCGTCCGTCGCGGCTGGAAAAACCGCGGGCGAGGTCGAGGTCGGCGACGGTCAGGCGCAGATGCCGGCCGAGGCCCTGCACGAACCGCTCCGAAACGCCCTCGATGGTCATCAGGCCCTGGCTTATGGCGACCTGCCGCATCGCGCCTGTTTCGACCATCGAATCCCCGCCCCGTTCCCGCTCGGTACGATAGCAGGTCGCCCCCGCCAGACGAAGCTGGCGCTCCGGACGTGCTGCGGCACCGTCATTGGGATTGCGCGCTCGTGTCGTGCTGCCCACCAGGCGCATGGCGAGCCGCGGTCAGGTCGGGTTGTCCCGCGTTTCGCGGCAGTCTAGAGGCAGATCAGGGGCTTAACGACCATCCGTGTTCCTCCGCCAGGCGGAATGCGTGCCCGCAGACAGGCTGCCATGACCGACGCTTCCCATCCTGCCGGGCCCCGCCATGGCATGCGCTTTCGTTCCTTCGTGGCGCTCATGGCCGCGCTGATGGCGGCGAATGCGCTGGCGATCGATTCGATGCTGCCGGCGCTGCCACAGATGGCCGAGGCGCTCGGCATCGCCGAGGCGAATGAGCGGCAATGGATCATCACTGCCTATCTGCTCGGCTTCGGCACGGCGCAGATCATCTACGGCACATTGTCGGACCGTTTCGGACGCCGGCCCGTGCTCCTCTTCGGCCTCGTCGTCTATGTCGCGGCCAGCATCGCCGCTTCCTTCGCCGGCTCCTTCGAGACGATGATGGCGGCCCGAATCGTCCAGGGTATCGGCGCCGCCGCCACGCGCGTGCTCGTCGTCTCGATCGTGCGCGACTGCTATTCCGGCCGCGACATGGCCCGCGTCATGTCCCTGGCGATGATCGTCTTCCTGGCGGTGCCGATCCTGGCCCCCTCGATCGGCCAGGCGATCCTGCTTGTGGCGCCCTGGCGCTGGATCTTCGGCGCATTGGCGACCTTCGGCGCTCTGGTGATGCTCTGGGTTGTGCGCAGCCTGCCGGAGACGCAAGCCCCCGAGGATCGCAAGCCGATCGAAGTCTCGACGGTCGTCGCGGCCTTCCGCACGACGCTGACGACCCGGCTCGCCGTCGGCTACATGCTGGCGATGGCCTTCGTGCTCGGCGGGCTCTTCGGCTTCATCAATTCGGCCCAGCAGGTCTTTGTCGACGTTTTCCACTCGCCGGAGTGGTTCACGACGATCTTCGCGTTGATCGCGATGGGCATGGCGGCGGCCTCGCTGCTCAATTCGCGCATCGTCGTGCGGCTCGGCATGCGCCGGGTCTCGCATGGTGCGCTGCTGGCCTATATCGCGCTGACCGCGACCCATGCGCTGCTGGCTCTTTCGGGCCATGAATCGCTCTGGAGCTTCGCTCTCTTCCAGGCCGGCGCGATGTTCTGCTTCGGGCTTGTCGCGCCCAATTTCGGCGCCATGGCGATGGACCCGCTCGGCCATGTCGCCGGCACGGCATCCTCCGTGCAGGGCTTCGTCACCACGGTCGGCGGCGCGCTGCTCGGCTTCTATATCGGACAGCATTTCGACGGCACGGTCGTCCCGATCACGCTCGGCTTCGCGCTTTGCGGGCTCGTGGCGCTGGGGATCGTGCTGGTGGCGGAGAAGGGGCGCCTGTTCCGCCCGGCCGCCGGGCGAGCCTAGCGCGAGAACGCCAGGGTTGAGACGGTTCAGGTCGGTTTTGAATCTGGTGGCTCTGGTCCGAGCCTGGAGGGCGCCTTAGGCCCTCGACCGCCGCCATCGAGGCGACGGGCATGCCGGGAATCGTCTTCAGTCCGTATAGATCGATAGAGATTCGCATTGGCTCGGGAAGCGACGCCGCCGATCGGCCTCCCGTCTAGCTATAGGATCAAGCCGTCTTGAGATTGACGGCCGAGGACTTGCCGGTCTTGCGATCGGCCTCGAGATCGTAGCTGATCTTCTGGCCCTCGTTCAGGCCGCGCAGGCCCGAGCGCTCGACAGCGCTGATATGCACGAAGACATCGCTGCCGCCCTGGTCAGGCGTGATGAATCCGTAGCCCTTGGTCTCGTTGAACCACTTCACGGTACCCGTGCTCACGTGCTGTTCCTTCAGTCTCAGTTCAGGTCGGCTCATGCCGACCCGGCCCTACTCTATGAGGCAAATCGCCCAGGTTGCAATCACGCGCCGCACAACGGCGTTTTTGGACATGGTTTGGCATGCCAGGGGAGCAACGCCGCTCGCGAACTGGGGCCTTGCTCCGCGGCGCCGCCTCCCGCATGAACGACGGCGAAGAACCTGCCGCAGGAGAACCTCCGCCATGACGAATTATGTGATCGATCCGCCGGCCGTGACGGCCGTCCCGGTGGCGGGTGGCGGGCTCTTCCCGGTGCGGCGTGTCTTCTGCGTCGGCCGCAACTACGCCGAGCACACTCGCGAGATGGGCGGCGACCCCGATCGCGAGGAGCCGTTCTTCTTCACCAAGCCCGCCGATGCGCTGCTGATCAACGGCGCCGACATGCCCTATCCGACGAAGACCAAGGACCTGCATCACGAGATGGAGCTCGTCGTGGCGATCGGCACCGGCGGCAAGAACATCGCCGAGGCCGATGCGCTCAGCCATGTCTTTGGCTACGCCGCCGGCCTCGACATGACGCGTCGTGATCTGCAGGCCGCCGCCAAGAAGGCAGGCCGCCCCTGGGACATGGCCAAGGGCTTCGATTTCTCGGGACCGATCGGCGAGATCGCGCATGCCAGCCATATCGGGCATCCCAGCGCCGGCAAGATCGAACTCGTCGTCAACGGCGTGCCGCGCCAGAGCTCGGACCTCGCCAAGCAGATCTGGAACGTGCCGGAGACGATCGCCTATCTCTCGGGGCTGGTCGCGTTGGCGCCGGGCGACCTGATCTTCACCGGGACGCCCGAGGGTGTCGCTGCCGTTGTCTCGGGCGACGTGCTCGAAGGCGAGATCGCCGGCGTCGGCACCGTCCGCACCCGCATCGTCTGAGTCGCATGAATCTCCGCCGTCATCCCGGACAAGCGGCGAAGCCGCGCAGATCCGGGATGACGGTGAGGGTGTCGTCGACGTCAATTCCAAAAGCCATTCCAGCCCAAGGCCACGACCATGACCCTCACCCCCGACGCCTCCGGCGTCTTCCCGATCGCGCCGACGCCGTTCAATCCGGACGGCACGCTCGACTGGGCCTCGACCGAGAAGCTCTTTGCCTTCTATGACGAGATCGGCTCGGACGGCACGACCGTGCTCGGCATCATGGGCGAGGCGCCCAAGCTCGAGCCCGACGAGTCGCTCGGCATCGTCAAGCGCGCCGTCGCCGGCATGCCCGGCAAGCCGGTGATCGTCGGCGTCTCGGCGCCGGGCTTCGCCGCGATGCGCTCGCTCGCCCGCCAGTCGATGGAGCTCGGCGCCGCTGCGGTGATGATCGCGCCGCCGCCCTCCCTGCGGACCGACGACCAGATCACCGGCTATTACAGCCAGGCCGTCGAGGCGATCGGGACGGACATCCCCTTCGTGATCCAGGATTATCCGCTGACGCTCTCCGTCGTCATGACGCCGGCCGTGATCCGCAAGATCGTCACCGACAACCCTTCCTGCGTGATGCTGAAGCACGAGGACTGGCCGGGGCTCGAGAAGATCTCGACGCTGCGCAAGTTTCAGGCGGAGGGCTCGCTGCGCCCGATCTCGATCCTCACCGGCAATGGCGGGCTCTTCCTCGATTTCGAAATGGAGCGCGGCGCCGACGGCGCGATGACGGGCTATGCCTTCCCCGAATTGCTGATCGACGTCGTGAAGCTGCAGAAGGCCGGCAAGCGCGACGAGGCCCATGACATCTTCGACGCGCATCTGCCGCTGATGCGCTATGAGCAGCAGCAGGGCGTCGGCCTTGCCGTGCGCAAATACACCCTGATGAAGCGCGGCATCCTGAAGAGCGAGGCCCAGCGCAAGCCGGGCTCGGCGATCAGCGCTGCGGCACGGGCCGAGGTCGATTATCTGCTGGCGCGCGTCGCGAAGACCGATCCGCGCGCGAAGGTCTGAGCGCCACGTCATTCTCGGGCGCCGCAAAGCGGCGACCCGAGAATCTCCCGAATGGGATGCTCGGGATAAGCCCGAGATGACGGCAACGGCCCTCAATGCCCCTTATGGCTGCCCTGATCGGTGCTGCTGCGGGCGCCGACGGCCTCGACCTTGAACTCGACCTCGACGGAGCCGGCCTTCTCGAAGGTCAGGCTGCTCTTGATGCTCTCGCCCTGCTTGAGCGGCTGCTTCAGCTCCATGAACATGATGTGATAGCCGCCGGGCTTGAACTCGACCTTGCTGCCGGGCGCGATCGCGACGCCGCTGTCGAGCGGCCGCATCGTCATCACGCCATTGGTCACGGCCATCTCGTGGATTTCGGTGCGGCCGGCAATCGCGGGCGCGGAGACCGAAACCAGCCTGTCGGCCGTCGCCCCGGTGTTCTCGATCACGAGATAGCCGCCGCCGACCTTGGCGCCGCCGGGCGTGGCGCGGCTCCAGGGGTGATCGATCTTGAGGGGGCCTGCCTTGTAGTCATGGGCGAAGGCCGTGCCGCCCAGCGACATGGCGAGTGCAAGGGCGGTGAGAATGGATTTTGTCATGGCGATGTCCTGATCGGAATGGCGCGTCACAGCGCCTGAACGTGTGGAAGGCTCCCGCTGCGGTCGATGTTGGGCAGCGGCCTGCGGCTGGCGAAGCTCAGAACTGCTGGCGGACGGACGCAGGCGGGCCACGCGATGGCGGCAGGCCGAGAGCGGCCAGAGGCGCGTCTACGCTGCCGCGGGGGACATCCGCCACGGCATGGACCGAGGCCCTGACGAGGGCGGTGGGAACGGCTTGCGGCGGCGCTGCTAGAATCGGATTGACCGGGCAGCCCTTGCAATGGGCCGCCTCACCCGCGGGCTCGGGCGCGTCCGGCCCCGGCGGCGTCAGCCCTGAGCAGAGCAGGGCGCCGTCGAGCGGGGCTAGGGCGGAGGCAGGTGAAGGCGCCAGCCCGGAAGCGAGAACCGCCAGCGCATAGACGACCGCCAGCCAAGCTCCGAGGGCGGAGCGGCGCAGGCCTCCCAGTAAAGGTGTCTCGGCCGTCATCCGCGCAGATGGCCCGCAGCGCGCGGCAGCGTCAAGCGGCGCTTCCGTCGCAGGGGCGATCTCGTTGGACGGAGAATATTGTTCTCATCGGGCCGCCGCTTCGGCCAGGCCAGCCTCTGTAGTGGTGTTTCTTTAAAAGAACGATCGAGTTGACAAACAGGACGGCGCACGCCAGATTGCAACCTGTCATTCGGTCTTGCCGAAAGGCCGCGGGGATTTGAGCGAGCAGCTTGCGCCGCGTCACCAAACGCTAAAGCGCCACGACGCGGTCGTGGGCTCCACTCGACAGGAGACGAACATGATCGATGCGATCTCGCGTCAGGCTGACCTGCTTCCCCTCTGCGACGGCTGCTGTTGTCGATCCTGATCTTGGCCTGAAGCTCGCCTTCGCGCGGCTTCGCAAACCAGTTCCAGCAGATGTCCGGATACGCTGCAGGAGCGGCGGGAGCAGAACCATGACCGCATTTCACCAGAGCAACGCCGGGCCGGCGCCGGGCCCGCAGGCCTATATCATCGAGATCGGCGAAACCCAGGCCGGGCTCGTCACCCGGCGCGGCGACGAGCGCTATTTCACCTTCATCGCCGCCTCTTCGGCCTTCAATGCCATCGAGGGCCATCGCTTCGCCTCGCCGAGCGCAGCCGAGCTCGCGGCCCGGCAACTCGCCGCGCCTCGCCGCCGCGGCGCCGCCCGGCTGGCCGCGTGAGGTGGCGGCCGTGAACGCCCTCAAGCATCTCTGGCTTCGCCTCGCCGACTGGTTCGCCGAGGCGGTTCCGGCCTTCGCATCCGGACCGCGCGAGCGCGACCCGGTTCAGCAGGCCGAGGCCGAGGAGGCGCGCCGGATATCCATTCGCGAGGTCACGCTCGAGCAACTGGGCCTTGCCCATTGGTCCTGCCACACGCATTTCTGAGGTCATGATGAACGCCCCAGTGAAGCCCGACGCCTTTCGCGTCGGCACCGGCCCGTTGCCGGATCCCATCCCACCGATCATCCGCTTCGAGCAGATCGGCAAAACCTATGCCGGCCGCGGCGCGCAGGGCGCCGTCACGGCGCTGTCGGGCATCGATCTCGATGTGCCGAAGGGCGCCATCGTCGGTGTCATCGGGCGCTCCGGCGCCGGCAAGTCGACCCTGATCCGCCTGGTAAACGGGCTCGAGCGCGCCACGGCCGGCCGCCTGCTGATCGATGGCGAGGACGTCACCGGCCTCTCCGAGGCCGGCTGGCGGACGCGCCGCCGCGCCACCGGCATGATCTTCCAGCATTTCAACCTGCTCTCGTCGCGCACGGTGTTCGACAATGTCGCCCTGCCGCTCGAGATTGCGGGGACGACGAAGGTAGAGATCGAGGAACGGGTGGCGCGCCTGCTCGATCTGGTCGGCCTCGCCGACAAGCGCGGGCGCTATCCGGCCGAGCTTTCCGGCGGCCAGAAGCAGCGCGTCGGCATCGCCCGCGCCCTCGCCACCGATCCGAAGGTCCTGCTCTGCGACGAGGCGACCTCGGCGCTCGACCCCGAGACGACGAAGTCGATCCTGGCCCTGCTGAAGCAGGTCAACCGCGATCTCGGCATCACCATCCTGCTGATCACCCATGAGATCCCGGTCATCAAGGAGATCTGCGACCGGGTCGCGGTGATCGAGGACGGCGCGATCGTCGAGGAGGGTGATGTCTTCTCGGTGCTGACGCGTCCGCAGCATCCGACCACGTCGCGTTTCGTCGAGGCGGTGACTGGCGTCGAACTACCGGCCTATCTCGCCGAGCGCATCCGGGCGCAGGGTCGCCCCGGTGACGACACGGTGCTGCGCATCACCTTCACCGGCGAGAACGCGACAGCCCCCGTCATCAGCCGGCTGAGTTCGACCATTGGCGTCGACGTCAACATCCTCGCCGGGCGCATCGACGCCATCGCCGGCAAGCCCTTCGGCAGCCTTCTGGTCTCCGTGCCGACGCGTGAGCCGGAACTGGCGGCCGTGCTCGGCGCGCTCAATAGCCTCGAACTCAAGGCGGAGGTCATCGGCCATGTTTCCTGAGATCATCTCGCCCCAGATCGCGGCGCTGATCCTGCAGGCGACGCTCGACACGCTGCAGATGGTCGCGGTCGCCGCCGGCCTCGGTACGTTGTTCGGCTTGCCGCTCGGCGTCTTCCTCGCCACCAGCAAGCGCGGCGAGCTCTTCGCGGCGCCGTTCACCAACGTGGTGCTCGGCACGCTGGTCAACGCCACGCGCTCGACGCCCTTCATCATCCTCGTCGTCGCGATCATCCCCTTCACCCGCCTGCTCGCGGGAACCTCGATCGGCACGAATGCCGCGATCGTGCCGTTGACGGTGGCCGCGACGCCCTTCATCGCCCGCCTGATCGAGGGGGCCATCCGCGAAGTCGACCAGGGCCTGGTCGAGGCAGCCCGCTCGATGGGCGCGACGCCTTTGCAGATCGTCCGCAAGGTGCTGGTGCCGGAGGCGCTTCCCGCTATCGCGCTGGGTCTCACGCTCGCCGTCGTCAGCCTGATCGGCTTCTCCGCCATGGTCGGTGCGGTCGGTGGCGGCGGGCTCGGCGATCTCGGCATCCGCTACGGCTACCAGCGCTTCATGCCCGAGGTCATGGCAGCCGTCGTCGCCGTCCTGATCGTCCTGGTCCAGACCGTCCAGACCGCCGGCGACCATCTCGCCCGCCGGCTAAACAAGCGCCTGCGCCACGCCTGAACACCGTCACTCCAGCCCATACTCAGCCCTCATCCTGAGGAGCGCTGCTAGGGCGCGCATCTCGAAGGATGGTCCAGGAGGCTCCGGAGATTCACTGGAGCATCCTTCGAGACGCCGCGTGCCGCGGCTCCTCAGGATGAGGGCTGAGATCAATCCGACCCGACCCACAGGAGCCTACCATGCCCACCATCACCCGCCGCGCCGCGCTCGCCGCGTCTGCCGCCCTCGCGCTCAGCCTCGCCGTTCCCGTCCTCGCCCAGACGCCGCAGGTCCTCCGCGTCGGCGTCTCGCCCGGCCCGCATGCCGAGATCCTCGAGAAGGTGAAGCCGCTTCTCGCCGCCAAGGGCATCGATCTCAAGATCATCGAGTTCTCCGACTATGTCGTGCCGAACCAGGCGCTCGATGCCGGCGAGCTGGAGGCTAATTCCTTCCAGAACCAGCCCTATCTCGACAATCAGGTGAAGGATCGCGGCTTCAAGATCGTCAGCGTCGGCCTGACGGTGAACTTCCCGCTCGGCATCTATTCGTCCAAGTACAAGAGCTGGGCAGAGGTGCCGGACGGGGCCACCATCGCCATCCAGAACGACCCGACCAATGGCGGCCGCTCGCTGCTGCTGCTGCAGGACAAGGGCGTGATCAAGCTGAAGGACGGCGTCGGCTTCAAGCCGAGCCCGGCCGACATCGTCGCGAACCCGAAGAAGCTGAAGATCATCGAGGTCGAGGCGGCCCAGACCCCGCGCACCCTGGCCGATGTCGCGGCCGCCGCGATCAACACCAACTACGCAGTTGACGCCAAGATCGAGCCGACCTCGGCGATCCTGCGCGAGGACCCGAAGGGGCCTTACGTCAACCTGATCGCCGTGCGGACGGCGGACAAGGACAAGCCCTGGGTCAAGACGCTGGTCGAGACCTACCACACGCCGGAGATCAAGGCGTTCGTCGCCGAGCGCTTCAAGGGGAGCGTCCTCGCCGGCTGGTAACCTTCCTCCCCACCTGGCCTCGTCGTGGTCAGGCGACTGCCCCGGATGCCTCGGCATCCGGGGCTTTTTGTTCGTCGCCGCTCAGTTCGCGATCCTGCCGAGCGCCAGGAACTGCGTCTCGCCGGAGTTGTCGTCGACGCCGTCATTATCGGTGACGACGAAGAGGTTGCCGGCCTTGTCGACCGTCATCCCTTCGACCTTCTCGATGCCGTAGCCGCCGGTCTTCATCAGATTCGGCGTCAGGTCGCGCAGGACTGTCTTCTCCACCATCGGGACCGTCGCCGCACCGATTGCAGCCGGCACCAGTCCCTTGACCGAGAAGGTCGCCAGCGTCTTGGCAGCCTTGGCTCCGAAGAGGTTGTCGCGCTCGATCACGGCGAAGCGGTCATTGCCGAGCGCAACCAGCTCCGACAGGCCCATCCAGGCCCCGCTCGCCGGCGTGCTCAGCGGATAGTGCAGCACGCCCCAGGTCTTGGCCGCCGGCTTGTAGCTCAGGATCTTGGCCTTGCCTTTCGGATCGTCCTTCCACTCGCGCTGCACCGCGAGCCAGGCCGTCTCGTCAGCGCCTTCGCCAGTGACGGTGACGCCTTCGAAGCCGAAGCGGGTCGCTTGCGCCTCGAGCGCCTCGGGAAGATGGATCTCCTCCTCGACCGCGCCGGCCGCCGTCACGCGCAGCAGGATATTGCGCGTGGGCTTCTCCCTGTTTTCCGGATTGCCTTCCGAAGCGAGCCAGAAGCCGCCAGCCGGCCGCGTCGCGATGCCTTCGAGGTCGTAGGCGGCAGGCTTGCCATCCTTCGTCACGGTGATCGCGCCGGTGATCCTCGCGGGTGCCTGCGTCGCGTCGATCTCGAGGATGCGCGAGGGCTGATAGGCATTGTCCGCGACCGCGAAGAGCCGGCCCGGCGTCGCGGGATGCGCGGCGAGCCCCGATAGCGCGCCCCAGCCGATCGGCGCGCCATCGATATCGCCCGAGACGATGGTCGGATAGGTGGCCGGGGCCTCGCTACGCCGGTAGATCGTCACGGCCGAGCGCGCGCCGCCCTTCTCGCCGACATCGGTTTCGGATGCCGAGACGAAGAGATTGCGCTGCGGGATCGCCAGCAGGCCTTCCGGCCCGATGCCGCCCGGCAGGGCCTGGAGATAGCGCGGCGCGCGGCCCGGGCCCTCGTCCTTGTAGACCAGCACGAGCGAGGCGCGCTCCAGCCCGACGAAGATCAGCCGGTCGCTTCCGTAAGTTCCGACCTCGATGCCCTCCGGCTCGCTGCCCTTGGCGGCGGAACGGCGCTCGGGGTAATGGCCGTGGCGCATCGCGATGTGGTCGACCTGCGAGCCTGAATCGAATTCGATCGTCCCATCCTTGCGGAAGATGGTGAAACCGCGCGAGCCGCCCTTCCAGTCGCCCTCATTGGCGGTGACGAAGCGGTCATTGTCGAGCCAGCGCACGGCGTCGGGCTCGCGCGCCACGCCCTTCAACTCCTCGGTGGCCTTGATCTGGCCGTCGCGGGTCTTGTCGATGGTCGTAAGATCGACCGCGCCGGCACTGAAATGCGTGACGATCTTGCCGGTATTCGTGTCGATGACGACGATGTGGTTGTTCTCCTGCAGCGTCACCACGGCGAGGCCGTCCTGGTTGACGTCGACGAATTCCGGCTCGGGATCGGTCGGCTCGACGCCGGCGATGCCGGTGACGTCGACGATCTGGCGCGAGGCGCAGTCGATGGCGCCGTCCTTGATACCGATCAGCGTGACGTTGCCGGCGGGCAGCTGCGGCAGCGCGCCCTTGTTCAGCTTCTCGTCGCGCTCGTTCTCGATCGCGATGACGATCTTGCTCTTGTCCTTGCTGAGCGTCACCGAATCCGGCTGGCCGCCGAGATCGCAGGTCGCCACCACCGCCTTGCTCTTGAGATCGACGGTGGCGAGATGGCCCGTAGGCTCCTTGAGGTTCTCGCCGGAGGTGACGACCGCCACGAAGGCCTTGTCGCCGAGGATGGTGACCGAGGTGGATTCACCGCCCAGCGGCACGAAGCCGGCGGCCTTCGGTATCTCCGGCGCCGTGATGTCGACGAGGCCGAGCGCCTTCTGCTCGGCATCGGTATAGGCGAGCAGCGTGCCGTCTTCATTGGCGGCGATGATCTCGGCGACGGTCTTCTTCGAGGCATCCCGGTCGGCCGGCAGATTGAGCGGGACCGAGAAGGTCGCGATGCGGTTGAACATCGGCTCCGCCATGGCGGTACCGCTCAACAGCAGGCAGGTGAAGGCGGCGAGGACAAGGGGCTGGCGCATCGGGAGAGGCCTTTTGCCGGAAGCACGGAGATGGAATGTGCTTCCGGCTATGGCTACCAGATGACGGTTGCATGACGAAGCGTCAGAGAATCCGGTGCCGGTTCCGTGCCTGCGGCAGGCCGATCGTGGCGGACCGCTTCAGCCCGATCACCTCGAGCTCGGTGACGGCGGCGACTGCCGCGGCCTGCGCCAGCACGAAGGCGATGCCGAATCCCGTCGGTGCGAACCATCCCGTCAGCAGGATGGCGACGCTGTCGGCGATCCAGATCAGGTTGACGCCGATCACGGTGAAGACGGCGAGGCGCGGCAGCGCTTCGCGGCTGGCGAACCAGGCGAGGATGGCCGCGCAAGGCAGGAGCACGAGCCCCGCGCCGCGCAGAAAACTCTCGGGCAAGCCGAACCATCCGGAAAGCGGCGCGGCAGCGATCGCAAGCAGCAGCCCCGTGCCGGCGCAGGCGGCGGCATCGAGGGCAAGCGCATTCCGCAGGAAGCGCGAGGACTGGATCATGAGCATGGTCGTCTCCTAGGTTGGGAGGCCGCCGGGAGGCGCCTCTGCCGTCGATGGAGGCCATGCTGACGGGATCGTGCCGGGTAGTCGATTAAGCGGGAGGTAATTGGAGCGGGGCCGCCCGCTAAGTTCATCCGCATGAACAGGCATCACCACCCCGCCATCGGCCATCTCATCCGCGACTGGCGGCAACTGCGCCGGCTCAGTCAGCTCGACCTGGCGCTCGAGGCGGAGATTTCCCAGAAACATCTCTCCTTCGTCGAGAGTGGCCGTTCGCAGCCGAGTCGCGACATGGTCCTGCTGTTGGCCGAGCATCTCGGCGTGCCTCTGCGCGAGCGCAACGCGTTGCTCCTCGCTGCCGGCTACGCGCCGGTCTATCTGGAGCGCGCGCTGGAGGATCCGGGTCTCCAAGCCGCCAAATCGGCGATCGATCTTGTCCTGAAAGGGCACGAGCCCTATCCGGCGCTCGCGGTCGACCGCCATTGGACATTGCTGGCGGCCAATGCGGCGGTCACACCTTTGCTCGCCCTCGTCGCCGATCCCGATCTGCTGCGCCCGCCCGTGAACGTGCTAAGGCTTTCGCTGCATCCCGAAGGACTCGCGCCCGCCATTGTCAATCTGGGGGAATGGCGTTCGCATCTCGTCGCGCGCCTTCGCCAGCAGATCAGGGCGACGGCCGACTCCGTGCTGGCGGATCTGCTGGCCGAGCTTCTGACCTATCCCGTTCCCGGCACATCGAGCCGGAAGGGACATGGGCCCGCGCCTGCAGAGGAGCCTGCGATCGTGGTTCCGCTGAGGCTGCGGGTCGGTGATGCCACGCTGTCCTTCATCTCAACGACGACGGTCTTCGGCACGCCCGTCGACATCACCTTGTCGGAGCTCGCGCTGGAGACCTTCTTCCCGGCCGATATGGAGACGGCTCAGGCCCTGCGTGCGATGGCCGAGGCCTGAATTTCTTTTGGAACCTTCCACGGGCCTGCTGGTTTCCTCGTCACAAGCCGCAAGGCGGTACGAAATTCACCAGAAGGATCAAGACGATGGGTAGCACCATGGACAAGGTCAAGGGTATGGCCAACGAGGCCGCCGGCAACGTCAAGCAGGCCGCCGGCAAGGCGCTGAACAAGCCCGAGCTCGAGGCCGAGGGCTTCGCTCAGGAGCGCAAGGGCGAAGCCCAGCAGGCGCTCGGCAAGGGCAAGGACGCCATCAAGAAGGTGGTCGACAAGGCCTGATCCCGATCAGAGCCTGACCAAGAACGGGTCGCCGTAAGGCGGCTCGTTTTTTTGTGCTCAGGCCGAGCCGCCGATGCCTCCGAGGAAGTCCTTGACCCGTCCGAAGAAGCCCGCCGCTTCCGGATGGGTCGCGCCGGAGCTCTCGCGCTCGAACTCCTGCAGCAGTTCGCGCTGGCGTGGCGTCAGCTTCTGCGGCGTCTCGACCACGACCTGGATGTAGAGATCGCCGACTTCGCGCGAACGCAGGACGCTCATGCCCTTCCCCTTTAGCCGGAACTGCTTGCCCGTCTGCGTGCCTTCGGGGATCTTCACCCGCGCCTGCTCGCCGGTCAGCGTCGGCACCTCGATCTCGCCGCCGAGAGCGGCCGAGGTCAGGCCGAGCGGCACGCGGCAGAACAGGTCGGCGCCGTCGCGCTGGAAGATCGCGTGCGGCCTGATCGAGAGGAAGATGTAGAGATCGCCCGCAGGGCCGCCGCGCAGGCCGGCCTCGCCCTCGCCGGCGAGCCGGATGCGCGTGCCGTCTTCGACGCCGGCCGGGATGTTGACCGAGAGCGTGCGCTCGCGCGTGACGCGGCCGGCGCCCTGGCAGTTCTTGCAGGGGTCGTCGATGATCTCGCCGCGGCCCGAGCATGTCGGGCAGGTCCGCTCCACCGAGAAGAAGCCCTGATTGGCGCGCACCTTGCCGTGGCCGCCGCAGGTCGGGCATTGCCGCGACTTCGAGCCAGGCTTGGCGCCCGTGCCGGAGCAGACTTCGCAGGCGATGGAGGTCGGCACGCGGATCGAGGCGTTCTTGCCGGCGAAGGCGTCCTCCAGCCCGATTTCGAGGTTGTAGCGCAGGTCGGCGCCGCGCTCGCGGCCGTTGGCGCTGCGCGGCCCGCCGCGGCGCGCATCGCCGAAGAAGGAATCGAAGATGTCCGACATGAAGTCGGAGAAATCGGGGTTGCCGCCACCCCCGCTGCCATTCTCGAAGGCCTGATGGCCATAACGGTCATAGGCACCACGCTTCTGGCCGTCCGAGAGCACCTGATAGGCCTCGTTCAGCTCCTTGAACTTGGCCTCCGCCGCAGTATCGCCGGGATGACGGTCGGGGTGGCAGCCCATGGCGAGCTTGCGGAAGGCGCTTTTCAGCTCCGCATCGTTGGCCGTCCTGGAGACGCCGAGGATTTCGTAATAGTCGCGCTTGGACATCAAACAGCGGCCCCTTCGTTCCCTTCGGCCTCATGGCGGGGCCAAGCCCGGCCATGAGGCGCGCAGGAACGAGAATGTTGTCTTCACGACGCAATCCCGGAATGGAATGGCCGGGTCAAGCCCGGCCATGATGTCGTCGTGTGGGAAAAGCGCGATCAGGCGCTTTTCTTCTTGTCGCCCTTGTCGTCGCTGACGTCCTTGAAGTCGGCGTCGATGACGTCGTCCTTCTTGGCGTCGGCGGCCGGCTCACCTTCATCGGCGGCTCCTTCGGCCTGGCTGGCGGCATACATCGCCTCGCCGAGCTTCATCGAGGCCTGCATCAGATCCGTGGTGCGCGAGGCGATGGTTTCGGCGTTGTCCTCGGCCAGCGCGGCCTTGAGCGCGTCGAGCGCGGTCTCGATCGCCGTCTTGTCCGCGGCCGAGACCTTCTCGCCATAGTCCTTCAGCGACTTCTCGGTCGAGTGGACCAGGCTTTCGCCCTGGTTCTTGGCCTCGACCAGCTCGCGGCGCTTCTTGTCCTCGGCGGCATTGGCCTCGGCGTCCTTGACCATCTTCTGGATGTCGGCCTCAGAGAGCCCGCCCGAAGCCTGGATGCGGATCTGCTGCTCCTTGTTGGTGGCCTTGTCCTTCGCCGTCACCGAGACGATGCCGTTGGCGTCGATGTCGAAGGTCACCTCGATCTGCGGCATGCCGCGCGGGGACGGCGGAATGCCCATCAGGTCGAACTGGCCGAGCATCTTGTTGTCGGCCGCCATCTCGCGCTCGCCCTGGAAGACCCGGATCGTCACCGCCTGCTGATTGTCCTCGGCAGTCGAGAAGACCTGGCTCTTCTTGGTCGGGATCGTGGTGTTGCGGTCGATCAGGCGGGTGAACACGCCGCCCAGCGTCTCGATGCCGAGAGAAAGCGGGGTCACGTCGAGCAGCAGCACGTCCTTGACGTCGCCCTGGAGAACGCCGGCCTGGATCGCGGCGCCAATGGCGACAACCTCGTCCGGGTTGACGCCCTTATGCGGCTCCTTGCCGAAGAACTGCTTCACGACTTCCTGGACCTTCGGCATGCGGGTCATGCCGCCGACCAGGACCACCTCGTCGATCTGGCCCGCCGACAGGCCGGCATCCTTGAGCGCCTTCTTGCAGGGCTCGATGGTGCGCTGGATCAGGTCGTCGACCAGGCTCTCGAACTTGGCGCGCGAGAGCTTGATCGCGAGATGCTTGGGACCCGAGGCATCGGCCGTGATGTAGGGCAGGTTGATTTCGGTCTGCGCTGTCGTCGAAAGCTCGATCTTGGCCTTCTCGGCAGCTTCCTTCAGACGCTGGAGAGCGAGCTTGTCCTTCTTCAGGTCGATGCCCTGCTCGCGCTTGAACTCGTCCGCGAGGTACTCGACGAGGCGCATGTCGAAGTCCTCGCCGCCGAGGAAGGTGTCGCCATTGGTCGACTTCACCTCGAAGACGCCGTCGCCGATCTCGAGGATCGAGACGTCGAAGGTGCCGCCGCCGAGGTCATAGACCGCGATCGTGCCGGCCTGCTTCTTGTCGAGGCCATAGGCCAGCGCTGCCGCGGTCGGCTCGTTGATGATGCGCAGTACTTCGAGGCCGGCGATCTTGCCGGCATCCTTGGTCGCCTGGCGCTGGGCATCGTTGAAATAGGCGGGGACCGTGATGACGGCTTGGGTGACGGGCTGGCCGAGATAGGCTTCCGCCGTCTCCTTCATCTTGGTCAGGGTGAAGGCCGAGATCTGCGAGGGCGAATAGTCCTTGCCGTCGGCTTCGACCCAGGCGTCGCCGGTCGAGGCCTTCTTGATCTTGTAGGGGACGAGATGCACGTCCTTCTGCGTCATCGGATCGTCGAAGGTCCGGCCGATCAGGCGCTTGATCGCGAAGAAGGTGCGCTCGGGATTGGTGACGGCCTGGCGCTTGGCCGGCTGGCCGACGAGGCGTTCGCCGTCGTCGGTGATGGCGACGATGGACGGCGTGGTGCGCGCGCCTTCCGAGTTCTCGATGACTTTCGGCGTCGTGCCTTCCATGACCGCGACGCAGGAGTTGGTCGTGCCGAGGTCGATGCCAATGACTTTACCCATGGATGGGATCCCTTTCGATTGAGCAGATCGCCGGCCTGCGACGCTTGGCGCCACCTGCCGGCCCATGGACCGGATCGCCCCCACCTGATGCGGCGAACGAAACCGGCATTCCACGTTTGACGGTCGTGAAACCGCCCCTTGGCGGCGTATATAGTGAGGGTGTTCCTGCCCTTGCAAGACAGGCGAGCCGATTAAGAATCCCGCGCGCGTCTGTTTCGCACGTCACGGTCGACGCCGGCGCGCCGGCGCATCGCATTGCCGGCGAGTGTTGCGGATGTGCCCTTGCGCGCGCGGCCGCGGCATTTCATGCAGAAGCGATTGTTTCGGTTCCAAACTGGCCCTTTCGTGACCCGACAGACGCATCTCGCCCTCCGCCTCGCGCTGCTGGTTCTCGCCGGCGCGTCGCAGGCCGCGCTGGCGCAGCCGCTGCAGCTGCCGGGCGCGCAGCCCTTCAATGCGCCCGGCACACAGCAATCGGCCCCTGCGTCATCGAGCGCGCCAGCCGCACCGCGGACGCCGTCCATGCCGGCGATCAAGGTCGCGGGCGAGGATGCGATCACCGGGCGCGTCCTGCGCCATAATGGCGGCCCCGGCGAGGCCGTCTTCGAGAAGACCGCGACCGGATTCGGGCTGAGGCTCACCGTCGACGGCTTCCAGTCGAGCAATCTGGTCGAACCCTGCGCCGTATCCTTCGGCGAGGCGCCGCTGCCGGTGACGTCGCTCGGCCGTCCCGTGGGCGTTCCGCGCTACCGGCTCGAGGCGCCGATCTGCCCGATCGTCTTCGACGTGCTCGACGGCGCCTTCCTCGTGGTCGAGCCGGCGCAGCCTTGCGTCGTCGAGGCGGCCGCCTGCCGGATCGATCCGCGAGGCCTGTGGGGCCCCGACGCCCGCACGCTGCCGGCACGCGCCAAGGAGATCGAGGCCGCGCGCGGCGCAGCCGAACGCGCCGTCCGCGAAGGCTATCGCACGCTGACCGCCAAGGCGGATGCGGTCGACCAGCGCGCGATCGCGCGCGAGCAAGCGGGCTTTTCGGCCGAGCGGGAGCTGATCTGCCGGGCTTTCCAACGCGAGGGCCAGTTCGGCTTCTGCGGCGCACGCCTGACGGAGGCCAGAGCCGCCTCGATCCGCGCCCGCCTCGGCATCACCGGCGAGCCGGCGAGGCCCGCCGCCAACCCCCGGCCCCGCCCGGCCGCGCCGGCGCCCGGATCAGGGCCTCTGCCCCTGACCCCGCAATAGACAGCGGCTCTCCGGCCACTGGGCAGCGTCCTCAGCCGGAACTCATCCGAATCCGGGCGTGGCACTGGACCTCGTCGCCAACCCTGCCTGACTCCGGCCGATATTCGCGGCTATCGTGTCGATGGCCTCACTGCCTTGTCATTGGCGTCGGCGGCCGCGATGGGGCATCTGATCGGCGAGTGTCGAGAGGATGACGACGGAAAGCATGGCTTCGACCCGCAACAGATCTTCGTGGCGACACACTGCGCTGGCCTTCGTGCTGGCAGCGCTGGCACCGGGTCTGGCGGTCGCCGCCGAGTCGGCTGCCGTCTCGACACCCCGCGTCACGGCGACGCTCCTGTCGAGTCGCGACGCGGTGGCGCCCGGCGAGCGCTTCCAGGTCGCCCTCGTCCAGAAGATGGCGCCGGGCTGGCATACCTATTGGCGCAATCCCGGCGATTCCGGCGAGCCGACTCGCATCGAGTGGGTGCTGCCGCAGGGTGTTGCCGCCGGCGAGATCCAGTGGCCGGCGCCTCACGCGATTCCGGTCGAGCCGCTGGTCAATTTCGGCTTCGAGGGCACGCTGCTGCTGCCGGTCGAGATCACCGTGCCCCGGGATGCCAAGCCAGGTGAGCGCCTGACGCTGAAGGCCAATGCGACCTGGCTGGTCTGCGAGAAGATCTGCATTCCCGAGGAGGGCGCCTTCACACTCGAGTTGCCGGTCGCAGCTACGGCTGTCGTCGATGAGGCGGCACACTCCCGTATCGAGGCAACCCGCGCCGCCCTGCCCGCGCCAGCCGCTTTCAAGGGCCGTCTGGCTGCCGATGGCGAAGGGCTCGCGCTGACGCTGCCGGGGCTGTCCGACTCGGCAGCCGAACTGCGCTTCTTCCCGCTCTCCGATACGCTGATCGACCATGCCGCGAAGCAGGACGCGTCGGCCGGCGCCAACGGAACGATGCTGCGCCTCGCCCGTTCGAGCGCCTTCAAGGTCATGGGCGAGGAGCTGGAAGGCGTCCTGACCTTCAAGGAGGGCGGCGTCGCCCGTTCGCTCAGTCTCGCCGCCACGGTCGATGCCGCTCTGGTCGCGAGCGCGGCGAATGCCGCTGCGACGGCTCCGACCGCCATGCGCATACCGCTGCCGGCGGAGGGTACCGATCTGACGCTCTGGGCCGCGCTGCTCTTCGCCTTCGCGGGTGGGCTGATCCTCAACCTGATGCCCTGCGTGCTGCCGGTGCTCTTCATCAAGGCGCTCGGCTTCGCCCAACTGGCGCAGGCGAGCCGGTCGGAGGTGCGCGAACAGGGCCTGCTCTTCCTTGCCGGCGTCGTCGTCACCTTCATGGCGCTGGCCGGCCTTGTCATCATCCTCGGCGCGCTCGGCTCCAGTGTCGGCTGGGGCTTCCAGCTGCAGTCGCCGCCGCTGGTCATCGCACTCGCGGTGGTGATGACGCTGATCGGCCTCAACCTGCTCGGCGCCTTCGAGATCGGCACATCCGCAGCCGGCATCGGCCATGGCCTTGCGAGCCGGGGCGGACGCCTCGGCGCCTTCATGACCGGCGCGCTCGCCGTCATCGTCGCGACGCCCTGCACGGCGCCCTTCATGGGCGCCGCCATGGGCTATGCCGTCACCCGGCCTCCGGCCCTCGGCTTGGCCGTCTTCATGGCGCTGGCGCTCGGTTTCGCGGCGCCGGTGGTGGCGCTGTCCTTCGCACCCGGCCTGCTACGCCTGCTGCCGAAGCCCGGACGCTGGATGCTGATCCTGAAGCAGGCCTTCGCCTTCCCGATGTTCGCGACCGCGATCTGGCTGATCTGGGTCGCCTCGGTTCAGGCCGGCCCGGGCGGCGTGCTGGCGGCGCTCGTCGCCGTGCTGGCGGCCGGTTTCGTCGTCTGGCTGGTCGGCGTGACGCGGGAGGCGGGGCGGGGCCGGATCGTCTCGTCGGCGCTCGCTGTCCTCGTTGCCTTCGGCGCCGGCTGGTTCGTCGTCCAGAGCGCGGTTCCGGAAGCGACCACGGAGGCCCGGGCCGGCGACATCCAGGCCTGGACGCCGGAGCGTGTCGCGGCATTGCAGGGCGAAGGGCGCCCGGTCTTCGTCAATTTCACCGCGGCCTGGTGCATCACCTGCCTCGCCAATGAGCGCGTCGCGCTCTCGCGTCAGGAGGTCAAGGACGCCTTCGCCGAATTGAAGGTCGTCTATCTCAAGGCCGACTGGACCAATCGCAACAGCCAGATCGCCATGGCGCTGGCCGAGCAGGGGCGCGCCGGCGTGCCTCTCTATCTGTTCTATCCCGGCGCCAAGGGCGCTCAGCCTGAGGTTCTGCCGCAATTGCTGACGCCGGACATGATCGTCACTGCCGCGAGGCGTGCCGCCGGCAAGGAGATGAAGACCGCCGCCCGCTGACCAATTTTCGTCCATGCCCCCCGAAGACAGGAGACAGACGTGAAAGCCAACCTGACCCGCCAGACTTTCATCGCCGGCCTCGCCATCGCAGGTCTTTCTCTATCAGGCCTCGCCCTCACCGCCGGATCGGCCCTGGCTCAGGCCACAGCCAAGATCGGCGCGCCTGCGCCTGCCTTCGAGGCGGTCGACGCCGACGGCAAGACCCGCAAGCTCTCCGAATTCGCCGGCAAGACCGTGATCCTGGAATGGACCAATCACGACTGCCCCTATGTACGGAAGCACTACAACAGCGCGACCATGCAGACCTTGCAGAAGGACATGGCGAAGGAGGGCGTCGTCTGGCTCTCGGTCATCTCCTCGCCGGTCGGCGAGCAGGGCCATGTCGACGGCGCCAAGGCCAAGGAACTGACGACGAGCCGAGACGCTGCGCCGGCCGGCATCCTGCTCGATCCCAACAGCAAGATGGCGCGCGCCTATGGCGCGACCACGACGCCGCATATGTACATCGTCGATCCCAAGGGCACGCTCGCCTATATGGGCGCGATCGACGACAAGCCGTCCTCCAGCGCCTCCAGCCTCAACGGCGCCAAGAGCTATGTCCGGCAGGCCATGGCCGAGCTGAAGGCCGGCAAGCCGGTCTCGGAAGCGAGCACGAAGTCCTATGGCTGCGCGGTGAAATACGCGCCGGTTTCATAAGGCGCGGGGAACTTCGACGGAGAACCCTCTCCCGTAGGGAGAGGGCAGGGTGAGGGGTAGGCCGTCGGACCAGATGATCCCGCCCTAACAGCGATATCGCTCGCCAAACTGGTCGAGGGGCCTACATCTCACCCCTGCCCCTCTCCTTACAGGAGAGGGGCTCCCCGCGGTTCCAGTGCCCGCCTACGCCCGCCCCAGCCGTGCGCCGGTCTTCGCGTCGAAGACATGCACTCGGTCGGGATCGACCGTGATCCAGATGCGTCCGGCTTGCGCAGCCACCACATCGGTCGCGGCCTGCATCACGAAGGGCTTGCCCGCGAGCTGGCCGTGGAAGAGCTGCGTCGCGCCGAGCTCCTCGACGAATTCGACGTCGAAGGCCAGCGAGCCGGCCTCTCCCTCAGAGGCGATCTCGATGTCTTCCGGCCTCAGCCCCACCTCGACGTTCGTCTGCGCGGGCAGATCCTCGCGCAGGTCGCGCGCTTCGAGGATCGCATCGCCGAGCGCGACGATGCCTGGGCCGTCGATCGCGCCGGGCAGGATGTTCATCGGCGGCGAGCCGATGAAGGTCGCGACGAACTTGCTCGCCGGCTTCCGATAGACCTCCGAGGGCACGCCGATCTGCTCGACCTGGCCGCCATTCATCACCACGAGCTTGTCGGAGAGCGTCATTGCCTCGACCTGGTCGTGGGTGACGTAGATCGAGGTCACGCCGAGCGCGCGCTGCAGCTTCTTGATCTCGACGCGCATCTGCACGCGCAGCTTGGCGTCGAGATTGGACAGCGGCTCGTCGAACAGGAACACCTGCGGCTTGCGCACGATGGCGCGTCCCATCGCGACGCGCTGGCGCTGACCGCCGGACAGCTGGCGCGGCCGGCGCTCCAGCAGCCCCTCGATCGCGAGGATGCGCGCCGCTTCCTTGACGCGTTTCTCGATCTCGTCCTTGGGCGTGCCGCGGTTGCGCAGGCCATAGGCCATGTTGTCGTAGACGCTCATATGCGGATAGAGCGCGTAGTTCTGGAACACCATGGCGATGTCGCGATCGGCCGGCCCGACCTCGTTGACGACGCGCGGGCCGATCGAGACCTCGCCGGCCGAGATCGTCTCGAGCCCCGCGACCATGCGCAGCAGCGTGGACTTGCCGCAGCCGGAGGGGCCGACGAGCACGCAGAAGCCGCCGTCGGGAATGTCGAAGGAGACGCCCTTCACGGCCTCGACGCCGCCGGGATAGATTTTCTTGACGTTGGTGAGGGTGACCTGGGCCATCGGCGGATTATTTCTCGGTTTCGACCAGGCCCTTCACGAAGAGCCTCTGCATCAGGATGACGACGAGCACGGGCGGCAGCATCGCCAGCATGGCGGTGGCCATGGCGAGCTGCCATTCGGTGAGGGCGTCGGAGGTGACGATCATCTTCTTGATCGCGATGACGATGGTCTGCATCGAGTCCTTGGTCGTCACCAGCAGCGGCCAAAGATACTGGTTCCAGCCATAGATGAACTGGATCACGAACAGTGCCGCGATGGTGGTGATCGAGAGCGGGACGACCGTGTCCTTGAAGAACTTGAACGGGCCGGCGCCGTCGATCTTCGAGGCCTCCAGCAGCTCGTCCGGGATCGTCATGAAGAACTGCCGGAACAGCAGCGTGCCCGTCGCGGAGGCGATCAGCGGCACCGCCAGACCCTGATAGGTGTCGAGCATCCGCAGATCCGAGACGACCTTGAAGGTCGGGAAGATGCGGACCTCTACGGGCAGCATCAACGTGACGAAGATGATCCAGAACGCCGCCATCCGGAACGGGAAGCGGTAATAGACCACCGCATAGGCCGAGAGCACGGAGATGAAGATCTTGCCCAGCGCGATCGCCATCGCCATCACGAAGGAGTTCAGCATCATGCCGAGCACCGGCTCGCGCGTCGTGCCCGAGGTGCCGATGAACAGGATGCGGTTGTAGTTCTCCAGGAAATACGGGCCCGGATAGAGCGGCAGCTTGCCGTTGATGATGGTCGCGGCATCCCAGGTCGAGGCGACGAAGGTCAGCCAGACCGGGAAGGCGACGATCAGCACGCCGATCGACAGGATGACATAGGCGATGAAATCGCCCAGGCGGCGGTCCTCGACCATCAGTAGCTGACCTTGCGCTCGATGAAGCGGAACTGCACGGCGGTCATCGCGATGACCATCACCAGCAACACGACCGACTGCGCCGCCGAGCCGCCGAGGTTCGAGCCGCCCTTGCCGTCCGAGAACACCTTGTAGACCAGTGTCTCGGTCGCGCCCGAAGGGCCGCCGCCGGTGACCGTGTCGATGATGCCGAAGGTGTCGAAGAAGACGTAGACGATGTTCACCACCAGCAGGAAGAAGGTCGTCGGCGAGAGCAGCGGGAAGACGATCGTCCAGAAGCGCCGCATCGGCCGCGCGCCGTCGATCACGGCCGCCTCGATCACGCTCTTTGGGATCGACTGCAGGCCGGCGAGGAAGAACAGGAAATTGTAGCTGATCTGCTTCCAGGTCGCGGCGAGGATGACGAGCAGCATCGCGTCATTGCCGTTGAGGCGGGGATTCCAGGCGATGCCGAGGCTGGACAGCCCGCGCGCCAGCATGCCCAGCGAGGGATCGAACATGAACAGCCAGAGCACGCCGGCGACAGCGGGCGCCACCGCATAGGGCCAGATCATCAGCGTCTTGTAGACCTCGGCGCCCCGGATCTGGCGGTCGGCCATGACCGCGAAGAGCAGCGCCAGCGACAGCGAGAGCACACAGACGAAGCTGGAGAAGATGACCGTGTTGACGAAGGCCTTGAAGTAGCCGGGATCGGCGAAGAGGGTCGTGTAGTTCTCGAACCAGACGAATTCCGTCGAGGTGCCGAAGGCGTCCTGCAGCAGGAAGCTCTGCCACACCGCCTGGCTTGCCGGCCAATAGAAGAACACGATGGTGATGGCCAGCTGCGGCAGGAGCAGCATTAGCGGGATCGTGAGGCCATGAAAGAAGGCGTGCTTCTGCATCGGGTCGCTTCAGTCCGCGTCGTCGTCCCGGGCGACCGCAGGGAGATCCGGGATCCATGCCTTGAACCGTTCCGGCATGGATCCCGGGTCTTCGCTTCGCTGCGCCCGGGATGACGCAGCGTGGTGGATCAGGTCAGCTCAGCGCGACGCCGTGCGCTCGAACTGGCGCAGCATCTGGTTGCCGCGTTCGGCAGCCGCGTCGAGCGCCGCCTTCGGCGACTTCTGACCGTTCAGAGCCGCTTCCAGCTCTTCCGACCAGATGTCGCGGATCTGGACCAGGCTGCCATAGCGCAGGCCCTTCGAGTTGTCGGTCGGCTCCTTGTTGTTGAGTTCGAGCAGCGGCGTCTCGAGATAGGGCTTGTCCTTGTAGAAGCCCGAGGCCTTCACCTTTTCATAGGCCGCCTTGGTGATCGGCAGATAGCCGGATTCGGTATGCAGCTTCACCTGCCGGTCGACATTGGAGAGGAAGGTGAAGAACTTGGCGACGCCCTTGTATTCGTCCGCCTTCTTGCCGCCCATCACCCAGAGCGAAGCGCCGCCGATGATCGAATTCTGCGGTGCGCCCTGGACATCCGGGTAGTACGGCATCGGCGCGTTGGCCCAGTCGAACTTGGCGTTGGCGCGGACATTGCCGAAGAAGGCCGAGGAGGTCAGGAAGATCGGGCATTCGCCCGAGGTGAAGCGGCCCTCGCCGGTGTTGGTGCGGCCGGAATAATCGTAGACGCCCTGCTTTTGCAGATCGACGAGATTGGTCCAGTGCTTCAGGAAGGCCGGGCTCTGGTTGAAGGTCAGGACGGCGTCGAAGCCCTCCATGCCGTTGACCTTGGTCGAGAGCGGCACGTTGTGCCAGGCGCCGAACTGCTCGATGTTCGCCCAGGTCGCCCAGGCGTTCGAGAAGCCGCATTTGTCGAAGCCGGCGGCCTTCAGCTTCTTGGCGGCCTCGAACACCTCGGGCCAGGTCTTCGGCGGCGCGTCGGCGTTCAGGCCGGCCTTCTTGAAGGCGTCCTTGTTGTACCACATCACCATCGAGGATGAGTTGAACGGCATCGAGAGCATGTCGCCCTTGGCCGTCGAGTAGTAGCCGGTGATGGCGGGCAGATAAGCCTTGGGGTCGAATGCTTCGCCGGCTTCCTTCATCAGCTCGTGGACTGGCTTCACCGCGCCCTTGGCCGACATCATCGTACCGGTGCCGACCTCGAAGACCTGGAGGATATGCGGTGCCTGCCCGGCGCGGAAGGCGGCGATGCCGGCGTTGAGCGTATCAGGATAGGAGCCCTTATAGGCCGGGACGACCTTGTAGTCCTTCTGCGAGGCGTTGAACTCCTCGGCCAGCCTCACGACGACGTCGTTGTTGGCGCCGGTCAGCGCGTGCCACCACTGGATTTCGGTCTGGGCCGCGGCAGGTGCGGCGCCGGCGATCGCGAAAGCCGCGACGGACATCAGAATGCGAGATTTCACTGTCATCTTCGTCTCCCTTCCGCCCTCGGGTCGCTTGGGCGGCTGTTATTGTTGGTGCGCAAGCTAGCATGAAGGGCGGGCGACGTTTCAATGACAAATTGATGACAGACGCAAGCTGCGCGCTTCCGCGACTTTGTGCTGAGGCTCTTTTGTCGAGGCTCTTGCACATTTGCCCGGAAGACGCTGTTCTCCCCGCCCCATCCCGCCTTCCGACGGATAGCCGCCATGCCGCGCATCTCTCTCACGCCAGACCAGACCCTACCGAAGGATGCCGCCGGTGCCGCGCTGCTCGGTCGCGTCTGGCGGCCGGATGTCGCCGGCCCTGCGGTCGTCACCCTGCGCGACGGCGTGCTCTTGGACGTCACCCGCGCCTTCCCCACCAGCCGCGATCTCTGCGAGGCGAAGGACCCGGCTGCCGCACTGCGCGCGGCGCAGGGCGAACCGGTCGGGACGCTCGCGGACATCTTGGCGAACACGCCGGTCGACGGCCGCGATCCCGGCCAGCCCTGGCTGCTCTCCCCCCTCGACCTGCAGGCGGTGAAGGCGGCCGGCGTCACCTTCGCCGTCTCGATGCTGGAGCGCGTGATCGAGGAGAAGGCGCGCGGCAACCCGGCCGCCGCCGCGACGATCCGCGAGGAGATCGGAAAGCTGATCGGCGACGATCTCTCGAAGCTGAAGCCCGGCTCGCCCGAGGCGATGCATCTCAAGGACGTGCTGATCAAGCAGGGCGCCTGGAGCCAGTATCTCGAAGTCGGCATCGGGCCAGACGCCGAGATCTTCACCAAGGCCCCGCCGATGTCCTCGGTCGGCACCGGCTTCGATGCCGGCCTGCATCCGGCCTCGACCTGGAACAACCCCGAGCCCGAGATCGTGCTGGTCGTCGCCTCTGACGGTCGCATCGTCGGCGCCACGCTCGGCAACGACGTCAATCTGCGCGATGTCGAGGGGCGCTCGGCGCTTTTGCTCGGCAAGGCCAAGGACAACAATGCAGCGGCGGCCGTCGGCCCCTTCATCCGCCTGTTCGATGCAGGCTTCACGCTCGACCACATCCGCAAGACCACGGTGTCACTGACCGTCGAGGGCGAGGACGGCTTCACGCTCGAAGGATCGTCCTCGATCGCGAAGATCAGCCGCGATCCGGCCGATCTCGCCGGCCAGATGATCGGCCCGCATCACCAGTATCCGGACGGCGCGGCGCTCTATCTCGGCACCATGTTCGCGCCGATCAAGGATCGCGACACGCCCGGCGGCGGCTTTACCCACAGATATGGCGACGTCGTCACCATCGCGGCACCCGAGCTCGGCGCCCTGGTCAACCGCATGCGTTCGACCTCCGAATGCGAGCCCTGGACCTTCGGCGCTTCGCATCTGATGCGCAGCCTGGCGAAGCGCGGCCTGCTGTGAGCGCAGCCGACATCCTCGTTGTCGGCGAGGCGATCGGCGATTTCATCCCGCGCGACGCCGAGGGACGGCACTATGAGGCCGTGCTGGGCGGCTCCGGCTTCAACGCGGCGCTGGCGCTCGCCCGCTTCGGTGCGAAGCCGGCCTATGCCGGGGCGCTCTCGAGCGATGCCCTCGGTCGGCGTTTCCGCACCGCTCTGATAACGGAGGGTATCGGCACGGCGCTGATCCATGACAGCGCCTGGCCGAGCGCGGTCGCGATCGTCTCGCCGCTCGGCCCGGGCGGCGTGCCGGAATTCGCCCTGCACCTCGAAGGCACGGCTCATGACGATCCGGACGGCACGACGCGGTGCATGCCGCCGGAAGCCCGCCATCTCCACGCCGCCTCCTTCGGCGCGACCGCCGGGGCCTCGGTCGAGGCGGTGGCGACGCTGGCCGCGAGCGCCCGGGCACAAGGCGCGACTGTCAGTTACGACGTCAACATCCGCCCTTCCGTGTTGCCGGTGCACGAGCGGGCACTACCCCTGATCGAGGCGCGCATCGCGCAGGCCGACATCGTCAAGGCGAGCCTCGACGACCTCGCCTGGCTCTTTCCGGCGGAGGAGCCGGCTGAGATCGCCCGGCGCTGGCAGTCGCTCGGCGCAACGCTCGTGTTGGTGACGAAGGGGCCGGATGGCGCCATCTGCTTTGGTCCAGGCGATCCTGTCACCGCGACCGCCCAGCCTGTCGTCGTGGCCGATACGGTCGGGGCGGGGGATACCTTCATCGGCGGCTTCATCGCGGTTCTGGCCGCACGCGGCCGGCTCGGTGCAGGCTTCAAGACTGTGACGCACGACGATCTCCAGGCGGCGCTCGCCTTCGCCTGTGCCGCGGCGGCCGATAGCTGCACCAGAGCCGGCTGCGATCCACCGCGGCGGCTCGCGACATGACACCCATTTGATGACCACCGGAACGCGACCATGCGCCTGAGCTATCTCGACTATCACACCTGCGGCGAGCCGGTCCGCATCGTGACCGCGGGCTATCCTGTCCTGAAGGGCGCGACGATCCTCGAAAAGCGCCGCGATGCGCGCGAGAATCACGATCATCTGCGCCGCGCGATGATGCTTGAACCGCGCGGCCATGCCGGCATGTATGGCGTGATCCCGGTCGCTTCGACGCATCCGGAAGCAGCCTTCGGCGTGCTGTTCACGCATAACGAGGGCTATTCGACCATGTGCGGCCACGCGACGATCGCGCTCGGCCGCTATGCCATCGAGCACGGGCTCGTGCCGGCCGTCGAGCCGGTCACCCGCTTCGCCATCGAGGCGCCCTGCGGTCTCCTGCGGCTGGAATGTTCGGTCAGCGGCGGCAAGGTCGGGAGCGTCGTCTTCGAGAGCGTCCCGGCCTTCGTCTTCGCACGGGATCTGGTCGTCGATGTGCCGGGCTTCGGGTCGATCACCACCGACATCGCCTATGGCGGCGCCTTCTACTGCATCCTGCCGGCCTCCCGCTTCGGCCTCGATCTCATCGAGAGCCCCGTCTCGGCGGTGACCGATGCGGCGGCCGCACTCACCGACAGGGTCCGCGCAACGCTCGCGATCACGCATCCGACCGAACCCGATCTCGGCTTCCTCTATGGCACGATCGTCACCGACGAAGCCGGTCCGGACGAGACCAGCTTCAATCTCTGCATCTTCGCCGAGCGCCAGATCGACCGTTCGCCGACGGGCTCGGGCGTCACCGCCCGCATGGCGCTGGACCATGCCAAGGGGTTGGTCCCGCCGGGGCGGACGCGGAGCTTCCGCAGCATCACCGGCGGAACCTTCACCGGCCGTGTGCTGGGTGAAGTGCCTGCCCCGGCTCCCGGCGCCGTCACGGTCGCGGTCGGCGGCATCGGCCATTTCGCCGGCGAGGGCGCCTTCGTCATCGAGCCGGACGACCCGCTGCGGCATGGCTTCGCGCTGCCCGAACGCTTCGCGGAGATCGCAGGCGATTAACCCAGCCCGGAAACCAGTTTCAGGGATTTGCCTGGACTGCCGTCCGAAACCTCGGCTTTTCGAAGATCGGCGCAGGCTCGGGGTAACGATTATCCGGCAGGCTCGGCGCTCGCTCGAAGAATTCGGAGGCGCGCCATGTCGGTTGGGGATCTCGGTGCGCCACTCGCCGCGCCGCAGGGGCTTTCTGCCCGGCTGACCCGTCTCGCGCGCACGCCTGCCTTCTGGATCGCGGCCTTCGCGCTCGCGGCGGCAGCGGCCCTCAGCCTCCCGCTGCGCCTGCCGCTCGGCCCGAACGCGTGGGATACAGCGGTTTATCTCGACACGATCCAGCGCATCCGCATGGGGCAGGTTCCGAGCCTCGACTTCTTCGCGCCGGTCGGCCCGTTCGGCTATTACGGCGCGGCGTGGCTCGATGCGTTGTTCCCGCGCGCCCAGCCGATGCTGCTGGCCAACTGGGCGGTGCTGCCCGTGCTGCTGCCGGTAGCCGCCCTGCTGTGCGGCCATGTCGCCGCCCGTTCGCGGCCGATGGCCTTCGCGCTGCTGCTGCCCTTCCTGCTGTTCGCATCGTTGCCCATCAACCTCCACAGCCTCTACCCGATGCCTGGCTTCGACGGCTACGGGCACTACAACCGCCATGTCGCGCTGCTGCTCTACCTGCTGATCGCGACGCTGCACTTCGCCCGGGATCGGCGCCTGGCGACCGGGCTGGTCGCGGCACTGATGCTCGTGCTGTTCCTCGTCAAGATCACGGGCGCGGTGACGGGTTCGATGCTGGTCGGCTATGCCGTCCTCGCCGGTCGTCTGCGCCAGCGCGACGCGGCGATGGCGGCGGTATTGGTGCTGGCCGCCCTTGGCGTCGTCGATCTCGCGACCGGGCTGGTGCGCGCTTACATCGCCGACATCCTGGCTCTTCTCGCGCTCAACACCGGGGCGCTGCTGCCGCGCTTCCTGACCGTGGCGTCGGTCAAGTTCAACGTCGTCGGGCCCTGCCTGCTGCTGCTCGGCGTCCTAGCGCTGGTGGCCTGGCGCGAGGGCGTGGCGCCGAACCTCCGGGGCCTGCGCGCGCTCGCTGATTCACCGATGGGTTGGCTCGCAGCCGCCCTCGTCGCGCTGACTTTCTTCGAGACGCAGAATACCGGCTCGCTCGAATATATCGGACTCTGGCCGATCCTGCTGCTGGTCCTGCTCGACTGGCGCAATCGGCAGGACTCACTGAAGCCGATCGTCCTGGTGCTGGCGCTCGCCACCGCCCTGCCCAGCGCCGTGATCTTCGTCGAGCGCAGCGTTCGCGCCGTGCTGGGAATGACCGGCCATGTCGCGCTCGATCTGCCCGAGCTCGGCCCGCTCGGCCGGGTCAGCCTCAAGGCCGACATGGTGGCGCGCGCAGCCGGAATGCTGGAGCATTACGCCACCCAGCAGGCGAGCTATCGCGAACTCGCCCGGCGCGACCTGCCGCCCTCCTACATCCTCTATTCCGAGATCGACTATCAGGCGACCTGGCTGCTCGAGGTCCGGCAGGGCCTCGACGCGATCCGGGCCTGGGAAGCCGCCAATGGCCGCACGCTCAACGGCTTCCTGACGCTCGACTTCGTCGATCCCTTCAACCGCCTGCTCGACCGGACGCCGCCGCGCCATGTGCCGATCGGCATGGATCCGGGCCGCAGCACGCCCGCGCTCGCACCGGAGACGCTGGCGGAACTGTCCCGCACCGACGCGATCCTCGCGCCGAAATGTCCGCCGACCACCGCGCGCGACGCGATCCTCCAGCATTTCGAACCGGCGCTCCGCGGGCGAAAGCGCATCGCGCTCTCGCCCTGCTGGGACATGTATCTGAAGGGCTGAGCGCAGCGGTTCAGGCGGCGGCCGTCTGCCCGGCCTCCCAGCCCAGGATCGCGCGCTTGCGCGTCAGGCCCCAGTGGTAACCCGTCAGTGCCCCGGATTTTCCGATGACGCGGTGGCAGGGCACCACGAAGGAGATCGGGTTCTTGCCGACCGCCATGCCGACGGCACGCGATGCGGTGGGCTTGCCGATATGGCAGGCGACGTCGCCATAGGTCGTGGCGCGGCCGACCGGGATGCGCAGCAGCGTCTCCCAGACCCTGACCTCGAAATCGGTGCCGATCAGCACGACGCGCAGTGGCGTCTGCGCCGACCAGGCCTTCGGATCGAAGATGCGCGCAGCATAGGGAGCCGTCGCCTGCGGATCGAAGCGGTAATCGGCATGGGGCCAGCGCCGCATCATATCGGCGAGCGCCTCGGCCCGGCCGCCGACGACCTTGCCGCCGTCGAGCCCATCAGACACCCAGCCGAGCCCGGCGAGGCCGCGCTCCGTGGCGACGATCAGCGCCTCGCCGAAGGGAGAGGGGTGGAAGCCGTAGGAGAGCGCGAGCCCCTCGCCGCCGGCTTTCCACTCGCCCGGCGACATCGCCTCATGCGTCACGAAGAGATCGTGCAGGCGGCCCGGCCCGGAGAGGCCGACCTCGAGCGCTGTGTCGAGTACGCTGGCCGAGGCGCCGAGCAGGCCCTTGGCATGATCGAGCGTGATCGCCTGCAGGAAGGCCTTGGGCGTCAGCCCGCACCAGCGTCGGAAGAGATGGTGGACATCGGTCGGCGTCGCGCCGGCCGCCTCCGCGATCGCCTCGATCGTCGGCTGTGCCCGCCAGTTCTCGGTGATGTAGGCGAGGATGCGCCGCACCGTATCGTAATCGGAGCCCGGCGCCATCGAGGGAAAGTCGGCCGCGGCCGGAATCGCCTCGGTCGCGCGCGCCAACACGGCGTTGGAAAAACGGGTCGGCGTCATCACGCCGAGCTTCTGGATATGAGCGGTCATCGCTGTCACCTTCGCATCGTCTGTCATGATGCGAAACTAGGTGTGCTGGCGCAGCGACTCCACCCGAAAGCTGGCAGGATGGCGTGGCGGTGTCAGCGGCGCGCAAGAACCTCAGGCGGCTCCGTAGTCGGGTCCACGCCTTGCCTTGGCCAGCGCCGAGCCGAGCGCTTCCGCAAAGCCTTCGCGCTCGCCCGGCGAGAGCGCGCCGGCGACCGCCACGCTCCGCCCGCGCGAGACCAGGTTCAGCGCGAGCAGACCGTAATCCTCGTCGGTCTGCCGCTCCAGCCTCGTCCACGCCGGGTTGGAGCGCCACACGGCCTCGCGGCCATGATGCGAGACCTTGCGCAGCAGCACTTCGAGGGGCGTCACGACGATGCGCTCGAAGGCGCGCGCATGGCGGAAATTGACGTGGAAGGCGATGAACAGCGCGACCACGTCGAGGCCGAAGAAGCCGGCGACCGGCCAGGCGCCGAGCACGACGAAGGGAATCGAGGAGACGATGCTGGCAAGGCAGACCAGCGTCATCACGATGCGGAAGCCGTTCTGGCCGAGCGAGCGATGCGGGGTGATGGTGGCGTCGAAGACCGGGCGCTCGGCAGCGGCCGAGACGTCTTCATCCGGCACTCCTGAATCGCGCAGCTCTGAAGCGCACTTGCCGAGGTCCATGCGCCAACTATAACGCCGCCATGACGCAAGAGAACAGCCGCCCGCGCCGCGCCACGCCGAAAGCGCGGATCACGAAGCCGCGCGCCCGCAGCGCCGCGGAGGTGCGCGAGATCTTCACGCGCTTCCAGGCGGCCAATCCCGAGCCCAAGGGCGAGCTCGAATCCGTCAACGCCTTCACGCTGCTGGTCGCGGTGGTACTGTCCGCGCAGGCGACCGATGCCGGCGTCAACAAGGCAACGCGTCCGCTCTTCGTCATCGCAGACACGCCGGAGAAGATGCTGGCCCTCGGCGAGGAGAGGGTTCGCGAGTACATCAAGACGATCGGCCTGTTCCGCACCAAGGCGAAGAATGTGATGGCGCTTTGCGAGAAGCTGATCGCGGAGTTCGGCGGGCAGGTGCCGACGACGCGGGCCGAGCTCGAAAGCCTGCCCGGTGTCGGCCGCAAGACGGCCAATGTCGTGCTCAACATCGCCTTCGGCGAGATCACCCACGCCGTTGACACCCACGTCTTCCGTGTCTCCAACCGCCTGCGCATCGCGCCGGGCAAGAACGTGCTCGAGGTCGAACTCGGTCTGGAGAAGGCGATACCTGCTGAATTCGGCCGCCACGCCCATCACTGGCTGATCCTGCATGGCCGGTACACCTGCAAGGCGCTCAGGCCGGAATGCGGCCGCTGCCTGCTCAATGATCTCTGCGACTCCCCCGACAGGCGGGTCGCTTGACGCTTCCCCCGCGATAGGCTCACCTCCCATGCGTAGGCGCTCCGGACGCTCACCATGCGATCCCAGAAGAGAGCGCAGGGCCAGAGGAAACGCGGGAGATCGCCATGTTCAGACAGATCTTGCTTGCAGCCGGCGTCGCCTTCGCGGCGTCGGGAAGTTCAATGCCTGCTCTGGGCCAGGCCAAGGGTCCGGTCATCGGCGTGAGCTGGTCGAATTTCCAGGAGGAACGCTGGAAGACCGACGAGGCCGCGATCAAGGCCGCGATCGAGAAGGCCGGCGGCACCTATCTCTCCGCCGACGCGCAGTCGTCGCCGGCCAAGCAGCTCACCGATGTCGAAAGCCTGATTGCGCGTGGCGCCAAGGCCTTGATCGTGCTGGCACAGGACGCCCAGGCGATCCGCCCCGCCGTCCAGAAGGCGGTCGACGAGGGCATCGCGGTGGTCGGTTATGATCGGCTGATCGAAATCCCGCAGGCCTTCTACCTGACCTTCGACAATGTCGAGGTCGGACGCATGATGGCGCGCGAGATCGTCAAGGCCAAGCCCGAGGGCAACTACGTCTTTATCAAGGGCTCGTCGGCCGATCCCAATGCCGGCTTCCTCTATCAGGGCTCGATCGAGGTGCTGAAACCGGCGCTCGACAGCGGCAAGATCAAGAATGTCGGCGAGGCCTCGACCGATGGCTGGCTGCCGGCCAATGCCCAGAAGAACATGGAGCAGATCCTGACGCGCAATGCCAACAAGGTCGATGCGGTCGTCGCCGCCAATGACGGCACGGCCGGCGGCGCCATCGCCGCCATGGCCGCGCAGGGACTGGCCGGCTCGGTCCCGGTTTCCGGACAGGACGCCGACCGCGCCGCGCTGAACCGGATCGCGCTCGGCACGCAGACGGTGACGATCTGGAAGGATGCGCGCGAGCTCGGACGCAACGCCGCCGAGATCGCGGTCAAGCTCGCCGGCGGCGCCAAGCTGACGGAGGTCGCGGGCGCGGCGAGCTGGAACCAGGGCCCGGCCAAGCAGCCGATGACGGCCCTGTTCCTCAAGCCCGTGCCGGTGACGCGGGACAACCTCAATGTCGTGATCGATGCCGGCTGGGCGCCGAAATCGGCGGTGTGCCAGGGTGTCGCGGCCGGCAAGGTCAAGGCCTGTGACTGAGATCGCGCCGGCCCCGGCCAAGCCGGTGCAGGGCGATACGAGCCTGGGCGCAGGCAGCCCGGGCTCGCGTAGCCTCGCCGATCATCTGCGCGAGATCGAGTTCGATCCGCGCATGATCGGCATGGTCGCGGCCTTGGCGGTGATCTGGCTCGGCTTCAACTGGTTGTCCGGCGGCGCCTTCCTGACGCCGCGCAACCTGTGGAACCTGCTGGTCCAGTCCGCCTCGATATCGGTGATGGCCTGCGGCATGGTGCTGGTCATCGTGACCCGCAACATCGACCTCTCGGTCGGCTCGATGCTCGGCTTCGTCGGCATGGTCGTCGGGCTGATTCAGGTCAGGCTGCTCCCGGAGCTGTGGGGGTTCGAGCATCCTGCGACCTGGATCGTCAGCCTCGCGGCTGCCGTCGCGCTCGGGGGGCTCATCGGCCTCATGCAGGGCGCGCTGATCGCCTTCCTCGCCATCCCCTCCTTCATCGTCACGCTGGGCGGACTCCTGGTCTGGCGCGGCGCGGCCTGGTGGGTCACGCAAGGCCAGACCATCGCACCGATGGATTCGCGTTTCCGCCGGCTCGGCGGCGGCATCGAGGGCGCGATCGGCACCAGCGCCTCCTGGGCGATCGGCCTGGCGATCTGCGCCGCCATCGCCGTGGCCAGCATTGCCGCGCGCCGCCGGCGCCGCCGTTTCGGCTTCTCGCTGCGCCCGCTCTGGGCCGAGTTCGCCATCGCGGCGCTGGGTTGCGGTGCGGTCGTCGCGACCGTGCTGGTCGCCAATGCCTATGCGCTGCCGGCCGGCATCGCTCGCCGCCTGACCGAGGCGCGTGGGGAGGTTTGGCCAGAGGGCGGGCTGGTGATCGGCCATGGGCTGGCCGTGCCGGTTCTGCTGGCGCTGGCGGTCGGCGTCGTCATCACCTTCCTGACGACGCGGCTGCGGTTCGGCCGCTATGTCTTCGCCATCGGCGGCAACCCCGAGGCGGCGCAGCTTTCGGGCGTCAACACCCGCAAGGTGCTGATGCTGGTCTATGGGCTGATGGGCATGCTGGTCGGCATCTCCGCCTGCATCGCGACGGCGCGGCTGAACGCGGCGACGAATTCCGCCGGCGCGCTCGACGAACTCTACGTCATCGCCGCCGCCGTCATCGGCGGCACTTCGTTGGCGGGCGGCGTCGGCACCATCGCAGGCGCGATGCTCGGCGCGCTGGTGATGCAGTCGCTGCAATCGGGCATGGTGCTGATCGGTGTCGACACGCCGTTGCAGAACATCGTCGTCGGCCTCGTGCTGGTGGTCGCGGTGTGGCTCGACGGCCTCTACCGCAAGCGGCTGGGGTGAGCGCTATGGACATGACCAGCCCGCTCGTCGAGATGCGCGACATCTCGATTGCCTTCGGCGGCATCAAGGCCGTCGATGCGGTCAGCGTCGATCTCAATCCGGGCGAGGTCGTCGGCCTGCTCGGGCATAACGGCGCCGGCAAGTCGACGCTGATCAAGATCCTGTCAGGCGCCTACCAGGCCGATTCCGGCGAGATCCGGGTCAATGGCGAGCCGGTCTCCATCGCAAGCCCGCGCGACGCCAAGCGTCATGGCATCGAGACGATCTACCAGACCCTCGCGCTCGCCGACAATGTCGACGCCGCCGCCAACATCTTCCTCGGGCGTGAGTTGCTGACGCCCTGGCGCACGCTCGACGATTCCGCCATGGAAGCCGAGACCCGCAAGGTGATGGGTCGGCTCAACCCGCATTTCCGGCGCTTCAAGGAGCCGGTGAAGGCGCTCTCCGGCGGCCAGCGTCAGTCGGTCGCGATCGCCCGCGCGATCTATTTCAACGCTCGCGTGCTGATCATGGACGAGCCGACGGCGGCGCTCGGCCCGGCCGAGACCCGGCAGGTCGCCGAACTCATCCTCGAACTCAAGAAGCAGGGCATCGGCATCTTCCTGATCAGTCACGATCTGCATGATGTCTTCGACCTCGCCGACCGCGTCAGCGTGATGAAGAACGGCCGCGTCGTCGGCACGGCCCGGACCAGCGACGTCACCCAGGACGAGGTTCTGGGCATGATCATTTCGGGCAAATGCCCGGCCGGGGCGGTGCCGGGCCCAGGCGCGTTGCGAGGCTAGGTGCTGGCCGCAACAAAACCCGCCGCTTCGCAGCGGCGGGTCGCAGATTTCGCGTCACATGGCGGCCTGATCAGGCCGTTGCATGCGGCTCGTGCCGATAGTCCCAGACCGCCCAGGCTGATACCGCCGCGGTCAGGATACCCAAGATCATATGGGTCCAGAACGCGTAGAGGCTGCCGGTAAAGCCGAGCATCCACGGGGCCACCATCAACCAGAGGCCGAGGAGCAGGTTCACCCATTCCTCCCATTCTGCGAAGACCGAGAGCGCCGCGGAGGCCATCAGGGCGAGCGCCGCGGCGACGATCCAGGCATTTCGCGTGGGCGGAATCTGGCTCACGAAGCCGAAGAGCCAGGGGGAGATGAACAGGCACGCGGCAAGGATCAGGTTGAAGAAGTCCTGTGGCCGTTTGCTGTTCGTATTCGCGGTCAACATGATCACCTCCATGAGTACCGATCATCCAAACCACTACGCCTCACGCAACATGCGCTTGGCATCGAATAATGTAATTATGTGCAAACGGCCGTTCAAGGCCAACCTTCCCAAATGGGAATGGCCGGAAAGGTGCCGGCCATGACTTGCGATCGACTCCTCAATCTTGCAGGCTGACTTGCCGATGACTTTGGAGACGGAAGTTCGCTAGGCTCACTTCGCCTCGAGCAGCTCCTTGACCGACAGCAGCACGAGTTCGCTGTCGTCAGCCTTCTTCGGATCGCGCGAGGAGGAGAAGGGCAGGTTGTTGTCGTTGCCGACGACGATGATGCCGTTGGCGCGGTCCACGACATCGACGTTCTCGATGGTGAAGAAGGGGAAGGGAAGCACGCCGTCGATGGCGCCCTGCTTCGCCTTGCCGTCGGGATCGGCGATCTTCATCAGGTCGATGAAGCCGATCTTGCGGACAGGCTTGCCCACATTGGCGTCGGTCATTTCGATCTTCACGACACGCTTGAACTTGGCGAGGTCGTGGAAGCAGTCGGGGCCTCTCTGCCCGGCGGCGCAGGCCTTGTCGGCGGTGCCTTCGCCGTTGTCGCGCTCGATGATCAGCGCCGTCGTCGCGTCGATCATGTTGAAGTCGCCAATCGCGTTGCCCTTCTGCTCGAGCGGGAAGAACCAGGAGCGGCCGGTCCATTTCTCGGCGGCGACGTCGAATTCGAGGATACGCAGCACCTCCCGGCCGTCGACCTCTTCGTTGCCCTTGGTCTCGGCGTTCCACAGCGGGCCTTCCAGCAGCGGATAGAGGAAGCGCCCGTCCGGCGACTGCGCCATGCCCTCATAGCCCTTGGAGCGGCGGACGTTGAAGTCGACCGGCAGGTTGGGAGCGCCGGGCGTGGTCACGGCATAGTGGTCGGGCGAGCGAGCGGGCTTGCCGTCGACGAGCGTCTCGAACACGGCCTCGACCTTGCCGTTCGCGTCGACGCGGACGAGATAGGGGCCGAACTCGTCACCGATCCAGAACTTGCCGCCGATCGGCTGGATCGATTCCGGGTCGAAATCCGAGCCGGTCAGGTAGCGCTGGGCGGTGCCTTCGTTGGCGATGCGGAAGGGCACCTTCTTGTCGGGGTCGTGCAGGAAGGTGGTGGCGAGGCGCTCGATCTTGCCGCCGACGAAATCGGCCTTGAGGCGGTGGAAATACAGCATCGCGTCGGGCGAATTCGCCTTGGCTCCGAAGCCGTTGTCCGTCAGCACGAGGAACTCGCCATTGCCGAGCGAACGGATGCCCGAGAAGCCCTGGACCGGCTGGCCCTGAAACGGCGTCGAGAGACCGGTCGGGCGCCCGCCCGACGTGCCCACGACCGTCCCGACCGCCTCATTGCGCTTGCCCGGCGTGACGAACTTGCCGGAGACTTTCAGATCGTCCGGCGCGTCTGTGGGTGGAGCGACCATGGTGTTGGCCGGCAACAGGGCATGGCCGAGGAGCTTGGCTGGAAACGCCTTCTGCGCGTCCTGCGCGCCGGCGAGCAGGGTCGAGGAAAGCAGCAGCGCTGCGGCGAAGGAGAGGCGCATGGGACGCTCCGGGCTGGGGAAAGGACATCCCCGATTGCCCGGCCTCGATTTCAGCGCGACGACAGCCCTGTGACCCTTGGGTGACGAAAGGCGCCCCGTCCCGTTCAATAGCCTCGTGCCGGGTCCACCCCATGTTCCAGCGGCTGGCCGGCTTCGAGCCTTCGGACCTGCGCGGCGATCAGCGTCGCGATCGCCTCGGGCTCCGACATCGCCGCGTTGTGCGGCGTCACCGTGACGGCGGGATGGCTCCAGAGGCGCGATTCCACCGGCAAAGGCTCGGTCTCGAACACGTCCAGCGTCGCACCCTTCAGCGTGCCGGCGTCGAGCGCCGCCAGGATGTCGGCCTCGACCTGGAGCCCGCCGCGACCGGCATTGATCAGGAACGGCCCGCCGAGGCGTCCATCCTGCGCGAGGCCGGCGAGCAGTGTCGCGTTGATGGTGCCGCGCGTCTCCGGCGTCAGCGGCAGCAGGCTGACGAGGATGTCGGTGCGGGCGAGGAAGGGAGTCATGCCCTCCGTGCCGGCAAAGGTCGCGAGCCCCTCGATCGTCTTCGGCGAGCGGCTCCAGCCGGCCACATTGAAGCCCATGACCTGGAGCTTGCGCGCGGCGTCCTGCCCGAGCTCGCCCAGCCCCATGATGCCGACGCGCACCGAGCGCGCCGCAGGCTGGTTGCGGTCGTCGTCCCAGCTCTTCTCGACCTGCTGGCGGTCGTAGCGCGGCTGCTGGCGCAGATAGCGCAGGCAGTGCAGGACGATGTATTCGCTCATCCGCGTCGTCAGGTCGGGATCGACCACGCGTGCGATCGGCACGTCGGGCAGGCGGCTATCGGCGAAGAGATGATCGACGCCGGCGCCGAGCGAGAACACCGCCGCGAGGTTCGGCAGGCCGGCGAGGCTGCCTTCGGGATGCTTCCAGCTCGCGACGTAATGCACCGAGCGCCGGTCGAACGGCTCGCCCAGTATCACGATCGGCATGTCCGGCAGCAGCGCCTTGAAGCGCGCGCGCCAATCCTCGACATGCCAGCCGGTCATCGCCAGAAGCAGACTCATGCGTGCGAACTCTCCGTGATGCGTTCCGCGATCAGTACGCCGCGTTCCGGCGCACCCTCTCCCAGCCGATAGGCCTCGCGCAAGCGCCTCTGCGCCATGGCGAAGCCGGCCTCGTCGCGGGCATGGACGATGCCGAGCGGGCGATCGCCCCCCACAGTGTCGCCGACGCCGGCCAGTGCGACGATGCCCACGGCGTGGTCGATCGGGTCCTGCGGCCGCGTGCGCCCGCCGCCGAGCGCCACGACGGCCTGCCCGACGCCGCGCGTGTCGATGGCCTGCACGATACCGGATGTCTCCGGAAAGACCGGCCGGGCGATCGGCGCGGCGGCGAGATGCTTATCGGGCCGCTCCAGCAGGTCCAAGGGGCCACCCAGCGCGACGATCATCCGGGCGAAGCGCTCGGCTGCCGCGCCGCCGGCGAAGGCGGCTTCGATCTTGGCCTTCGCATCATCGATGTCGGCGGCGAGCTTGCCGAGCAGCAGCATCTCGGCTGCCAGCGCGACCGTGACCTCGTGGAAGCGCGACTCGCGCCGCTTGCCGGTGAGATGGTCGAGCGCGTAGGCGACTTCGAGCGCATTGCCGGCGCTGGTCGCGAGCGGTTCGTCCATGTCGGTCATCAGCGCCGTGGTCGGCAAGCCGGCGCCATTGGCGACGCCGACCAGGGCATCGGCCAGCGCCAGCCCCTTGCGGTACTCCGGCAGGAAGGCGCCCGAGCCGTACTTCACGTCCATCACCAGTCCGTGCAGCCCGGCCGCGAGCTTCTTCGACAGGATCGAGGAGGTCAGCAGCGGAATGGTCTCGACCGTCGCGGTGACGTCGCGGATGGCGTAGAGCCGCTTGTCGGCGGGAGCGAGATCGGCGGTCTGGCCGATGATGGCGCAACCTTCGGCCTTCACCACTTTGCGGAACAGGGCGTTGTCCGGCTGCGTCACATAGCCCGGCACGGCGTCGAGCTTGTCGAGGGTGCCGCCGGTATGGCCGAGACCGCGCCCGGAGATCATCGGCACATAGCCGCCGCAGGCCGCGACCGCCGCCGCCAGCGGCAGGCTGACGGTGTCGCCGACGCCGCCGGTCGAGTGCTTGTCCAGCGCCGGACCGGGCAGGTCGTCCCAGTTCAGCACCGTACCGGAATCCCGCATCGCCAGCGTCAGTGCGACCCGTTCGCGCACGCTCATGTCGCGGAAGAAGATCGCCATGGCGAAGGCCGCGGCCTGGCCCTCGCTCACGGAGCCGTCGGCGATGCCGGCGACGAACTGGCGGATATCGGCATCGGGCAACTCGCCGCCATCACGCTTGGCGGCAATGATTTCCTGCGTCAGCTTCATGTCAGTAGGGTCCGCTCGCCTGTCGCGCCGTGCCGCCAGTGATCGTATCCACCAGCACCTGATGCAGGCCGCTCGCGCCGAAGCGGAAAGTTTCCGGCTTCGCCCAGCCAGGCCCCATGATCTCGTCGGCGAGCGCGAGATAGCCCGCCGCATCAGCCAGGCTGCGGATGCCGCCGGAGGGCTTCAACCCGACCGGACGATCCGCCTTCGCGATGACTTCCAGCATCGTCCGTGCCGCAGGCAGGCTGGCGGAATGCGCGGTCTTGCCGGTCGAGGTCTTGATGAAGTCGGCGCCGGCCGCGATGGCGAGTTCAGACGCCTCGCGGACGCGGTCGAGATCGGGATACTCGCCGGTTTCGAGGATAACCTTCAACATTGCCCCGTTGCCGCGATGGCTTCGGATCGTTTTGATCATGAGGCGCGCTCGCTGAGGATCGCGGTCGAGGAACGCCTTCCATGGCATCACCAGATCGATTTCATCCGCTCGCGCGTTGAGCGCCTCGTCTACCTCCTGCTCGACCTCGCGAATGGAGGCGTCTCCGCTCGGAAAGTTGACGACAGTCGCGATCTTGACTGGGCTGTCCCCCAGGATCGCACGAGCCTTGGCGACGAAGCGCGGCCAGATGCAGATCGCCGCGACCGGACCGGGCGTCGAGACCGCCTTGGCGCAGAGCGCAGCGAGCCCCGCCTCGTCGGCACTATCGGAAAGATCGGTCAGGTCGAGCAGCGCCAGCGCGCGTGCCGCCATCTGTGCGTCGGTGGCCGTCATCACAGCGCCCTCAGGAAAGCGCGCAGCAGCCGCGCGAGATCGGTGGCAGCGGCGCTGGCGACATCCTTGGTCTCGCCGTGATGGGGCGCCCCGCCATGGAGCCCGGCGCCCATATTGGTGACCACCGAGAGCCCGGCGACACGCAGTCCATGGCGCCGCGCCAGGATGACCTCGGGCACGGTCGACATGCCCACCAGATCGGCGCCCATCACCTGCGCCATGCGGATTTCGGCCGGCGTCTCGAAGCTGGGACCCGAGAACCACATATAGACGCCCTCGCCGAGCGAGAGCTTTTCAGCGGCGGCGGCGGACTTCAATGCCGCGCGCAAACCCGGATCATAGGCGTCGACCATCGGCACGAAGCGGCCGTCGCCGCCATCGCCAACGAGCGGGTTTGGCCCGTTGAAATTGATATGGTCGGTGATCAAGGCCATGCTGCCGGGCGGCATCTCAGGCTTCAGGGAGCCGGCCGCATTGGTCAGGATCAGCGGCGGCGAGCCGAGTGCGGAGAGCATGCCGAGCGGCACCCGCATCACGGCCGCATCGCCGCCTTCGTAATAATGCGCCCGGCCCTGGAAGATCAGCACGGTCTTGCCTTCGAGCCGGCCGATGCAGATTTGCCGCGCATGGCCGGACACCGCCCCGGCCGGAAAACCGGGAATGACGGCGTAGGGAATCCGGATCGCATCGCCGAGTTGGTCGGCGAGCCCGCCGAGCCCGGTCCCGAGCACGATGGCGCAGTCGATCGGGCTCGTCGCGCCATGCTCGGCGAGGACCGCGGCAGCTCTAGCGAATGGGTCTTCGATCATGCCATTTCGTCCGGTCGTCCGAGTTGGGACGCAAGTTCAAACGCGGGGTCATCCCGGGCGACCGCAGGGAGACCCGGGACCCATGCCTGAACCTTTCCGGCAAGCGCTCCGGCATGGATCCCGGATCTGCGCTTCGCTGCGTCCGGGATGACGGAAATCTTTTCGAACACGGGAGAGCCGCAAATCACCGGCGCAAATTGTCTGGTCCGAAGGAGGCTGGCAACAGCTCCGACAGCGAAAACATCTGCCGGATGCCGCCGGGGCCGGCGATCGCCACGGGCGTCTCCGGGCCGGCGAATTCGCGGATGCGCTGGCGGCAGGCGCCGCAGGGCGTGACGAGAACGTCGCCGTCTCCAACCACGAGGATGGCCATGATGCGGCGGCCCCCGCCCGCGATCATGGCCGAGATTGCGCCCTGCTCGGCGCAACTGCCGGACGGGTAGGCGGCGTTCTCGACATTGCAGCCGGGGTAGACGAGGCCGTCATCGGCCAGGATCGCGGCGCCGACCCTGAAGCGTGAATAGGGCACATAGGCGAGGGGTTGCACGCGCACAGCCGCCGCGAACAGGGCCTCGAAATCGACCGCCGCCTCACTCATCGCGCTCAGCGCTCCTTCACATAGGGTAGGCCCGAGGCCTTGGGCGGCGTCGACTTGCCGATGAATCCGGCGAGCAGGATCACCGTCATCAGATAGGGCAGCGCCTGGATCGCCTGCACCGGAACCTGCCCGATGCCGGGCAGCGCGACGCCCTGGAGTCGGATCGCGACCGCGTCGAGCCCGCCGAAGAGCAGGCAGGCCCAGAACGCCGGCCAGGCTCGCCAATTCGCGAAGATCACTGCAGCCAGCGCGATGAAACCCTTGCCGGCGGTCATGTGCGGCAGGAAGCCGGCCGATTGCGAGATGGCGAGATAGGTTCCGCCCAGCCCGCAGAGCGCGCCGCAGATCACGACCGCGCCATAGCGCAGCGCCGTGACCGAGATGCCGGCCGTGTCGACCGCCGCCGGGTTCTCGCCGACGGCGCGCAGGCGCAGGCCGAAGCGGGTTCGCTTGAGCACCAGCGCGGTCGTGACGACGGCGAGCAAGGCGAGATAGGCCGGCGCGGCATGGCCCGATACGACCTCGTCATAGAGCAGGCCGAGCCCGGGAACATGCGCGCGCAGCGTCGCGGCGAAGGGCAGGGCGATGTCGCCGAAGCGTGCCGCGCTCTCCAGTGTCGGCGTCCTCCCGCCCTGCCCGAACCAGGCATTGCCGAGGATCACGGTCAGCCCCGCCGCCAGCATATTGATGGCGACGCCGGAGACGATCTGGTTGCCGCGCCAGGTGATGGCAGCGAAGCCATGCACCAGCGCGAGGCTGATCGAGGCCAGAATGCCGGCGCCGAGCCCGGCCCAGGCCGAGCCTGTATGATAGGCAGCGACCGCCGAGGCGAAGGCCGCGATCAGCATCTTGCCCTCGAGGCCGATATCGACGACGCCGGCGCGCTCCGACCAGAGCCCGGCCATGGCCGCACAGAGCAGCGGCACCGACAGCCGGATCGCGGAGTCGACGACGACGGCGAAGGTGGCGATCCACTCCATCGCTAGGCTCCGCGTCCGAGTCGCAGCCCGCTCGCGACGATGCGTCGGAACAGCCCGTCCAGTGCCCCGGCGAAGAGGATGACGACGCCGCCGATGACCACGACCATGTCGCGGGTGATGCTCGGCTTGTCGAAGGAGAGTTCCGCGCCGCCCTGGTAGAGCACGCCGAAGAGCAGCGCCGCGAGCGCGACGCCGACGGGATGGCCACGCCCCATCAGCGCGACCGCGATGCCGACGAAACCGTAGCCGGCTGTGAAATCGAGCAGCAGCCGGTGCTGCACGCCCATCACCTCGTTGACGGCGAGCCCGCCGGCCAGCGCGCCCGAGATCGCCATCGCGACCATGGTGATGCGGGCGGGCGAGATGCCGGCATAGGCTGCGGCTTTCGGATTGGCGCCGACGGTGCGGATCGCATAGCCCAGCCGCGAGCGGAAGATCAGCGCCCAGACCGCGACGAGGGCAGCGATTGCCAGCAGGAAGGCCGAGTTCAGCGGCGTCGCCGGGAGTTTGAGACCGAGCGGCGCGAGCAGCCTGTGCATCGGCGTCAGGATGGCATGGGCGGCGAATTCCGGAGTTTCAGGCGCCATCGAGCCCCGCTTCCCCATGACCTCGACCAGAAGATAGACGGTCAGCGTCGCCGCCAGGAAATTGAACATGATGGTGGTGATGACGACATGGCTGCCGCGCGTCGCCTGCAGCCAGCCCGGAATGAACCCGTAGAGAGCGCCGCCGCCCGCCGCGGCCAGCACCGCCAGCGGCACGAGCAGGACGCCTGGCAGAGGCGCGAGCCAGAGGCAGGCCAGCGCGACGAAGATGCCCGCCACCGCAGCCTGCCCCTCGCCGCCGATATTGAACAGCCCGGCATGGAAAGCGACCGCGACGGCGAGGCCGGTGAAGATGAAGTTCGTGGTGTAGTAGAGCGTGAAGCTGATGCCCTCGGCCGTGCCGAGCGCCCCGTGCAGCAGCAGCGCCGTCGCCTCGAGCGGGCTCTCGCCGATCCCGAGCACGACGAGGCCTGCAACGAAGAGCGCCGCTGCGACCGAGACGAGCGGCACGAGCGCAGTATCGGCCCAGCGCGGGAGTTCGATGGGAGCGGCGCTCACTGCGCGATGTCCGTGTCACAAGGGCGCGGGAGCCCCTCTCCCTGGTGGGGAGGGGTTGGGGTGGGGGGCGATCGACCGGGTGAGCGATCACCAGGCGGGCCGCCCCCCCTCTCTGTCTCTCCCCCACCAGGGGGCAGAGAAGGGCCGGACTCACATGAGGCATGTAGACCCATCACGCCGCCTCTCCCGCCACGCCCGCCATCAGCAGCCCGAGATCGCGCTCGTCCGCCGTATCGGCCTTGCGCTCGCCGGTGATCCGTCCGCCGCACATGGCGAGGATGCGGTCGGACAGTGCCATCACCTCGTCCAGCTCGACCGAGACGAGCAGGATCGCGACGCCGGCATCGCGCAGCGCGATCAGGCGTCGGTGAATGAACTCGATCGCGCCGATATCGACACCGCGGGTCGGCTGGCCGACGAGCAGAACCTTGGGCGAGCGCTCGATCTCGCGGGAGAGCACGATCTTCTGCTGGTTGCCGCCGGAGAATTTCGCCGTCTTCAGGCCGGGATCGGGCGGGCGCACGTCATAGGCGGCGAAGATTTCTCGCGCATGCTCCGTGATCGTCGCCGGCGACAGGAAGGGGCCGGGACCGAATGCAGGATCGTCCTGATAGCCGAGAATGGCGTTCTCCGCGGCGGGAAAGGCGGTGACGAGGCCGGTGCGGTGGCGGTCCTCGGGGATGTGCATCACGCCGAGCTTGCGCAGTCTCGCCGGGTTGCGATCGGCGCCAAAGAGGATGTTTCCCTCCAGCCTGACAACCCCGCGCGAAGGTGTGGCGAGGCCGGCGAGCACTTCGAGCAATTCGCTCTGTCCGTTGCCGGCGACGCCGGCGATCCCGACGATCTCGCCTTCATGGAGCGTCAGATCGACGCTGTTCAGGAGCGCGACGCCGCGCGCATCGACGAGGTCGAGCCCGACAGCTTCCAGAACCTTCGCGCCCCGCTGTCTTGGCTCCTTCTCGACCCGGAGCAGCACGCGGCGGCCGACCATCGCCTCGGCGAGTTCGGGCGGCGATGTTTCGGCGGTGGAAAGATGCGCGACCATCTCGCCGCGCCGCATCACCGAGACGCGGTCCGTCACCTCCATGATCTCGCGCAGCTTGTGCGTGATCATGATCACGGTCTTGCCCTGGGCGCGCAGCGCCCGCAGCAGGGCAAAGAGCTGGTCGGCCTCGGGCGGCGTCAGGACTGCGGTCGGTTCGTCGAGGATCAGGATCTGCGCGCCGCGATAGAGCGCCTTCAGGATCTCGACGCGCTGCTGGAGGCCGACCGAGAGATCGCCGACGATCGCATCGGGATCGATGACGAGGCCGTAATCGGCAGCCAGGCGCGAAAGCTCGGCGCGCGCGCGGGTGAGCCCGCCCTTGAGGAAGGCGCCGCCTTCGGCTCCGAGCACGACGTTCTCGACGACGCTCAGCGTTTCCACCAGCATGAAGTGCTGATGCACCATCCCGATGCCGCAGCCGATCGCGTCCGCAGGCGTGCGTATCAGGCGTTCGCTGCCACCGATGCGTATCGCTCCGGCATCAGCTTCGTAGAAGCCGTAGAGGATCGACATCAGCGTTGATTTGCCGGCTCCGTTCTCGCCGACGATGCCGTGGATCGAGCCTGCCGCGACTGACAGGGAGACGTCGCGATTGGCCTGGACCGGCCCGAACCGCTTGGAGATGCCTGAGAGTTCGATGGCGGGGGCAGTGTACGCCGTCATAGTTCGATCGTCATGCCGTCATGGGCCCGTTCTGCGGGCAGGGTGGCGTTATGTGCCAGCATGTTCATGCCCATATGGGTCAGCACGATTCGTGCCGTGTCGAGTTCGGCCCTGTGCGCCGCCAGCGTCCGGTAGTCGAGATGGTTGGCGAGCTTGATGTCGTAGGCGTAGCACTCGACCAGCAGCACATCGGCACCGGCAGCGAGCGGGATCAACGTATCCGTCCAGGCGGTGTCGCCGGAGAAGGCGAAGACCTTGCCGTTATGGTCGAGCCGGTAGCCCTGGCAGGGGCCGGCGCGCTCGTCATGCACCATTGGGAAGGCGCTGACATCGATGCCCGCGAGCGTCGCCGGCTGTTCCGGCGTCACCTCGACATAGGTGACGGGGAAGCGCCAGCGATTGGTCGACGAGCCCGGAAAATCCGCTTCGAGCGCGTGCAGCGCACGATGCTCGATGCCGGAAGGCCCGGCGATCGTCAGCGGTTGAGTTCGTCGCGAGACGAATTGCGCGTCGAGCAGGAAGGCCGGCAGGCCGCCGAAATGATCGCCATGGAAATGCGTGAAGAGCAGCGTCGAGAGCCCGTTGCGCTCGACCCCTGCCTGGTTCAGCGCGACCATGCTCGAGGCGCCGCAATCCAGCAGCAGGCGCCCAGCTCCGGCCTCGACATGCAGGCAGGTGTTGAAGCGCCCGCCGGAGCCGAAGGCGTCGCCGGAGCCGAGGATGGTGATCTTCATGGAAGGCGGACCGCCTTGGCCGTCATGCTCGGGTTCGTCCCGAGCATCTCCCGCATGAGATTCTCGGGTCTGCGCTGCGCTTCGCCCGAGAATGACGAGGTTCTACAGCACGTCAGATCGTGCACTTCGAATCCGACATATAGTCGTGAACCTTCACCGCTCCGCTGATGATGTCGGCGCGCGCCTTGTCGGCGGCGGCCTTCATCTCGGGCGTGATCAGCGCCTTGTTGGCGTCGTCGAGCGCCCAGCCGACGCCGTCCTCCTTCAGGCCCAGCACGGAGATGCCCGGCTTCCAGGCGCCATCGCGCGCCGCCTTGAACGAGGTGTAGGCGGCGACGTCGACGCGCTTCAGCATCGAGGTCAGCACCTTGCCGGGCTGCAGCGCGTTCTGGTTGGAATCGACGCCGATGCCGAGCTTGCCGGCATCGGCGGCGGCGCGCAGCACGCCGATGCCGGTGCCGCCGGCGGCGTGGTAGATCACGTCGGCGCCGCGGTCGATCTGCGACTTGGCGAGCTCGCCGCCCTTGACCGGGTCGTTCCAGGCGGCCGGCGTCGAGCCCGTCATGTTCTGGAAGATCTCGGCGTCCTTCTTGGCGGCCTTGACGCCCTGGACGTAGCCGCAGGCGAATTTCCGGATCAGCGGGATGTCCATGCCGCCGACGAAGCCGACCTTGTTGGTCTTCGAGGCAAGGCCGGCCAGCAGCCCGACGAGATAGGAGCCCTCATGCTCCTTGAACACGACCGACTGCACATTCGGCAGGTCGACCACCATGTCGATGATGGTGAACTTCAGGTCCGGAAACTCGGCGGCGACCTTCTGCAGCGCCGTCGCCTGTGAGAAGCCCACCGCGATGATCGGCGAATGCCCGTCGCGGGCGAAGCGGCGCAGCGCCTGCTCGATCTGCGCCTCGTTGGTCGGCTCGAAATCGCGGAACTCGACGCCGGTCTCTGCCTTGAACTTCTCGGCGCCCGCAAAGACACCCTCATTGAAGGATTTGTCGAACTTGCCGCCCTTGTCATAGACGACCGCCGGTTTGATCGCCGTCTGCGCCATCGTCGCGACGGCCGAGAGAGCGACGCCGGCCAGCGCCAGCGCAAGCGATTTCAGACGCATGGAATATCCCCTGTTCGACTCTAGGGGTCGTTGATCGCCCCATCTGATCGATACGATGGCATGGCTTTGCGGCGTGGCCAAGCGGGGCCGGCGATTGCCCCGGGCGCTGGATCGGCTTAACCCTTCGCATATGAGCCTGAACGACGACGAGATCGAACGTTATGCCCGCCATCTGGTGCTGCCGGAGATCGGTGGGCCGGGCCAGCAGCGTTTGAAGAATGCGCGCGTGCTCGTGGTCGGGGCCGGAGGTATCGGCGCGCCGCTGCTGCAATATCTCGCAGCCGCCGGCGTTGGAAAGATAGGCATCGTCGACGACGACATCGTCTCGCTGTCCAACCTGCAGCGTCAGACGATCTTCGGCACGGATGACATCGGGGCCCACAAGGCCGTGGCGGCGGCGACCTTCATTCGCCGCCTCAACCCGCATGTGGTCGTCGAGGAGCATGTCACCCGGATCGATCCGCACAATGCCCGTGCGCTGATCGCCTTCTATGATATCGTCGCCGAAGGCTCCGACAATTTCGCCACGCGCTATGCCGTATCCGATGCCTGCTTCCATGAGCGCAAGCCTTTGATCATGGGCGCTCTCGGCCGCTTCGACGGTTCCGTCACCACCATACGGGCCCATGAGACAGGTGCCGACGGTCGCCCCAATCCGACCTGGCGCTGCCTGTTCCCGGACGCGCCGCCGGCCGGCAGCATCCCGACCTGTGCCGAAGCGGGCATCCTCGGCGCGTTGCCCGGCGTCGTGGGCTCGCTGATGGCGCTCGAAGTGATCCGCGCCGTGACCGACTTCGGCGAGCCGCTCGTCGGCAAGCTCCTGCTGATCGATGCGCTGACCATGCGCTTCGAGACGCTGCGCTATGGCTGGGACGAGACCAACGCCCTGAACGGCACCGCGAGTCGCTGATTCGCTCAGCGGAATCTTAACCTGCTGTCGCTATCGAGCGCGCATCCAGGATGGATCGTCGCGAGGTGGGGATGCAGTCCGGCGAACCGATCGAAGCCACGCCCGCGCGGACCCCCTTGCGCCTTCGCGCCTCGATCCTGTCGCCCCTTCTGTTGCTGGGCTGCGCCGTCCTCGCCTGTGCGTTGCTGCTGACCCGGCCGCTCATTCTGCCGCTCGGCGCGATGTACTGGGATCTCGTCCTCTATATCGACGCCGCCAACCGGATCGCCGACGGGCAGGTGCCGCTCCTCGACTTTCTCACCCCGGTCGGTCCACTGGGCTACTGGCTCTTCGCCTGGCTGGGTGAACTCTTCCCCCGGGCCCAGCCTCTGCTGCTGGCGCAATGGTCGCTGATCCCCGTGACGGCCCTGCCGATGGCGCTGATCCTGCGGGAAGCCGACCGGCGCTCGCGCGCGACCGCGTTCGGTCTGCTCCTGCCCTATCTCGTCTTCCAGATCCTGCCGATCAATGTCGAGCAATACTCGTTCTTTCCGGGCGTCGACGGTTTCGGCATCTACAACCGCCAGGCCAGCATCGTCCTCTATGTGCTGGTTTCGGCTCTCGTCGTCCTGCGCGACCGGCGCGTGCTGACAGGCGTGGTGGCCTGGTGCCTGCTGGCGCTGCTGCTGATCAAGATCACCGGCTTTCTCGCAGGCGGGCTCGTCGTCGCCTTCGCACTGTTTGCAGGCCGCTTCGACATCCGCCTGAGCCTGGCGGCCGCGGCCATCGCCGTCGCCGCGCTGCTCGCGCTGGAGGCCTGGGGCGGGCTCGTCAGCGCCTATGTCGCGAGCATCGTGGCGCTGCTCGAGATCAATGCCGGCGGCATCCTGGAGCGATTTCTGCGGGCCGGCTCGCTACATCTCGACATCGTCGCGGCCGGCGGCGCGCTGGTCGTGACGCTGGCCTGGTTCGATCGGCATGAAGTGACGGCCGGCTTCCGTCGACTGGCGCGCGAACGCTCATGGCCGGCGCTGCGGCACTTGGTCGACCGCGATTTCGCCTGGCTCGCGGTGACAATGGCGGCTGGCCTGTTCCTGGAGACCCAAAACACCGGCGGGCAGGCTTTCATCTTCATCTGGCCGGTCCTGCTCGGGATCGTGACGGGCTGGGCCGGCAGTGGCCGTCGCGGCGCGCTTGCGGTGCTCGCACTCGTGGCTGTGACGGCGATCCCTCCGGTCGAGACGGTCCTGCAGCGGGCTGGGCGGGCTCTGCTTGCGCAGACCGGCTACATGGCGCTGCCCCACAAGCATCTCGGTTCCTTGGGGCTGGTCTCGCAGCATCCCGAGGTGGTGGGCCGTGCCGACAAGATGCAGACGATCTACGCGGACAGGGTCGAAACCTTCCGGGCGATGGCGGACCAGGAGATTCTGCCCGGCCAGACGCTCTATTCGGAGCTCGATTTCCAACTCGGCTGGCTGATGGCCGTCGATGCCGGCATCACCGGAATCCTCGCTTACGAGGCGAAGACGGGTGCTCGCTTCGAGACGATCATGAGCCTTAACTTCGTCAATCCGTTCCCGGCGCTGATGGGCCGGACGGGCGTGCGTCACATCACGATCGGCGCCGACCCCTTCCGCGCCGTGCCGGAGCCGGATGGCGCGGCGCTGGCCGCCGTCGCGGATGCCGATCTCGTCCTGCTGCCGCAATGTCCTGTCACGGTCGCCAACGAGGCGCTGCGCAAGGTCTATGCGCCGGCCCTCGACGGCCGCCGCGAGATCGCGTTCGGGCGCTGCTGGAAGGGCTTCGTCAAGGGCTGAGCGCGATCGGGGGGCCGATCGCCGGCCTTACGATTTGCTGGCGACCTTCGCCTCGATCACGTCGAAGAGCTGCGCCGCCAGATCTGGCCCGCCGAGCTTCTTGATCGCGCGCACGCCGGTCGGCGCGGTCACGTTGATCTCGGTCAGCTTGCCGTGGATCACGTCGATGCCGACGAGCAGCAGCCCGCGTTCGCGCAAGGCCGGGCCGATCGCCTCGCAGATCGCGAGCTCCTGCTTCGAGAGGTCGGTGGGCTTGGCCGCGCCGCCGCGCACCATATTGGCGCGCAGATCGCCGACGGCGGGCACGCGGTTGACCGCACCTGCCGCCTTGCCGTCAATCAGGATGATGCGCTTGTCGCCCTCCGAGATCTCCTTCATGTAGCGCTGCACCACCCAGGGCTCGCGGAAGAGATTGGCGAAGAGGTCGTAGAGCGAGCCGAAATTCGGGTCGTCCTTGCTCGTCTTGAAGACAGTCGCGCCGCCATGGCCGTAGAGCGGCTTCATCACGATCTCGCCAAACTCGTCGCGGAAGGCCTCGATCTCGGCCTTGTCGCGCGTGATCAGCGTCGGCGGCATCAGCTCCGGAAAATGCGTGACGAAGATCTTCTCGGGCGCATTGCGGACATGGGCGGGGTCGTTGACGACCAGCGTCTTCGGATGGATGCGCTCCAGCATATGCGTGGTCGAGACATAGGCCATGTCGAAGGGCGGATCCTGCCGCAGCAGCACGACGTCGAGCGTCGAGAGATCGGTCCTCACCTCGGCGCCGGCGGTGAAATGGTCGCCCTCGACGTCGCGCACGGTGACGGGGCGGATCGGCGCGGTGACCTTGCCGTCGCGCATCGAGAGCTTGTCGGGCGTGTAGGTGAACAGCGTATGCCCGCGCGCCTGCGCCTCCAGCATCAGCGCGAAGCCGGTATCGCCAGCGACCCGCAGGCGCTCGATCGGGTCCATCTGGATGGCGACGGTGAGGGTCATGGCTTCCGCTCCGATGGCACGAACGACGTCGATGGGGCGTCCTTATCGAACGACGCGGCCCGTATCGGCAAGTGGCGTGCTGTGCGTCACAGGACAAGCGGGAAGACGGCCGGCACATGACGCGGCCAGCGCCGTGGCGCGAGGAAGACCGCGTCCGCACGCAGGTGATGGTCCATCGCCCATGGGTTCTGCGCCAGCCATTGCCGGATGCGGGCCTCGATCAGCCTTTGCTTCTGCGGTGTGATCGCCCCCAGCGCATCCTCGATCGCCCCACGCGCCTTGACCTCGACGAAGGCGACGGTGCCTCCGCGTTTCACGATCAGGTCGATCTCGCCGCCCTTGCCGCCGAAGCGCCGTGCCAGCAAACGGTAGCCCTTGGCGGCGAGCCAGAGGATCGCGAGCCATTCCGAGCGCCGGCCGGTGATGCCGGAGCGGCGGGCGCGCCGGCTGCGGAGCTCTCCGGTCAAGGCTCGTCGCGGGTCAATTCGAGCGCACGCGCATAGACCTTGCGGCGCGGCTGGCCGGTTTCGGCCGCGACCTGAGCGACCGCCTCCTTCAGCGAAACCTGGGCGAGGGCCGCACGTAAGCGCTCTGCGATCGCGTCGCCGGCCGGTGCCAATTCCTCAGCGCCCGGTGGGCCGATGATCACGACGATCTCACCCCGCGCCTCTTCATCGCCCTCGTAATGCGCCGCGAGCGCCGAAAGCGGGCCGCGCCGGACGTTCTCGTAGAACTTGGTCAGTTCGCGCGCGACGGCTCCGGGGCGCTCGCCCAGTACGGCAGCGGCGTCCGACAGCATTTCGGCGAGGCGGCGCGGCGATTCGAAGAAGACCAGCGTGCCGGGAATGGCGGCGAGTTCGGTCAGCCGCCCGCGCCGTGCCGCAGCCTTCGGCGGCAGGAAGCCCTCGAAAAAGAAGCGGTCGGTCGGCAGGCCCGCCAGCACCAGCGCGGCCAGCACGGCGGAAGGGCCGGGAATGCCGGTCACCGGCAAACCCTCGGCCACGAGTTCGGCGACGAGCTTGTAGCCGGGGTCCGAGACCAGCGGCGTGCCGGCATCGGAGATCAGCGCGAGCTTGCCGCCCTGGCGCAGCCGGTCGAGAATCTTCGGCCGCATCTGCTCGGCATTGTGCTCGTGATAGGGGTAGAGCGGCGTCGAGATGCCGTAATGCGCCAGCAGCGTCTTCGAGGTGCGGGTGTCCTCGGCTAGGATCGCGTCGGCGGCGGCCAGCGTCGCCAGCGCCCGGAACGAGATGTCGCGCAGATTGCCAATCGGCGTCGCGACGATGTGCAGGCCCGGCGACAGCGGCTCGGCCTCCGCCTTGATTCCGAAGGCGGTGTAACTGGGCGCGCGCGGCGCTTGGGAGGAGGCGGTCGACATCGCCGCGAACCTGCCACAAGCGCGGTCGCCGCGCCATCGCGCCGTCGGCACATAGCCTCCTCAGACGACTGCAACACAGAGTTAACAACTTGAAAATACCATGCCGCACTGGCAGGACAGTCCCCAGGTCGGGGGACCCTGAATCTGGAGATCGCCCGTGTCGCATCGGCTCCTTGCACCGATTCTTCGGCGAAGTGCCTGTTCGCTGGCTGCGCTCGCCTGTCTGGCGCTGGCAGCCTGCACCGGCGGAGCCGGCGGCCTGCCCGGCTTCGACGGCGGCTCTGCACAGGGCCAGCCGGGCACCGGGCAGACCATCGGCACCGGCAAGGTCAAGGTCGGGCTGATCCTGCCCCTGACGGCCGAAGGCCAGGGCGCCGTCGTCGGCAATTCGCTTCGCAACGCAGCCGAGATGGCGCTGTCGGAGTTCCCCAATGCCGACCTGACCCTGCTGGTCAAGGATGATCGCGGCACGCCCGAGGGCGCCCAGGCTGCGGCGCAGGAGGCGCTGCGCGAGGGGGCCGAACTGATCATCGGCCCGCTCTTCGCCCCCTCGGTCCAGGCTGCTGCCCAGGTCGCCCGCGGCGCCAACCGCCCCGTCATCGCCTTCTCCAGCGACACCAATGTCGCCGGGCGCGGCGTCTATCTCCTGTCCTTCCCGCCCGAGAACGACGTCAACCGCGTCATCGCCTACGCCTCGCAGCAGGGCCGCAGATCCTTCGCTGCGCTGGTGCCCGACACCGCCTATGGCAAGGTCGTCGAGGCTGCCTTCCAGCAGGCCGTCGCTGCGCGCGGCGGCCGGGTGGTCGTGATCGAACGCTTCTCGCCGGACCAGAATTCGATGCGCACCGCCGCGACACGGCTGACGCCGGCCCTGGCGCAGGCCGACGCGCTCTTCGTGCCGGCCGCCGCCGACACCATGCCGGCGCTTGGCACCGCGCTCCAGCAGGCCGGCTATGATCCGGCCAAGGTCAAGCCGCTGGGGACCGGTGTCTGGAACGACGCCAATGTCGCGCGCGTGCCGGCGATCCAGGGTGGCTGGTTCGCTTCGCCCGACACCGCCGGCTTCAACGCCTTCGCCGGCCGCTATCAGGCGCGCTTCAACAGCGCGCCGACGCGTACGGCGACGCTGGCCTATGATGCGGTCTCGCTCTCGGCGGCGCTGGCGCGCACGCAGGGTTCGCAGCGTTTTTCCGAAGCCGTCCTGACCAATGCATCGGGTTTCGCCGGCGCCGACGGCGTCTTCCGCTTCCGCCCCGACGGCCAGATCGACCGCGGCCTCGCCGTGCTCGAGCTGCGCAACGGCCAGATCGTGACGGTCAACGCCGCGCCGCGCGATCTTGGGCCGCGCACGCAGTAGGGCGGAAGCTGCACCGCCATGCTCGCCGTTGTGGCGAGCATCCACGTCTTGAACGCCGATCTCGCCGCAGGAAGACGTGGTTGGTCGGGACAAGCCCGACCATGACGGGTGTCACGCCGCTAGATCCGCCACGACCGCGTCCAGCACCAGCGCGCCTTCCGGCGTGCAGGCGATCTTGCCGCCGGGCTTGCGGGTCAGGAGCCCGTCCAGGATCAGGCTCGTGACGCGAGGTTCGCTGAGCGCGCGCCCGGACAAGGCCTTGAACACCGCGGGGTCGATTCCCTCGACAAGCCGCAAGCCCATCAGCAGGTATTCGTCGCCCTGGGCCTCGATGCTGAGCCGCTCGTCCTCGATCAGCGCATGGCCTTCCGCCTCGACCCGCTCGAGCCAGGCTTCCGGCCGCTTCTCGGTCGAATGCGCCATGCGGCCCTCGGCGGCGACGAGCCGGCCATGGGCGCCGGGGCCGACGCCGGCATATTCGCCATAGCGCCAATAGACCAGGTTGTGCCGGCACTCCGCGCCCGGCCTGGCATGGTTCGAGATCTCGTAGACGGGCAGGCCGTGCCGGGCGGTGATTTCCTGCGTGATCTCGTAGAGCGCAGCGCCCGCCTCGTGATCGGGGATCGCGAGCTTGCCGGCCCTGAACAACCGCTCGAACATCGTGTCGGGCTCGATGGTGAGCTGGTAGAGCGAAAGATGCTCGGCCGCATGGCTGATCGCCAGTTCGAGCTCCGCCCGCCACAGAGCCGGCGTCTGCGTGGCCGAGCGGGCATAGATCAGGTCGAAGGAATAGCGCTCGAAATATTTTCGCGCGATCGCGACGGCGTCGAGCGCTTCCTGCGTCGAATGCATCCGCCCCAGCGCCTTGAGGTCGGCGTCGTTCAGTGCCTGCACGCCGAGCGAAACCCGGTTCACACCGGCCGCCCGGAAATCGCGGAAGCGCCCGGCCTCGACGCTGGTCGGGTTGGCTTCCAGCGAGACCTCACAATTGGGGTCGACCGCCCAGAACTCGCCGATCGCATCGAGGATCGCGCCGACGGTGCGGCCCGCCATCAGGGAGGGCGTGCCGCCACCGAAGAAGATCGAGGACACAGTGCGGCCGGGTGCGAGCGCGGCCCGGTGCGCCAGCTCGCGCCGGAACGCCGCGACATAGCGGGCCTGATCGGGCGGCTGCAGGCGGACATGGCTGTTGAAGTCACAATAGGGGCATTTGGCCAGGCAGAACGGCCAATGCACATAGACCGCGAAGCCCGCATCCGCTGTGGGATGTAGGATCGCGGCAGGCCGCTTGCTCAGGGCGGCCCCGGTTGTCATGTGGGTTTCCGCAAGCAGGCCGCCGCCAGCAACGTGAAGGCGCGCGCGCGATGGGAGAGGGCCTCGCCCGCCCCCGCCTTTTCGGCAGTGGTCATCTCGCCGAAAGTCTTCTCGAAGCCATCCGGCTTGAAGATCGGAGTGTAGCCGAAGCCCTTGTCGCCGCGCGGCTCGTCGACGATCGTGCCAAAGACACGGCCCTCGAACAACTCCTCATGTCCGTCCGGCCAGGCGATCACCAAGGCCGAGACGAAATGCGCCCGGCGCCTCTCGGGCGCAGTCGCGCCGCGCTTGGCCATCTCGGCGAGAACGCGCGCCATGGCAGGCTTGAAGTCCTTGCCCGGCCCGGCCCAGTTCGCCGAGAACAGGCCGGGCGCGCCGTCCAGCGCATCGACGCAGATGCCGGAATCGTCGGCGAGTGCCGGCAGGCCGCTGGCCTTGGCCGCAGCATGAGCCTTGATGGCGGCGTTCTCAGCGAACATGTGGCCGGTCTCATCGGGCTCGGGCAGGCCGAGCTCGCCGGCCGAGACGAGCTCGATCCCGTAGGGCGCCATCAGCTCGCGCATCTCGACGAGCTTGCCCTTGTTATGGGTCGCGAGAACGACCTTGCCGGAGAGGAGGCGATGCCCGCTCATCTCAGGCCACCGCAGCCTTCTGTAGCGTGACGAGCTTGCCGACCCCGCCCTTGGCGAGCTTGAGCAGCGCCATCAGCTCCTCCTCCGAGAAAGGCGCGCCCTCGGCCGTGCCCTGCACCTCGACGAGGCCGCCCGAGCCGGTAATGACGAAATTCGCATCGGTCTGGGCGCCGGAATCCTCGACATAGTCGAGGTCGAGTACCGGGTTGCCGGCGACGATGCCGCAGGAAATCGCCGCGACATGGTCCTTGAGCGGGTTCGAGCCCTTCAGCATGGAGCGGCCCTCCATCCATTTCAGCGCATCGTGCAGTGCGACCCAGGCGCCGGTGATCGAGGCGGTGCGCGTGCCGCCATCCGCCTGGATGACGTCGCAGTCGACGACGATCTGGCGCTCGCCGATCGCGGTCAGGTCGACCACGGCGCGCAAGGACCGTCCGACGAGGCGCTGGATCTCCTGGGTGCGGCCCGATGGCTTGCCCGAGGTGACCTCGCGGCGCGTGCGCTCATGGGTGGCGCGCGGCAGCATCGAATATTCGGCGGTGACCCAGCCCTTGCCGGTGCCGCGTAGCCACGGCGGGCCCTTCTCCTCGACGGTCGCGGCGCAGAGCACCTTGGTCTCGCCGAAGGTCACCATGCAGGAGCCCTCCGCATAGCGCACGACGCCGCGTTCGAGCGTCACCTTGCGCATTTCGTCTGCGCCGCGTTTGGAGGGTCGCATGGGAAGATCCTGATTGTCCTGGGTCGGCGGCTTGTAGGCGGTTGCGCGAGGGGCGGCAAGGTTGGGGGCTTGGTTCCCTGCGTCGTCATGGTCGGGCTTGTCCCGACCATCCACGTCTTTGTCTGGCGAGGCCTGTGTTCAAGACGTGCTCGCCACAAGGGCGAGCACGACGGAAAGGCCGCGCCCCTTCTTGCCTCTTGATCCTTTGAAGGCCAGAGCGGACAATAACCCGCATGTCGAACCCGTCTTTCCGGCTGAAATGAGCGCCCACACGCCGCGTCCCGAATCCCCCAGCGGGTTGATCGAGACCGACCAGCGATCGCGCGAGATCTTCCGCCAGATCGTCGATGGCTATCTCACCACCGGCGAGCCGGTCGGCTCGCGCAACATCGCCCGTCTGCTGCCGATGTCGCTGTCGCCTGCGACTGTGCGCAACGTCATGACCGATCTCGAACTGGCCGGGCTGATCTATGCGCCGCACACCTCGGCGGGGCGCCTTCCAACGGAGAGGGGGCTGCGCTTCTTCGTCGATGCGATGATGGAAGTCGGCAACCTGACCGCCGACGAGCGCACCCGCATCGAGGCACAGATGAAGGCGGCCGCGACCGGGCGGACGCTCGACGGCACGCTGACCGAGGCCTCGGCATTGCTCTCGGGCCTGTCGCGCGGCGCCGGCGTCGTCGTCACCACCAAGGCCAATGCGCGCCTCAAGCACATCGAGTTCGTGAGGCTCGATCCGGCGCGGGCGCTGGTCGTGCTGGTCGCCGATGACGGCACGGTCGAGAACCGCCTGCTGACTCTGCCCGCCGGCTTGCCGGCTTCGGCGCTGACGGAAGCCGCGAATTTCCTCAACGCCCGCATCATGGGCAAGACGCTCGGCGAAGTACGGGACGAGATCGCCCGGCATCGCGCCCAGATGGAGCAGGAACTCGACGCGCTGACCGCACGCCTGGTCGAGAGCGGCATCGCGACCTCCTCGGGGCCGAGTTCCGATCGCCACCTGATCGTGCGCGGCCAGGCCAATCTGCTTGAGGATCTGAAGGCGCAGGAGGATCTCGAGCGCATCCGCCTGCTCTTCGGCGACCTGGAAACGCAGACCGACGTCATCGACCTCCTGTCGCGCGCCGAGGCCGGCGACGGCGTCCGCATCTTCATCGGCTCCGAGAACAAGCTATTCTCGATGTCCGGTTCCTCGATGGTGGCGGCCCCCTTCCGCGACGCCGAGCAGCGCATCGTCGGCGTCGTCGGCATCATCGGCCCGACGCGGCTGAACTATGCCCGCATCGTGCCGATGGTCGACTATACGGCGAAGGTCGTCGGCCGGCTACTCGATAGCGGGCGCTGACGAGGCCGCTTCGCCCGGTTCTCAGGCGCTCAGTGCCACCGGCGGAACGCAAGCCTCGCAAACCGCCGCGACATGGCGGTGGTCGGTGCCGCAGCAGCCGCCGAGGATGCGCATCGTCGGGAAGTTGCGCCTGAGCGCCTGATAGCGGTGGCCGAGATCGACCGGATCGCCCTCGTCCAGCGTCTCCGACTCGTCCAGCTCCGCATGGCTGCGCGTCGAGGCATTGGCGCGGATGCCATGCACGCGCTGCACCCAGGTCTCGCCGGCCTCCAGAGCATGCTGGAAATGCGTCGGATGGGCGCAGTTGATCATGTAGTAGAGCGGCGCGCCGCTGGTCTCGTCGTCGACGATCTCGACCGCCTCGCGCAGGGATCGGCCACTGGCCAGCCGCCCGTCCGTCTCGACCGTGAAGGAGATGGCGCAGGGCATGCCATGCGCCTTCGCGGCCTCCGCGATGCCGATCGCCTCCTCGACGGTGTTCATCGTATAGGCCGCGACCATGTCGGCTTGCGACTCGGCGAAGCTGGCGATCTGCTCGCTGTGATAATCCTGCGCCGTCCTCGCATCCATGAAGCCGGCCTTGTAGCCGTCGCCGCGCGGCCCGATCGCCCCCGAGATCACGCAGGGCATCGACGGCGTCTCCCAGCGGGCGCGCAGCCCAGCCAGAAGCGCGACCGAAGCCTGGTTCGCTGCCTTCAGAGCGTCAGCCCCGTAGCCGAGCTTCTCGCCCCAGTCGCGATTGGCCCGCCAGGTCGCGCTGTCGAGCACGAAGCCGACGCCGCGGCCCTTCGCGATCGCCAGATACTTTTCGTAGTAGGCGGTCAGATGAGCCCTGCCGTCCTCGGTCGCCAGCAGGACGAACGAGGCGAAATGCGGCAGTTCGAGCCCCTCATGAAAGATCAGGGTGGTTTCCATGCCGCCGTCGCTGAGGAAGAGCCCGCCATGCATCTGTGGAAGGGCGTGGCGATATTTGGCGTAGGAAGGCTTGGCCATGAATGTCGCTCCCGAATTGTTGACACCCGCCCCGGCGTTTTGCCTTCCGGCGGGAACGCGCCGGTTATCTCCAATGCCGCCCCGAGCGGCTAGAAAGCTCGTGGTACGGCTTGGTCTCGCGCCCAAAAAGTGTCTTGAATCCAGTGTCTTGAGTCGACCGTGGCGTGTCGAAGGCCTCTCGTGCTAGGCTTCCCGCAAGGAAAAACCACACCGGCGGTACAGTTTTTCGGAGGTCCTGCCATGAGCAAGGGCATCGCGACGCGCGACCGCATCCTCGCCATTGCCGAGGCCGGCGTCCTGGCCAAGGGTTTCGGCGCGACCTCGATCGAGGAGGTCATCGTCGAGGCGGGCATCACCAAGAGCGGCTTCTTCTATCATTTCCGTGACAAGAACGAACTCGCCCGCGAAATGCTCAAGCGCTATGTCGCGAGCAACGACCAGCTCTTTGACGACATCTTCGCCCGCGGTCGCGAGCTCTCCGAGGATCCGCTGCAGGCCTTCCTGATCTCGCTCAAGCTCCTCGCCGAGGTGATGTCCGACCTGCCGAACGGCCATCCCGGCTGCCTGATCGCCAGCATCTGCTATCAGGAGCGCCTTTTCGACCGCGAGGTGCGCGAACTGACCGCCCAATCGGTCCGCAGCTGGAACGCCCGCTTCCGGAGCATTTTTGGCGAGATTGCCGCGGTCCACCCGCCGCGCGAGCCGGTCGATCTCGACGACCTCGCCGATATGCTCTCCTGCGTCGTCGATGGCGGCATCATCATGTCGAAGACGCTGGGCGATCCGAGCCGCCTGACCCGGCAGGTGCTGGCCTTCCGCAGCTTCGTCAAGCTGCTGTTCTCGGAGCCCGCGCGGACCTCCTAGCTCCGGCCGCAGCGCCGCGCTCCTTCGCGCCGGACAGCCGGATTTGGCATCGCTGCCGGATCGCGCTACCTGTCCCGGCAACACGGCGTCCGCCGCAAGATTCCGCAGTCCAAGGCTTTATCCGATGACCGATACCCTTCCCGACCGCCTCTCCTCGAACCCGAACAGCCCCTACTACAACGAGGAACTGCTCGCCCGGGACATCGGCGTGCGCTTCAAGGGCGTCGAGAAGACCAATGTCGAGGAATACTGCGTCAGCGAGGGGTGGGTGCGCCTCACCGCCGGAAACGCCAAGGATCGCTTCGGCAATCCGATGACGGTGAAGCTCAAGGGCGAGGTCGAGCCCTATTTCCGCCAGGCGCAGACCGAGGGCTGAGCGCCGGGCTCAGGCCAGCGCCTTGTAGAAGAAGGTCGAGCCGCAATCGCGGCCGTCCGGCATCAGCGCATAGCGCGGGATGGTGCCGACCTCCGTCCAGCCAAGCCGCTGATAAAGCCGCCGCGCCGCGCCGTTCTCGTCGGTGTCGAGCACCAACAGGTCGCGCTTGGCCTGCCGCGCGGCGGCTTCGGCCGCCTGCATCAGCGCCTCGCCGAGCCCGCGCCGACGTGCGCGCGAATGCACTAGAACTTTGGCGATCTCGGCGCGATGCGGCTGGTTCGGCTTGCCGATGAGCTGCAACTGGGCGGTGCCGACGATTTCGTTGCCATCGCGCGCGGCGAAGAGGATCGTGCGGCCCGCCTCGACCTCGGCCGCGACGCTGCTCCAGAACGCCGCGTAGTCAGCGTGCGTGTTCCAGTCCATGAAGCCGACCGAGGCGCCGTTGGCGACGCAGTCGCGCAGGATCTCGGTCAGCGCGGGGATGGCGGCGCGCGCGGCCTCTGTGTCGAGCGTGTCGATGGCGTGTGTCGAAGTCATCAGGCATTGTCCGGAAAGCTGCCGCGGCTGGCGGCGAGGATGACGGCGTAGCGCACCGGGGCGGCGCTACGGTTACGATAGGCGATCCTGCCGCGCAGATGCATCTGCAGGCAGTCCCCGGTGGAGAGCGGATGCACGGTTTCGCCGAGCGTCACCTCGAGCGCGCCCTCCAGCACCCAGATTTGCTGGTCGAGCGGTGGCGCCCCGCTCGCGCTGTCGAGTTCGACATGCGCGCCCGCCGGCAGGACCACCTCGACGACCTCGAAACCGGAGCCGGTGCCGTGCGGCGAGACGTTGCGGCGCAGATAGCCGCTGGCTGGATCGCGCCAGACGGCCTGTTCCGCCCGCCGCGCCAAGGGGCCGCCGCCGGCACTTTCTTCCAGTAGCGCCGAAAGCGTCAGCCCGAGCCCCGAGCCCAATCGCACGAGGAGGGCTGCGGTTGGGCTCGATTCGCCGCGTTCGACGCGCGAGATCATGGCGCGGCTGACGCCGGTGCGCTGGGCGAGCGCATCCAGCGTCAGATCGGCCCGCAAACGTGCCGCCTTCAGGCGCGCGCCGAGGCGTCGATCCAGGTCCGTGTCGTCGCTTATGGGCATCGTCTCCATAATGGAGAGAAAAAATCCAATATCATGGAAAGTCAAGATACGAAGCGACTGCATGCTTTCATCCTGTGACCGCGACGCTTGGCGCGATGCGGCATCGCTGCTATGGCCCGCGCATGAGCACGAAGTCCTTCGACAACATCCGCAACTTTTCCATTGTGGCGCATATCGACCACGGCAAGTCGACGCTGGCCGACCGGCTGATCCAGCAGACCGGCACGGTCGCGGCCCGCGACATGAGCGAGCAGATCCTCGACTCGATGGATATCGAGAAGGAGCGCGGCATCACCATCAAGGCGCAGACGGTGCGGTTGGACTATCTGGCGAAGGATGGCAAGACCTACATCCTGAACCTGATGGACACCCCCGGCCATGTCGACTTCGCCTATGAGGTCTCGCGCTCGCTAGCGGCCTGCGAAGGCTCACTCCTGGTGGTCGATGCTTCGCAGGGCGTCGAGGCGCAGACGCTCGCCAACGTCTATCAGGCGCTCGACGCCAACCACGAGATCGTCACGGTCCTGAACAAGATCGACCTGCCGGCGGCCGACCCCGATCGCATCAAGCAGCAGATCGAGGACGTGATCGGGCTCGATGCCTCGGAGGCCGTGCCGATCTCGGCCAAGACGGGGCTCAATATCGAAGGCGTGCTGGAGGCGATCGTCGCGAAGCTGCCGGCGCCGAAGGGCGATCCGGACGCCCCGCTCAAGGCGATGCTGGTCGATTCCTGGTACGACGCCTATCTCGGCGTCGTCGTGCTCGTGCGCATCATCGACGGCGTGCTCAAGAAGAACATGACGATCCGGATGATGCGCGCCAACGCCGCCTATGGCGTCGACCGCGTCGGCGTGTTCAAGCCGAAGATGAGCGAAGTCAAGGAACTCGGCCCCGGCGAGGTCGGCTTCTTCACCGCCTCGATCAAGGAGGTCGCCGATACCGCGGTCGGCGACACCATCACCGACGACAAGAAGCCGATCGCCGAACCGCTGCCGGGCTTCAAGCCGGTTCAGCCGGTGGTGTTCTGCGGCATCTTTCCGGTCGACGCCGCCGATTTCGAACTGCTGCGCGGGGCGATGGCGAAGCTGCGCTTGAACGACGCCTCGTTCTCCTACGAGATGGAGACCTCGGCCGCGCTCGGCTTCGGCTTCCGCTGCGGCTTCCTCGGCCTGCTCCATCTGGAGATCATCCAGGAGCGGCTCGAGCGCGAGTTCAACCTCAACCTGATCTCGACGGCCCCGTCCGTCGTCTACCATCTCAAGCTGCGCGACGGCACGACGCTGGAACTTCACAATCCGGCCGACATGCCGGACGTCATGAAGATCGAGGCGATCGAGGAGCCCTGGATCCGCGCGACGATCTTTACGCCCGACGAATATCTCGGCTCGGTCCTCAAGCTCTGCCAGGACCGGCGCGGCCTGCAGATCGACCTCGGCTATGTCGGTAGCCGCGCCAAGGTGGTCTACGACCTGCCTTTGAACGAGGTCGTGTTCGACTTCTACGACCGGCTGAAGTCGATCTCGAAGGGCTATGCCTCCTTCGACTACAACATCACCGATTACCGCGAGGGCGACCTCGTGCGCATGTCGATCCTGGTCAATGCCGAGCCGGTCGATGCGCTCTCGATGCTGGTCCACCGCACCCGCGCCGAGGCGCGCGGCCGCGCCATGTGCGAGAAGCTGAAGGAGCTGATCCCGCCGCACATGTTCCAGATCCCGGTGCAAGCGGCGATCGGCGGCAAGATCATCGCCCGCGAGACCATCCGGGCGCTGCGCAAGGACGTCACCGCCAAATGCTATGGCGGCGACGCGACCCGCAAGCGCAAGCTTCTGGAGAAGCAGAAGGAAGGCAAGAAGAAGATGCGGCAGTTCGGCAAGGTCGAAATCCCGCAGGAAGCCTTCATCGCGGCGCTGAAGATGGACTCATAAAACAAGCGCATCAGTTACTTGCATTAGGTCAAGTCTCCGCTAGCATGCCCTAAATGGGGAGAGCTGAAGAAAATGCGGTTGGATGAATTGCCTAAGGCCTACATCGAAGAATTGTCACGCCATCTCGCGCCTAACTATGAAGTGAAGCGAATTATTGGCGAGGGAAAGAATGGGATTGCATTTGAAGCAGAGGGGAGAAATTCAAGTTATAAGTATTGCATCAAAACAGTAAAGCCAGGTTTGATTGATAATGAACTTGATGATGCAAGACAAAAAATTGAAAAGGAAGCAAAAATACTATTGCCGCTAAATCACAATTGCATACAAAAAATTTTTGATTGTAGCCTTGAAGGCTCGTTCCCATATTTAGTTTCAAATTTTTTTGATGGGTCAACGTTTTACGAATTTAAGAAAGCCGAAAATGCATTGAGTTTCGCGGAGGGTTCTTATGTAATTCGACTATTAGTCGATGTATTTGATTACATCCATAGGCATGGAAGGGTGCATTGTGACGCTCATCAAGATAACATTATGATATCGAATGAGGTGTTCGCTAACGGCATAATGTTGATTGATTTTGGCTCAGGTCATAGGCGAACCGGGAGCGAACCAGTTACAGAGGACAAGGGAGCTGTCCGCTTTAAGCCGGTGGAAGCGCTTCCGCGGCACCAGCGAGCGGCCAGTAGGGCGACTGTTTCTCAGGCGGGAGCAGTGTATGATCTCAAAGCCTTCGGTCAACTCCTTGGATACATGCAACCGTGCTTCTTTTCCGACGCTTCACAGAAGCAAATACAAGAATACCTAAGATTATCATCCGAAGTTGAGGCCGGACGACTGTCTGATTGGAAAAAAATCCGGGACCGCCTTAACTTTGTTTTTGATCCCAGTTATTTGGTAACGCGCATCGATCGCTTCCTAGATATCAATTCGAATGAAGATGATACAATTTCTATACCGGTGAACGGCAGCGTCAAGCTTGGAAGCAGCATCAAGAACATAGTCGACACCGGTGCTTTCCAAAAATTGAAAAACATCAAGCAGTTATCTTTCTGTGAGTGGCAATATCCGGGCGCCACTCATAATCGGTTTGAGCACAGTTTGGGCGTTTTTGATGCGACGACAAAGGCAATCGAACGCCTCTGCACTGATAATTCGTTTTATTCAGATGTGTCAGAAACAGAAACTGTTGCCCTTATCGTCTCTAGTATGGTGCATGATATTGGACATTATCCTTTCGCTCATGTTATAGAGCATTATGTTGCAAGCCGATATTCGGAGGATCGAGAGCTAAGAGCGATCGCAAGCCATAGCCAAAATTCGATTGATATCATCAAGAATGATCTTCAAATATCACGTATATTGGAGTCTGATTTTAGCGAGGCGATTGTCACAGAACTGGAGAACATTCTGCTTGGCAGGCGTAAAAAATTATCAAGTATTATTGATGGAACGATTGATTGTGACAAGATAGATTATTTAAAGCGTGATTCCTATCACTGCGGAGTTGCGTACGGACAGGGATTTTTGCCGGGAAATATAATTCAATCTATGTATTTCAAGCATGAAAGTTCACGCTTGATATTTGATAGAAATTACTCGTCGTCAGTAGAGGGATTTCTTCTACTTCAGTGTCAGATGCTTAAGGATGTATATTGGCACCAAAATGTTCGAACAATATTCGCAATGTTTCATAGATTTATTGATGTTTGCGTCAGAAATGATAAGCAAAAACTTATCAGTCTAATCGGGGAAATGAAATCCGCGAAAACGGAACAATATGTTATCGAAAGTATATTTTCAGATTTATATGAAAGATCAGTTAAGGAGCAGAATCTTTCCAATGACGATCAGTTGGCTCTAATAAGATTGCTACAAGTCCATTCTGAGCCAAGGAACATTAATAAATACGAATTGCTGTACAGCTTTAGTAGGGATGATGACCTTCCAAGCGGAATGTCTTCGTCAATTAACGTGTTCGAATCAATCATAGTTCGCCCTGAAAGAACGACGCAGGAGAACTCAAAAATTAGATGGGCCAGTGTCGCAAAGCTTAGAGAAAGTTTAGTTTCTGCATTAAAAATCAGAGGCGTAGAAGCTTCCAAGCTTGATGTACTAATTGATATCCCATGGGGAAAATCATCTGTTCGACCTATCGAATTTGTCGATATAAAAAGCGGGAGAGAGTATAGTTTCTCGCAGTGCTCCCACATTTCAGACAGCATATTTGCTGAGTTATCTATATTCGCCGCTCCGATAAGAATTTTCGTCAATCCAAGCGTGAAAGGTCTAATTGAACATCAACATGATTCTTTAGAGCGGGACATGCTCGATAAATACTTCAATATTAGAACTCAAGTGGTCGATGAGCACTAGATAAGTTCCTCCGGACGTGAGTGCCCACGGCGCCTTATATACGAGACGTTCCGGAGTGCACGTCTCGTCATGATAAGAGCTTACTAGGGTATTTCACCACCCCAGCGCGCAGCCGTCCTTGCGGTGGTCGGAACCCGCGAGCAGGACGCCGGTCTCGTGATCGATCGCGATGGCCTGGCCGCCGCCGATCGCGGCGCCGGGCGCCGTGAAGGTGAAGCCGCGTCGCTCCAGTTCGGCGCGCACGGCCGCCGGCAGCGTCTTTTCCGCCTCGATCGCGGTCTGCCCCGGGCGCGGGAAGACCCGCGGCAGCGAGATCGCGGTCTGCAGGTCGAGCCCGTAATCGACCAGCTTGCTGACGAGATGGGCGTGGCCCATCGCCTGGTAATGGCCGCCCATCACACCAAAGGACAGGCTGACCTTGCCGTTCCGCGTCATCATGCCCGGGATGATCGTGTGCAGCGGGCGCTTGCGCGGCGCGATCGCGTTGGGGTGGCCGGGCTTCAGCACGAAGCCCTGGCCGCGGTTGTGCAGCAGCACGCCGCTCTTGGGCGCGACCAGCGCAGCGCCATAGGGGTTGAAGATCGAGTTGATGAAGCTGACCGCCATCCCGTCGCCGTCGACGACGCTGATATAGACGGTATCGGCATGCTCGACAGCCGAGGCGGAGAAGGAGGGCAACTCCTTGATCGCCTGCTTCAGGTCGATCTTGCTGCGCAACTCCGCCGCGAGTTCCTCCGACAGCAGCCAGTCCAGCGGCACCTCGCTCTGGCCCGGATCGGCCAGCACCGCGTCGCGCACGGAATAGGCCAGCCGCGAGGCCTCGATCTCGACATGCAGCCGGTCGGCCGAGAGGGGATCGGTTCCCGGCTCGAAGCCCGAGAGGATGTTGAGGATCATCAGCGCGATCACGCCCTGGCCGGCCGGGGGGCACTCATGCACCTCGTAGCCGCGGAAGCTGGTCTTGATCGGCGTGACATAGCCGCCCTTCGCCGCCTTGAAGTCTTCCAGCGTGTGCAGCCCGCCGAGCTCGCGCAGGCGGTGCACCATGTCCTGGGCGATTTCGCCTTCGTAGAAGGCCGCGGGGCCGCGCTCGGCGATGGCCTGGAGCGTCGTCGCGAGCTCTCGCTGATGGTGGACCTCGCCGGCTGCCGGCGCCCGCCCGCCCGGCAGGAAGACGCGGGCCGCATGCGGGTCCTTCGCCATCAGGGCGGCCTGGCCGGCCCAGTCGGCCGCGACGCGCGGCGCCACCGCATAGCCGTCGCGGGCGAGCGCGATCGCCGGCTCCAGCAGTTTTGCGAGCGGCAGCTTGCCATGATCCTTGACCAGCGTCGCCCAGGCCTCGACCGAGCCCGGCACGGTCACCGCATGCGGCGACTGGCGCGGGATTTCGGTGAAGCCATGCTCGAGATACCAGTCCAGCGTCGCGGCCGCCGGCGCCCGGCCCGAGCCGTCATAGGCGATGACCTTGTCGCTGCCGCCCTTGGCCAGCAGCACGAAGCAGTCGCCGCCGATGCCGGTCGAGCCCGGCTCGACCACGCATTGCACGGCGCAGGCGGCGACCGCGGCATCGATCGCATTGCCGCCCGCCTGCAGGATGTTGATCGCGGCGAGCGTCGAGGTCGGGTGAGAGGTCGCGGCCATGCCGCGCCGGCCCATCACCACCGAGCGGCCGGGCTGCTCGAAATCACGCTGGTTCGGGTGGCTCACGTCGCTGTCTCCAAGGGTCGTCTGAAGCGTCGGCCGGCTTCGATTGGGTTTCGTCTATCCGCACTCGCGCAGCCCGGGGCATTTGGCAAGCGCGTCGCGCGCGATGCCGCCCTGCAGCGGGTTCCACATCAGGCTGTGCGCTGGTAGGAGCGACGGACCACCAAGAAAACGAGATGCTGGGAGATCGAATCGTGCCGCTACCTGCCTCGCTCGCCGGGCGCCTGCGCCTTCCCGCCATCGCCTCGCCGATGTTCCTGGTCTCGGGCCCTGATCTCGTGGTCGAGACCTGCAAGGCCGGCATCCTCGGCACTTTTCCGGCGCTGAATCAGCGTACGAGCGAAGGCTATGCCGCTTGGCTGGGTGAGATCGAGGGACGCCTCGCCGGCATTCCCGATGCCGCGCCTTTCGGCGTGAACCTGATCGTCCACCGCTCGAATCCGCGCCTCGAGCAGGATCTGGCGATCACGGCGAAGCACAAGGTCCCACTGGTGATCACCTCGCTCGGCGCGGTGCCGGATCTGGTCAAGGCGGTGCATGGCTACGGCGGCGTGGTGTTCCACGACGTTATCAGCCTGCGCCACGCCGAGAAGGCGGCCGCGGCCGGCGTCGACGGCATCATCGCGGTCGCGGCCGGCGCCGGCGGCCATGCCGGCACGATCAGTCCCTTCGCGCTGGTGTCGGAAATCAGGCGCTTCTTTTCCGGTACGATCGTGCTTGCCGGCGCGATCTCGAACGGCGCGCAGATCGCCGCGGCACAGTTGATGGGCGCCGATCTCGCCTATCTCGGTACGCGCTTCATCGCGACAGCCGAGAGCATGGCCGATCCCGCCTATAAGGCGATGCTGCTGAAGACGCGCGCGGCCGACATCCTCTACACGCCCGCGATCAGCGGCGTGAACGCCAACTTCATGCGCGAGAGCATCAAGGCGGCGGGTCTCGACCCGGACAACCTGATCTCTCACGGCAAGCTCGATCTCGGCAACGAGGCCAAGGTCTGGAAGACGATCTGGTCGGCCGGGCAGGGCGCGGGCTCGATCGAGGATGTGCCGAGCGTGGCCGAACTGGGTGCGAGGCTGCTCGCCGAATACACGCAGGCCCGCGCCTCGCTGGCGGACTGAGGGGAGAGCCCGCCCTGGCGCCGACGCCCTCAGGTCGTTGTCCAATAAGCGCCGTCATCCCGGGCAAGCCGGGGATGACGGTGGTGGTTCGGCGAAGAGCTAGTCTGACGCTCCGCTGTAATGCCGGAGCGCCTCAGCTCTTAAGCTTGGCGTTGCACTGGCTCCAGTAGCCGCCGCCCTTCTCGATCCATTTCAGCTCGCCATTGGCGTTGGCGGCCTTATTGGCGTTGTACTGGTCGGCGCAGGTCTTGAGGCGTGCCTTGCCGGCGGACTGGTCGGAATATTTCTGCGAAACCGCCTTCGGGAAGACGGCGGCCTTGGCTTTGCCGGCCGGCTTTGCCGCAGGTGTCGCCGCCGGTGCTGCGGGCTCGGTCACGGCCGCCGCCGCCTCGTTGTCGTCGGCGTCATCGTCGCCGCACTGAGCCTTGCGGAAATCGTTCCACTTCTGGCCCTTGAGCGTGTTGGCCTTCTTGGCGTCCTGATACTTGGCGCTGCATTCCTTCATCGTCAGCGCGGCGGCTGGCGTCACCGGCAGCATCGTCAGTGCGAAGAGGGATGCGGATGCAAGAATGGCGTTCCTCAGCATGGTCTTCTCCATCGCAAGGCTGGTCTGAGCCCCGTGCCATCGCACTCTCATTCTCCGGGCCTGGCAAGCGGCTTTTTTCGGCCGGCTGGTCAGGCCAGCGAGCGCAGGTCGAAGCCCGGATCAGCCGCCTGCTCGGGCGTCGGCCAGCGCCCGGCGGCGATCAGCCGGCGACCCATCATGTGGTCGGCCGGCTTGTTGATGCTTTCGATCGCCGCCAGCCGGTCGCCCTCATAGCGGAACAGCGAGAAGCGCCCATCAGCGACCGAGCCGCGCAGGACATCGGTGCTGCCACCATTGGCGAGGCCGACCATCTGCAGCTTCACGTCATATTGGTCCGACCAGAACCACGGCACGGCCCGATAGGCCTCCGGCCGCCCGGCAATGATGCTGCCGGCCGCGCGACCCTGGTCATGCGCGTTCTGGACGGAGCTGAGCCGCAGGCGGCGCCCGGCAAAGAAGCTGGGATGGCTGGTGCAGTCGCCCGCCGCGAAGATCGTCGGGTCGGAGGTGCGGCAAAACTCGTCGACGACAATGCCGTCCTGAATGTCCAGCCCGGCAGCTGCCGCCAGTTCGGTGTTCGGTACGGCGCCGACCGCCGAGAGCACGAGGTCGCAGGGTAGTCGTGTGCCGTCATCGCAGACCGCGGCGGTCGCCCGGCCGTTCTCGCCCTCGATTCGCTCGACCATCGTCGCGAGCCGGATCGCGACGCCGTGCCCGGCATGGACGCTGTGCATATAGGCCGAGATCTCGGGAGCGACGGCGTGGCCGATCAGGCGCGGCCCGGCTTCCACCACCGTGACCTGCTTGCCGAGCGCGATCGCGGCGGAAGCCGCCTCGAGCCCGATGAAGCCGCCGCCGATGATGACGATGGAGTTGGCCGCGCCGAGCCTTTCGCTCAGGGCCTGGGCATCCCCGAGCGAGCGCAGCGAGACGACGCCATCCAGCTCCGAACCGGGGCAGCGCAAGGCGGCGGCGCGTGCGCCGGTCGTCAGCGCCAATGTTTCGAAGTGCAGCGCGGAGCCATCGTCGAGGAGAACCCGCCGCGCCGGCCGATCGAGCGCGACGGCGCGGCGCCCGGCGATGAAGTCGATTCCGGCCTCCTCGTAGAAGGATGCGGCCTTCAGCGGCAGGTTGGCCCCGGCCTTGCCGAGCAGGAAGCCCTTCGACAACGGCGGTCTCTGATAGGGCAGCTCCGTCTCGTCTCCGACGAGCGCAATGCGTCCGGTGAAGCCGGCTTCCCGCGCCGCGGCGACGACCCCGACGCCGGCATAGGAGGCGCCGATCACCACAAGGTCGAAATCCGTATTGGTTCCGGTGGCGATAGGCGAGTCGAGGCTGGTCGGCATTACTGAAAGGTCCATCGTCGAACGAACGTGCGCGAGAGACCACTGCCGGCGAGGCTCGCCGGATCGCGGTCACGGGCGCTGCGTATCTAAGCGAGCCGGCTGACGCCGACCATGCCCAATTCGACATGCTCCGTTTCTGAGTTTGGGGGCAGACCTACTCCGCGAGCGCCTCCTTGCGGTTGCGCATTACGGCCGGCGACATCATCGCCAGCAGCAGCACCGCGACCACGGCCAGCAGCACCGCGCTGATCGGGCGCGACAGGAAGACCGAGAAATGGCCGTCCGAGAGCAGCATGGCGCGGCGGAAATTCTCCTCGAGCTGCGGCCCGAGCACGAGGCCGAGCAGCAGCGGCGCCGGCTCGACGCCGATCTTGATGAAGAAATAGCCGATGCCGGCGCAGCCGAGCATCAGCCAGACATTGAACAGGCTGTTGGCGATGCCATAGGTGCCGATGCAGCAGAACAGCACGATCGCCGGGAAGAGCAGTCGATAGGGGATCTTCAGCATCGAGACCCAAAGGCCGATCAGCGGCAGGTTGATCACCAGCAGCATCAGGTTGCCGACCCACATCGAGGCGATCACGCCCCAGACCAGCTTGGGCTGTTCGGTCATGATTTGCGGCCCGGGCTGGATGCCCTGCATCATCAGCGCGCCGATCATCAGCGCCATCAGCGCGTTCGCCGGAATGCCGAGCGTCAGCAGCGGGATGAAGCTCGTCTGCGCGCCGGCATTGTTGGCGGCTTCGGGTCCGGCCACGCCCTCGATCGCGCCCTTGCCGAAGCGGGAGGGGTCCTTTGCCAGCTTCTTCTCCAGCGCATAGGAGGAGAAGGGCGGAAGCGCCGCGCCGCCACCGGGCAGTACGCCGAGCACCGAGCCCAGCGCGGTGCCGCGCAGCATGGCGGGGAAAGCGGCGCGCAGATCGGCCCGCCTCGGGATCAGGTCGCGGACCTTCTGGCTGACGACGCGGCGCTCGGCCGGCCGCTCCAGATTGGCGATGATCTCGCCGAGGCCGAACAGGCCCATCGCAATGGGTACGAAGTCGAGCCCATCGGAAAGCTCCGCGATGCCGAAGGTCATGCGCGCGGCGCCGGATGAGACATCGATGCCGACGAGCCCGAGCAGCAGGCCGAGCAGCACCATGGCCAGCGACTTCGCGACCGAGCCATGCGCCAGCACGACGGCGGCGATCAGGCCGAGCACGAGCAGGCTGAAATACTCGACCGCGGTGAATTTGAGCGCCAGCACTGAGAGCGGCACGCTCATCAGCGCGATCACGACCGTCGCCACCGTTCCGGCGAAGAAGGAGGCGATCGCGGCGATGGCGAGCGCCGTGCCGGCCTTGCCCTGCTTGGCCATCTCGTGGCCGTCGAGGCAGGTCACGACCGAGGAGGTTTCACCGGGGACGTTGACAAGAATGGCCGTGGTCGAGCCGCCATATTGCGCGCCGTAGAAGATGCCGGCGAGCATGATCATGGCGCCTGCCGGATTGAGCCCGAAGGTGAAGGGCAGCAGGAGGGCGACCGTCGGGATCGGCCCGATGCCCGGCAGCACGCCGATCGCGGTGCCGATCAGCACGCCGAGCAGGCACAGGCCGAGATTGTTGAGTTCGAGGGCTGTCGACAGCCCCATCAGCAGATTGTCGAACAGTTCCATGGCGAGACAGCCTTCAGCGCGGCCAGACGGGCACCGGCAGCGCCAGGACCTTGATGAAGAGGAGCACGGCCGCGCCCGAGAGCAGCACCGCGAAGGGAACCGTTTCGCGCAGCCGCCCCTCGCGCGTGGCGAAGCTGGCGAGGATCACGGTGACGACGGCGGCGATGGCGAGCCCCAGCCGCTCCGCCGTCAGCGCGAAGACGCCGACAGAGCCGAGGATCGCCAGCAGCGGCCGCAGCAGCACCGGCTCGATCGCCAGCGCCGCGCCCGCGCGCCAGACGCCGCGCGCGCAGAAGAACAGGCCGAAGCCGAGCAGTGCCAGCGAGACGACGCGGGGCATGTAGCCCGGGCCCATATCGGCGGCGTGGCCGACGGCGAGGTGGCGGGTGGCGAAAAGGGCGCCTGCCGCGACCCCGACCAGGAACAGCCCGAGCAGGAGGTCGCGCCAATCGATCCGCAAACGGGTCACAGGAGCACTCACTTAGCTGCCCTTGATGCCGGCTTCCTTAATGATGCCGCCCCAACGCGCGGTGGCATCCTGCAGCCAGGCCGAGAATTCGGCGGGGGAGCCGGCTTTCACCACGCCGCCCTGCTCGGCGATCTTGGCCTTGATGTCGGGGTCCTGCAGGATCTTGCCGATCTCGGTATTCAGCCGCGTGACCATTGCGGGCGGCGTGCCGGCCCGCGTCAGGATGCCCTGCCAGGTGCCGGCGTCGCCGCCGGGCAAGCCGGCCTCCTTGAAGGTCGGTAGCCCTGCCACGCGTTCCTCGCCGGTGACGGCCAGGCCGACGAGTTGCTTGTTGGAGACGAAGGGCAGCGTCGCGGTCGAGCCATTGATGATGACTCCGCTCTCGCCCGAGACGACTGCGCGCGAGGCCGCCGCGCCGCCCTTATAGGGCACGTTCTTCCAGGTGATCCCGAGTTCCCTGGCCATCTGCACGGCCGTGATGTGATTGGCGGCGCCGACGCCGGAATTGGCGATCGCGAGTTTATTCGGGTTCGCCTTGGCGTAGGCGACCAGTTCCTGCGCGGTCTTGGCCGGGACGGACTCATGCACGGCGAGCACGTAAGGTCCGAACATCACCATGGAGACCGGCGCGAGGTCCTTGGCCGGATCATAGGTCAGGTCCGAGAACAGGCTCGGCGCGGTTGCCAGCGAGCCGACATCCATCAGGAGCAGCGTATGCCCGTCGGCAGGAGCCTTGGCGACGGCATCGGCGCCGAGATTGCCGGCCGCGCCCGGCTTGTTCTCGATCACCACGGGCTGGCCGATCGCGGTCGAGAGCTTGGGCCCGATCAGGCGGGCGAGGATATCGGAAGTGCCGCCCGGCGCGAACGGCACGACGAGCCGCACGGGGCGCTCGAAATTCTGCGCGACCGCGGGCTGGGCCGCGAGTGCGACGCCTGCGAGCATCGCGATGGCGAGGCTCTTCATCGAGCCTGCGGACAAACGGAACGGGAGTGGGAATCGGCTCATCTGTCGTGTCCTCCTGTGGGTGCGGACGGGCCTGCCGGCCATCATCGCAGACAGTCTTGAAAGCTGCCTTCTCCTCGGCAGGATAGGCCGGGCATGATGCGCTGGTGAGTTAGATTGGCAATGGAACCATACCTTTTTTGGATCGCACGATAGCGCCAAGGGACTTGTCCGGGCCGCGCCCGCGCCTAGTCTGGCGGTTAGACGGCAAAAGCCGCGACATATCCTGGGAGGGGAACGATGAGTCGATCGATCACGCGCCGTGCGGCGCTCAGCCTTGCCGGCGGCGCGCTCGCCGCGCCGATGGTTTCGCGCAACGGCTTCGCGCAAGCCTATCCGGCCAAGCCCGTGACGGTCATCGTTCCCTTCGGCGCCGGCGGCACGACCGATCTGGTTGGCCGCATCATCTGCGAGAAGCTGACGCAGAAAATGGGCAAGGGCTTCATCATCGAGAACCGCGCCGGGGCGGGCGGCAACACGGGGGTCGCTGCGCTCTCCCATGCCACGCCGGACGGCTACACCATCGGCATGACCACGCCGTCGACTCACGGCATCAACCCGAACCTCTACAAGGAGAAGCTGCCCTTCAAGCCGTTCGAGGATTTCGAGTTCCTCTCGCTGGCCTCCTCGCAGCCGAATTTCCTCTGCATCCATCCGTCGATCCCGGCACAGAACGTCAACGAGCTCATCGCCTATCTGAAGGCCAATCCGGGCAAGGAGAATTTTGGGTCCTCAGGGATAGGCACCTCGATCCACCTGTCGGGGGAACTGTTCATGCAGCTCGCGGGCGTGAAGATGCAGCATGTCACTTACCGCTCCTCGGGCGCGCTGGTGCAGGACCTCATCGCCGGCAACGTCAAGATCTCCTTCGACAACTTCACCTCGCCCTATCCGCACTACAAGGCCGGCACGCTGCGCGGGCTCGCGGTCACCTCGACCGAGCGCGCCAAGATCGCCCCGGAAATCCCGACGCTGGCCGAGACCTTGCCGGGCTTCGACGTCAGCTCCTGGAACGGTTTCCTGGCCCCCAAGGGCACTCCGAAGGAGATCTGCGACAAGCTCACCACCGAGATGCAAGAAGTGCTGAAGGACCCCGCTGTTGTCGCCCGCTTCGAGGAACTGGGTGCGGCTGCGACGCCCTCGACCGGCGAACAGGCCAGGGCCAAGGCGCAATCCGAGATCGCCAAGTTCAAGGGGATCATCGACAAGGCCGGGATCACCATCCAAAACTGAGAGACGCTGCGGCGATGCCGGACCGCGGGCGGCGTGGGAAAGGCTGGGGATGTTCGAACTGAGCCAGCTACGCTGCTTCGTCGCCGTCGCCGAGGAGCTGCATTTCGGCCGGGCGGCGCTGCGCCTCAACATGACGCAGCCGCCGCTCAGCCGGCAGATCCAGATCCTTGAGCGCGTTCTCGACGTCGTGCTGCTGGAGCGCAGTAACCGGACGGTGAAGCTCACCCCCGCCGGCCAGAGCTTCCTGGCCGAGGCGCGCCGCCTGCTCAAGCTCGCCGAGAGCGCGGCGCTGCTGGCCAAACGCGTCGCCAACGGCAAGGCTGGCTCGATCAATATCGGCTTCACCGCGACCTCGGCCTATTCCTATGTGCCGGAACTGGTCGCAGCCTGCCGGCGAGAGATGCCCGATGTCGAGATTTCCCTGAAGGAGATGGTCAGCGGCGACCAGCTCAAGCGGCTCGATTCCGGCGAGATCGATATCGGCCTGCTGCGGCCGCCGATCCCGCGCACCGGCTTGAGCGCCTTTCGCGTCATGGCCGAGCCGCTGATCGCGGCGGTCAACGCCGGCCACGCTTTGGCGCGTTCCAGAACGATCGCGATCGAGGATCTCGCAGCCGAGCCCTTCGTGATGTACGCGCCCTATGAGGCCCGCTACTTCCATGATCTGCTCGTCGAGCTGTTCTCGCGGGCAGGCCTCGTACCGAACTATGTCCAGCATCTCGCCCAGATCCATTCGATCCTGGCGATGGTCCATTCCGGCGTTGGCGTCGCGCTGGTTCCTGAGGCCGCGATGAACCTGCATTTCAGCGGCGTCGCCCTGCGTCCGGTCGACCTGCCGCGGCAGCGCCCGGCCGAGCTCTTCTTCGTCAGCCGCGAGGACAACGACAATCCGCTCGTGCCGATCGTCGCCTCACTGGCGAAGCGCATGGCGCAGGAGCCGGTGAAGATCCTGCAGGGCGATCCAATGATTGCATCGGCCGATACAGTGTTTGGTCACTTTCGGCATCGTTCTTGATCTACTCCTTCGCTGCATTCAGCGAAGGAGCCGACATGAGCAAGATGACCCCGCAGGAGATGGCGCGCCATATCGGCAACGGCCTGCTCTCCTTTCCCGTCACGCCCTTCACCGCCGGCAACGCCTTCGACGAGTCGCGCTACCGCTCCAATCTCGACTGGCTTTGCGGCTATGAGGTCGCCGGCCTCTTTGCAGCCGGCGGTACGGGCGAGTTCTTCTCGCTCTCCCCAGCCGAGGTGGTGAAGGTGGTGGCCACCGCCGTGGCCGAGACCCGTGGCCGTGTGCCGGTGCTCGCCGGTGTCGGCCATGGCACGCAGATCGCGACGGAACTTGCTGCGGGCGTCGAGCAGGCCGGCGCCGACGGCATCCTGCTGCTGCCGCCCTATCTCGTCTTCTCCGAGCAGGAGGGGCTTGCCGCCCATATCGAGGCTGTCTGCAAGGCAACGAAGCTCGGCGTCATCGTCTATAATCGCGACAATGCCGTCATCACCGAAGAGACGCTGGCGAAGCTCTGCGAGCGCAATCCCAACCTCGTCGGCTACAAGGACGGCATCGGCGATATCGAGCTGATGACGCGCATCCATCTGCGCATGGGCGACCGCCTGACCTATATCGGCGGCCTGCCGACGGCCGAGACCTTCGCCTTGCCCTATCTCGAAATGGGCGTGACCACCTATTCCTCGGCGGTGTTCAACTTCGTTCCGCAGTTCTCGACCAGGTTCTACGACGCCGTGCGCCGCCGCGACCGCGATCTGGTGCAGGCGGGCCTGCGCGACTTCATCCTGCCGCTGATCGCGATCCGCAACCGCAAGCGCGGCTATGCCGTCTCGATCATCAAGGCCGGCATGAAGGTGATCGGGCGCGATTCCGGCTCGGTGCGCACGCCGCTGACCGATCTCACCGAGAGCGAGACGGCGGAACTCGCCGCCCTCGTCGCCAGGCTGGACAAGAGCGACTTCGCGACGCGCGAGCGCGCCGCCGCCTGAGGCTCTTTCGAGAGAATTATCGACGCCGTCGCTCCCATCGGTGCGGCGGCGTTTTGCTTTGGCGAGGCGAGCCGCTCTCACGATGCGCCGATTGGATCGGTCGATACGCCCTTTGAGCTATCCGCCTCCGATCCGGCTCCGAATAATCGCCCCTCAAGGTCACGCCGCCAGCCAGGACGGACGAATGACCAACAGGGGGAATACGATGTCGAGGAAGAACACTGGCGCAGCGGCGCTGCTTGCGCTCATCATGGGCGTCATGCCCGCCGCCGCGAAGACCATCGTCTATGTCTCGAATGCCGACAGCCGCGAGATCAGCGTGCTGGAACTCGACGCCTCGGCCCGTCAGCTGAAGCCGGTCGAGACGGTCGCCGTCGGGGGCACCGCGATGCCGATGGCGATCTCGCCGGACCGTCGGCATCTCTACGTTTCGCTGCGCTCGCAGCCCTTCTCTGTCAGTTCCTTCGCCATCGACCAGCAGAGCGGCAAGCTCGACCTGCTCTCGACCGTGCCGCTGCCGGACAACATGGCCTATGTCGCGACAGACCGGACGGGCCGCTTCCTGCTCAGCGCCTCCTATACGGGCCACAAGATCGCCATCAATCCGATCGGCCCGCAGGGCTTCGCCCAGGGCGAGCCGGTGCAGGTCGTCGAGACGCGCAAGCACGCCCATGCGATCCTGACCGACCGCTCGAACCGGCATCTCTTCGCCAGCAATCTCGGCGGCGACGTCCTGTTGCAATTCCGCTTCGACGCCGCGACCGGGAAGGTCGCGGCCAACGAGCCGGCCTTCGTCGAGACCAAGCAGGGCGCCGGGCCGCGCCATTTCGTCTTCCACCCGAACGACCGCTTCCTCTACCTCGTCAACGAGCTCGACGGCACCGTGGACAGCCACCGTTTCGATCCGGCCAAGGGCATGCTGTCGAAGCTCGGCAGCGTCAGCATCGTGCCGGCCGGGTTCGACGGCGGAGCGCCAGCCGCGGCCGAGATCCGCATCACGCCGGATGGACGCTTCCTCTATGCCTCGGAGCGCACATCGAACACCATCGCCGCCTTCAAGGTCGATGGCGAAACCGGCGCCCTGACACCGGCCGGCAACTTCGCCACGGAAACCCAGCCGCGCGGCTTCAACATCGATCCGCGCGGGCGCTTCCTGGTCGCGGCCGGCCAGAAATCGAACTCGGCGACGCTCTACGCCATCGACCCGGAAACCGGCGCGCTGAAGGAGCTTCAGAAGATCGCGCTCGGCAAGAACCCCAACTGGGTCGAGATCATCGACCTGCCGTGATCCGGGGCGGGCTGTAACGTCTCATCGATGCGCGTGTCATCCCGGACGCAGCGAAGCGGAGATCCGGGATCCATGCCTGAACCTTGATCGGAAGCGCTCCGGAACGGATCCCGGGTCAAGCCCGGGATGACCGCGTGGTTCCGCAAAAATCAGCAGCCTCTACTTCGCAGGCACCGAGATCGCCATGCCGTCGCGCTGGGGGTCGGCGCCGCCGGAGCACACTCCATCCTCGATGCGGATGCCGTGCAGGGCTGCGAAAGGATAGCTCTGAGCAGAGCGCTTCACATCGTAGCCCATCGAGGTGAGCTCCTCGCCGACGCTGCGCCGGATGCGGTTCGAGATGTCGATGCTGTTGGAGACGGCGACGATGCGCGGCGCCGCGACCGCCTCCAGCATGCCCATGCCGAAATCGATCACGTTCATCACGCCCTGCGCCATGGCCGGGGCGATGTAGCTGCCGCCTGGCGCGCCCATCACGATGAAGGGCTTGTCGTCCTTGAAGACGATGGTCGGCGCCGCGGAGGAGGAGCGGCGCTTGCCTGGTGCGATCGAGCCGGCGCGACCGGGGCGCGGGTCGAAGCGGCTCATCGTGCCGTTGTAGATGAAGCCAAGCCCTTCCGTGATCGCGCCCGAGGGCGAGCCCAGCGTATGCGTCAGCGCCACCGCATTGCCGTGCCGGTCGACGACCGAGACATGGGTCGTCTCGCGCGAGGAGGAGCGCTCCAGCCGCTTCACATCGGCGCGTTCGCCACGGCGGATGCTCGCCGCCTGCTCGGCCGCATGTTCCTTCGAGATCAGCCGCTCGACCGGGACCTCGACATAGGTTGGATCGCCCATGAAGGCGTCCTTGTCGATGGTCATGCGTTTCATCGCCTCCGCGAGCAGCCGCACATGCTCGGCCGAGCCATGCGTGAGTTCGCCGATGGCGAAGGGCTCGAGCATGTTCAGGATCTGCAGCATCGACAGGCCGCTCGCCGGCGGCGGGCTGGTCGAGATGCGATGCCCGCGATACGAGCCCCAGATCGGCTCGGCCAGGGAAAGCTCATAGGCCGCGAGGTCCTCGCGCGAGATCAGCCCGCCATGAGCAGCGAAATCGGCGGCGATCTCCTCGGCTAGCTCGCCACGATAGAACAGGTCGGCGCTGCCCTTCGCCAGCCGCTCCAGCGTCTTCGCCATGTCGGGATTCGCGATGACGTCGCCCGGACGCTTCAGGCTGCCATCGGGCCGGAAATACAGGCGCTTGCCGGTCTCGCTGTAGCGCAGCTTGTCGGCGGTGTTGACCTGGCCCGTGCTCTTCTGATCCTGCGACCAGAACCAGTGCATATGCGGGCGCACCAGCACGCCCTCGCGCGCCTGCTTGATCGCGGGCGCGATGATGTCGGCCCAGTCCATCGTGCCGTAGCGGGAAAGGGCGAAGTCATAGCCCTTGACGCTGCCCGGCGTGCACACCGCGAGATGGCCGAATTCGCTGATGCCGCCCTCGAGCAGGAAGGCGAAGCCGTCGCGCGACTGGCCTGTCAGCTTGTCGGCCCACATGTCCGGCGTCGCGGAGAGCGAGGCGCGGGCATAGAACTCGACGATCTGGTGGACGCCCTTTCCCGGCATATAGAGCTGCATCGAGCCGAAGCCGCCGATGCCCGACATCAGCGGATCGACGACGCCCTGCATGAAGGCGCAGGCGATCGCGGCGTCGACAGCGTTGCCGCCACGCTCCAGCACGGCAGCCCCGGCCTCGGCGGCCTCCGGCTGCGGGCAGACGATCATTCCGTTCTTCATGGTGGCGGCCTCTCGATAGTCGCAGCGTGTCCAACACCCTCCGCGTCATCCCGGACAAGCCGCGCAGAGGCGCAGCTCCGGGATCCATCGTAGGGTACGACGGCGCTCTATGATGGATCCCGGATCTCCGCTGCGCTGCGTCCGGGATGACGTTGAGGGTGTCAGTTCACCCCTGGTAAAGTCATCGAGCGGGCGCGGCGCCTGCCTCAGGCTCCGCCAGCCGCCAGAACAGCCTGACTCCGCCATCCTGGGTACTCTCCAGCCCCGGAACGGCCGAAAGCAGCTTGCGCGTATAGGCGTGCTGCGGCGCGTCGAAGATCTGGTCCCGCGAGCCTTCCTCGACGATCCGGCCCTCGTTCATGACGATGACCCGGTCGGCCACCTGCTCGACCACGCCAAGGTCATGGCTGATGAACAGGCAGGAGAAGCCGTGCTTGCGCTGCAGCTCGGCGAACAGCTCCAGTACCTGCGCGCGCACCGTGACGTCGAGCGCCGAGACCGGCTCGTCGGCGATAACGAAGCTCGGCCGGCGCACCACGGCGCGGGCGATCGCGACGCGTTGACGCTGGCCGCCTGAGAGTTCGTGCGGATAGCGCTCGGCGAAGCCGTCGGCCAGCCCCACCTCGCTCAGCACTTCGGTGACGCGGACCTTCTTCTGGCCGGCGTTCAGGCCGGGCACCAGCCGCAGCGGCTCGGCGACCAGCTTGCCGATCGTCATGCGCGGGTCGAGCGAGGAGTACGGGTCCTGGAAGACCATCTGGCAGTTGAGCCGGTAGTCCCAATAGGCCGCTTCGCTCTTGAAGATCGGTTTGCCGGCGAAGAGAATGTCGCCGCCGCTCGCCTTGACGAGCCCCGCGATCGACTGGCCGAGCGTGGTCTTGCCCGAGCCGGAGCCGCCGACGACTGCGACGACCTCGCCGGGCTGCACCTCGAGCGAGATGCCGTGCAGGGCGCGCTTGGGGGCGCTCTTGCGGAAGAAGCGCTGGCGGCCGGGATAGTCGACGACGAGATCGCGCACCGCGACGATCGGCGTCGGCGCCTGCGGCAGGTCGCGAGCCTCTCCCCGATGCGGCATCGCCGCCAGCAGCTTGCGAGTATAGGGGTGCTGCGGTCGTGCCAGGATGTCGGCGCTATCGCCCTGCTCGACCACCTCGCCCTGGCACATCACGACGATGCGGCTGCAGTAGCGCGCAACCATGCCGAGGTCATGCGAGATCAGCAGCACGGCAGTGCCGTTCTCCTGCGTCAGTCCGACCATCAGCTCCATCACGTCGCGCTGCACGACCGCGTCGAGCGCCGTCGTCGGTTCGTCGGCGAGCAGCAGAGCGGGCTTCAGCAGCATCACCGAGGCCAGCATGATGCGCTGGCGCATGCCGCCGGAGAACTGGTGCGGAAAGGCGTCGAGCGCGCCCTCAGGGTCGGTAAGGCCGACGCGCCTAAGCATGTCGAGGATCAGCGCGCGGCGGCCGGCCGCGTCGAGCTTGCGGTGCAGCGCGAGGCCTTCCTCGAGCTGGCGGCCGATCGTCATCGACGGGTTCAGCGAGGTCATCGGCTCCTGGAAGACCATGCCGACCTTGGCGCCGCGCACCGCCCGCAGCCGCTTCGGCGCCATGGTGGTGATCTCTTCGCCGTCGAAGCGGATCGAGCCCGCGAGCAGCTTCACGGCCGGGGGCACGAAGCCCATCACGGCGCGCGCCGCCAGCGTCTTGCCGGAACCGGATTCGCCGACGATGCCGACGATCTCGCCGCGCGAAACGGAAAAGCCGACGCTCTTTACGACCTCGCGGCCGGAGGACCTGATCGCGAGGGTGAGGTTCTCGACCTCGAGCAGGGGCGTGGTCATCGGGCGCCTCGCATGCGCGGGTCGAGCTTGTCGCGGACCGCGTCGCCCAGCAGGTTGATGCCGAGCAGGGTCAGCGAGATGCACAGGCCGGGGAATATGCCGAGCCACATCGCCTGCCCGATATAGGGGCGGGAGCCGGCGAGCATGTTGCCCCAGGTCGGCGCCGGCGGCGGCACGCCGAGCCCGAGGAAGGAGAGCGAACTCTCCGCCAGCAGCACATAGCCGAACATCGAGGTCGCCAGCACCGTCAGCGGCGCGATGCAGTTCGGCAGGATGTGGCGGGCCATGGTGAAGCCCTCGGAATTGCCCATCACCCGCGAGGCCGCGATGAACTCCTTCTCGCGCAGTGACAGCACCGTTCCGCGCACGATGCGCGCGACGGAGGGCGTGTAGGCGATGCCGAGTGCCAGGATGATGCCGTATTTGTTGGCGCCGACCACGGCGAGCAGGCCGAGCGCCAGCAGGATGCCTGGGAAGGCGAGCAGCGCATCGTTGAAGGCCATCACGACCCGGTCGACCCAGCCGCGCATATAGCCCGAGAACAGACCGATCACCGTGCCGAGGACGACCGCCAGAGTGACCGTCAGGATGCTGATCCAGACCGAGGTCGCAGCCCCCGCCATCAGCCGCGAGAGCACGTCGCGGCCGAACTCGTCGGTGCCGAGCCAGTACATCGAGGAGGGCGGCGCGAGCTTGTAGCGGAAGGACAGCCGCAAGGGATCATAGGGCGTCCACAGCGCGCCGATGGCGGCTACGACCGCGAGCGTGCCGATCAGCGCACCGCCGATCAGGGCATTGAGAGGAGGGAGCTTCATTCGGCCATCACCCTCGGGTCGAAGATCGGATAGCAGAGGTCAATGACCAGGTTCACCAGCACATAGGTGAACGCGACGAACAGCATGCAGCCCTGGATGACCGGGTAGTCGCGCGCGAAGATCGCATCGACCAGCAGCCGGCCCAATCCGGGGATGGTGAAGACGGTTTCCACCACCGCGATGCCCCCGAGCAGATTGCCGAGCACGAGGCCGATCAGCGTCCAGGTCGGCCCGAAGGCATTCTTGAAGGCGTGGCGCCACAGCACCGCCATCTCCGAGAGGCCCTTGGCGCGGGCATGGGTGATGTAGTCGAGCCGCATCACCTCTAGGGTCGAGGCCCGAGCCATGCGCAGCAGCACGCCGATCTCGTGCAGGAACAGGGTGAGGATCGGCATGACCAGGTAGAGCACGCCGCGCCAGGGATCGTCGCCGATCGAGACATAGCCGACGACTGGCAGCCAGCCGAGCTTCAGCCCGAAGAGCAGCAGAAGGAGGAGGCCGAGCCAGAAGGTCGGGATCGAGAGCAGGAGCGTCGCGATGGCGACGAGGCCGAGATCGAGCTCGGAGTCCTGCTTCCAGGCCGCGATCACGCCGGCCGGCACCGCGACCAGGCTGGCGAAGAGCACCGCGACCAGGACGATCTGCGCGCTGATCCAGAAGCGCGACAGGATCAGCGGCAGGATCGGCTCCTGCGTGTTGATGGAGATGCCGAGATCGCCCCTCAGCAGGTTGCCGAACCAGATGCCGAACTGCACCGGCAGGCTCTGGTCGAGGCCGAGCCGCGCCCGCAGGTCGGCGATCGAGGCCGGCGTGGCGAGGTCGCCCAGCATCAGCGATGCCGGATCGCCCGGGATCAGTCGGATCAGGACGAACACCGACACCGCTACGATCAGCAGCGTCGGCAGGGCCATGGCGACCCGGGTCAGGGCGAAGCGCAGCATCGGCGGCCTTCGGGTTCGAGAGCATTTTCGAGCGAAGCGGACATGGGTCCGCCTCGAGAAAACGCGTTGCAGCGATAAGTCGGTGTTAGCGGCGAAGGCTTTGCGTCACTTCGCAGTGACTTCCCACATCCGCAGCTTCGACTGCCAGGGCTTGAAGCCGGTGATGCGCTTGCTGTGGGCGATGGCGTCGACGCCGTTGAACATGAAGATCAGTGGCACCTCGTCGATGACGGCCTTGTGCAGCTCGTCGACCAGCTTCTGCCGCTCCGTGCGGTCGGAGACCGACATCAACCGGTCGATCTTCTCCTGCGCCTGCGGATTGTCCCAGATCTTGCGCGGCTGCTTGTCCTTCGGCCCGGCGAACTGCTCGAAGGCGAGCGCGGGGTCGAAACGCGCCGAGAACGAGAAGGACTGCATCTGGTAGTTGCCCTTGTTGTAGCGGTCGAGCTGGGTCGCCCAGTCGAGCACCTCGATCTCGGCATTGATGCTTGCCGCTTGCAGCATGGCCTGCACGACGACGGCGGCCGGGAAGCTCGGCACGCGCGGGCGCTTGTTGGCGAGGATCGTGATCTTCTCGCCCTTGTAGCCGGCCTCCGCGAGCAGCTTCTTGGCGCGGGCGGCGTCGTATTTGTGGCCCTGCTTTTCAACCGCGCCGAAATAGGCGGAGCCTGAATAGATCGGCGACGTGTTGGCTTGGCCCAGACCGTCCGAGGCCGTGCCGACGACCTCGTCCATGTCGAGCGCGGCGGCGATCGCCTGACGCAGCTTCTGGTTGCCCATCACGGCGTCGCGCGTCTGGATCAGCAGCACGTGACGCACGGCGGTGGCGGCGGTGACGACCTCGAGCGTGGGCAGCTTGCGGATCTCGGCGACGTCGCTCGGCAGGACCTCGCTCAGATCGATCGCGCCCGAGGTCAGCCCGGCCTTCACCGTCGCGGGGTCCTTGACGACGAGGAACTTCACCTCCTTGAGCAGCGGGCGTTTGGAGCCGACATAGCCGTCGACCTTGCCGTCCGTCTTCGGCGAGGCGTAGCCCTCGAAGGCGGTCATGGTGAAGTACTCGCTGCGCTTCCACTCGCCGAACTTGTAGGGGCCGGTACCGATCGGCTTGTCGAACGAGCCGTCGGCCTTGACCGAATCCTTGTGTAGGATCGCGGTCATCGCGCAGTCGGTGCGGGCCAGGCTGTCGAGGAAGAGCGAGTTCGGCTTGTCGAGCTTCATCACGACGGTCTGCGCGTCGGGCGCCTCGACGGCCTCGACCTTGAGGCCGGAGCGGCCGTCGAAATCCGAGGTGCAGCGCCACTCGGTCTTCGGGTCCATGTAGCGGTTCCAGCTCCACAGCACGTCGGCGGAGGTGAGTTCGGCGCCGTTGTGGAACTTCACGCCCCTGCGCAGGGTGAAGCTGTAGGTCTTGCCGTCGGCCGAGACCGCCACCTTCTCGGCGAGCAGGGGCTGCGGCGTGCCGCCCTCGTCATAGCCGACGAGGCCCTCGACCATCTGCAGGGCGAAGTCGTCGGTGCCGTCGTCGCGGTTGACGCCCGGATTGATGCTGCGGACGTCGGCCTGGACGGCGACGGTGAGCGATTGCGCCAGCGCAGGGCCGGCGAGCAGTGGCAGGAGGCAGGCGGAGGCGAGAAGCCGGTTCATGAGTGATCCCCTGTTGTCGTTGTCTTCGGCGCGCGGCGTCGGCGGCCTTCAGGCTGCCTTGGCCGCCTCTGTGCGGAGCCTGGCGAGATGCTCGGCGAAGAAATCCTCGACCCGCGGCACGGCGCGCAGCCCGTCATGGGCCATGTTGGGTACAAGATCGAAGCGCACGCCGATGCCGGCCTGCTCGAAGGATGCCTTAAGACTGGCGAGGCGTTCAGGCCGGGTCGTGCCGGCATGGTTGGCGTCGGGCATCCAGTTGCGCCCGCCCGGCTTATGGGTGATTTCCCAGGTCTCGAGATCGGCGGCGCCGACGATCATCTGGACCGCGACCTGCTTCATCGCGGCGATGTCGGGCGTCGAGCCGAAGAGTTCGGCGATGTTGCGCGTGCCGACCCACCAGTCGCGTGTCGGATCGAGCAGCGTCACCGAACCCGGCGCACCGATCGAGCAGGCCCAGAGCTTTTGCGGTTGCAGCATCAGGAAGCGGTGGGCGAAATGGCCGCCGCCCGAATAGCCGAACAGGCCGAAGCGGGGCAGCCTGACGCCGTAGCGCGCCTCGACCTCGGCCACCATCGCGAGCAGGACGTGATCGTAGCGGATCGCGCCCTCGCGCATGTATTTGAAGCCGTCGCGGTTGTCGTCGCCGAGCACGCCGATCGGAAAGAGCGGCGCCAGCACGATGCAGTTGTTCCAGCGGCCGAACTCCTGGAAGGCGTCGCGATAGCCGGTGAAACCGCGTCCGGTGCCGTGCATGGCGACGACGAGTTCGGGCGGCTGGGCATTCTTGCCGAGGTCCTTGGGCACATACAGGCAATAGCTGAAGCGGGGATCGGCCTTGCAGGCGATCACGGGCGTCGGGCCGAGATCGTAGAGCGCGCGCGCGATCGCCGCGGCGTCCTGGCTGGCTGCGGCACCTCCGGCAGGGTTCCCATCGGCTTTGGTCATGGCAGCGTCTCTCGATATGGCTGAATAATTGGCGCCAATTTTGTTGCACGTTGTGGCGAGCCGTGCAACAGGCTTGTGCGTCCCCCGCTGCGATGGGCTAGAACGCCGTCATGCAAGCGCCCCCGAAATCCAGGCGAGTCGCCGCCAAATCCGCCGGCACCAAAGCGGGCATCGCCAAACCCAGCGACGCTAGGCCTGGCGACGCCAAGCGCGCGCTCGCCAGCGAAATCGCCCAGGCGATCCGGCTGCGCATGTATCGCCCCGGCGAATGGCTGCGGCAGATCGACCTCGAGGAGAAGTTCCAGGCGACGCGCTTCGACGTGCGCAGCGCGCTCGAGGAACTCGCCATCCGCAAGACGATCGAGCACGTGCCCAATCGCGGCTACCGCGTCGCCGAGATCGATCTGGCGACCTATCGCGCCATTCGTGACACCCGCATCATCCTGGAGGCCGGCGCCATGGCCGGCGTCGTCGCCCATATCGGGGAAGCGGAGATCGACCGTCTCGACGAACTCGCTCACGCTTTCAGCCAGGCGGCGGCTACGGGGACCCGAACCGAGCAGAGCGAGATCAACAGCGCCTTCCACCATCTGATGTACGCCTCATGCGGCAATCCGGTTCTGGACGAGACGATCTGGGCCCTGCGTGACCGCTCGCGCGGTTCATCCGTCACCGTCTGGGCTTCGCACGAAGCGTTGCTCGCCAGCGCCCGCGATCATCACGCCATGGTCGATGCGATGAGGCGGCGCGACACGGTGGCGCTCGCGGCCCTGATCACGCGCCATATCGAGAAGGATATGGGCTGAGGCCGGCGGCGTGCCGGTGCCGGTTCACGGCGCCAGCGAGACCTCCCAGAGCCGCGGCAGCGAGGTCAGCGAGGAGACATAGCCGTTGACGCGCTTGCCCACGGCGCCGCCGGCGATGCCGTTATAGAGCATCACCATCGGCACATCCGCGAGAAAGCGCCTGTGCAGCTCGTCGAAGATTGCCTGACGCTCGGCCTTGTCGGCGACGATCATCGATTTGTCGAGCAGAGCCTGGACTTCCGCGTTGTCCCAGAGCTTGCGCGGCTGCTTGTCCTTGGGGCCGGTCATCGACTCGAAGGACAGCGAAGGGTCCATCCGGCCGGAATAGGGGAAGGCCTGGATCTGGTAGTTGCCCTTGTTGTAGCGGTCGAGCTGCGTTGCCCATTCGAGCACTTCGATCTCGACCTTCAGCCCGACCGATTGCAGCATCTGCTGCGCCACCACCGCGGCGTTGAAGCTCTGCGGATAGCGCTTGTTAGCCATCATCACGATCTTCTCGCCCTTGTAGCCGGCCTCCGCGAGCAGTTTCCGGGCGGCAGCGGCGTCGTAGGTGACATCCTGCTCCTGAACCTTGCCATGATAGGCCGAGAGCGTCGGCACGATCGAGCCGTTGGGCTTGCCGAGCCCGTCGGTGACGCTCGCGACCAGCTCGGTCTTGTCGATTGCGGTCGCGACGGCGCGGCGCAGCTTGACGTTGGCCATGACGGGGTCGCGCGTCTGGATGATCAGGCCGACCAGGCCCATATGCGAAACCACCGAGAGCTTGACCCTGGGCTCCTTCTTCAGCTCTGCGACATCGGCATTGGCGACATCGGGCACGACGTCGATGTCGCCGCTGACCAGAGCGGCCTTGGCAGTGGCGCTGTCGGGGATGACGACGAAGCGCAGCTCGTCGACGAGCGGGCGCTTGGCGCCGCCGAGCCCGTCGATCTTGCCGGGCAGCGCCGCATAATCGGCGAAGCGCTCGAGGCGGATGAATTCGCCGCGCTTCCAGTCGGCGAACTTGAACGGTCCTGTTCCGATCGGCTTGTCGAAGGAGCCGTCGGCCTTGACCGAATCCTTGTGCAGGATGCCGGTCATGGCGCAGTCGGTCCGGGCGAGCGAGGTCAGGAACAGCGCGCTCGGCTTGTCGAGCTGGAAGACGACGGTGCGCGGATCCGGCGCGGTGACGCTCTCGACCTTGACCAGCCCGCGCCCGTCGAATTCGGAGAGGCAGCGCCAGTCCGTCTTCGGGTTCATGTAGCGGTTCCAGCTCCAGACCACGTCGGCCGAGGTCATCTCGGCGCCGTTATGGAACGTCACGCCCTGGCGCAGCGTGAAGCTGTAGCGCTTGCCGTCCTCGGAGATCGCGACCTTTTCCGCGAGCAGCGGCTTCGGCGCCGCATCCTCGCCATAGGCGACGAGCCCCTCGACCATATGGAGCACGACGGCGTCGGTGTTGTGGTCGCGGTTGACGCCGGGATCGATCGAGCGGATGTCGGCGGGCAATTGCACGCGCAGCGCCGTCGCGGCGTCTGCCGGCGTCGCCAGGGCGAGGCCGGCGGCGAGGATCGTCGTAGTTAGCGCGGTCGTCTGGATAAGTCGAAGCATCGGCCTGTTCCCCATTGTTGTGTCGGCATGCTGCGGCTGGATCGGTGGTCTTATTCGGCGGCCTCCGCCAGGGTCTGCGGGTCGTCCGTCAGGCTGTAGCGGGTGAAGCTCCGGTTCAGCGCCGGCAGCGGGCAGACCTCCATGATCCCTTTGGCGGGTTGCAAGATCACCATCGCGACCGTCGCCGAGAGATTGCCGGTGTCGTTCGGGCGCGGCGGGCGGCAGACCGAATGAGGCGTGAGGAAGTCGTCGAAGAAGGCCGCTTTCAGATCATCGACCGTCAGCTTCTCGCCGGCCTCATTGAGCAGCTTCTTCACCCGCCAGTCGCGGTAGAAGCTCTCGGGCACGCGCGGCGTACCGGTGTCGCGCAGCTTGGTCAGCGCGACCTGCCCGACCCAGTGATTGGCGTGAACGATCAGCCCCTCGCTCGGATAGAGCGGGAAGGCCTCGTCCGGCGCGCATTCGAAATCGATGCCGAAGCCCTTCACGGTCGACAACATCATGTTGTTGGAACAGGCCTTGGGGGTCGTCGCCACGGCCTTGATCGCGAAGGCGAGATGCTCCTGCTCCAGAACCTTGCGGCGGATCAGGGCGAGCGGCACACCGGTCTGGGTGAAGTCGCGCTCGGATTCCAGGTAATTGGCGGTGATGCAGATCCCGGCTTCGTTCATGCCGCAGCGGGCGAGGCCGCCGGCTTCGACGAAGGTCAGGAAGTCCGGCCCGTCGTCGCGCCGCACCCGCAGCACGATCGCGGTCTCCGCGCATTCGGCCTTCCAGTCCCAGTTCTGGCCGTGGATCAGGGACCCGTCGGCGCTGCGCTCGGGCAGGATGATCGCGCCGGTGCAGCCATCGTCGAGCTCCTCGGTCGCCTCGACCGGCTTGTTCTTGACGAGCCGCGCCTTGGCGATGACCTCGGTGCGGGCGTTGATCATCACGATGTCTTCGAGCGGAACGCCCGCACCGTCGGCGATGCCGCGCATCTCCTCGATGTAATGCGCGCCGAACGCCTCGATCTCGCGGGCGAATTCGCCGATGAGGGCCGTCTTGGCCTCAGGTCCGTAGCCGAGGTCGCCGAGCTGCCCACCATAGAGTTCGATCGAGCGCTTGACGCGCGCGGGCACCGCCGCACCATGCTGCCGCCCGCGCTCATAGGGCGATCCGGAAACATCCACGAAGGGACAGGGCTGGATCATCGTCGTCTCTCCCGGCCTATGGCCTGTGGTCGGCTACTAATGTATTTCATCTGCAATTAAGACAATCAAGAGCCTTTCATGTCCCAGCCTTCCCGCCTGCAGCAGGACCTCGCCGAGCGCATCCTCGATCTGGCGCGCGAGGATGGCCTGATCACCGGCGCGCATCTCAACGAAAGCGTGATCGCGCGCCGCCTCGACGTCTCCCGCACGCCGGTGCGCGCCGCCTTCGCATGGCTGGAGGATCGCGGGCTGGTGCGGCGCAATCCGCATCGCGGGCTCGAGCTGATCGGCATGCCCGCCGCGTCGGAGAATGGCGCGAGCCCGCCCGACGATGTCGAGTTGGCGCTGATCCGGCTGGCGCATGAGCGCGAGGCCGGCGAACTGGAGGACGAGTTCTCCGAACAGGAGATCATGCGGCGCTACGGGCTCGCCCGTCCGGAGATGAAGCGGCTGCTGGCGCGGCTGGCCGATCTCGACATGGTCGAGCGCAAGCCCGGCTATGGCTGGCGCTTCCTGCAGGAGCCGCGCGATCATCGCGTGCATGACGAGCGCTATCGTTTCCGCCTGCTGATCGAGCCGATGGTATTTCTCGAGCCGGGTTTCGCGCTCGAACAGGGCTGGGCGGCGGAGATGCGCGAGCGCCATCTGGCGACGCTGCGGCAGCCCTGGCGCGAGACTTCGGCGATCAGCTTCTTCGAGATGAACGCCAGCTTCCACGAGGGGCTGGCGGCGGCCTCCGGCAACCGCTTCATCCACTCGGCGGTGCGGCGGCAGAACCAACTCCGGCGGCTATCGAATTATGACTGGGTCTTCGGTTTCGAGCGCGTCGAGGTGAATTGCCGCGAGCATCTGCAGATTCTCGACTCGGTCGAGGCGGGCGATCTGGAGGTCGCAGCCGCGCAGATGCGCCGCCATCTCCAGCGCGCCAGCCGCCTGCGTCGGCCCGACGGCTTGGACTGATCGGTGCTATTGTGTTTTGTAAATAAGAAAGACATTCTGGCGTCGACAGTCGCCGGAGCCAGATCATGTCAGCCCCTCTTTCCGCCCCACACGGGCTCGCCAATGAGCGCGATCCCTTCTGGATGCCGTTCACGCCGATGCGCGGCTTCCGCAAGGATCCGCTCCTGTTCGAGAGCGCGGAAGGCGTGCATTACGTGACGACCGATGGGCGGCGGGTGCTCGACGGCATGGCCGGCCTCTGGTGCGTCAATGCCGGCCACGGCCAGCCGCGCATCGTCGAGGCGATCCGCGCTGCGGCCGGCTCGCTCGACTTCGTCTCCTCCTTCAAGATGACCCACCCGGCCGCCCGGGCCTATGCGCGCCGGCTCTGCGATTTCGCGCCTGAGGGCATCGACCATGTCTTCTTCGTCAATTCGGGCTCAGAGGCGGTCGACACGGCACTGAAGATCGCGCGCGGCTACCATCATGCCCGCGGCCAGGGCGGGCGCACCAAGCTGATCGGCCGCGCCAAGGGCTATCACGGCATGGGTTTCGGCGGCCTCTCGGTCAGCGGCATCGGGCGACACAAGGCGGCCTTCGGACCGCTCCTCGAGGCCGCGCATTTGCCGCTTCCCTATGAGCGCGACAGCATGGCGTTCTCGCTGGCACAGCCGGAGGGGAACGAGGCTGCGTCTGCGGCGCTGGAGACGCTCCTCCAGATCCACGATCCCGCGACCGTCGCCGCCGTCATCGTCGAGCCGGTAACCGGGTCGGGCGGTGTCTACCCGCCGCCGCAGGGCTATCTCGAGCACCTGCGCTTGATCTGCGACCGGCATGGCATCCTGCTGATCTTCGACGAGGTCATCACCGGTTTCGGCCGCCTCGGCACGCCCTTCGCCAGCCAGTTCTACGCGGTGACGCCCGACCTCATCACCTGCGCCAAGGGCATGACCAACGGCTCGGTGCCGATGGGCGGCGTGCTGCTCTCGGGCGCCGTCCACGACGCCTTCATGGCGGGCCCGCCCGAGGCGATCGAACTGCTGCACGGCTACACGTACTCCGCTCATCCGCTCGCCTGCGCGGCAGGGCTCGCGACGCTCGATGTCTTCGCCGAGCAGGACATCCTGGCGCGGGCGACGGAGACCTTCCCGCATTGGCAGGCTTCGGCCTTCGCGCTGCGCGGGCAGCCCCACGTCATCGACATCCGCGTCGCCGGCTGGCTCTGCGCCATCGACCTCGCGCCGCGGCCTGGAGGCGATGGCCAGCGAGGCGCGCTCTGCGCGCGGCTTTGCCTGGGGGCGGACCTGCTCCTGCGCAATGTCGGCGACACGCTGATCCTGTCGCCGCCATTGGTGATGCAGCCGGACACCGTTTCGGCTCTGTTCGAGACGATCGCGCAGGTCATCGCCCGGATCGAATGAACGATCCGCAGGGAGGCCGCCTCACGCCGCCCTGAGCAGCATCCCGAATAGGTCGCGCGGCTCGTCCGGGTCGGCGAGCAGGTCGAGGTCCTCGAAGAACGCCGTGCCGGCCAGCTTTGCCCGGATGTAGCGCAGCGCCGAGAAATCCTCGACCGCGAAGCCGACCGAGTCGAACAGCGTGATCTGCTCTGCGCCGGTCCGGCCGTTCGCGCGGCCGGCGATCACCTCTGACAGTTCGGTCACCGGATGATCGTTCGGCAGTTGCTGGATCTCGCCCTCGATCCGGGTCTGCGGGGTGTATTCCACAAAGATGTCCGCGCGGCGCAGGATGTCGCCGTGGAGCTCGGTCTTGCCCGGGCAATCCCCGCCGACGCCGTTGATATGGATGCCGCTGCCGACGAGATTGTCGGTGAGGATCGTGGCGTTCTGCTTGTCCGCGGTCACCGTCGTCACGATCTGAGCGCCCTCGACGGCCTTCTCGATACTGGGGCAGGCCGTGATCTCGAAACCGAAGCCCTCAAGATTGCGGATGCATTTCCGGGTAGCGGCGGGGTCGATGTCGTAGAGCCGCAGCTGGTCGACGCCGGCGATCGCCTTGAAGGCGAGGGCCTGGAACTCGGCCTGCGCGCCATTGCCGATGATCGCCATGGTGCGCCCCCCGGCGGGCGCGAGATAGCGCGCCGCCAGCGCCGATGTCGCGGCCGTCCGCAAGGCCGTGAGGATCGTCATTTCCGTCAGCAGCATCGGGTAGCCATTACCGACATCGGCCAGGACGCCGAAGGCCGTGACCGTCTGGCGGCCCTCCCGGATGTTCTTGGGGTGGCCGTTGACGTATTTGAAGCCGTACGTGGTCCCGTCCGATGTCGGCATCAACTCGATGACGCCGTCGACCGAATGGGAGGCGATGCGCGGCGTCTTGTCGAACAGATGCCAGCGCTGGAAGTCCTCCTCGATGTAGACGGCCAGTTCCGACAGGAATGTCTCGATGCCGATCGAAAGCACCAGCTTCATCATGTTGTCGACACTGACGAAGGGCACGACGTTGAGCTTGGGCGGCATGGCCTTGGGAGTCATGGCGTTGGAAGGCATGGCTCAGAAACTCCGGGTCGGACGGTCGAGGATCTTGCGGCCCATCAGGCTGGCGGCGAGGTCGACCATCAGCAGCGCCGTGCGGCCGCGCTCGTCGAGAAACGGGTTGAGCTCGACGAGGTCGAGCGAGGAGACGCGGCCGCTGTCGTGCAGCATCTCCATGGCGAGATGCGCCTCGCGGAAGGTCGCGCCGCCCGGGACGGTCGTGCCGACGGCCGGCGCGATGTCGGGATCGAGGAAATCGACGTCGAGCGAGACGTGGAGAAGCCCGTCCGCCGCCTCCACGCGCTCCAGGAAGCGCCGCAGCAGTGGCGCAATGCCGATCTCGTCGATCGCGCGCATGTCGTGCGCGACGACGCCGGCTGCAGCCATCGCGGCCCGCTCAGCCGGATCGACGCTGCGCAGCCCGATCAGGCAGACGTTTTCCGGCTTCACCGGTGCATCGACCAATGGAAGGCCGCCGCCGAAGCCGTCCCGGCCGGTGACATAGGCGAGCGGCGTACCATGAAGGTTGCCGCTCGTCGTCGTCTCCAGCGTGTGGAAATCGGCATGGGCGTCGAGCCACAGGACGAAGAGTTCGCGATCATCCCGGCGGGCGCGGCGGGCGAGACCCGCGATCGAGCCGGCCGAGAGCGAGTGATCGCCGCCGAGAAAGATCGGCATGCCGTCGCCGCTGGCGTCGTCCGCTGCCGCAGTGAGGGAACGAATCCACGCATCATAGGCCGACAGCTTGCGGATCGCAGGATTGGCGTGTGTGAGATCGCGAATGGGGGCCGGAGCGACGTTCCCGCGGTCCTCGACGACGAAGCCGAGATCGGCCAGTGCCTCGCGCAGGCCGGCGGTGCGATAGGCGCTCGGCCCCATGTCGCAGCCGAGCCGCCCCGCGCCGTCCTGCGTCGGCACCCCCAGCAATATGCAGCGTTCGGCCGTCATCTTCGCTCCGTCGATCCGTCAGCGGAATCTACCGGGCCGGCACGGCAGAGTGAACGAGGCACATTGGCAGATGTTTCAGATTGGCTTATCGATCTGATCAATCAATGTAGTCATAATGGCGATCATGGACGAACTCGATCAACGCCTCCTGTCCATTCTGAGGCATGACGGCCGCCGCGCCATCTCGGACATCGCCGGCGAACTCGGCCTGTCGCGCGCGACCGTGCGCGCCCGCATCGAGCGGCTCGAACAGCGCGGCGACATCATCGGCTACACGGTGGTGCTGCGGGCCGACGCCGTATCGATGCCCGTGCGCGGCCTCACCATGGTCGAGGTCGAGGGGCGCATGCTCGATCCCGTGGTCGACGCCCTCGTCGGCTTCCCCGAGATCGGCGCGGTCCATACGACGAATGGGAAGTGGGACCTCATCCTCGAAGTCTCCGCTCAAAGCCTGACCGATCTCGATGCCGTCCTGCGGCGTCTGAGGATGGTGCCGGGAATCATCGCCTCCGAGACAAACCTGCTGCTTGCCACGCCCCGCAGCTCCCGCGCACGGCTGTGATGACGGCAAGCGCGAGCTAAGCCGGCAGGGCTGAGGCGACGCTGAACATATCGGCAGAGCCTGCCGATTCATTGCGCAACGCAAAAGAGAAACAAAGTTGACGATCGGAAACTTTTGCCCGACGTTTTCCTCGTGAACGGGGAGCGTCGGCGTCAATCATGGCTGATGGAGTTGCCGCACTGGAGGCGAAAGGGCTCAGCCGCGAGTTCGGCGGGTTCTTCGCGGTCAAGAATGTCGATTTTCGACTGAAGCAAGGCGCCATCCAGGCCGTCATCGGCCCCAATGGCGCGGGCAAGACCACGCTTTTCAACCTGCTGACCAAATATCTCGCGCCCTCCGCCGGAGCGATCCTGCATGACGGCGAGGACGTCACCCCTCTCGCAATGCCCGCCATGGCGCAGCGCGGCGTCGTCCGCTCCTTCCAGATCTCGGCCGTCTTCTCCGGTCTCACCGTCCGTCAGAACCTCGAACTCGCGCTGCTGCGCGGGGCGGGCATCTCCTGGAACATGCTCGGGCGCGTCGCCGGGCGTCCGGATGTCGGCGAGAGGGTGCAGGCCCTGCTTCGCCAGTTCGGCCTCGTCGAGGACGCCGAGGCGATGGCCGGCAACCTCTCCTATGGCCGCAAGCGCGTTCTGGAATTGGCGACGACGCTGGCGCTGGAGCCCAAGGTGCTGCTGCTCGACGAGCCGATGGCCGGCCTCGGTCGCGAGGATATCGGCCGCGTCACCGATCTCATTCGCGAGGCGGGCCAAGGCCGCACCGTGCTCTTGGTCGAGCACAACATGAAGGTCGTGGCCGCTCTGGCCGACCGCATCACTGTGATGGTCCGCGGCGAGGTGCTGGCCGAGGGCAGCTATGACGAGGTCTCATCCCGCCCCGACGTGATGGCGGCCTATACGGGGCAGGCTCATGGCTGAAGCACTGACGGTTTCGCGGCTGGAGGCTTGGTACGGCGAGTCGCAGGTGCTGCACGGCATGGATTTCAACATCGGTGCCGGCGAGGTGGTGACGCTGCTTGGGCGCAACGGCGCCGGCAAGACGACGACATTGAAGGCGATCATGGGATTGATCGAGCGCCGCGAAGGCTCGATCCGGCTCGGCGGCGCCGAACTTGTCGCAGCGCCGCCCTACGACATCGCCCGCAAGGGCATCGCCTTCTGCCCGGAGGAGCGCGGCATCTTCTCGAGTCTGAGCGTGCGCGAGAACCTGTTGCTGCCGCCGGCGATCGCCCGGGGCGGCATGACGGTCGACCAGATCCTCGAACTGTTTCCGAACCTGAAGGAGCGCCTCGACAGCCAGGGCACCAAGCTCTCCGGCGGGGAGCAGCAGATGCTGGCGCTCGGCCGCATCCTGCACACCGGCGCCCGCATCCTGCTGCTCGACGAGCCGACCGAGGGCCTCGCCCCGGTGATCATCCAGCAGATCGGGCGCACCATCGAAAAGCTCAAGGCGCTCGGCTTCACCATCCTGCTGGTCGAGCAGAATGTCGGCTTCGCCTCGGCCATCGCCGACCGGCACTACGTGGTCGAGCAGGGCCGTGTCGTCGACGAGATCCCGGGCCCGGAGCTCGAAAGCCGACTCGACACGCTCAAGAGCTATCTCGGCCTGTGACGACGGAAGGGCAGTCGCCATGACCATGATCTTCGGGGTCCCCTCCGCCGTCCTCTTCGGGCAACTCCTGCTCGGCCTGATCAACGGCGCCTTCTACGCCATGCTGAGCCTTGGCCTCGCCGTGATCTTCGGCATGATGAACATCGTCAATTTCGCCCACGGCGCGCAGTATATGCTCGGCGCGATCACGGCCTGGTTGCTGCTGAACTTCCTCGGCGTCGGCTATTGGTGGGCGCTGCTGCTCGCCCCGTTGATCGTGGGCGCGACCGGGGTGTTGATCGAGCGCTTCCTGCTGCGAAGGCTGTATAAGCTCGATCATCTCTACGGCATGCTCCTGACCTTCGGTCTGGCGCTGATGCTGCAGGGCATCTTCACCAATGCCTTCGGCTCCTCGGGACAACCCTATGCGATCCCGGCCGAGCTCACCGGGGGCCGCAATCTCGGCTTCATGTTCCTGCCGAACTATCGCGCCTGGGTGATCGTCGCCTCGCTCGTGATCTGCCTGACCACCTGGTACGTCATCGAGCGCACCAAGCTCGGTGCCTATCTGCGCGCCGCCACCGAAAACCCGATGCTGGTGCAGGCCTTCGGCATCCGCGTGCCGCGCATGATCATGCTGACCTATGGCGCGGGCGTGGCGCTGGCGGCGCTGGCGGGCGTGCTCGCGGCGCCGATCTACCAGGTCAACCCGACCATGGGCGCCGATCTGATCATCGTCGTCTTCGCCGTCGTGGTGATCGGTGGCATGGGCTCGATCATGGGTTCGATCGTGACGGGCTTCCTCGTCGGTGTCATCGAGGGCCTGACCAAGGCCTTCTATCCGGAGCTGTCGAGCACCGTCGTCTTCCTCGTCATGGCCGTGGTGCTGCTGGTCCGGCCGGCCGGACTCTTCGGCTCCAAGCCTGAGGCCGTGCAGGTCCATCACGAGGGCGTGGCGGACACTGCGGTTTCGCCGCGGGCGCAGACCATCGCCTTCGCCGCCATGGCCGTCTGCTTCGCCGCCGCGCCGCTCTTCGTCTATCCGGGCTTCATGATGAAGGCGATGGTCTTCGCCCTCTTCGCCTGCGCTTTCAATCTCATCGCCGGCTATGGCCGGCTCGTCTCCTTCGGCCATGCGATGTTCTTAGGGCTGGCCGGCTATGTCTGCGGCCATGCCGCCAAGGTCTGGGGCTTCACGCCGGAACTCGCCCTGCTCGCCGGCACCGGCACGGCAGCGCTGCTCGGCCTGCTCTCCGGCTGGCTCTCCATCCGCCGCAGCGGCATCTATTTCGCGATGGTGACGCTCGCCTTCGCGCAGATGATCTATTTCGTCGCGCTCCAGGCGCCTTTCACAGGCGGCGAGGATGGCTTGCAGGGCGTGCCGCGCGGGCATCTCTTCGGCCTGATCGACCTGTCGCGGCCGGGCAATCTCTACGCCTTCGTGCTGACGATCTTCCTCGGCGGTTTCTACCTGATCATGCGGCTGGTCGGCTCGCCCTTCGGCCTCGTGCTCAAGGGCATCAGCGACCACGAGCCGCGCGCGCAGTCGCTCGGCCTCGACACGACGCGCTACAAGCTCGCAGCCTTCACGATCTCGGCGGCGCTGTCGGGCCTTGCCGGCTCGACCAAGGCGATCAGCAGCCAGATCGCCAGCCTCACCGACGTCCACTGGTCGATGTCCGGCGAGGTGCTTCTGATGACCTTCCTCGGCGGCGTCGGCACGCTGTTCGGCCCCGTAGTCGGCGCTTTGGTCGTCGTTGCGATGCAGAACTATCTCGCCGCGCTCGGCCAGTGGGTCATCGTGATCCATGGCGCGATCTTCGTGCTCTGCGTGCTCGCCTTCCGCCGCGGCATCGTCGGCGAGATCGTCGCCCTGGCGCAGCGCCGGCGCGGCAAAACCCCGATCCCGGCCCCTGTGCCCACACCGGGAACATGACGCCATCCGGACGACGCCACGCCGAACGCGCCGGCGGCGCGCTCGGATTTCAACCAGAGGGCCGTTTGATCGGGCCCGGACAATGAGGGGAAAGATCATGCGAAAGACCGTTTCCACCGTTACGCGCCGGCTGGCCGCCGCACTCTGCCTCACCTGCGCGCTGACTGCCGGGACCGCGCTCGCCCAGGTCAGCGACGAAGTCGTCAAGATCGGCGTCTTGACCGACATGTCCGGCCAGTGGTCGGACATGAACGGGCCGGGCTCGCTGCTCGCGGCGCAGATGGCAGCCGCCGATTTCGGCGGCAAGGTTCTCGGCAAGCCGATCGAGATCATCGGCGCCGACCATCTCCACAAGGCCGATGTCGGCGTCGGCATCGCGCGCCGCTGGATCGAGAACGAGAAGGTCGACGCGATCTCCGACGTCACCAACAGCGCGATCGCGCTCGCGGTCCAGCAATTGACACGCGAGAGCAACCGCGTCGCGCTGTTCTCTTCGCCCGGCACCACCGACCTGACCGGCAAGCAGTGCTCGGCAACCGGCGTGCAGTGGGTCTACGACAATTATTCGAACGCGGTCGGCCCGATCAAGGCGCTGATCGACAAGGGCAACGACACCTTCTTCATCGTCACCGCCGATTTCGCCTTCGGCCATTCGCTGGAGAAGATCGCGAGCGAAGCGATCAAGGCCAGCGGCGGCAAGGTCGTCGGGACGATCCGGCACCCCTTCGGCGCCAACGACCTCTCCGCCTTCCTGCTGCCGGCTCAGGCCTCCAAGGCCAAGGTCATCATGCTGGCGACCGCCGGCAAGGACATGACCACCGCGATCAAGCAGGCGGGCGAGTTCGGAATCACCGCCGGCGGCCAGATCCTGACCGCGCCGGTGATGTTCATCTCGGACGTGCATGCGCTCGGCTTAGCCACCGCCCAGGGCATCTCCTTCATGGAAGGTTTCTACTGGGACCAGAACGAGGAGACCCGCGCTTTCGCAAAGCGCTTCTTCGAGGCGCGCAAGGCGATGCCGACCGCCCTGCAGGCCGGCGTCTATTCCTCCGTCACGCATTATCTCAAGGCGATCCAGGCCGCCGGCACCGACGAGGCCAAGGCCGTCTCGGCCAAGATGCGTGAATTGCCGGTGAACGATTTCCTCGCCAAGAACGGCAAGCTGCGCGAGGACGGCCGCATGGTCCATGACATGCTGTTGGTTCAGGTAAAAAAGCCTTCCGAATCGAAGGCTCCCTGGGATTATTACAATGTCGTCGCGACCGTGCCGGGCGACCAGGCCTTCCTGCCGCTGGCGCAGAGCGAATGCACGCTCGTAAAGAAGTAACCTTCGCGGGCGGCGGCAGGCCGCCGCCCGCTGCCGATCCTGCCGGAGAACCCGTCGTGGCGAAGAAGAGTGCAGTCCGCACCGGCGTGAGCGAAGCGGTCTCGGCAGCGACGAGCCCGGTTCCGGCCCGCTTCGCCAACGCGAATTTCCCGGTGGAGGACAGCTCGGTCGATCTCGGCCTCAGGCTCAAGCGCATGCGGCTCGACAATGGCTGGACTCTGGAGGAGGTCAGCCAGCGAACGGGTGTAGCGCGTTCGACGCTCTCGAAGATCGAGAACGGCCAGATGTCGCCGACCTACGACGTTCTCCAGCGGATCACGCGCGGCACGGGGCTCGACATCGTCGAACTCTTCGACGCACGACGCCAGAACGCACCCTTCGGGCGGCGCAGCGTCACGCGGCGCGGCGAGGGCAAGCCGCATCCGACCGCGACCTATCACTACGAGGTGCTGGCCACCGACCTGTCGCAGAAGGAAATCCTGCCGTTCAAGGCGCGGGTCACGGCCCGCCGCCTCGACGATTTTCCCGGCTGGGTGCGCCACCAGGGCGAGGAATTCGTCTGCGTGCTGTCCGGCCGCGTCCAGGTCTTCACCGAATTCTACGAACCCGTCGTTCTTGAAGAGGGCGACAGCACCTATTTCGACAGCAAGATGGGCCACGCCATCGTCTCGCTGAGCGAGGAAGACGCCGAGATCCTCTGGGTCTGCACCGGCATCACCGCCCTGAAGTGAAGCGAGCCGCAGGACGCCAGACATGTTGCGCCATTTCACCGCTGCCGAAGTCGAAGCCGGGCTCGACTACCCCCGCCTGATCGCAGCGCTCGACGAGGCCTTCCGCCGCGGCGGCGAGGCGATGCCGGTCCGCCAGAGCTATGACGTCGGCACGCAGGAGACGCCCGGCCATCTGCTGACCATGCCGGCCTGGGATCGCGGGCAGTCGCTCGGCGTCAAACTGGTTTCGGTCTTTCCGCGCAATGCCGATCGGGGGCTCGGCGCCGTCTCGTCCCTCTATGTCCTGCTCGACGGCCAGACCGGTCAGCCCAGCGCGCTGGTCGATGGCGAATCCCTGACCAACCGGCGCACGGCGGCAGCCTCGGCACTGGCCTCGCGCTATCTCTCGCGGGCGGACAGCCGAACGCTGCTGATCGTCGGCACCGGCCATGTCGCCGCTCATCTGCCCGAGGCGCATCGCACCGAGCGGCCGATCGAGCGGGTTCTGGTCTGGGGCCGCAGCCAGCAACGCGCCATGGCACTCGCCGGCAGCCTCGCGCGCAGGGGCTTCGATGCCAAGCCGGTCACGGATCTGCCGGCTGCCGTCGCCGAGGCCGACATCGTCTCCTGCGCAACCACCTCGCGCGAGCCGCTCGTCTTCGGGCGTGACCTGAAGCCGGGGACGCATCTCGATCTGGTCGGCGCCTTCACGCCGCAGATGCGCGAGAGCGACGACGGAGCCGTGACGCGTGCGCGCGTCTTCGTCGACACCTATCAGGGGGCCTTGGCGGAAGCCGGCGATCTGTTGCAGCCGGCCGCGGCTGGCCTCTGGTCGACGGCCTCTGTCTGCGGCGATCTCCACGAACTCGCGAGCGGCGCCAAAGCCGGGCGCCGCGACGAGGATGAGATCACCCTGTTCAAATCGGTCGGAGCGGCGATCGAAGATCTCGTCGCGGCCAGCCTGCTCGCCGCACCCGGCCTGCCGGAGCGCCATCGCGCCGCGTGCTGACGCGGAGGGGAGAAGGAGCGCGGCAATGGCGAGGATCGAGAAACCGGGCTTCTGCACGCTCTGCCGCTCGCGCTGCGGCGCGATCTACACGATCGAGGAGGACCGCCTCGTCTCGGTGCGGCCCGATCCCTCTCATCCGACCGGCAAGGCGATGTGCCCCAAGGGGCGCGCCGCACCCGAGATCGCCCATTCCGCCCGCCGGCTGACGACGCCGCTCCGGCGCACCGCCCCCAAGGGCGCGGCCGACCCCGGTTTCGTGCCGATCTCCTGGGACGAGGCGTTGACCGAGATCGCCGCGAAACTCGGCCGTTATCGTCGGGAGAGCGGTCCGGAATCCGTCGCCTTCGCCATCACCTCGGGCTCGTCCTCCTCGACCTCGGACAGCATCGACTGGCTGCAGCGCTTCGTACGCGGGTTCGGCAGCCCGAACACGGTGTTCTCGACCGAGATCTGCAATTGGCACAAGGACAGCGCCCACGCCTTCACCTTCGGTTGCGGCTTGCCAACAGCCGAGTATCGCCAGTCCGACCTGATTCTGCTCTGGGGGCACAACCCCGCCAATGTCTGGCTCGCCCAGGCCGAGGCGATCGGCGCCGCCCGCGCGCGGGGTGCGAAGCTCGCCGTGATCGATCCCCGGCAGGCCGGCTCCGCACGCGATGCCGATTTCTGGCTGCGTATCCGCCCCGGCACGGATGGCGCGCTTGCACTGGGAATTGCGCGCTGGCTCATCGCCAACGAGGCCTATGACGCCGAGTTCGTGCGGCACTGGACCAATGCCACCTTCCTCGTGCGCGAGGATGACGGGCTCTTCCTGCGTGCCGCCGACATCGGAATGGAGGGCGACGGTTTCGTCGTCTGGGATCACGCGCGCGCACGCCCGGTCATGGCGGACGGCGCGCTGGGCGAGGCCACGCTGGAGGGGCGCTTCGTCGTGCACGGACCTGCCGGGCCAATCGGTTGCCGCACCGCCTTCAATCATTACCGCGCCGCCGCCGAACCTTATGATCCTGCGAAGGTCGAGGGCATCACCACCATCCCCGCCGCGCAGGTCGAGACGCTGGCGCGCGAGATCGCTGCGGCGGGCAGCGTGTCCTATCATGGCTGGACCGGCATCGGGCAGCACACCAATGCGGCGCAGACCGAGCGCGCCATCGCGACGCTCTATGCGCTGACCGGCCATTTCGATGCGCCGGGCGGCAATGTCCGCATGCCCGCGCTGCCAGCCCCGTCCCTGCATGCGATGGCGATGATTCCGGCCGAGACGCGCAAGCGTGCGCTCGGCCTTGACAAGCGCCCGATCGGCCCGCCCGCTGATGGCTGGATCACTTCCAGCGACTTCTATGATTCCGCCATCGTCGGAAAGCCCTATCGCATTCGCGCGCTCTTCGGCTTCGGTTCAAATCTCCTCGTCTCGCATCCCGCGCCCGAGCGCGGCCGCGAGGCCCTGAAGGCGCTCGAGTTCCAGGTCCACTGCGACCTCTTCCTCAATCCGACCGCGGAAATGGCCGACATTGTGCTGCCGGTTTCCAGCCCCTGGGAGCATGAGGCGCTCAGGCTCGGCTTCGAGCTCTCGCCGGAGGCGCAGGAACTCGTGCAATTGCGGCCGCAGATGGTTTCGCGTCAGGGCGAGGCGCGCTCGGACATGTGGATCGTCTTCGAACTCGCGAAGCGTCTCGGCATGGGCGAACTCTTCTTCGATGGCGACGTTGAGAAGGGCTTCGCGCATCTGCTGGCGCCGCTCGGCCTCGACCTCGCGACGCTGCGGGCGAAGCCCGAAGGCGTGCGCGTACCGCTGAGCCATGCCTATCGGAAGTACCGGCAGACCGGCTTCGCCACCCAGACCGGCAAGGCCGAACTTTATTCCGAGCTGCTGCATCGCCATGGCTATCCGGCCGTGCCGGACTTCGTGCCGCCGGCCGAAGCGCGCACGCAGCGCTTCCCGCTGACGCTGTTCTCGGCGAACAGCGGCTATTATTGCCACAGCCAGCATCGCGGCATCGCCACGCTGCGCCGGCGCCGTGAGGAGCCGACCGCTGAGATTCATCCGGCGCTCGCACGGCGGAAGGGCATCGCCGCCGGCGACTGGCTCCTGCTGAGCACGCGGAAAGGCCGGATCCGCCTGCGCGCAGCCCTCGACGAGGCGCTGGCCGAGGATGTCGTCGCCAGTGACTACGGCTGGTGGCAGCCGGCTCCCGACCTCGGCCTGCCCGGCTATCTTCCGGACGCGGCCAATCCGATCGGATCGAGCTTTAACGCGATCATCTCGGAGAGCGAGCGCGATCCGCTCAGCGGCTCGCTGGCGCTGCGTTCCTTCGCCTGCGATGTCGAACTGCTGGAGGCAGCCGGCTGGCAGGGCTGGCGATCCTTCACGGTTGCCGAGCGGCGTGAGGAAGGCGCTGACGCGGTCGCGCTGACACTGAAGCCCGCCGATGGCGGGCCGCTGCCTGGCTTTCGGCCCGGGCAATATGTCGGCTTGCGGCTCGCCGGCCAGATCCGCTCCTATTCGCTGACCGGAGCTGCGGTGCCTGCGCCCGACGCCTACCGGATCGCGGTGCGCGAGATCGCGGGCGGTGTCGTCTCCGGTGCGGTGCGCCGCGAGCTTCGGCCCGGCATGAGCGTGGAGTTGCAGGCGCCGAAGGGCGGCTTCGTCCTGCCGCTGACGAACGCGTTTCCGGTCGTGCTGATCGCGGGCGGCATCGGCATCACGCCTTTCCTCTCCTATCTCGAAACGCTGCAGGGCCGGCCGGGCGAGCCGGAGATCACCCTGCATTATGGCTGTCGGGATGCCGAGCAGCAGCCCTTCGGCGAGCGGCTGGAAGTGCTGCGCCAACGCCTGTCCAATCTGACGGTCGTCACCCATTTGTCGCAGCCGCGAGCCGGAGACCGCTACGATCGGCCGGGCCGCTTCTGCGTCGACGAACTCGATCCGGCGCTGCTGGAGCGGCGGGCGCGCTTCTACATGTGTGCCTCCGACGCGATGATGGCCGAGGTCGCCGCTGCGCTGAAGGCGCGTGGCGTGCCGGCTTTCGAGATCTTCAGCGAGCGCTTTCGCTCGCCGGCGCCGCCTGTCCTCGACGGGCTCGCGCCGCGGCGCGTCGTTTTCGCCCGTTCCGGCAAGACGGTGACATGGTCGCCGGACGCCGGTGGCGGCGGGGTTCTAGCGGCCGCCGAGCGCGAAGGCGTGCCGCTTCCCAGCGGCTGCCGTGTCGGGCAGTGCGAAAGCTGCGCCGTCCCGATCCGTGAGGGCGAAGTGCGCCACCTCGTCGATTGCGACGATCTTGATGACGGTGTCTGCCTGACCTGCCAGGCCGTCCCGCTGACCGATCTGGTGCTCGACGCCTGAGCGGACGCAGCATGGTGGCTCTTGCTAGGCTAGTTCGCCACGACGCCCGCTGCCTTGATCACCGGCGTCCATTTCTCGATCTCGCCTGCGACCAGGCTGCGGAGCGCCTCCGGCCCGGTCTTGGCGGGGATCACCGCGCCGATTTCCTCCAGCCGCTTGCGCGTGGCCGGGTTCTTGAGCGCTGCATCGACGGCCGCGGCGAGCCTGTCGACGATCGCCTTGGGCGTGCCCTTCGGCGCGAACATCGCGTTCCAGCCGGAGGCGACGAACTTCGGCATCCCGGCATCGGCCGTGGTCGGCACGTTCGGGATCGCGGGGGAGCGCTCCGGGATCGCGATGGCGAAGGCCTTGATGTTGCCCGCGATGACCTGCGGAACGGTATGCGGGATCTGGTCGCACATGAAGTCGTGCACGCCGGCGACGAGGTCGTTCAGCGCCGGGCCGGAGCCGCGATAGGCGACCTGCGGCGGCCTGACCCCGATCATCGAGGTGAACAGCAGGCAGCTCACATGCGAGGTCGAGCCGACGCCGCCGTGACCGTTGTTGAGCTTGGACGGATCGGCCTTGATCAGCGCGATCAGGTCCTGAAGCGAGTTCGCGGCGAGATCCTTGCGGCCGAACACCGCGATCGGCGTATCCGAGAGCTGGCTGACATGCTCGAAATCCGTCACCGGATGATAGGGCAGGTTCGGATAGAGAGCGGGTGCCGCGCCATGCGTGCCCATCTGTCCGACCAGGATGGTGTAGCCGTCCGGCGCGGCCTTGGCGGCTCGGAAGGAGCCCGTCGTGCCGCCGGCGCCGCCGATGTTCTCGACTGGAAGAGCCTGGCCGAGCGTCTGACCCATATGCTCCAGCACGATGCGCGCGACCACGTCGGTATTGCCGCCTGCCGCGTAGGGGACGATCACGTTGATCGGCTTCGTCGGATAGGCTTGCGCCGTGGCCTGCGATCCGCCGGCCAGTATCGCCGCCGCCAGCACGGCGGCCAGTTTCACTTGCATCCCCATTTCGTTCTCCCTCGAAAAAACGGCTGGTTTTCCAGCTCGCGAATTCATCTCCCTTCGGCGCCGGGGGCGCCGAAGCGGCTCACGGCAGATAGGCTCCGCCGTTCACATGCAGGGTCTGGCCGGTGACGTAGCGGGCGTTCGGACCGGCGAGATAACGCACCATCGCCGCGACCTCCTGTGGCCGGCCGCGACGGCCGACCAGTGTCGAGCCATGTTTGTGGTGGTCGGGCTGCGCGGCCGAATGGCCGCCGCGCACCGTGTCGATCAGCCCCGGCGAGACCAGGTTGACGGTGATGCCGCGCGGCGCGAGTTCCTGGGCCAGCGCCTTGGTCAGGCCGTCGAGCCCGGCCTTGGCGGTGACGACATGGGCGCGCTGCTTAGCTCCTGTATAGGCGGTGAGGCCGCCGATATTGATAATGGCGCCAGCTCCGCTGTTCGTCAGCGCGTCGAGGGAGGCCTGCGCACACAGGAAGGGCCCGTCCAACGTGACGCCGAGCACCTGGTGCCATTGCGCCAGCGTCATGTCTTCGAAGGCGACCTCACCGCGGATGGCTGCGTTGTTGACGAGGATGTCGATGCGTCCGAACCGGGCGAGCGTGGCCTCGACGGCGGCGCGCACGGAGGCAGCATCGGTCACGTCGGCAAGCTGCAAGGCGGCGCGTCCGCCCTCGGCCTCGACCGCGCCGACCATCTCGCCGAGCCCGGCGGCGTCCGAGAGCGCAAGCCCCATCACTGCAGCCCCGCCCGCCGCGAGTTCGAGGGCGATCGCGCGACCGATGTTGCGCGCGGCGCCAGTGACCAGCGCGACCTTGCCTGCGAGTTCAGTCATGGCTCAACCCCGTGCCGTCGAAAGGTCGACGCCGCTGCCGGCAACGATCGCGTCGAGAGCGGCGGCGAGCCGTTCCGAACGTTCCGGCTGCCAGCCCCCGAAGGCGGCGTTGTCGTGGAACTTTCCGATGATGTCGGCGCCCGAGAGCGGCTCATGCGCGCCGCCGCGCATATGCGGCTGGCGCAACTCGCGCACCGAACCGTCCCGCAGCGTCGCCTTGATGTGGCCGCTGAAATTGCGGGGATACGCGTTCTGCGGATCGATCACATAGGAGACCCTGGCGGCCAGCGCCCTCACGCCGGCCTCGGCGACGCGTTCCTCGGTGAACTGACCGAGCCCGGCGCCGCCATCCATGAAGCCGACCGCGATGCAGTAGGGCGTCGAGAATTTCGCGGCATAGGCATTGGGCGGCGCCTGCTTCAGCGCCAGCGGCTCCCATAGCCGGTGAACCGTGCCCTCGCCGACCTCGCATTCCAGGCTGACGATGTCGTCGGCCCTGACGCCCTGCCTCGCCAGTGCGATGGCACAGTCGACGAAGGGCTGGGTCATGGTTCCGCAGGCATAGGGTTTGAAGGCGAGCGTCGCGAGGATCCAGCTCTCGCCGAGGCTGTCTAGCAACGGGGCGAAGTCCGGCGTCTTCGACGAGGCGAAGGCGCGGTAGAAGCCGTGCTGGCCCTCGATCACCGTCGCCGGTCCGAGAAAGCCCGCTTCGGCCATGAAGGCGGCGCGGATGCCGGCCTGCGCCGCCGCCCCGGCATGCAACCGCTTGGTCCAGCTCCCATCGGCGAGATATTCGATGATGCCCGAGGCGAGGCTGCCGGCGATGCCGATCGCATGGGCGATCAGCTTCGGCGGCAGGCCGAGCGCGCTCGCAACCGCGGCGGCGGCGGCTGGCGCACCGATGACGGCGGTCGGATGAAAGCAGGCTTTGTGGATCGCCTGCGGCGCGACGAGGCTCATCCGGCACATCAGCTCGGAGCCGACCGCGATGCCACGCAGCACGGCCTCGCCGGTGAGCCCACGATGCTCGGCGGCAGCCAGCACGGCCGGCACGATCACCGCGCCGGCATGGATCGGCCCACCCTCGAAGGTGTCGTCGAAATCCTCGCCATGTGCTGCCGTGCCGTTGACCAGTGCCGCGTCATAGGGGCCGAGAGCCGTCGCATGGCCGATCGCGGTCGCCTTGCCCTGCGAGGCGGTAGACGCCAATGCGGCGCGGACATAATCGGTTTCGCGGGCTGCAATGCAGAGGCCGGCGACATCTAGCAGCAGGAGCCGGACTGTCTCGCGCGCACCGGCGCTCACATCGGCATGGGCTGCGAACCCGCCGAGGCGGAGCGCGACGGGCTCGTCACGCGTGGCGGACGGAGCGATGCTGCTTTGGTGGTTCACGCGTGGGCATCCTTGAGCCGGGCTTGGCGCGCGTCGCGGAATTCGCGGACGAGCGAGAGCGTGACGAAGAGGGTCGAGGCCAACAGAAGCCCGATGGCGATTGGATCCTCGAGAAAGATCATGTGGTCTCCGCCCGAGAGCAGCAGCGAGCGGCGGTAGCTCGACTCGACCATGTGGCCGAGCACGACGCCCAGGATCAGCGGCAGGAATGGATAGCCGGCGCGGCGCATCAGATAGCCGACGAGCCCCATGGCGAGCGCGATGCCCAGGTCGAAGAACGAGGTGTTGAGCGTGAAAATGCCCGACAGGATCAGCGCCAGGATGAAGCCGGCGAGATAGGCGCGCGGCCGGTTGACCAGCCAGACACAGACCGGCAGCAGGAGGATGCCGACGACGATCTGCGCCAGCGTCGCGATCAAGGAGCCGAGATAGAGCCCGACCACGACGTCGGCGTTTTGTTCGAACAGGCGCGGGCCGGGCAGAAGCCCGTGGATCAGCAGGCCGCCGAGCAGGACGGCGGTCGAGTTCGAGCTCGGGATGCCGAAGGAGAGCAGCGGGATGAGGGCGGTGCTGGCGACCGTGTTGTTGGCGGTCTCGGGCGCGGCGACGCCCTCTTCGGAGCCCTTGCCGAACTTCTCCGGCTCCTTCGACCAGCGCTTCGCCTCGTTATAGGAGAGGAAGGCTGCGATCGAGCCGCCGCCGCCAGGCGTCAGCCCTTCGAAGGTGCCGAGCAGGCAGCCAATGAACTGCGAGCGTTTGAGCCGGTTCATTAAGCCGAGGGAGGGCAGGCGCACCCGCACCTGCTCGCTGACCCCGCCGAGGTCGCGCGAACCGGATTGCATCATCAGTTCGCTGATCGCGAAGACGCCGATCATGATCAGCACCGGCTCGACCCCGCCGAGCAGTTCCGGGCTGCCGAAGGTGAAGCGGGTGACGCCAGAGATCGGGTCAGTGCCGACGGTCGAGATCATCAGCCCGACGATGGCGGCGGCCAGCCCCTTCAGCAGCGAGCCGTTGGTCATCGAGGCGATGACGCTGAGGCCGAGGATGCCGAGCGCGAAATAGGAGGTCGGCTTGAAGGCGAGCGCGACCCAGGACAAAGGCTCGGTCATCATGATCAGCATCAGCAGCCCGAACAGGCTGCCGATGACGCCGGACCAGAGCGAGATGCCGAGCGCTTCGCCGGCGCGGCCTTGGCGCTTCATCTCGTAGCCGTCGATCACGGTCGCGGCGGCGGAGTTTGTGCCGGGCGTGCGGATCAGGATGGCCGGGATCGAGCCGCCATATTCGGCGCCGATATAGGTGCAGGCCAGCATTACGATCGCCTGGACCGGGGCCATGCCATAGGTGAAGGGCAGCAGCAGCGCCATCGTGATCGAGGCTGAGATGCCCGGCAGCGAGCCGCCGATGATGCCCCAGATCAGGCCGACGATCGAATAGAAGATGATCGGCGAGCCGGTCAGGAGGTCGTATGCAATGCCGAGTGAATGCATCGCCGCCTCCTAGAAGAACCAGCCGGTGGGCTGGCGCACGCCGAGGAGCCGGACGAAGATCGCCCAGTAGAGAAGGGCGCCTCCGATCGCGATCGCGACCGTCCGCCAGGTCGGCGGCGCGCCTTCGTAGAGCGCCACGGCCCCGATCAGCAGCGCGACCGCCGGCAGGTAGCCGATCACCGGCACGAGCGCGACATAGGCCGCGCCCAAGGCCAGGAAGCCGAGCGCGCGCAGTGGGGGCGACAGCGGCTCGCCGTCCTCCTCGCGTGCCTTCTCCGGCTTGCCGGCCGGGACGAGCGCGCCGGCGCGAATGGCGCGCAGCGTCAGGACGAGGCCGAGCCCGGTCAGCGTGATCGCCAGGATACGCGGCAGGCCGCTCGCCCCGACCTCGTCCGAGAGCGTGCTCTCGGCGATCCCGGTGGTCGCCCAATAGTAGAGAAGGGCGATGGCGAGCACGGTGATGCCACCGGCGAGGTCCTTGAGAGCCGATTGGTCGCGCATAGCACGGTCTTTCCGGACGGATTTCGAGCGTGGCGGCGGAAGCCGATGGCGACGGCGTCACTTCAGGACGCCGCTCTCCTTCAGGAAAGCTTCGGTGGTCGAACCGAAATTCGCGATGAAGCCCTGGTACTCGTCGTGCGGGATGAAGTTCGCGACGAGGCTCTCGGTGCTGTAGACTTTTCGATAGTCGGGATCGGCCAGCACCTTCGGCACCGTCTCGTTCCAGATCTTGGTGATCGCCGGCGGCAAGCCCTTGGGGCCGGCGAGTCCCCGGAATTTCTCCAGCACGACGGGATAGCCGGTTTCCTTGACCGTCGGGACGTTCGGGAAGGCTTCCATCCGCTGCGGATCGAAGGTCGCGAGCAGCCGGATCTTGCCGGCCTCGAGCTGGGCGCGAAGCTCGGGAATCTCGCCGACGCCGATGTCGAGCGTGCCGTTCAGCACATTGATCATCAGATCGCCGCCGCCCTCATGCGAGACGACCGCCGCGTTGACGCCGGCCGCCTTCTTGAGCTGCTCGGCGGCCTGGCGTTCGAGGGAGGCCGGGTTGGCCGCGCCCCAGCGGCCGCGCGCGGTCTGCGCCTTGTCGATCACGTCCTTGAGCGTCTTGAAGGGGCCGTCGGCGCGCGTGTAGACGACCTCCGAGTCGGTGAAGAAGTTCGCCAGCGGCTCGACATCCTTGTAGCCGTGCTGCGTCTTCGACAGCAGCGAGGTGTAGATGTAGGTCGGCGTCGTCGCGTAGAGGACGCTGCCATCGGCCGGTGCGGTCGCCAGCCGCGAGATCGCCCGCGCGCCGCTGCCGCCCTGCACGTTCTCGACGATGAAGGTGGCCTTGATGTATTTCGGCAGGTGCTTGGCCATCTCGCGCAGGAAGACGTCGCTGCCGCCTCCCGGGCTCGAATGGGTGACGAGCGTCACCACCTTGTGCGGGTAGTCGACGGGCGTCTGGGCCGCGACCCGGTCTGCCGGGCAGACCGAAATGCCAGCGGCGACGGCGGCGGCGATGGCCAGATGTCGCATAGGTCCCTCCCTGGGATGATGGAACGGGCCGCCCTGCATCGGGGAGACCTCGTTTGAGCGCCGCCGCGTCGTTGCGCGGCGGCGTATCCGTCAATGTGCCGCGCGGCGCAGCGGCACGGCCGCTGCCGTGGTGTCGAAGACGAGCTGCTCGATCAGGGGTTCGATCCGCGGCAGGCTGTCGACGCCCCAGGCCAGTTCGAGCAGCTTGTCCTGCGCCGCATCGGTGATCGCGCCCTCGGCGCACATCCGGAACTTGGCTTCGAGGTCGGCGTCGCTGATCGGGTTGTCCGGCCCGCCGCGATAGCGCTCGTCGGCCCATTGCACGAGCGTGCGGCCGTCGCGCGTGTCGACCTCGATGCGCGAGCGGATCTTGTCGTAGCCGCGAGCGTCGATCTCGGGATCTCCCAGGACCTCGGTGCGCTTCTGCATGTCCTGCATCGCCGGTCCGGCGACGAAGGCGTCGCTGAACTCGTGATGGCTGGCGCGGCGGCACAGCACGATCATCGAGAGCAGGGCCGGCATCGAGAACTTGGCCTGTAGATGGTTCTGCGCTAGCGGATAGCGGATCGGCTCGAGGATGTTCTTGCCGGCGAAGAAGCGGATGTGCTCGACCTGGTCCGGCTTGAGGTCGTGCTTGAGCACCAGGGCGAGCATTGCGTCCATCGACTGATGGGTCAGGATGCCCGACGGGTAAGGCTTGATGCTGATGCCGGGTTCGACGATCGTCAGCGTCTCACCGAAGCCCTGCGGCAGCTTTTCCTCCGAGACGCCTTCGCCCATCACCTGGAAGAAGCCCCAGGTGCCGTCGAGCGCGGCGGGATCGGCGGTGAAGCCGCGCGCTGCCAGCAGCGCCGCCGTGACGCCGTTCTCCGAGGCCCGCCCGACATGCAGCGGCTTGGTCATCGTGCCGAAATTGCAGCGGATGCCGGCGGCGAAGCTCGCCGCGATGCCGAGCGCATGCGCGACCTGGGCGCCCTTGAGGCCGAGCAGTTTCGCGGTGGTCGCGGCGGCGCCGAAGGTGCCGACGGTGCCGCTGGAATGGTGGCCGCGACGATAGTGGCGCGGCGTCATCCATTCCGAGATCTTGCACTCCACCTCGAAGCCGGTCTGGAAAGCGAGCATGAAGCGCTTGCCGTCGACGCCGCCGAGCCGCTGCGACATCACCAACGCCGCCGTCAGCGGCGGCACGGATGGGTGCGTCAGCAGGCCGTAGACATGGCGCGGATCGTTGGAGACCTGTGTGTCGTCCCAGTCATGGGCGTGGCCGGCTGTGCCCAGCACCCGCGCCGCGAGCGCGGCCGGAACACGAGCATGACCATGGCCGATCAGCAGCGCCTCGGCCCGGCCGCCCGTCTCCAGCGCGTCGGCTGCGAGCATCTGGACCGATCCTTCGAGGCCGCCGGCGAGATACAGGCCGAGCGTGTCGATGATGCAGCGCCGGCCGACGCGCAGCGCCTCGCTCGGCAGCTTGTCGAAGCTCGCCTGTTCGATGAAGTCGACCGCGGATGCGGTCACGTGATGAAGCTCGCTCATTGCGTTTCCGGCTCTTGTCGTTGCAATGGTTTCAGTTGGTGAGCTGTGCTTCGCTGGCCGCCTTCTGGAAGGCAGCCAGCAGACGGGTCTTGGCCCGGGCGACATGCTCGGCATGGGCGTGCTGGGCGCGCTCCGGATCGCGCGCGGCGATCGCCTCGACCATGGCGCGGTGCTCCGAATTCGAGACTTCGAGGCCGCCGCCCTGCACCAGGCTGCGGGCGCGGAACAGGTGCAGCTTCTTGACCAGGCCGCGATACTGCGCGGCGAGCGTGGCGTTGCCGCAGGCGTCGATGATGAATTCGTGGAAGGCGAGGTTCAGCGGATAGTAGCGGTCGAAGTCACGATCGCGCGCCGCCGCCTCCATCTGCTCCAGATAGTCGCGCAGTTGCGCGATCTGGGCATCGCTGGCGCGTGCGGCGAGGGTCTTGCCGGCGAGGCCGAACAGCACCGTGCGCACATCGTAGATCTCGATCGCCTCCTCCAGTGCCGGCTGGCGGATGAAGACGCCGCGATTGGGAATGAGCTCGACCAGGCCGAGACCTTCCAGCGCACGCAGCGCCTCACGCACCGGGCCGCGGCTGGTGCCGAAGCGCGTCGCGAGCAGGTTCTCGTTCACGCGCCGTCCCGGCGCGATCTCGCCATTGAGGATCGCGTGCTCGATCTCGCGTTCGAGCACGCCCGAGAGCGAGCGGGTTTTCAGAATCGTCAGGACGTCCGGTGCCGGGTTCATGGCGACGCAAATTAATCGTCGATCAAAAACTGTCAACAGTTTTCAGTTTGGGTTGACCGCCAGCGATCGAGCTTGGTCCGGATTGGAGACGTGCGGCGCGAAGGATCGCTGGGCGCTGGTCGTGAAAGAGATGATAGGCCCTGCTCGAAACGAGCCGCCCGCGCGCAGGAAAGGTCGCTCTCTCTCTCTCTCTCTCTCTCTCTCTCTCGATCATTCGGCGCGTCGGGGCCCGATGCGACGGGTTTCGAATCGTCGCCTGCGACGGTTTATGAAGGCGCCCCTTCCGGTAGGCGGGCCATGCGGGGCCAGAGCCGGCAAAATCTGCCTAGCTCCGGGAAGATTTTGCCTATCTAACTATATGAAATATCTTATTTTTCTTGATTTTACTGCGCCTGGTTTGGCGCTCTCACGCGTTTCAGTTCCAGAGACCGCTTTCAGGCGAGCCCGCCAGCAAGTGGTTTCTGGAGGTTTCCGAACTATGAGCGCCCAGGCATCTCATCTAGATCTCGTGCCGCAGACGGTTTGCGCGCCCCTCGCCCTGCTGCTCGATCAGAACGCCCCGATGCCGTTGCTGCTGGAAAGGTTGGAAAGCCGCAGGCCGATGGATCGCGACGACGAATTGCTGGAACTGATCACGCTCGGCGACGAAGCGGCCTTTCGCGAACTGGTCGAGCGTCATGTCGACAGAGCCTATGCGCTGGCGCTGCGCATTCTCCGCAATGGCGCCGATGCCGAGGATGTCGTCCAGGACACGCTTCTGAAGATCTGGAGCCAGCGCGGGACCTGGCAGTCCGGGCGCGCCAAATTCTCGACCTGGCTCTACCGCGTCGTCACGAACCGCTGCCTCGACATGCGCCGCCGCCCGACGACGGAAGGCATGGACAACGCGCCGGAGGTCGTCGACGCGCAGCCCGACGCACTCGTGACGCTGCAGCGCCATGAAGCCAGCGACCTCCTGGCCCGCGAGATGGAGCGCCTGCCCGACCAGCAGCGGGTCGCCTTGATCCTCTCCTACTACGACGACCTCAGCAATTCGCAGATCGCCGAGGTGATGGATACGTCGGTCCAGGCGGTCGAGTCGCTCCTGAAGCGCGGACGCCAGCATCTGCGCAAGCAGCTTCACGGCGCGGAACGCGACATCTGCCGGTCATTTACCGCCGATTAGCCATGCCGGCGGCCATTTCAAGAAAGAGCGCCAGCCGCTTCGACCTGCCCCGTTGAACTCCCGGACGCACAAACGCGGCGTCTGCTCCCAGGAGGGGAGCCTCATCGGAGCAAGGAGAAGCCGCCATGGCTGTGATCTCGACCAATCTCGCCGCCAATTCGGCGGTCCGCTATCTCAATGCCAACTCTGCCGACCAGACCTCGTCGCTGGCGAAGCTCGCGAGCGGCTCGCGCATCGTCTCCGCCGCCGACGACGCCTCGGGCCTCGCGATCTCGACCCGCATCTCGTCCGACGTCACGGCCCTGACGCAGGCCGCGACCAACGCCTCGCACGGCACCTCGATCCTCCAGACTGCCGATGGGGGCGCTTCCAACATCAGCGACATGCTGCAGCGCATGAAGGCGCTCGCTTCCCAGTCCGCCTCCGGCACGGTCACGGACACGGAGCGCGCATACATCAATGCGGAGTTCTCGCAGCTCATCGAGGAAATCGACGGCCTCTCGCAGAGCACGCGCTATAACGGCGAGAGCCTGCTCGACGGCACCGGTGCTTTCGCGGCGGGCATGGTCGTCGTCGTCGGTTCCGACGCGACCGCCGACACCATCACGGTGACGATCGACGCGCTCGACGCCACGACGCTGGGCGTAGACACGCAGGACATCTCGACCCAGGCAGGCGCGACGACCGCCATCACGGCGATCGACACTGCAATCGACGCCGTGTCGAGCGCCCGCGCCAATATCGGCGCGCTGGAGTCGCGCTTCGAGTTCCGCTCGAACACGATCGCCACCAGCATCGAGAACCTCGAAGCCGCCAACTCGGCGATCAAGGATGTCGACGTCGCGTCGGAATCGGCGAATCTGGCCTCGATCAAGGTCAAGACGCAGGCCGCCGTCGCTGCCGCGGCGCAGGCCAACTCGATGCCCCAGGAACTGCTGAAGCTGCTGCAGTAAGCCCTGGGCGAGGTGGGCCGGTCCTGGACAGCCGGCCCACCTCTCACTTTATGCGGAGACGGCGATGACCTCGGTCAGTAGCACAAGTTCGAGCACCACATCCACGACGAGCACCGTCACGTCCTCCACCGCGACGACGGAGCCTTCGGACATCGACTGGAATGCCCTGATCGAGGTCGCGGTCCAGGCCAAGCTGAGCAAGGCCGATACGATCGATCTCAAGATCACCGCCAACGAGGCCAAGATCGCCGCCTATCAGGAGCTGCAATCGCTGCTGTCCGATGTCGCCGATGCGGCGGATGCGCTTCGCGCCGTTTCGGGAACGTCCAACAGCAGCACCGATGTCTTCCTCGACCGCGCAGCCTATCTGACCGCCAATGGCGATGTCGATGCGGCCTCCGCGATGTCGGCCACCGTCGAGGACGGCAGCGACATCGGCAGCTACGACATCCAGATCCTGCAACTCGCCAAGGCGCATAAGGTCGCCGGCACGACGCACGCGTCGAAATCCGAGGATCTGGGTTATTCCGGCATCATCTCCCTCGGGGTTGAGGACGGCAGCACGGTCGACCTGACGATCACCGAGAGCATGTCGCTCACCGACATCGCCGAAGCCATCAACGCCGAATCCGAGACTACTGGCGTGCAGGCGACCGTGCTGCAGGTGTCGAGTTCGAGTTACCGTCTCGTGCTGTCCGCCGTGGAAACCGGCGAGACGATCAGCGCCGTCGCAGCCTCCGGCGACGATGTGCTGGCCTCGCTCGGCATCACCGACGGCAATGGTGCTTTCGCCGACGTGCTCCAGGAGCCGCAGGACGCGATCCTCTCCCTCGACGGCATCGAGGTGACGCGCAGCGGCAACGACATCGACGACCTGCTCGACGGCGTGACCCTGCATCTCTACCAGACGACGCAGGATGATCCCGATGCCGAAAGCGATGCGTCGATCACGCTCGAAGTTGGCGCCGACGTCAGTTCGGCCAAGGAAGCCATCCAGACGCTGGTCGATACCTACAACGCCCTGCGCGACTACTTCACCACGCAGCAGAGCCTGGCGAGCGACGGCACCATTTCGGAAGACGCCGTGCTGTTCGGCGACGGCACTATGCGCAGCGCCAGCCTGTCGATCTACAGCGCGCTGACGCGGACGATCGAAGGCCAGTCGATGAGCCTGATCGGGCTGTCCTTCGACAGCGACGGAACGCTGGTGATCGACGAGGACACCCTGGACGACGCGCTGCTCAGCGACCTCGACGGCGTCAAGTCGCTGCTCAGCTTCCAGATGGACGCCTCGTCGAGCCAGCTCAAACTGCTCTCGCGCGGTACGACCCTCCCGTCCGATTTCACCCTCGACATCGGCGTCGACGCCAGCGGTGCGATGACGTCCGTCTCGGTCGGCGGCGATTCCTCGCTCTTCACCGTCAGCGGCACGCGCATCATCGGAGCGGAGGGAACCCAATATGAGGGCTACACCTTCGTCTATACCGGTTCGACGGCGCAATCGATCGACGTCTCGCTCAGCACGGGCATCGCCGAGCTTCTCTACAACACGGCCGATTCCGTTTCCGACACATCGGACGGCTCGCTGCAGACGCTGATCGACAATCTGACCGAGGTCGATGACGACCTCCAGGCCAAGAGCGACGCCATCCGCTCCGCCGCCGAAACCTATCAGACCAATCTGAGCGCCCGTTACGCCCGCTATCAGGCAGCCATCGAGGCGGCCGAGTCGACACAGGACTATCTCACCGCGCTCCTCGACCAATGGAACAGCTCTTCATGAATCAGCATGCCCACCCGCTCGCGGCCTATCGCATGGCCGCCGCCCAGGTCCATCCGCTCGTCGCGGTGGTCAAGCTCTACGACGAAGCGATCCGCCAGCTCAGGCTCGCGATCCTCGCCACGCAGGATCGCCGCCATGAGGAGAGCCATGCCTGCATCACGAAATCATCGACGATCCTGCGTGGCCTTTGCCACAATCTGCGCTTCGACAAGGGCGAGGAAGTCGCCCAGCAGCTTCTGAAAGCCTACACCTACAATATCATGGCGATCCACACCGCCTATGGCCGGCGCGATGCGGCAGCCCGATACGAGAAGATCATCTGGCACCTGACGGATCTGCGTAACGCCTGGGCGGATATCGCCGGGCTGGCTCCGAAGACGCAGGTCGCTCCGGCGGCGCGGGTCGTCGTCAGGCGCTGACGGGACCTGACGAACGAGCGTGCGGAGTCCGCCGAGCAGCCGCGGGACCTTGGCCGGCCGACGGCTTCGCCCTTTTCACAACATTCCGAAACAGTCTATAAACAAGGAGAAGCATCGGGGAACGAAGCAGACATGAATCGCATCGAGTTTCGGGACGCGGTCGATCGTCATGGCGAGGATCTCTCGACCTGGCCGCTTTCGGAGCGAAGCGAAGCGATTCAATTGCTGGCGAGCGAGCCGGCCGCCCGTTCCATCATCGACGAGGCGCGCGCGCTGCGGGTCGCGATCACCGGCCAGGACGTTATCCGTGCCCCCGCCGGGCTGGCGGATCGGATCGTGCGGGCAGCGCTCGGCGATGCCACTGCGACGACACGCGCCCGCCGCGCGTGAACTGCAACCTCATTCGCCGTCGACGAAGGATTTGAATAGGATGGCAACGAGGGTCTCGGGTCGTTGAATTCTTAACCGCTCGCTAATTTTGATAGTTAATCCAAACTTAACGACATTGCGAACGCGTCTCGCCGCGACAATTCTGCGGCTGCCGCCAATATTCGCCGCCTGAAAATCTCCGCTCACACGTTTGATCATCGAGCCCGCAGCGAACCGTTGCTGCGGGCTCGGATCGAAACGTTCCGCTTCGGGATTCGAACAGTCCCGCAGCATGAGGGAGGCTCTCCATGAGCGTCAGTTCCGTCTCCTCGTCCTCGGCGACGACCGCGGCCACCACGACCAGTTCCTCGACATCGTCATCCTCGTTTTCGGAATCCGACTTCATGTCGTTGCTCGTGCAGCAACTCCAGAACCAGGATCCGTCGAATCCGGCCGACTCGAGCCAGCTCGCCTCGCAGATGCTGTCCTATGCCTCGTACAGCCAGCAGGTCTCGATGAACGACACGCTGTCCTCGCTGTCCTCGACGATGAACACGCTCTCCTCGACCGTGACCGACCTCTACTCCTCGGTCAGCTCGATCTCCTCGCAGCTGAGCGTCACCGCCTGAGCAGGCCTCGGCCTGGACGACCCTATTCCCGCGTAAAGTCGAGTAAACGCCATGAGTCTCACCGGCGCCTTGAATTCGGCTGTCTCGGCCCTGTCAGCGCAGAGCTCTGCCCTGTCGATGGTCAGCCAGAACCTCGCCAACTCCAACACCTACGGTTACAAGACCACCACCGCCAGCTTCGAGAGCTTGATCGCCGATTCCGCCTCTTCGGCCTACTCCGCCGGAGGCGTCTCGGTCACCGGCGTGTCGAGCATTTCCTCGCAAGGCTCGCTGGTATCCTCAGCCACCACGACCAACATGGCGATCGAAGGCAACGGCTTCTTCGTCGTCAGCAACGACTCCGCCAATGGCGACATCTACTATTCGCGCAACGGCCAGTTCACGATCGACAAGAACGGCTACCTATCGAACGGCGACTACTATCTCCAGGGCTGGCCGACCGATGCCGACGGCAACGTCCTTGGAGCCACCAGCACAGCCTCGCTCGAGACCATCGATACGAAAACGATCGGCAGCATCGCGGCCGCCACCACCAGCCTGTCGATGCAGGCGAACCTCCCCGCGGACGCAGCTATCGGCGACACTTTCGAGAGCGAGGTCGAGGTCTACGATTCACTCGGTACGGCCGCCACCACGACCATAACCTGGACGAAGACCGCCGAGAACACCTGGAGCGCGTCCTTCTCCGATCCGACCAGCGCGGATGGCAGCACGGTGCTCGCGACCTCGCCGGCGAGCAACACGATCTCGATCAGCTTCAACAGCGACGGCACTCTGGCCAGCACAACCCCCAGCCCGCCGTCGCTGTCCTTCACCGGCTGGACCACCGGCGCCGCCGCCAGCGCGATCACGCTCGACCTCGGCACGGCGGGCTCGTCCAGCGGGCTGAGCCAGCTTTCGACTGGCGCCGACGATTTGTCGGTTTCGATCGAGTACGACCAGGACGGCATCAGCTACGGCACGCTGACCGGCGTCGAGCTCGGCGACGACGGCACGGTCTACGCGACCTATGACAACGACCAGCGCCGGGCGATCTACAAGGTCGCGGTCGCCACCTTCAACAATGCCGACGGGCTGACCTCGCTGAGCAGCGGCGTCTATGCCGCCAACTCGATCTCCGGCGCCAGCTCGCTGCATGTGGCCGGACAGAACGGGGCGGGGACGATCTCGGGCGGCATGCTCGAGGCGAGCACGACCGATACCAGCCAGGAATTCAGCAACATGATGGCGGCGCAGCAGGCCTATTCGGCGGCAGCCCAGGTCATGTCCTCGGTCAACACGATGTACGACACGCTGCTGAGTGCGATCCGATGAAGCGCAACCGGCCCGCTCCCCGCGTCGCGCGCCCGTCGCGCCCCGCTCAGCCCGACATCCTCGCGCAGGATCCGCTCCTCGCCCGGCTGGCCGTCGTCGAGTCGGCTGCGAAGGGTCACATCGCCGCCGCGCGGCAGAAGCCGCATTCCGCGCGGCCGGCCGAGCGCCAGCGCAAGGTGGCCTTGGTCACGCTCGCCAATCTCGGCTTCATGCTCGATGCGCTGCGCGGCGCGCGAGACGAGATGCGCAGCGCCCTCGACAGGAATCTGACGACGCATCGCGCGCTCGACGCCTATCAGCGCGCCGGGTCGCTCTCCGACATGCCCTACAAGCGCTGACCATGCCAGGACCGACCATGCCCCAGCCCTCCCAGATCGATCCGCTCCCGGCCCAAGGCTCGCGCCGGCAAGCGGCCAATGCTGCGACCACCGCATTGCTCGGTCTCGTCGATGAGCTGATCGTCGTGATCGAGCAGGAGAACAGCCTGATGGCGGCCGGCATTCCGGCCTCGACCTCCCATCTCGTCGAGCGCAAGCGCGAACTCGCCGGGCAGTTCTCGCACTGGATCGCAGGTCTGCGCAGCCGTCAGGTTGAAGTCGTTCACGCCGACAGCGCCCTGCGCAAGCGTCTGGTCGAGAGCAACGAGGTGTTGCGTCTCCATATGAACGACAATGTCGACAGCCTGCGTGCCTCGATCTCGGCGACGCGCCGGCGCATCGACGCGATCATGCGGGCGATCCGCGAGCAGTCGGCGCCGCCACCGAGTCGTTACGGCGCCAACGGAAAAGTCGCTCCGCCCCGGATCGCGCAGGCGATCCGGCCGGGACGCTATCTCTGACGCCGCATCGAGCCAGCAGGGGCTGATCATGTCCTTCACCGCCATCCGCAGCATCGCCTACAGCTCGCTGGCGACCACGCAGCTGCAGATGGCGCTGACCTCCTCCAACGTCGCCAATGCCGATACGGAGGGCTACACGCGCAAGGTCGCGACGCAGAGCGCGGTCTATACGGGGACGGTGGGCTCCGGCGTGATGGTGACGGCGATCACCAGCACGGTCGACAAATACCTGCTGCAGGATCTCGTCGGTGCGACCAGTGCGCTCGGGGGCGCGACGGCGACCGACAGCTACGCCGACAAGCTCCAGAACCTGCTCGGTTCCACGACGGGCAGCGACAGCGGCGGCACCTCTATCGCAAACACCATCGCCGATCTCGAAACCGCACTGTCGGAACTGAGCGGCACGCCCGAAAGCGAGACGCTGCAGGCGAGCGCCATCGCCGCGCTCGACGGCCTGGCGAGCCAGCTCCGGGAAACCTCCGCGGGTATCCAGGGCCTGCGCGCCGATGCCGACGGCGCGATCGAGGACGCCGTCTCGACGGTCAACACCGCGCTGAACGCGATCGATGCCCTCAACGGCCAGATCGCCGCAGCGCAGGCGCGTGGCGACTCGACCGCGGATCTGGAGGACCAGCGCAACACCGCCCTGCAGACGCTCGCCGGTCAGCTGGATGTGAAGTACTACGTCACATCCGACAACCAGATGCGGATCTCCACGGCCTCGGGCACGACGCTGCTCGACGGCAGCGTTCACGAACTGAGCTATGCGAGCGCCGCGACCGTCACCAGTGCCACGGTGTTCGACGGGATCACGGTCGATGGCGAGGACATTACCGCGCAGATCGGTTCGGGCGCGATCGGGGCCCTGATCGCGCAACGCGATACCGTTCTGCCCGCGGCGCAGGCGGAGCTCGACGAACTCGCGACTGGGCTGATCGCCACGCTCAACAGCGTCCATAACGCGGGGACCTCGCTGCCGCCGCCTTCGACCCTGACAGGCTCGACCACGTTCTCGGCCAGCGATGCGCTTTCGGGCAGCGGCACCGTTCGCTTCGCCGTGACGGACGGGGAGGGCGCCCTGGTCAGCTACCAGGATCTCGATCTCTCGGCCTACGCTACGGTGTCCGACCTCGTTTCGGCGCTCGACGGGATCGCCGGCATGTCCGCTTCGCTCGACTCCTCTGGCCGGCTCGTCATCGCTGCCGACGACGCCGAGACCGGCATCGCGATCGCCGACATCGACAGCGTGGTTGGCGATGCCGAGCAGGGCCTGTCGGACTATCTCGGCCTGAACGATCTCTTGAGCGGTTCGGACGCATCGACGATCGCGGTGCGCCCCGACCTGCTCGCGACGCCGGGCCTCATGGCGACGTCGAGCCTTTCGGCCGACGCTGGCCCGGCCGTGGGCGACGTGGTCGTCAGCATCGGCGAGAGCAGCATCGCCCAGGCGCTCGACGAGGCGCTGACCACGAAGCAGAGCTTCGCCGCGGCCGGCACGCTGAAGGCCTCGAACACGTCCTTCGCCGACTATGCCGCCAAGATCGTCTCCGGCATCGCAGCCACTGCGGAGAGCAGTGCAACCGAGCTGGAGACCAGCCAGAGCGCGCAGCAATCGCTGGCGGATTCGATGTCTTCACAGTCGGGGGTCAATCTCGACGAGGAGACGGCTAAGCTTTCGGAACTGGAGCAGCAATACTCCATGGCGGCCCAGCTTCTGGAGACGCTGAACAGCATGTTCGACACGCTGCTTCAGGTCGTCGCGGCGGCCTGAGGAAGCGTCCATGCAAGGGGATCGGAGCGCATGATCACACGCGTCGCGACCTTCGCCATGAGCGAACGCATGCTGCAGGCCTCGCAGCGTTCGCAGGCGAAGATGAGCGAGATCCAGCTCCAGGAAGCCTCGGGCTCGGTCTCCACCGACTATGGCGGTCTCGGGCGTTCGGCTGGAACGCTGGTCAGCCTGGAGATCTCGGTGGCGCGCTCCAAGAGCTATGGCAGCGCCGCCGACGAGGCACGCAGCCGCGTCGAGGTGATGTCCGACGCTCTGACCTCGATGACCGATGCGTTGTCGAGCTTCCGCTCCAGCCTGTCGGCGGCCATCAGCGGGGGCGACGACGAGACGCTGACGGCCACGGCCCAGAGCTTGCTCGACGAGTTCGCGGACCTGCTCAACACCCGCTTCGAAGGGCGCTATCTTTTCGGCGGCAGCGACACCACGACAGCGCCGGTCGATCTGTCGGGCTATGCTGCGACCGATGTCGCCACGGCCGACACCTCCTACTACCAGGGCAATGCGGTGAAGGCCTCGGTCGTGGTCTCGTCGGAACGGACCGTGAGCTACGGCGTCACCGGTGATGACGCGGCCTTCGAGCAGGCCCTGCGCGCCTTCAGCGCCGTCGCCAATGCCACGACCGTGCCCGATACCGCGACCTTGCAGGCGATTTCGGACCTCGTCGTCGGCGCGCTCGATTCCGTCGCCTCCGTCCAGGGGCAACTGTCTGTCCATGCCGCGACGCTCGAGCGCAGCGCGGCCGCGCAGGTGGACTATCAGGATTATGCGAGCGGCCTGATCAGCGAGGTCAACGGCGCCGACGTCACCGAACTGACCGTCCAGCTCTCCGCATACGAAACGCAATTGCAGGCATCCTATGCCGCTATCGCCAAGATCCAATCGCTCAACCTGAGCGACTACCTGAACTAGAGCTGTAACCACCGAGCTTTTGGGCCGGGGAAAAGAGCCTGCGCGGAATCGTCAAAGCCGTTTTCGATTTCCGAATCAGGGATTACGGCCCGTCGCGCCCAATTCGAGCAGAACGACCTCGCAGACCTTTTCGAGAGCGGTCGGACAACGCTCGACACCGTGCGGCACGATGATGAACTCGCCTTCCTCGATGATCTCGTCGCGATCGCGGAACTTCATCAGCAGGCGGCCCTTGTGAACGAAGAAGACCTCGTCCTCCTGGCTGTTGAAATGCCAGCCGACCTCGCCCTCGAATTTCGCGAGCTTGATCTGCAGATTGTTGACTCCCGCGGCGACCTGGGGCGGCCAGGTGTCGGAGAATCGTCCGAACGCCCTGCTGAGGTTCTCTTTGTGAAACGGCGAGATGTGCCGGTTGAGCATCGCGACGTCGCGGATGATCGTCGCGAGCTGGCTCGGCACATCCGTTCCATCGGCCGGATACTTCCCGTCGAGTGCAGCCGTGCCGATCGTGAACCCCGCCGCCCCGGCCTCCTTCAGGGCAGCGATGCGGCCCGGCGTGTCGATCGATCCGGCCACATAGACGGGCTTCGACACCGCGGCGCAAACGGCTTCGATCAGCGCCGGCACGTTCTCGTGCGAGCGATAGGCCAGGAGATCGAGACCGTGCACGCCGTCGCGCGCAGCCAATGTCCGCGCGCTGGCGACGATGTCGGCGATGCTGCCCTCGAGAACGCTGGGGTGTCCGGAGATCGTGCCCGGGAACGGGCAGTACTGGATCGTCGTGCCGGCAATGATAGGCAGCACGTCGTCGACCCTAGTCCCGCCCAGCAGAACGTCGATGCCGATCTCGACCGCCGCTTTCGCCGACGCGATTTCGCTGTCGCGATCGAGTGAAACCACCTCGAGATAGGCGGTCGCGCGGCCAGCCTTGATCGCTGTCTTGAGCGCCTTCAGCTCGTGGAGTGGCAGGCCGATATCCTTGAAGCCGATATGCCGGACGCCGAGCGCCAGGGCGGTCCGAAGTTGGTCCATTGCATCGCTGACCGTCCGGTCGTTGCGCGTGAGCATGAAAATGAAGCGGAGTCCCATCAGGATACCTGTTCCGTTTGTCCGGCTGCGGGGCAACGAAGCACTGCGCCTTAGCGAGTATGCTGGCGCAGTCTGCGAGTTTCGCAACCGCTGGGCGCTTGGCGGGGCTGCATTCGGCGCTCTTTGAGCCGATCGAACACCCGCCCTATCAATGGCCGGCCCTCTCTCACCTTCCCTCGACGGTCGTTCCTCGATGAACTCACGCGTTTCCCCTGACAGTCTTCCTGCGCCTTCCGTCGAGATCGGCCAGCCTGTGCCGCGCAAGGAGGATGCGATCCTCGTGCAGGGGCAGGGGCGTTACACGGACGATCTGAACGTCGAGCGGCAGCTCTTTGCGGCTTTCGTCCGCAGTCCGCACGCGCATGGCCATCTGCGGGCTGTCGAGACGGGAGAGGCGCGGGCGATGAAGGGCGTCGTCGCGATCTACACCGCGGCGGATATGAAGGGCCACGGCTACGCCGCGATCCTGACGGCGAACAACGTGCCGGGCCGTGACGGCGCACCGATGCGCAGGCCGCACAGGGCGGCGCTGGCGGCCGGCAAGGTCCGCTTCGTCGGCGACCCCGTTGCGGTCGTCGTCGCCCGCACCGCCGATCAGGCGCGCAATGCTGCGGAAGCTGTCGGCCTCGACATCGATGTCCTGCCTGCCGTCACGGATGCCGAGGCGGCTCTCGGCGCGGATGCGCCGCAACTCTATGACGATGTCGCCGGCAATCTGATCGTCGATTTCCAGTATGGCGACAGCGACAAGGTCGCCGCGGCTTTCGCGGAAGCCGCGCATGTCGCGCGGTTGCGGATCGTCAACAACCGCGTCGTCGTCAACCCGATCGAGCCGCGCACGGCGATCGCGAGCTTCGACGGCAAGGCGAAGCGCTACACGCTGCACGCCCCGAGCCAGGGCGCCTTCGGCATGCGCAACAACCTGGCCGCGGCCATGGGCGTGAAGCCCTCCCAGATGCGACTGGTCACGGGCCATGTCGGCGGCTCCTTCGGCATGAAGGCCTCCGTATTCCCTGAATATGTCGCGCTCCTCCATGCAGCGCGTATGTTGAAGCGGCCGGTGAAATGGACCGACCAGCGTTCGGAAAGCTTCGTCTCGGACCATCATGGCCGCGACATGGTTTTCGAGGCCGAACTGGCCCTGGATGCTCGGGGCCGTTTCCTCGCCACGCGCTTCACGGGCGTCGCCAATATGGGCGCCTATCTCACGCCCGTCGGCCCGCTGATGGCGACGATGAACATCGGCAAGAACTCTGTCGGCATGTACCGGACGCCGCTCGTCGAGGTCCGGACGCGCTGCGCGGTGACCAATACGCCGGCGATCGGCGCCTATCGCGGCGCGGGGCGTCCGGAAGGCAATTATTTCATGGAGCGGCTGATCGATACGGCGGCCCGCGAGATGGGCATCGACAAGGCGGGCCTGAGGCGGCGCAATCTGATCCCGCCGACGAAATTGCCCTGGGCGACCCCGATGGGAACCGTCTATGACAGCGGCGATTTCCCGGCGCTCCTCGAGCGAGCCCTCGCAGCCTCCGATTGGAAGGGATATGCCGGGCGACTGAGAGCCAGCCGGAAGGCGGGCTTGCTGCGCGGGCGCGGCATCGGCTGCTATCTCGAGGTGACGGCGCCGCCGACCAATGAGATGGGCGGGATCCATTTCGCCCCCGACGGCAGCGTCGAGATCGTCACCGGCACGCTCGATTACGGCCAGGGGCATTGGACGCCCTTCGCTCAGCTCCTCACCAGCCAGCTCGGCGTGCCCTTCGACCGCATCAGGCTCGTCCAGGGCGACAGCGACCGGCTGATCGCCGGCGGCGGTACGGGTGGCTCCAAATCGCTGATGGCGAGCGGCTCGGCGATCATTGAGGCGAGCGATCTCGTCATCGAGAAAGGCAAGCTAATCGCCGGCCATTTCCTCGAGGCCAATGCCGCAGACATCGAATTCGGCACCGGCCGGTTCACAGTCGTCGGAACCGACCGGTCGATCGGCCTCATGGAGGTCGCGGTTCGCTTGCGCGCCGGCGCCGGGGTCCCGCCGGAGCTGCCGCAATCGCTCGACGTGGATCATGTCTTCAAGGCGGCACCATCGGCGTATCCCAATGGCTGCCATGTCGCCGAGGTCGAGATCGATCCGGAGACCGGTCATGTCGAGGTCGTGCGCTACGTCATGGTCAACGACTTCGGAACCGTCGTTAACCCGATGATCGTCGAGGGGCAGCTCCATGGCGGCGTTGTCCAGGGCATCGGCCAGGCACTGTTCGAGCGGACGGTCTACGACGACAGCGGCCAACTGCTCACGGGGTCCTATATGGACTACGCCTTGCCTCGGGCGGCGGATGTCCCCTTCTTCTCATTCGAGAGCCGGGGCGTGCCGACGCTGAACAATCGGGTCGGCGCCAAGGGCTGCGGGGAAGCCGGCTGCGCCGGCTCCCTGCCCTCGGTGATGAACGCGGTCGTCGATGCCCTGACGCCCTATGGGGTCACGCATCTCGACATGCCGGCGACGCCTCAGGCGGTCTGGCGGGCGATCCGATCCGGATCGGTTGGCGCCGACGAGGCCGGCGCGTTCGCCGCAGCGTGGTGACGCGACGATCGAACTGCTCGGCAAAAATAGTGGAGAGGTCCGACAGGGCATCGCGAACATGTGGGTGATGTAGCGAGCGGTCGGGCCGTTGGCGTAACGTGGCGGGAAGCGGCACCGGATGCCGTTGCCCATCGAGTTCGAACGGCAGCACAAAGCGCAAGCCGAAGGCGCCTAGAAAACGAGGGGCTATTCACCTGGCCCATAGCGCTTCCTTCCGCTCGCGCGAACAGACTGCACCATCAAAGCCCGGATCAAACATCTCTGGGGCGCAGCCAGATTTACCCCCCGCAACGTGGAATGCGAGGCGTTTCTCAGCGCAGCACTATTCGGGATCGGAAGTCTGGCGACGAGCGGCGGCACGAGGTAGGCCCCTTCCTAATGCGGGACTGAAGGGTTGAGATCACCGGCGAAACAGCTGGTGCTGGCCCATTCGCGCCCTTCGCAAGGTCAGCTTTCGGATCCTTCAACTCCCGCCCGGCCCTTATCGACCGTCGGTCCTCCTCATGAGGCTGCCACTCGCGATCAACGTCGTTAGGCTGATTGCGGCGGCAAGCATGACGTACCACGCCGGCGCGAGGGAGCTGCCCGTCTGGACGATGAGCCATGTGGTGATGAAGGGCGCGAACCCACCGAAAATCGTGACCGCCAGATTGTAGGCGATAGACAAGCCCGTCGAGCGCATCGCAGGCGGATAAAGTTCCGCCATCGCAGCCGCAGCGGGGCCGCTGAAGCCGGCGATCAGCACGGCGAAGACGATCTGCGCGAAGATAAGATTGGCAACGCTGGGCTGATGGGTCAGCCAGAACAGCAGCGGCCAGCAGAGGGCTAGGATCCCGCAAGCCGACGCGATCATGATCGGCCGCCGCCCGATCTTGTCCGACCAGGCGCCGAACACGGGCGCCAGAATGACGATTAGGACAAGTCCAATGCTGTTGGCGAGGAAGCTTGCGCTTTGCGGTACGCCGAGCTGGCGCACGGCATAGGTCGGCATCGTCACCAGGAAGAAGTAGGTGCAAACCGTCCAGGCGATGGTGATGCCGAAGCCGGCGAACACCGCGGAACGATGCTCGCGCAACGTGTCGCGCAATGGCGAGAACGCAGCTTCGGGCCGAACCGCGCGCTCACGCAGCAGCGCTTTGAAGGCGTCCGTCTCGCTGACGCGGAAGCGGATGAAGAGGCCGACCGGCGCGATCAGCAGGCCGAGCAGAAACGGGACGCGCCAACCCCAGGCCTCGATATCGGCCGCAGGCAGGAGGCCGGTCAGCAATGCGCCGCTTAGCGAACCGAGGAGGAGCGCGCCAGCCTGGCTTGCCTGCTGCCAGCTCGCATAGAGCCCCCGACGCGCAGGAGGAGAGTGCTCGACGAGGAAGGCGGTCGCGCCGCCGATCTCGCCGCCGGCGGAGAAGCCCTGGATCAGCCGCGCGAGAACGATGATCGTGGGCGCCCAGGCTCCGGCCGTCGCGTAGGTCGGCGCGAAGCCGATCATCGCGGTCCCCAGCGCCATCAGCAGGATCGTCAGGGAGAGCGCCACTTTGCGTCCGCGCCGATCGGCGAGCGTCCCCAGGACGACCGCGCCGACCGGACGCATGATGAAGCCGACGCCGAAGGTGGCGACAGTGAGGAGCAGCGAGACGGTCGGGTCGCCCGTTGGGAAGAAGAGCTTGGCGAGCGTCAGCGCAAAGAACCCGTAGACTGCGAAGTCGTACCACTCCAGCGTGTTGCCGACGATGGCGGCGATCACCGCCCGCCGGCCAGAGAGCTTGCTGGTGGCCGATGCGACCTCTGGATCGGGATGAGTGCCGACGAACTGCGTCATGGTGATCCCCTCTTTAAGGAGCCTTGGCGTCGAGGCCGCGGCTTTCAGAATTCTCGACGGCACGCCCACTCTGCGAGGCGAGCGAGGAAGATGTCGGCGGCGTCGAGCTGCGAGCGCTCGATCCATTCGTCGGGCTGGTGTGCCTGCGCGATTGATCCCGGCCCGCACACCACCGTGGAGATGCCGGCTGCCCGGAAGAAGCCAGCCTCCGTCCCGAAAGGCATCGCGAAGGGTGGGCCGATGCCGCCAAATCCGGCAGCCGTGATCAGCGCCGGCTCGTGGCCGGCAGGCGACAGCGGTGGAACGTGGACATGCCGATGCGTCGATTGGTGGACTTCCGGCGGCATGGCCCGAGCGAGATAGGCGGCGATCAGCAGCTCAGTCTCTTCGGCATCCTGCGGCGTCACCGGACGAAACTCCCAGAGTACCTCGCAGGCGGAGGGCACGATGTTGATCGCCGAGCCGCCCTCGATTCGGCCGATATTGACGGTCGTTTGGTCGATCTCCGCCCCGGCGCGGTGTCCGATGGACTTGAGGAAGCCGATGAAATCGGCCGCAGGGTAGATCGCGCTCGCGCCGGCGCACGGATCGCTTGAATGCGCTGCCTTGCCTTCAAAGCGGGTGCGGAAGCCGAGAAAACCGCGATGCCGATCGCCGAGGCGCATCCCGGTCGGCTCCCCGACGATCGCGAGGTCCGGCTTCTCCTCATGTGCCAGCAGATCGTCGATCAGGCGCGGCACGCCGAGACAGCCGACCTCCTCGTCATAGGACAGGGCGATGTGGATCGGCCGGGCAAGATCGGCGCCCGCAAAGCCGCTCGCGGCGGCGAGGCAGGCGGCGACGAAGCCCTTCATATCGGCCGCGCCGCGGCCATAGAGCTTTCCATTGCGCTCGGTCATGCGGAACGGGTCGGAGGACCAGCTCTGGTCGTCGACGGGAACGACGTCGGTATGGCCCGAGAGCACGATGCCACCGGGACCGCGTGGCCCGAAGCTGGCCACGATGTTGGCCTTGTGCCGATCGTCGTCATGGCTCAGTCGGATACGTGCACCCGCGCCGTCGAGCCGATCGGCGACCCGCTCGATGAGCGCCAGGTTCGACCGGCTCGATGTCGTGTCGAAGCCAATCAATTCCTCGAGAAGGGCGACGGTCGCGCTCATGGTCGCTCACGCCGCCAGCGCAGCTCGCCCGGCGCGCGCTTGCGCGAGGCGCGCCTGCGCCAGTCGGAGCGCTGCGGCCTGTGTCGGGATGCCGTCCGCCTCGGCGATCTGGAGGATGGCGAGCAGCGTGCGCCCGATGTCCGCAACACCACGGTCGACGAGATTCGGATCGTAGCCGCTCCGCTCAGAGGCGACGCGGATCATGCCGCCGGCATTGATGACGAAGTCCGGCAGATAGAGAATGCCAAGCGAGCGCAGGACCTCGCCATGGTTCTCGCCGGCAAGCTGGTTGTTGGCCGCGCCGCCGACGATTCCGCAGCGCAGCTGCGCGATCGTTTCGTCGTTGAGCACAGCGCCCATGGCACAGGGTGCGAAGATGTCCGCGTCGGCGCCATAGATCGCTTCGGGTGTGACGGCCCGCGCAGCGAAGGTCGCAACGGCCTTTGCGACACGCCTCCCATCGACATCGCTGACCGTCAGTGAGGTCCCGGCCTCGTGCAGCAGCTGGCAAAGGTGCCAGCCGACATTGCCGAGGCCTTGCACCGCAACATGGCGGCCGGAGAGGCTCGCCGCCCCCCACCGATGTCGCGCGGCGGCGATCAGGCCATGGAAGACGCCGAGCGCCGTGGTCGGGGACGGGTCCCCGGTGCCGCCGAGTTCGACGGGGAGGCCGACGACATGGCTCGTCGCTTTTCTGATTTCGGCGAAGTCGGCCACCGTCGTGCCGACGTCCTCGGCGGTGATGTAGCGCCCCGCCAGTCGCTCGACCGCCCGGCCCATCGCCTGGAGCAGCGCCGGTGTCTTCTGGCTACGGGGATCGCCGATGATCACCGCCTTACCGCCGCCGAGGTCCAGTCCTGAGACCGCGGCCTTGTATGTCATGCCGCGCGAGAGGCGCAGCACGTCGCGCAGCGCGGCCTCCTCGTCGGGGTAGTGATACATGCGGCAGCCGCCGAGAGCCGGGCCGAGCGTCGTGTCGTGGATCGCGATGAGGGCCTTCAGCCCGGCGGCCTCGTCCGAAACGAAAACCACCTGCTCGTGACCGGCGAAAGCTGCATGCGAAAAGATAGTCATGACCTGGATTCTCCGGGTAGGCGCTCCGGCGCCGGGGGGGCGCCGACGGTGGCAAGGCCAAAGCCGCCGAGGATCAGTGCGGCGCCGACGGCCGGAGATGGCGACTTCACCGTCACCCGATGCCAGCGTGCCGCGATCGGGCAATTGCCCGCCCCCGCCGGGATAGAAGGGGCTTTCCGCGAGAGCGACCGGCCCGGCTTCGCCTGCATGACCTCGGTCGTCAGCGTCAGGATGTCAGGGTGGTCGAGGCAGAAATAGCGGGACATCCAGCTCACCTTGCCGACAGCCCCGGCGGGGCCTTTACGTACAGGCGAGATTGGTGCGGTGCAGCGCGTGGTTATTGGCGGAAATTGAGAAAGCGGTCAGTCGGTCGCGGCGCGCACCCATTGCAGCGGCGTGATCCCGTAGGCGCGTTTGAAATGCCGCGTCAGCGCGCTCTGGTCGTAGAAGCCGGCGTCGAGCGCGGCGGCGGCGATCGTCGCGCCTCGGCCCAGCGCCGCGATCGCGGCCTTGAGGCGCAATTGCGTGAGATAGGCATGGGGAGTGAGTCCCGTGCTGCGCTTGAACAACGCGATCAGCTGGAACGGGGTCAGCCCGACCTCCGTCCCCAGTTGCTCCAGCGTGAGCTCCTCGGCATGCCGCTCCCGCATGATCTCTCGGATGCGGGCTGCCTTGATTTGGTCGTGCATCGGCAGGGCCAGGCCGGGCTCGCTGGCGGCGTGACGCCGGATGAGCGCACCGAAGCTACGCACCAGAAGCTCGCGCTCTTCGAAGGGATCGTTCCCATCATCCAGGACGCGATGCAGTCCGAGAAAGGCATCGATCAGGTCGGGATCGTGGAAGCTGTTGCGCGTGAAATAGGCCGGGGCATCGAGGCCGAGCGCGGTTTTCAGCGTCTCGATCGCCGGTGACGTCAAATAGAACCCGCGATAGATCCAGCGCTGGCTCCAGCCCATCCGTCCCGAATGGGGCTCGTCGGGATTGAAGACCAGCAGGGTCGAGGCCTTGGCCTCATCGGTCCGCCCCCGGCTTTTGAACTCGGCGCCGCCGGTCTCGGTGACCGCGACGACGAAAGCCTCGTGGCTATGGGGCGCGTAGTCGTGGCTGGTGAAATCTGCGACGAGGCAGCTAAGGCCCCGAACCCGAGGGTCGCGCCAGTAGCGAGAGGAGTTGCGGAGATCGACGCGAGCCAAGTTCCGATCCGGAGGTCAGGACAGCCGCGATCGTGCGACGATCGAAGCAAGATCGCAATCGCGCGGCAGGCTGCCGAAGGCGCGATTGGGTAGTCCCTCGAGGCGCGAGGCGACGAACGCATCCGCCGCGACGGGGATAGAGTGGCGGACGAACAGCGCCGCCTCCATCACCGTGGCGATCTGGGCGGCGATCTGGCGGGCACGGTGCTCTTGGTCGCGCATGTCGGACAGTTCGACTTCCAGGGCGTCGATGGCAAGATCGAGCCGCCGATTGACACCGCGCGCCAGGGACAGTTCCGCCAGGAGAGCTGCGACGGTATCCGGCTCACGCTGCAGGGCCCGCAGAACATCAAGGCAGATCACGTTGCCGGTGCCCTCCCATATGCCGTTCAGCGGCGCCTCGCGATAGAGACGCGGCATCGGCTGCTCCTCGATGAAGCCGTTGCCACCATGGCATTCCACGCATTCCGCGACAAAGGCGGGAGCGCGCTTGCAGTTCCAGAATTTCGCCACCGGGGTGAGAATGCGCTCCAGCAGGCGCGCTTCCTCTGAACCGGCCGCGGCCTCGTCGACGGCGCGCGCGAGGCGGAAGGCGAGCAAGGTCGCCGCCTCGGATTCGAGGCAGAGATCGGCGAGTACGTTGCGCATGAGAGGCTGTTCGGCCAGCACCCTCTGGAAGGCCCGCCGGTTGTGGGTGTGGTGTAGCGTCAGGCTGAGCGCCCAGCGCATCAGCCCGGCGGAGCCGACCGCGAAGTCGAGCCGGGTCAGATGCGCCATCTCGATCGCGATGCGCACGCCGCGCCCCTCCTCACCCAGCAGGATCGCATAGGTGTCGTCATATTCGATCTCGGAGGAGGCGTTCGAGCGGTTGCCGCATTTGTCCTTCAAACGCTGGATGAAGAAGCGATTGCGCGTGCCGTCGGGCAGCGAGCGCGGGACGAAGAAGCAGGACGGTCCCTTCCCGGTCTGTGCGAGAGTCAGGAAAGCATCACTCATCGGCGCGGAGCAGAACCATTTGTGTCCTCTCAGCCGGTATTCGCCGCCAGGGCCGCCACCACTCATCGGCACGGCGCGCGTGACGTTGGCCCGCAGATCCGAGCCGGCCTGTTTTTCGGTCAGCGCCATGCCGATGGTCGCACCGGCCTTCTCAGCGACGGGCACCGGGCGCGGATCATAGGCATCCGTCAGCACCTTGCCTTCCCACAGCGAGCGGATGGCAGGGACAAGGCGAAGCGAAGGAACCGCCGAATACGCCATGCCGACCGGACAGCCGACGCCGTTCTCGATCTGGTTCCAGACATAGGACAGAGCGGCGCGCGCCGTATGGCCGCCCGGCCGCCCGGCCGTCCAGCCGAGGGAATGCACGCCGGAGCCGAGGGCGAGCTCCATGAGCGCATGGTAGCTCGGATGAAACTCGACGAGATCGATCCGATGACCAAACCGGTCATGGCTCCTGAGCCGCGGCGTGTTCTGGTTGGCCAGGTGGGCATGCTCCTGCCAGACCGGATCGCCTGCCGCCCTGCCCAGCCGCGCCGCGCGCTCGGCGACCCAGGCCGCCCCTTCGCGTGTCACCGCTTCCTTTAGGACGACATCACCATCGAATACATTCACGCCGGCAAGCGCGCCCGACTGATTGGTCACCTCATCGGTGGTCGCTGGCCAAATCCGGGCTTCCGCCTCAGGCATGCCATCCTCCCTGGTCGCGAACCTTCTGTTCGGCAGTCAGGCGCGCCCAGCGCGGGCCGGTATTGGCGATAATTGTGCGTGCGCCACTGATCAGGGGGCGGGGACGTCGAAGCTGGCCTTTTCGTGAATTGGGCGAGGCAAAGTGCTCTCACATCGCGCTTTGAGATCTGTGGTCCCGGTGCTCGCTCAGCGCACGCCTCTGCTTTCCTTGGCCATCCAGGTGGCCTTGCCGACGACGAACGCCTTTATCCCCAATGGTTCGATTGGACACCGATGACCTGGCCGTTTCAACCTGACCGTCCAGCCGACCGCCTCGGTGCCATGCGCGCTGACGCAACGTGAGCTGCCGATCGGAGCCCAGATCGTCGGGCCGATGTTCGGCGATCCGCGGGTGATGCGAGTAGCCCGCGTCTTCGAGCGTGCTGTCGGTTTCCAGGGTTGGTTCGATCGGCGCGGCCTGTCTTTTGCTAGCGCCGTTTCGCCCGCCGGTCCGTGATCCGGCGCGGCCATCCCAAGCCGGCTTGGCCGGGACCCATGATCGGGACAGGACAGACGAGATGACGCATCGACCGCTCGCGCTCGTGACCGGGGCAGCCCGGGGCATCGGCGATGCCTGCGCGGAGGCCATTGCCGCCAATGGCGCGAGGCTGACCGTGGCGGACATCGACGCCGATGGAGCGGCGGCTGCCGCCGAAGCGCTCGGCGACGACGCCGTCGGACTGGCTTGCGACATGAGCGATGCCGAGGCCGTGGCTGCCATGTTCATCCGGATCGAAGCCGAATACGGGCCATTCTCGGCCCTCGTGAACAATGCCGCGATCGCTCTGCCGGCCGATTTTATCGAGACGACGCTGGACCACTTTCGAAAGGTCAACGCGGTCGGACCGGGGTCGATCGACACCGACATGCTTGCGGCCGTGAATGCCGATCCCCAGGCGATGAAGAAGGTGATGTCTCAAACGCCGCTGCAGAGGCTGGGTACCGCCACGGAGATCGGCGAGATCGTCGCCGTTCTGGCGAGCGAGAAGGCGAGCTACATCACCGGCGAAACCATCTACGCCGATGGTGGCCGTCTCGCTCTGAACTATACCTGCTGAAGGGAGCGCCCGACTATGGCCAACGAACATGTCCGGCTCGCCGTTGATATCGGCGGGACCTTCACCGACGTCGTCCTCGAAACGGGTGAACGCCGGATCACCCGCAAGGTTCTGACGACGCCGTCGCGCCCTGAAGAAGGCGTGCTCGGAGGCATGCGGCTGATCCTCGCGGACGCAGACCTGCACATCTCCGACATCGATGTCTTCGTGCACGGCACGACGCTGGCGACCAACGCCATCATCGAGAGGCGCGGCGCGAAGACCGCCCTGATTGCGACCGAGGGCTTCCGCGACGTGGTCGAGATCGGCACCGAAAGCCGCTACGATCAGTACGACCTCTCGATCGAAAAGCCGAAGCCGCTGGTGGAGCGCGCGCTGCGCTTCACCGTTCCCGAGCGCGTGGACGTACACGGCACCGCGCGGCTGCCGCTCGACGAGGCAGCCGTTGTGGCCCTCGTGCCGAAGCTCCAGGCGGCCGGTGTCGAAAGCGTGGCGATCGCCTTCCTGCATTCCTATGTCAATCCGGACCACGAGCAGCGCACCGGCGCGCTGCTCAAGGCCGCGATGCCCGGCCTCGGCGTCACGCTCTCCAGCGAGGTCTGCCCGGAGGTGCGCGAATATGAGCGGACCTCGACCGCGATCGCCAACGCCTATGTCCAGCCGCTGATGGCGGGCTACCTCGCCCGGATGGCGCAGGCGCTGGCGCAGGAGCAGTTCCGCGGCGCGATCTATCTCGTGACGTCCGGCGGCGGGCTGACCTCGCTCGAGACGGCGCGGCGCTTCCCGGTTCGGCTGGTGGAATCCGGTCCGGCCGGCGGAGCCATCTTCGCCGCTCTGACGGCGGCGCGCCTCGGTGAGCGCAAGGTGCTCTCCTTCGACATGGGCGGCACCACGGCCAAGGTCTGCCTCATCGACGAGTTCGAGCCGCATTCCTCGCGCGTCTTCGAGGTCGACCGGGCGGCGCGCTTCCTGAAGGGTTCCGGCCTGCCGGTGCGGATCCCCGTGATCGAGATGGTCGAGATCGGTGCTGGCGGCGGCTCGATCGCCCGGATCGATGCGCTCAAGCGCGTGACCGTGGGCCCTGAGAGCGCATCCTCCGAGCCGGGCCCGGCCTGTTACGGCCGCGGCGGCGCCCATCCCGCCGTCACCGACGCCGACGTGGTGCTCGGCATGATCGATCCGGACGCCTTTGCCGGCGGCACGATCCGCCTCGCGCCCGAATTGTCGCGCGAAGCTCTGAGGAAGGACATCGGCGAGCCGCTCGGCCTCGATGCCGAGACCGCCGCCTATGCCGTGCACGAGATGGTCTGCGAGAACATGGCGAGTGCGGCGCGCGTGCATGCCGTCGAGCGCGGCGCGGTCGTGGCCGAGCACACGCTGATCGCCTTCGGCGGCGCTGCGCCCCTCCACGCCGCCCGCGTCGCTGAGAAGATCGGCGTCGGCCGCGTCATCGTGCCGCCCAATGCCGGCGTCGGCTCGGCCGTCGGGTTCCTTGCCGCGCCCGTCTCCTACGAGCTCGTGCGCAGTCGCCACGCAAGGCTCGACGGCTTCGACGGTGCCGCCGCCACCGCGCTGCTCGCGGAGATGGAGGCGCAGGCGCGCGCGCTCGTCGAGCCGGGCGCCCGTGGCGCGCAGGTCTTCGCGCGGCGCACCGCCTTCATGCGCTATGTCGGGCAGGGCCACGAGATCAGTGTCGTCCTTCCCGAAGGGCCGCTCTCCGATGCCGATGGGCCGCGCCTGCGAGCCGCCTTCGAGGCCGATTACGCCGCGCAGTTCGCACGGCCGATTCCCGGCGCCGCGATCGAGGCGCTGAGTTGGTCCGTGCTCGCGACGACGCAGCCGCCAGCGCCGCGGCCAGTCGCCGCCGTCGCGCGCTCCGCCGGGCCGCAGGCGGCGGACTCGCGCCTGTTCTTCGATGGCCGCAGCGGCACGCAGATCGCCGTGCCGCTCTATCGCCGCGAGATGATGATGCCGGGCGCGACTGTGGCCGGGCCGGCCATCATCGCCGAGGACGAGACCTCGACCTTCGTCTCGATGAGCTTCGACGCCCATATCGACGGCGCGGGTTGCATCGTCATGGACCGCAAGGCGGCTTGAGGAGAGCGATCATGAGCCAGACCCGCAGCAGCCTGATCGATCTCCAGATCATGTGGAACCGCCTGATCGCGGTGGTGGAGGAGCAGGGCCAGATCCTGATGCGCACCGCCTTCTCGCCGATCGTGCGCGAATGCGGGGACATCTCCGCCGGCGTCTTCGACCTCTCGGGCCGGATGCTGGCGCAGGGTGTCACCGGTACGCCGGGCCACGTCAATTCGATGGCGGAGTCGGTGAAGCACTTCCTGCGGCACTTCCCGGTCGAGACGATGAAGGAAGGCGACGCCTACATCACCAACGATCCCTGGATGGGAACCGGCCACCTCAACGACTTCGTCGTGACCACGCCCGCCTTCAAGAACGGCAGGCCCGTCGCGCTGTTCTCCTGCACCAGCCATCTGATGGACATCGGCGGCATCGGCTTCGGGCCGGATGCGACCGATGTCTTCATGGAGGGGCTCTACCTGCCGATGCTGAAGCTCATCGACGCCGGCAAGGTCGACCAGAACGTCATGGCGATCATTCGCGCCAACACCCGCCAGCCGGTCGACACGGAGGGCGATACCTATTCGCTCGCCGCCTGCAACGACATGGGCGCCAAACGGCTGGTCGAGATGATGGAGGAATTCGGCATCGAGACGCTGGACGAGCTCGCCGACCACATCTGCGAGCGCTCGCGCGAGGCCGTTCTGGCGGAGATCGCCAAGCTGCCGAAGGGGGCATGGTCGAACGAGATGGTCGTCGACGGCTACGACGCCCCGCTTTCGCTCAAGGCGACGCTGACCGTCTCCGACCACGGCATCCATGTCGACTATACCGGCACCTCGCCGCAGGTGGCGCGTGGCATCAACGTTCCGCACTCCTACACCACGGCCTATACGGTGTTCGGGCTGGGCTGCGTCGTCGCGGCCGAGATCCCCAACAACGCTGGCTCGCTGGCGCCGCTGACCGTGTCCGCGCCGCCCGGCTCGATCCTGAACGCTCCCAAGCCCGCCGCGGTCTCCTCACGCCACGTTATCGGCCAGATGTTGCCGGACGTCGTCTTCGGCTGCCTGAGACAGGTCATTCCCGAGCGCGTCCCGGCCGAGGGCACCTCCTGCCTATGGAATCTCAATGTCCGCGGACGCACTCATGCCGGTGCGCAGGGCAATTACGGTTTCGCCATGGCCGTGACCAGCAATGGCGGCACGGGCGCCCGCTTCGACAAGGACGGGCTGTCGGCGACGGCCTATCCGAGCGGCGTCAAGGGCACGCCGGTCGAGATCGCCGAGACCCAGACGCCGCTGATCTTCTGGAAGAAGGAGTTGCGGCCCGGGAGCGGCGGCGGGGGCCGCACGCGCGGCGGCCACGGCCAGATCATCGAGATCGAGAGCGGGGTCGCGGCACCCTTCGAGATTCTCGCGGCCTTCGACCGCATCGACCACCCTCCGCGAGGCCGCGACGGCGGGATGGACGGGGCGGCCGGCTATGTCGGCCTCAAATCAGGCAAGAAGCTGAAAGGAAAGGGCTTCCAGGAAATCCCGGCCGGCGAGCGACTGGTGGTTCTGACGCCGGGGGGCGCCGGAATCGGCGACCCGGCCGAGCGGGATCCGGCCCTGGTCGCGCGCGACATCGCGGATGAATTGGCCCCGTCCGGGTAGACTTTCCCAGGCGAGAGCAAGCCTGTCGGGCATGACGTTTGGCCGACATCTTGCATTGCGACGAAAGACGTAGACGGCATCTCCAGAGGCTTGGCACCATGACTGATCATCGCATTGCGCGGCGCGCGCTCCTCGCGGCTTTCGGAGCGCTCGGTCTGTGGCTTCATCCCGCGGCCGCGCAGACCAAGCTGGACCTTTCGACGGTCTGGCCGGAGAGCAATTTCCACACGCAGAATGCGATGCGTTATGCCGAAGAAGTCAAGAAAGCGACCAATGGTGGCGTCGAGATCCTGGTCAAGCCGGGCGGGCAGCTCGGATTCAAGGGGCCGGAGCACCTACGCGCCGTGCGTGACGGCATCGTGCCCATGGCCGACGTCCTCAATATCCAGCAGGTCGGCGACGAGCCCTTGCTCGGTGTCGAGAGCGTCCCGTTCCTCGTCGGCACGCCGGAGGAGCTGAAGGTCCTGCACAAATATGTGCGGCCCGAATATGACAAGATCGCCGCGCGCAACAACCAGAAGATCCTCTTCGTGGTGCCGTGGCCGACGCAGTATCTGCAGCTCAAGACCAAGGTTACGACGGTCGACGGGCTGAAGGCCATCAAGATCCGTGTGCCGGATAAGAACGCCGCCGACATGCTCAACGCTGTCGGCATGTCCGCCGTGCTGATCCCGTGGGGCGAGACCATCCCCGCTCTGGCCTCCGGCGTCGTTTCGGGCGTTTCGACGTCCGCCGTCTCGGGTGTCGACGGCAAGTTCTGGGAATTCCTGAAATATCTGCTGCCGACCAACCATGTCTGGTCGTCGGAAATGGTGACGATCAATCTCGACTCCTGGAACAAGCTGAAGCCGGAGGAGCGCAAGGCGATGGAGGAGCTCGCCGCCAAGCTCGAGCCGGAATTCTGGGCCGCCTCGCTCAAGGCGGACAGCGACAGCCTGGCACGCCTGAAGGAGGGCGGCATGGAGGTGGTGCCGGTGCCGGAGGCGATGATGGCCGAGCTGCGAGCCAAGACCGCGCCCATGACAGAGGCTTTCCTCAAGCGCGTGCCGGCCGCCGACAAGCCCGTGAAGGCCTATCTCGCCGAGATGAAGCGCTGATCATGGCGTCCGCCTCGTCACCCAACGCGGCGGCGCCCGCGCCGTTGCGCCTGATCCTCGACGGCATCGACAGGCTGGGTCGCCTCGACGGCTGGATCGGCGGGGGCTGCCTTCTGGCACTGACGCTCCTGATGCTCTGCGAGATCGGCACGCGCTTCTTCTCGAATTTCCTGCCCTTCTTCCCGCCATCCATCCCGGTTGCCTGGGAATATTCGTCCTATCTGATGGCGGCCTCCTTCACCTTCGGCGCGGCGATGACGCTGCGCGCCGGAGGGCACATCCGCGTGACCTTGCTGATCGCCAAGGCGCCGCCGGCCGTCCGGCGGCAGCTCGAAATCCTGTCCAGCCTGCTTGGCTTCGTGTTCATGAGCTTCCTCACCTACGCGATGGTCCGGTTCACATGGAGCTCGTTCGCGCGCGGCCAGACCTCGATCTCCAGCGATACGCAGCTCTGGATTCCGCAGGCGGTCGTCACCTTCGGCATGGCCCTGCTCGCGTTGCAACTGCTGGCCCGGACGATCCAGGCCTCGCTCGGTCTCCCGCTGGAAGATCACACGATGAAGGCCGCCGCTCCCGCGGATTGAGCCCGTCGCTCTCATGCGACCACGTTGGACGCGCGGATGAGCGACCGTCCAGTTCTGGCCCAGAGCCGCCGGTCGGGCGGTCAGGAAAACGCCCATGTCCCTCGAAGTCGTCGTGATGTTCACGATCCTGTTCGGCCTGCTGGCCACCGGGCTCTGGATCGGCCTGACACTCGCAATCACAGCTACGACGCTGCTCTTCTCCTTCCGCAACATCCCGCTCGACCGGCTGTTGCCGCAATATGCCTGGAACATCCTGACCACGCAGGAACTGCTGGCGCTGCCTCTCTTCATCCTGATGGGCGAGCTGCTGTTCCGCACCCATCTTTCAAAGGCTCTCTTCAAAGGCCTCGCGCCCTGGGCCGGACTGCTTCCCGGCCGGCTGCTGCACGTCAACATTTTCGGGTGCACGATCTTCGCGGCGATTTCGGGCTCGTCCGCGGCGACGACGCAGGTCGTCGGCCGCATTGCGCTCGCCGAGCTTCTGAAGCGCGGTTACTCGAAGGACATCGCCATCGGCTCGCTGGCGGGCGCCGGCACCTTGGGCTTCCTGATCCCGCCGTCGAACATCATGATCATCTATGGCGTGCTCGGTGACGTCTCGATCCTGAAGCTGTTCACCGCCGGCTTTATTCCCGGTTTCCTCCTTGCGGGGAGCTTCATGGCCTGGGTGATGCTCCACACCGGGCTGCGCCGCGATCTCGTGCCGGCAGCCGAGAACGACCTCAAGAATCTGAGCTGGGGCGAGCGCTTCGCGGCGTTGCGCGATCTCGCGCCGGCGCTGTTCCTCATCGTCTGCGTGCTGGGCTCGATGTATGGCGGCATCGCGACGCCTTCGGAGGCGGCGGCCGTCGGCGTGCTCGGCGCCGCCATCGTCACCGCCATCCAGGGCTCTCTCAACTTCGAGGCGATCAAGGGGATCCTGATCGGCTCGGTGATCACCTGCGCGATGATCGCGCTGATCGTGCTCGGCGCCTCGATCCTCGGCAACGCCGCAGCTTTCCTCGGCATTCCCCAGGCGATCGCGGCTTTCGTCAAGTCGCTGAACCTGACGCCGCTGATGCTGATCGTTGTCCTGATTGCCTTCTACGTCGTCCTGGGCTGTTTCCTGGATGGCTTTTCGATGATCGTGATGACGCTGCCGATCGTCCTGCCGATCGTGAAACAGGCGGGCTTCGACCCGGTCTGGTTCGGCGTTTTCATGGTCCTCGTCGTCGAGATGGCGCAGATCACGCCGCCCGTCGGCTTCAATCTCTTCGTCATCCAGGGGCTGACCGGCGATGGGCTGGGCTACATCGCCAAGGTCACCTTCCCCTATCTCGTCATCATGGTGCTGTTGACGCTGCTGCTGACGGTCTACCCGCAGATCGTGCTGTGGCTGCCTGAAGCGCTGGCGCGCTGAGGGCAATAGCTGCGTGGCGTTCGAATATTCGATACGCAACGCAGCCAGTATGGGACGAGAGCGGCGACGTCGCGTCGTCAAATCGCATCGAAGGGCGTCCCTTATCGCGTTGAAGGTTATAGCCCCTGAAGCTCGCGCCGACGTCCCGCTCGTGAGGGTCCTCAGGCGTTCAGGCGCGGTTCCTGAAGCACCAAATTTCGTTGCCAGTCTCGATGATGTTGCAGTGACGCGTTAACGTTGAAGCGGCTTCACTTCGAAAGTCCGGAAATTGGCAAACGCTCAACGACCGCTCCGGCCGCATGTCGCCCTCGCACAGCGGTCTCTGCCGGCGTCGCCATCGGCTTCATCTCGGCTCAACGCCATTCCGAATCCTGATGAAGCGGACAAGGCGTCCGTCGAATTGTTGCACGTTTGCCTTGGATCATGGCCCCGGTGCGACCTCGTTGATCCAGCGGTCGGTGCGCGTAGGGCCGAAGCAGGGGCAGTGACGAGTGTTGGAGCGGAATGAACTGCGTGTGCGAACGGCGTGGACGGCACTGATACCGGAGAGTTAATATCATTGCGGGCGGAGGTGCTGATCAGAAGCGGCGGGTGACGTTGTGAACAGCAGGGCGCACGGGAATCGATGGAGCGGTTCTCATGCTAAAGCCGGCATCGGCGGTCTGCCGCTGCCCCAATGTCGCAGGGCTAGATAGCTGTGCCGCTGAGGAGCGGATTCGAGGGCGTTTTATCGTTCGGCTCATTCGAGCTCATACCGTCGCAGCGTATCCTACTCAAGAACGGCAAGCCTGTCGGCATCCGCAGTCGCGCACTCGATCTTCTCTGCCTGCTCGTCGAAGCCTCCGGGCAGGTGCTGAGCAAGGACGAACTTCTCGCTCGCGCCTGGCCGGGCACTTTCGTCGCCGAGGCCAATGTCCGTGTGCAGATCAACGAAGTTCGCCGGGCCCTCGATGATGGACGCGACGGCAAGCGATACATCGTTACCGTCCCCAATCGCGGATACAGCTTCGTCGAGACCGTTCATCGAAAGCCCCCTCAGCTTCCGAGGGATCGAGTAACCGCGGTTGAGCGGCCCGCTCTCAGTTCGATCCCGGCGCTGCAGGGCGGAGTCATAGGACGGGAGCGATCGCTTCAGGCGCTCATCAAGCAGATCTCCCAGCGGCGGCTGGTGACGGTCGTCGGTGTGGGTGGCGTTGGCAAGACCACGTTGGCTCTCTCCGTGATCGCGCAGATGCGCGATGCTGGTGAGGCGCTAGCGCGGCAGAAGGTCTTCTTTGTCGATCTGGCTTCGCTTTCGGGGGAGCGCGCCGTGCCAAGCGCATTCGCGTCGGCGCTCGGTGTGGTCCTTGCCGGCGACGACGCTGTATCGAGCCTGGCGCATTACCTGTGCGAAAAGGAATGCCTCGTTGTCATCGACAATTGCGAGCATGTCATCGGCTCCGTCGTCGACATCGTCGAAGCCATTCTTCGCCATGCGCCGGGTGTTCGTATTCTGGCGACGAGCCGGGAGCCGCTGCGCGTCGCGGAGGAGTGGGTCCATCGCCTCAACCCGCTAGCCGTGCCGCCCGCGGCCATCTCCCTCACCCTGGACGAAGCGCTCTCCTATCCCGCCGTCGCTTTGTTCGTCGAACGTGTGAGCGGCCGTGCCGAGAGGCCGGCAATTGCCGATGACGATGTCGGCTGCGTCGTGAACATCTGCAGGAGGCTCGACGGCATACCTCTGGCCCTGGAGCTTGCCGCCGGGCGGTTCGAAGCCTTCGGCGCCCGTGGGCTTGCCGCCGTGCTGGACGATCTCTTCGCCATCCTGACTAGAGGCAGGCGCAACGCCCTGCCACGGCAGCAGACGCTCCATGCAACGCTCGACTGGAGCTTCAACCTGCTCACGCCTCGGGATCAGACGCTCCTGCGGCGCCTGGCCGTGTTCGCCAACCGATTCACGCTGCATTCCGCGTCGGCGGTCGCCGGCTGGGGAGAGTTGAGCGCCTCGGATGTGCTCGAAGGGATTGCCGATCTCGTCGCGCAATCCCTCGTGACGGCGGAACCGATGGGCGAGGAAATCAGCTTCGGTTTGCTGGAGACCACGCGCGCCTATGCCAGGGAAAAGTTGGCGGCCGGACCTGGTGCGGTCGAAGTTGCTAAACGGCATGCGGGGCTGTGTCTCGATCTCCTGGCCGAGGCGGATCGACCGCGCAACCCAAAGCGAGTGGACGATGAGCATGGCTTGCTGCTCGATCTGCGAACGGCGCTGAAATGGGCTTTCTCGCCGGCTGGCGATCTGAACTACGGGATATTGTTGACCGTCGCGGCCATTCCACTCTGGCTGCGTCTTTCACTGGTCAGCGAATGCCGGGAGCGGGTCGAGGAAGCCCTTGCCAGCCACAGCGATGAGAGCGCTCTCAGCGACAGCATCGCGATGAAGCTGCAGACCGCGCGCGGCTGGTCGTTGATGTACAACGCCGGCACGGCGCGCGAGACGAGTGCCGTTTGGAAAACTGCTCACGGCCTCGCGGAACGTCTCGGCGATCACGACTACCGCTTGCGGTCGCTATGGGGGCTATGGGCAGGCCATATGAAGAGCGCCGCCTTCGCCGCGGCGCTGGAGAGCGCGGTCGAGTTCAAGCGCGCCGCGCAGCAGTCCTCGGATCCCGACGATTTTGCGATCGGCGACAGGCTGATCGGAACATCGCTGCATTTCCTCGGTGACCAGTCTGGATCGCGGCGTCACATCGAGCGCATGCTCGAAAAATACAAGTCGCCCGGGCATCGCTCGCATATCGCACGCTACCAGGTCGCACCACGCGTGGCCGGCTTGATGACGCTGGCCCGCGTCTTGTGGCTGCAGGGCTATGCAGATCAGGCCGTGCACGTGGCCGATGCCAGTATTGCTGAAGCTCAAGACCTCGATCACCATCTGTCGCGTTGCTACACGCTGGCCCAATCAGCTTGTCCGATCGCGCTTCTGAATGGCGACCTCGCACGTGCAGAGCGGGTGATCGACGAGCTTTTCGAGGAGACGGCGCGGCACCGGCTCGATATCTGGCATATCTATGCGCAGGCCTATCGCGGCCAACTGCTGTTCCTGCGAGGTGATCTCGATCGAGGCTTGCCGCTCATGCAGACCGCCGTGAACGATCTCGGCAGCGCGCGATTCATGCAGCACCACTCGGCGTTTGTGCTTGCACTCGTCGAAGCGCTCATGTCCGCCGGTCAGCCGGATGCCGCCAATGCATTGCTCGATGGGCAGCTGGCCCAGCTGGCGCGCAACGAGCGCCTATGGGTCGCTCCCGAGATACTGCGGCTCAAGGGGGAGCTGTCATTGCGTTTTGGAGACGAAATGTCTGGTGAAGTATTTTTGCATAATTCGATCTCATTGGCGAAGCAGAGTGGCGCTTTAGGTTGGCATATTCGTTCGTACATAAATTCACCTGCCGCTCGAGATAATAAGATGAAGCGGCTGGTTGATAAAATTGTATCAAGAACGCTGCTCCGTCAGTTCAATCGCGGGATAACCGAAGCGCAAGGGAAATCATGATCTCGCTGCTCTGCTGAAGCACTCTGGTCCCACACGCTGGTGTTTTTGGGGGGCTGCGCGAATGCCACCGGCCAGGGCGGCCGACAGCATATGCTTGGCCTCGCCGAGGTAATGCCGACATGGGAGTTCGGCATGGCTCGCTCCTCGCGTCCCGTAACGAATGGTCTTGATCGGCACGAATTCATGCCGCGTGCCGTCTTGGCCTCTTATTCTGGGTTCAGATCGACGGGCTCGACGACAAGCGCGGACCGATCCGCCAGATCGTCGATTGTCCTGCGGTAGTTCAAATAGTGGGGCGTTTCCCGGTGCGCTTCGACCGCAGTCTGGTCTTCATAGAGTTCGTCGAGAACATAGCGTTCGGCGTTCAGCTGATCGCGCCAGACGTTCCACTGAAGATTGCCTCTTTCGGCGCGGCAATAAGGAGCCATTCCGAGCAAGGTGGCGCGCAGCTCCGCCTCCTTGCCCGGCTTGGCAGTCAGGACCGCCATGATCTTGATCGGAGCGCTCATTGGGTTGGCTCCCTGGTTGTCGTTCCCCGCAACTGATCGGCTCTCCTGCATGCGTCAGGCGACGGCGCGCTGCTGCTGAAGCGCCTCGATGAGGGCGGCGGCGATCGGATGATCCGAACGAGGGTTCTGGCCCGTGATGAGTTCGCGGTCCACGACCACATGCGGCGCGAAATCGACGGACCCGGTCTCGACCTTGGCGCCCGCGGCGCTCAAGGCGTCGACCATGTTGAAATACAGCTTGCCGTGCAGGATGTTCTCCTCGATCGGCACCTCTTCGCTGGGGGAGAAGACCGTCATCCGGTATCCCGCATACTGCCAACCCTTCGCGGCCTCCGCTGCCGCGGCTCGATCGCCCGCGATCAGCGCCGCCCGGAATTCGCGCGATCTGGGTATCGCCGCCGCAGTGACGATCGGCCCATGGCAGAGCAGTGCGGTCGGCTTCCGGCGCGCATGGAAATGCCGCAGAATCTCGCCAGCGTCGGGATCCTGCATCAGATCGACGACGGGCCCTTGCCCACCCGGCACGAAGACGGCAGCGAACTGATCGAGCCCTGCCTCTATCACCGATCGCAGCGTGCGGCCCTGGTTCGTGGACCGGTCGTCAGCGAAGAATGCCTTGGCCCGCCGATAAGCAGCCTCGTCGGTGAAGTGCACGGCAGAGTCCGATGCCGCGTCGATATGCGGCTTGGCTCCGTTTGGGGTCGAGAGGAGGACCTCGTAGCCGGCGTCGCGAAGCGCGAGCATCGGGATCACGGTCTCGTTGAGATACTGTCCTGTCGGACCCGTGCCGCCGCCCTGTATCTCGATGCGGGTGGCATTGGATCCGACGACAAGAACTTTTCCTTTGGCCATCGCTCTTTCCCTCTTGCGTCATGCCAGGGCGAACCTGGCGCGTTGCGGAATGAATGACGGCGAAATCCATATCTGACGTTTTGTCAGGCGCGCCGTTAAAGGATGTAAAATCGCGAAGGGGTGGCACTCGGAGGCTGGTTTCGACAGGCGATTTGATGTTGTTTTCCTCCACGAGCCGCCGCGCGGGGAGCTGGGATTTTTACCCTGTTTTCGGGGCGTTTTCAGGAGGGATGCCGATCGATGATCCTGTTCGAATCGATCCTGCTGATCCTCTTGGGAGCGGTGCTGCTGGCTGCCTTCGCGCGGAGGGCCGGCATAGCCTATCCCGTGCTTCTCGCGATTGCCGGGGCCGCTCTTGCCTTTATCCCGAACGCACCCGGAATACCTCTCGACCCGGAACTCGTCCTGGTCCTGTTCGTCGCGCCCATTCTTCTCGATGCGGGCTTCGACACCTCGGTTCGGGATCTTCGACGGAACTGGCGCTGTATCGCCGGGCTGGTCGTCATCGCAGTCGGATTGACCACTGTTGCAGTCGCGCTCGTCGCACGCTGGCTCGTGCCCGACATTCCCTGGGGAGCCGCGATCGCGCTGGGAGCCATCGTCGCGCCACCCGATGCGGTCGCGGCTACCGCCATTCTGCGTCGGGTTCGCCCACCGCATCGGCTGATCGTGATCCTGGAGGGCGAAAGCCTGCTGAACGACGCGACCGCGCTGCTGATCTATCGCCTCGCGGTCGTCGCCGTTGTCACGGGCGGCTTCTCACCCGCCGCAGCTCTGCCGACATTCGCCCTCGTCGTGCTCGGCAGCATCGCCCTCGGCGTCGCCATGGGATGGCTGATCGTGCGCATTCTGGCACGGTTTCATGATGCTCCGAGCCTGATCATCCTCCAGTTCATCACCACGTTCGGCGTCTGGATTCTGGCTGAGCGGCTTCACCTGTCGGGGATCATCACGATCGTCGTCTATGCGATGGCGCTTGCCTGGTCGACGCCGGCACGTACCAGTGCGCGGCTGCGTGTCCCGACCTATGCCGTCTGGGAAACGGTGATCTTCGTTCTGCAGATCTTCGCGTTCATGCTGGTGGGGCTGCAGCTTCGGCCGATCTTCGGCAATCTCGGCTCTGCGACGATCATCGAATACGGGGTCGTAGCGGGCGCCGTACTCGTCACGGTGATCGTGGTGCGCCTTGCCTGGGTGATCTTCGAGCACCGGCTCGCCGGCTACTCGCAAGGTGCAAGCAGGTCCCGCGGTGCTCTACAGCCAGATGTGTCTTCCCACGGTGACGGGCTCGTCATCGCCTGGTGCGGGATGCGCGGCATCGTCACCCTGGCCGCGGCCTACGCGCTGCCGGCGCAGTTCCCTTATCGGGATCTCATCCTGATCGTGGCCTTCGGCGTGGTCGTCGGCACGCTGGTCATCCAGGGCCTGACCCTGCCTCTGCTTTTGCGGCATCTCGCCATCGACGACGACCATCCGATCGAGCGCGAATTTCGGCAGGCGCGCAAAACAGCTCTGGAGGCGGGCATGGAAGCGATCGCCGACGCCCGGTCGAACGCGGCCGGAATGGTGAGAGCCGAATACACTGACATGCTGCAGCAATCCCTCGATCAGACGAAGTTCGATACGGAGCAGAACCAGCTGAGACGAAAAGCCCTCACTGCAGCGCGGAGCAGAACCCTCGAGTTACGGAAATCGGGCCAGATCGGAGACGATGCGTTTCATCGGCTCGAGGAGGAACTCGATTGGCTCGAACTGGGCGCGGCCGCACGAGTCTCGGAGTGAGCGATGGCTACGACGTCGTCGTCATCGGCGCCGGAGCGGCCGGTATAGCGGCAGCACGCACGCTGAGGGCGGCCGGGCTGTCGCTCCTGATCCTGGAAGCCAGCAGCCGCGTCGGCGGGCGGGCGCATACCGTGACCTGCGACGGCTGGCCGATCGATCTGGGGTGCGGCTGGTTGCATTCCGCCGATCGGAATTCCTGGACAGCCCTGGCCGGAACGCTCGGCTTCGACATCGACCGCTCGACGGCGCCCTGGGGCCGCAAGACCCTGGAGCACGGCTTCCCCGCCAGCGAACAACGCGCAGCTCAAGCGACGCTGGATGCGTTCGACGGGCGAGTGCGCGATACCTTGCTCGCGACCGACCGGGCGATCGATCTGGTCGACAGGACGGAACCCTGGGCGCCCTTCCTCGAGGCGTACAGCTCCTATGTGAACGGGGCCCAGCTCGATGAGGTGTCGATCCGCGACTATCGGGCTTACGTCACAGCGGACACGCGAAAGAACTGGCGGTTGCCACAGGGCTATGGTGCGCTCGTCGAAGCGGCTGCACGAGGATTGCCCATCCGGCTGGGCGTGGCCGCGACAGCCATAGAGGTGCATAAGCGCCGGCTTTCAATTCTGACGAATGCGGGCCGGATCGAAGCGGACCGCATCATCATCACGATCTCGACCGACCTGCTTGCTTCGGGGGCGCTTAGGCTCCCGGGTGTTCTCGACGACAGGCTCGAGGCAGCCGGGCGCCTGCCGCTCGGTCTCGCAGACAAGGTCTACTTCCATCTCGATACGCCACGCGGCTTCGACGCCGACACGCAGACCATCGGCAACCCGCATCGCTCCAAGACCGGCAGCTATCGGCTTCGCCCGTTCGGCCGCCCTCTGATCGAAGGCTTTGTGGGAGGCGTCGCTGCTCGCGAACTGGAGGACGAAGACGATCTGGCCGATTTCGCGGTCCAGGAACTCGTCGGCCTGTTCGGAGCAGACATCAAGCGGCGGCTTCGATTGGCGACATCTTCGCGCTGGGGGCGCGATCCATTCGTGCGCGGGGCCTATAGTCACGCGCTTCCCGGCCATTCCGGCTCCCGCGCGGTGCTGGCCTCGCCTTGGGACGATCGCATCTATTTCGCCGGAGAGGCTTGCTCGTTCAGAGACTTCTCCACGGCGCACGGGGCTCACGACTCGGGGGTGGCCGCAGCGCGACTGATACTGGTCGACCGTTCGGCTGAGCCTTGAGTCCGCCGCGGACTGGCCGCTTCGCTGCTCCAGATTTTACGCCATTTTACGGCTGGGATCGCAGTCCGCGTGCTAATCATGGTGCGAGATCGGTACGACGACCGCTGCCGTGGAGCAAGTGAAGGAGGCCGTGAAATGAGCAGTTATAGGCACATCCTCTGCCTGATGGCGTCCATGGTCGCGCTCGTGGCCGGCTCGGCTTCAGCCGTCGCACAGGGCGCGGCGAAATCGGTGGTTCTGGTGCATGGAGCCTTCGCCGACGGATCGTCGTGGCACAAGGTCATTCCTCAGTTGGAAAAGGCCGGTCTCAAGGTCATCGCAGTTCAGAACGCCCTGCAATCACTCGAAAACGACGTCGCCACCACACGGCGCGCGATCCGAGATGCCGAAGGGCCGGTCGTGCTGGTCGGGCACTCCTATGGCGGGATCGTGATCACGGAGGCGGGCAACGATCCGAAGGTCAGATCGCTGGTCTATGTCGCCGCCTATGCGCCGGACAGCGGCGAGGCTCAGAGCCATATCGCATCCCGCTACCCGCAGCAGGAAAGCCGGGCGGAGTACATCCGGGACGAGGATGGCTTCCTCAGGATCAGCGATGCCGGGATCGCCAAGTATTTCGCCGCGGATCTGCCCCCTGCCGAACAGAGATTGGTGGCGGCTGTGCAAGGCAGGCTCCATGCGCGCGCGCTCGCCACCCCCGTAGCGCGCGCGGCCTGGCGGGAAAAGCCGACCTTCATGGCGGTTGCCGCGAACGACGCCATCATCCCGCCGCAGCTTCAGAAGGATCAAGTCGTGAGGGCACGGGCGACGGCAATCGAAGTTCCGTCGAGTCACGTCGCCATGCTGTCTTTCGCGAACGAGATCTCGGACCTGATCATGACGGCGGCCAAGTAGAATTCGAGGGGGGCTCTTCACCGACGAGATCGAATGGACGTTGACCAGACCTCGATCGAGTTGGGTGCGATCTCCGGCGCCCGCGCGCCTGCTCGCGGAGGTCCCTCCGCCGATCGTCGCAGTAACGAGGGGAGCCGGGGATCATCGGCCGCCTCCAATCGATCGGACGCGGCGTTGCTCATGGCTTCGCCGTTCGTTCCGGCAAAGGTCTGCAGTCAACGGCTTGATGTCGCTTCCAGGCGACAACGCGCTCCACCGATGATTGCGGCCGTTCGCGCGTTGCCTTGTCATCGGGCCGCAGCACGCTCGAACCTCGCACCATGCCCTCGAGAACTCGGCGCGCAATGTGCGTCAAGCTGCGCGGATTATTGCGCGGGGGCTGGCGACATGCTCCTTGAGAACCGTGCCCGACAGGTCTACCTCCCGAAGCTGCACATCATAGCTCCACAGCTCCGCGACATGCTGAAGCACCTGCGCGACGGCCTTGTCCTGGAGCAGGCAACCATTCACGACGCTGTGGCGCAGGATCAAACGCCGGTCACCGGCGAGGTCGACATCGACGATCTCGATATTGGGGTCGGTCCAGCTGACATCATATTCGCGGGTGAGCTGCCGGCGGATACGGCGGTAGCCGCGCTCGTCATGGATCGCCGAGACCACCACGCCCTCGGCCTGCGCCGGGTCGTCGTGGAGATGGAACATCCGCATCTTCCGCATCAGGTGCGGGCTGAGGAACTGGCTGACGAAGCTCTCATCGCGGTAATTGGCCCAGATGTCGCGCAGGACGCCCATCACATCGCCGCGGCCGGCAATGTCCGGGAACCACTCCCGATCCTCATTTTCCGGGGTGGTGACGATCCGCTCGAGATCCTGCATCATCGCGAAGCCGAGCGCATAGGGGTTGAAGCCCGGGAACCTCGGATCGTCGAAAGCCGGTTGGAACACGACGTTGGAATGCGACTTGAGGAACTCGAGGAAGTTGCCGTCGCTGATGGCCCCCAGTTCGTGCAGGCGCGTCATGATCCGGTAGTGGACATAGGTGGCCGTCCCTTCGTTCATGACCTTGGTCTGCCGCTGCGGATGGAAATACTGCGCGATCCGGCGGACGATGCGCAGGATCTCGCGCTGCCAGGGATGCAGCCGGGGTGCTGATTTCTCGAGGAAATACAGAAGATTGTCCTGCGGCAGCCCGAGAGCGGCGCGCCGCAGCTCGACGCTCGCGTCCGAGGCGCTCTTGCTGGGCCCTGTCGGCACGGTACGCCACAGATCGTTGAATATCTGCTCCTCATGCGCGCGGCGCTCCCGCTCGCGCCTTTCGTCTTGGCGCAGGTCGAGCTTGCTCTTTCCGGGATGCCGGTGAACGCCATGGGACATCAGCGCATGCGCTGCATCCAGCGTTCGTTCCACGGCGACCTGGCCGTAACGCTCCTCGCAGCGCGAGATATAGCCCTTGGCGAAATCGAGGTAGTCGAGGATGCCCTCGGCGTCGGTCCAGGTCTTGAAAAGGTAGTTGTTCTTGAAAAAATGGTTATGGCCAAAGGCGGCATGGGCGATCACCAGCGTCTGCATCGTCGCGGTGTTCTCCTCCATCAGATAGGAGACGCAGGGCGAGCTGTTGATGACGATCTCGTAGGCCAGATCCTTCAGTCCCTTGCGGTAGAACGCCTCGTGATGGGCGAAATGCTTGCCGAATGACCAATGCTTGTAGAAGAGCGGCATGCCGGTGGACGAATAGGCATCGAGCATCTGCTCGGCCGTGATGACCTCGATCTGGTTCGGATAGACGTCGAGACCGAGCTCGGAGAGCGCGATCTCCTCGCAGGCATCGTGGATCCGCTGGAGCGTGGCGAAGTTCCAGTCGGCCCCGTCGAAGAGGCGCTCCATCGAGGCAGCCGTCATGATGCGGCCCTTTCATGTCCCTGGCTGCGATGGAACAGCTCGCGGAAGACGGGGAAGATCTCGCTGCGATGGCTCACCTTGCGGATCGACAGCGGCGCGCCCTCCGAGCGCAGCCGTTCGTAGAGCTTCCACAGGGCGGAGTGGGACGCAGACCCCCGGTCGCCCTCGCCAACCTCAAGATAGGCGAAATACTGGCTGACCGGCAGGATCGCCTCCTTCAGCAATTGCCCGGTCGCGGCTTCATCGGAATAGGAATTGTCGCCGTCCGAAGCCTGGGCCGCGTAGATGTTCCAGTCCTCCGGGCGATATCGCTTCGCGACGATGTCCCGCATCGCTTCCAGGGCGCTCGACACCAGCGTCCCGCCGGTCGCAGGGCTGTGGAAGAACGTATCCTCGTCGACTTCCTCGGCCCGATCCGTGTGGCGGATGAAGACGAGCTCGACATGGCGATAGCGTTGCGAGAGGAAAATATAGAGCAGCATGTAGAACCGCTTGGCGAGGTCCTTCATGTGCTCCGTCATCGAGCCGGACACGTCCATCAGGCAGAACATCACCGCCTGCGCGACCGGCTTCGGCTCGTTCTCGAAGCGACGATAGCGGACGTCGACGGGATCGATGTAGGGGATGCGCTGCACCTTTGCCGCGAGCGCCTTCTTCTTGGCCTCGAGCGACAGGCGGAGCCCATCGTCGTCGCAGGCGGCGATCTCGGCATCCAGTTGCGCGATCGCCTCGGGGCGCGGACGGCCGAGGGCGATCCTGCGCATCAGCGCGAGCCGCGTGGTGCGGTTGATCGCGAGATTGGCGGGCGATCCCGAAACGGAGTAGCCAGCGCGGGCGGGATTGTCATGCTCCGTCTCCGTGAGCCGCCGCTTCGCGAGGTCGGGAAGCTCGAGGTCGTCGAGGAAGACGTTGAGGAACTCGTCGCGGGTCAGGACGAAGCGGAACGCGTCCTCGCCGTCGCCCTCGCCCGCCTTGTCCGGCCGGCCGCCGCTGCCGCCCTTCGGGCGTTGCAGCACATCGCCTTCGACGAAGGTCCTGTTTCCCGGCAACACATGGTCGCGCACACCTCCCGGGCCCCTTCGCAGGCTCGGTTCTTCCATGCCGTCGACCGGGAGGTTGACTTCCCCGCCCTCGAGAACATCGCGGATATTGCGGCCTTCGAGGGACTGCTTCACCGCTTGCTGCACGACGCTCTTGGCCCGCCGCAGGAACCTCTGACGATTCTCGAGGGCCTTGCCACGTGGGTTCAGGCGCCGGTCGACGATATTCATGACTGCTCCCGAGTCTGGCTCAGCCAGCCTGCTTCACGCGCATGTACCACTCGATCAGGCGCCGGACCTGGCGCTCGGTATAGCCACGTTCGACCATGCGCGAGACGAACTCGCCATGCTTCTTCTCGCTCTCGCCATCCTTCTTCGAACCGAACGAGATGACCGGCAGCAGATCCTCGACCTGCGAGAACATCCGCTTCTCGATGACCTCGCGGATCTTCTCGTAGCCGGTCCAGGACGGGTTCCTGCCGCCATTGGCCGCCCGCGAGCGCAGGCTGAACTTGACGATCTCGTTGCGGAAATCCTTCGGGTTGGCGATCCCCGCCGGCTTCTCGATCTTGGTCAGCTCCTGGTTGAGCAGTTCGCGGTCGAGGAGTTGGCCGGTGTCCGGATCCTTGAAATCCTGATCCTCGATCCAGGCATCGGCATAGTCGACATAGCGGTCGAACAGGTTCTGACCGTAGTCGGAGTAGGATTCGAGGTAGGCCTTCTGGATCTCATGGCCGATGAACTCGGCATAGCGCGGAGCGAGCTCGGCCTTGATGAACTCGAGATAGCGCTTCTCGACCTCGTCGGGGAGCTGCTCGCGGCGAATGGCCTGCTCCAGCACGTACATGAGATGAACCGGATCGGCGCCCAGCTCGATCGTATCGTGGTTGAACGTCGCCGCCAGCACCTTGAACGCGAAGCGGGTCGAGATGCCGTCCATGCCCTCGTCCATGCCTGCCGCGTCGCGGTACTCCTGGACGCTGCGGGCCTTGGGGTCCGTCTCCCTGAGGCTTTCCCCGTCATAGGCGCGCATCTTTGCGTAGAGTGTCGAGTTTTCGTGGTTGCGCAGCCGCGAAAGGACCGAGAAGCGCGCAAGCATGGTCAGCGTGGCGGGTGCGCAGGACGCCTCGCTGAGCGCCGAGCCCTCGATCAGTTTCTCGTAGATCTTCTGCTCTTCGGTGGCCCTCAGGCAATAGGGCACCTTGATCACGCAAATGCGGTCGATGAAGGCCTCGTTGTTCTTGTTGCTCTTGAAGCTTTGCCACTCGGCTTCGTTGGAATGAGCGAGGACGATGCCCGAGAACGGTATGGCGCCGATGTTCTCCGTACCGATGTAGTTGCTTTCCTGCGTCGCCGTGAGGAGCGGGTGCAGCATCTTGATCGGCGCCTTGAACATCTCGACGAATTCGAGGACGCCCTGGTTGGCACGATTGAGGCCGCCAGAGTAGCTGTACGCGTCGGGATCGTTCTGGGAGAAATTCTCCAGCTTGCGGATATCGACCTTGCCGACGAGCGAGGAGATGTCCTGATTGTTCTCGTCGCCCGGCTCGGTCTTGGCAATGGCGATCTGGCGCAGGCGCGAAGGCTGGATCTTCACGACCTGGAAGCGGGAGATGTCGCCGCCGAACATTTCGAGCCGCTTCAGGCACCAGGGGCTCATCAGGCCTGTCAGCCGCCGCTGCGGGATGCCGTAGCGCTGCTCGAGGATGGGGCCCATTGTGATGGGATCGAAGAGATTCAGGGGGCTTTCGAAGATCGGGCTGATCTCGTCGCCCGCCTTCAGGACATAGATCGGATGGGCTTCCATCAGCGACTTCAGCCGCTCCGCGAGGGACGACTTGCCGCCGCCGACCGGCCCGAGCAGATAGAGGATCTGCTTGCGCTCTTCCAAACCCTGGGCGGCGTGCCGGAAGAAAGAGACGATGCGCTCGATCGTCTCCTCCATGCCGTAGAAGCCGGCGAATGCGGGATAGGTCCGGATCGTCCGGTTCAAAAAGATACGGCCAAGGCGAGCATCCTTGGCCGTGTCGATCATCTGAGGTTCGCCGATAGCCGCCAACAGGCGTTCCGCTGCGTTAGCGTATAGCATTGGATCACCCCGGCAGGCTTCCAAGTAATCCGAAATCGGCATGTCCGTTTCGCGCCGAGCCTCATAGGAGCGGACGAAGGCATTGAACAAAGAGTCGTTGTACATGAGCCCTCTGCATCTGGTTATGCCGGAGACTCGACGCAGGCTTACAATATCCGCTACGCCTGTCGTCGAAGCACGGCGTACATCACTGCGAATCAGCATCTGCTATTGATTGATAGGATGCGCTCAAGCGCGGAAGTCGCAATATAGAAAAATGTGCTCTCCCTGCTTTGTGCAACGCATCTGCACATAAATTGGGCTGAACGCCATCCGGCATCGACGCCTTCGCCAGGCCGCCATGCCCGGTGGATGCGGTTCGCGGGCATGGGCAGCCAGTGGCAGCGACTGCCCTTGGCTGCCGACGTCGGCGAGCGCGCGCGCGGGCCAACTCGATCCTTGACATGTTTAGTGATTATCTATTCACTAAACAAATCGCTGAACTCGGACGGCTAGTTCCGGGGCAGCGTGAGGAAACGTCCCGCGTCGGCCGTGCCCCTTCATCCGGCTGTGCCCTTCGCGGTCGCGCAGGTTCACCCGTCACCCCAATGACGGCTGGTGACGGCATGCCAAGGGAGGGATAGCCATGAAAACGATCAGGACGTGCCTGCTTGCCGCGACGATGGTCGGGAGCGCCGCGCTCGGCGCGACGACCGCTCAAGCCCAGGGCAAGACGCTCACCCTTTGCTGGGCGGCCTGGGACCCAGCCAATGCGCTGGTCGAACTCTCCAAGGATTTCACCGCGAAGACCAACATCGGCATGAAGTTCGAGTTCGTGCCCTGGCCCAACTTCGCCGACCGGATGCTCAACGAGCTCAACTCCAAGGGCAAGCTCTGCGACCTGATCATCGGTGACTCGCAGTGGATCGGCGGCTCCGCCGAGAACAAGCACTACGTGAAGCTGAACGACTTCTTTGCCAAGGAAGGCATCAAGATCGACGATTTCATGCCGGCGACCGTCACCGGCTATGCCGAATGGCCGAAGAACACACCGAACTACTGGGCGCTGCCGGCGATGGGCGATGCTCTCGGCTGGACCTACCGCAAGGACTGGTTCTCGAAGCCTGCGCTGCAGGCTGAATTCAAGGCCAAGCACAACCGCGATCTCGCCGCTCCCAAGACGCAGACCGAGCTGAAGCAGATCGCCGAGTTCTTCCAGGGCCGCGACGTCGACGGCAAGAAGGTCTATGGCGCGGCGATCTTCACCGAGCGCGGCTCGGAAGGCATCACCATGGGCGTCGCCAACGCTCTCTATCCCTTCGGCTTCAAATATCAGGATCCGAAGAAGCCCTACGCCATGGCCGGCTTCGTCAATTCCGACGACGCGGTGAAGGGACTCGAGTTCTACAAGTCGCTCTACAAATGCTGCACCCCGCCGGGCTACTCCAACGCCTATATGCAGGAGGGTCTCGACGCCTTCAAATCCGGCCAGGCGGCCCTGCAGATGAACTGGTTCGCCTTCTTCCCCGGCCTGTTCAAGGATCCGAATGTCGGCGGCGACAGGATCGGTTTCTTCGTCAATCCGCCCGAGAAGGAGAAGGGCTCGCAGCTCGGCGGCCAGGGCCTTTCGGTCGTCGCCTATTCGCCGAACCAGGCCGAGGCGCTCTCCTACATCAAATGGTTCGCCTCGCTCGACGTGCAGAAGAAGTGGTGGGAACTCGGCGGCTATACCTGCCACAAGGGTGTGCTGAACGATCCCGGTTTCGCCAAATCCGCGCCCTTCGCAGCGGACTTCCTCGTCGCCATGGGCCAGGTCGTCGACTTCTGGGCTGAGCCTTCCTACGCGCAGCTGATGCAGGCGGAGCAGGCGCGCATCCACGACTATGTGGTCGCGGACAAGGGCACAGCCAAGCAGGCGCTCGACCTGCTGATCCAGGACTGGACCAAGGTCTTCAAGGAAGACGGCAAGTTCTGACGCTGCGACGCCCGCTGAACTGAGCCAAAGGCTGCGCCTTTCCCACGGGGGGCGCAGCCAATCTCCGATTTTGCCTTTGAACGGTGCTGAGTCATGAATGCGAGCGACATCACCGGCATCAGGAGCGCGACGGCGATGCGCGCAGCCTATCCCCCGATCGCCCATCGGATCCGGGGCCTTTCGGACAAGGCCATCGCCTGGCTTTTCATCGCGCCGACGATGATCCTGCTGCTGGCGATCAACCTGTTCCCGCTGATCTGGACGATCCAGCTCTCCTTCACCAACTACCGCGCCAACCGCCCCAATGCGCCGCTGCGCTATGTCGGGCTCGATCATTATCAGACGATCCTGTCGGACCCGGAAATCTGGCAGCGCATGCAGGCCACCGCGCATTTCGTGTTCTGGACGATCCTGCTGCAGACCGTGATCGGCTTCGCGCTGGCCTATCTGATCGACCGCAAGTTCCGTGGCCACGGCTTCTGGACCACGCTGATCCTGATCCCGATGATGCTCTCGCCCGCCGTGGTCGGCAATTTCTGGACCTTCCTCTACCAGCCGCAGATCGGCCTGTTCAATTACGTCGTCTCGTTCTTCTCCGGGCTTGCGCCGTCCTCCTTCCAGATGCTGGGCGACGTCACCTTGAGCCCCTGGGCGATCATCATCGTCGATACCTGGATGTGGACGCCCTATGTGATGCTGATCTGCCTCGCCGGCCTGCGCTCCATTCCCGACTACATCTATGAGGCGGCCGAAGTCGATCGGGCCAGCAACTGGCGGCAATTCATCTCGATCACCCTGCCGATGTGCCTGCCCTTCATCATGCTGGCGGTGCTGTTCCGCGGCATCGAGAACTTCAAGATGTTCGACATGGTCAACCTGTTGACCTCGGGCGGGCCGGGCTCGACCACCGAACTCGCCTCGATCACGCTCAAGCGCGCCGCCTTCGAGGCCTGGCGCACCGGCTATTCCTCCGCCTTCGCGATCATCCTGTTCGTCGCCGTGTTCGGGCTGGCGAACATCTATGTGAAGGCCCTGAACAAGGTGAAGGCACGATGAGCGGCGCCCTCTCCACGGCCCATTCCGTCGTCGCCCCAAGCGGTCGGGTCAAGCTGCTCGCCGGCGTGATCGTGGTGCTCTACGCGCTGGTCGCGCTCGTGCCGCTGCTCTGGATCGGCCTGACCAGCATCAAGACGCCGCCGGACTCGATCTCCTACCCGCCCAAGGTCGTGCCGTTCGTGCATTTCGAGCCCTCGATCGAAGGCTATTGCAACCTCTTCAACACGCGCTCGCGCCAGACCGCGGACTATCTCGCCTCGCTCCCGCCGGCAAACTCGGCCTGCGAAGAGATCACGCGCTCTCGCAGCATGGTCGTCGTCGGTCCCTCCAATTATGTGCCGCGCTTCCTCAATTCGCTGATCATCGCCTTCGGCTCGACCCTGCTTTCGGTCGGGCTCGGCACCTGCGCAGCCTATGCCTTCTCGCGCTTCAAGGTTCCCTTGAAGGACGATCTGCTGTTCTTCATCCTGTCGACGCGGATGATGCCGCCGATCGCCGTCGCGATCCCGATCTTCCTGATGTACCGCGAGCTCGGCCTCTCCGACACGCGGCTCGGCATGATCCTGCTCTACACCTCGGTCAACGTCTCGCTGGCAGTCTGGCTGCTCAAGGGCTTCATCGACGAGATCCCGCGCGAATACGAGGAAGCGGCGATGATCGACGGCTATACGCGGCTGCAGGCCTTCCGCAAGGTCGTATTGCCGCAGGCGACGACCGGCATCGTCGCAACCGCGATCTTCTGCCTGATCTTCGCCTGGAATGAATACGCTTTCGCCGTGCTGCTCACCTCCGGCACGGCACAGACCGCGCCACCCTTCATTCCGATCATCATCGGCGAGGGCGGGCAGGACTGGCCGGCGGTGGCGGCCGGAACGACGCTGTTCCTGATCCCGATCCTGGTTTTCACGGTGCTCCTGCGCAAACACCTGCTGCGCGGCATCACATTCGGGGCCGTGCGCAAATGAGCCTGCATGCCAGCCATTCCCGAGAGCCCGAAGGCGCGCCGCACTCGCGCTGGCCGAAGGCGCTGCGGCGCGGACCGATGGAGACGCTGGCGACAGTGCTGATCGCGGCGGGCGTGCTCATGCTGCTGCAGCCCTTCTCGCTGACGCTCTACGGCTACTCCTTCGTCACGACTCTGATCGGCGTCGTCATGTTCACCTTCGTCACCAAATTCCCGGAGTGAGCCATGGCCGAGATCCGGGTCGACAATCTGGTGAAGCGGTTCGGCGCCTTCACGGCCGTGCGCGATACCAGCTTCACGGTCGAGGATGGAGATTTCTTCTGCCTGCTCGGCCCATCGGGCTGCGGCAAGACCACGACCTTGCGCATGGTCGCCGGCCTTGAGCTGCCATCCTCCGGCAGCATCCGCCTCGATGGCGAGGACGTCACCTTCAAGCGCGCGCGCGAGCGCGACATCGCCATGGTGTTCCAGCTCTTTGCGCTCTACCCGCACATGAACGTACGCAAGAACATCAGCTTCCCGCTGGTCTCGATGGGCGTGCCGAAGGCGGAAACGAGGCGGCGGGTCGAGGACGCTGCGAAGACCTTGCGGATCGAACATCTCCTCGACAAATCGGTCTCTGGCCTCTCGGGCGGCGACCGGCAGCGGGTCGCGCTGGGCCGCGCCATCGTGCGCGAGCCGAAGGCCTTCATGATGGACGAGCCGTTGGGGGCCCTCGACGCCGAGTTCCGCCACCTGATGTGCGGCGAATTGCGCGCGCTGCACGACCGGCTGAAGGCGACGACTGTCTATGTCACCCATGACCAGCTCGAAGCCATGTCGATGGCCGACAAGATCGCCGTGATGAATGACGGCGTGATCGAGCAACTCGGTTCGCCCCAGGAGATCTATGACCGCCCGAACTCGATGTTCGTCGGGGATTTCATCGGCTCGCCGGCGATGAATTTCATTCATTTTGAGGGAACAGCCGTAGCGGGCGCGGCTTCGGTCACCATCGATGCCGCCGCCGTACCCCTGCCCGAACTGCGCGAGACCCGCGCCGCCGGACCGCTCGCGCTCGGCGTGCGCCCTGAGCAGGTCGTCATCGGCGATCCCGGCCGGCCGGGCGGCGCCCTTCCCGGAGAGGTCTTCGGCGCGGAGTATCTCGGCACGACCCAGATCGTGACCGTCACCACCCCGCGCGGCATGCTCAAGGCGCGCCTGCCGGCCCATCTGCGGGCTGCCGCCGGCGATCGCGTCAGCCTCTCCTTCAAGCCGGAGCGGCTCTCGTTGTTCGATGCCGCGACCGGCAAGGTCATCCGCTCCGCCTTGCATGAAGCCAGCACTGTGAGGCGGACCCATGGCTGAGATCGCACTGACTCAGGTTTCGAAACGCTTTGGTGCGGTCAAGGCGGTGGACGATCTCTCGCTCACCATCGCCGACGGCGAGTTCGTGGTGCTGCTGGGACCGACGGGCGCGGGCAAGACAACGACTTTGCGCCTCATTGCCGGCCTGGAGACGCCCGATGACGGCCGCGTCTTCGTCGGCGGCGCCGATGTCACCGGCCTGCCGCCAGCGGCTCGCGACGTCACCTTCGTGTTCCAGCAATACTCGCTCTATCCGCATCTCAGCGTCTTCGACAATCTCGCCTTTCCGTTGCGCTCACCGACGCGGCGCACGCCCGAGGATGAGATCAGGCGCACCGTCGGCGAGGTCGCGCGACTGCTCCGGATCGAGGACAAGCTGCAGAACCGCGCGACGCAGCTTTCCGGCGGCCAGATGCAGCGCGTCGCGATCGGCCGCGCGCTGGTGCGCCGACCGGCGATCTACCTGATGGACGAGCCGCTCTCCTCGCTCGACGCCAAGCTGCGTTCGGAACTGCGCATCGAGCTGAAGCGCATCCAGCAGGATCTCGGCGCGACCATGCTCTATGTCACCCATGACCAGACCGAGGCGATGACGCTGGCCTCGCGCATCGGCGTGATTCATCAGGGCCGGCTCGTCCAGATCGGCTCGCCGCGCAGCATCTACGAGGATCCCGCCGACATCTATGTCGCCACCCGTCTTGGCAGCCCGGGCATCAACCTGCTGCCGCGCGCGCTCTTCCCCAAGCTGGAGGCTCCGGCTGCCGCGGCGACCATCGGTGTGCGCACCGAACACCTCGCTATCGCCAAGGGGAAGAACGGCGCCGTGACGGGCAAGGTGAACTGGATCGAGCGGCTCGGCGACCAGAACCACCTGCATATCGATGTGAACCAGCAGCAGATCGTCAGTCTGGTCGATCCGGACGAAGGACTTGGCGTCGGCGACGAGGTGGCCGTCAGCCTGCGCAAACCCCTGTTTTTCGGCGCCGATGGCCTGCGGGTGAGGTGAGTGATGGACGAGGCGCTCAAAAGAAGGCTGATCGTGGCGATGGCGGAGGCGGTCGTGGCGCATGTCGAGGAACTCACGATGCTCGATCAGGCGATCGGCGATGGCGATCACGGCCTTAATATGAAGCGCGGTTTCGAGGCGGTTCTGGCGGAGGCGGACGCGATCACCGCCAAGCCCTTGCCCGAGGCGCTGAAGGCGATCGGCACGACATTGGTCATGAAGGTCGGCGGCGCCTCCGGCCCGCTCTACGGCACCTTGTTCATGACGCTCGGCAAGGAGCTTCCGCCCGAGCCGACGATTGCCGACGCGGCGCGCGCGCTGGCCGCCGCGATCGAGGCTGTGAAGGCACGCGGCAAGTCCGAGCTCGGCCAGAAGACCATGCTCGACGTCCTCGGACCTCTGCAGGCGGCGCTCGCCGATGGCGGCGCTGACCTGACCTCGCGCCTGCCGGCAGTCGCCGACGAGGCGGCCGCCGCCACGGTGCCGCTCAAGGCCATCCGCGGGCGCGCCTCGTTCCTGGGCGAGCGTTCGATCGGCCACATGGACCCCGGCGCGCGCTCGTCAGCTCTGCTCGCGACGGCAATCTGCAACACCATCGGAGCCTGAACCATGCCCGCCAACAAGAATGTCGGCATCGTCATCGTCTCGCATTCGGCCAAGGTCGCCGAAGGCGCCGCCGACATGGTTCGCCAGATGGTCGGCGACAACGTCCCGCTCGCCGCGGCCGGAGGCAATGCCGAAGGCGGGCTGGGCACGGATGTCGCGGCCATCATGGCGGCCATCGACAAGGCCTGGTCCGAAGCCGGCGTTGCCATCCTTGTCGATCTCGGCGGGGCCGAGACCAACAGCGAGATGGCGGTGGAAATGATGCCGGAGGAGCGGCGCGATCGCATCGTCATCTGTAATGCACCGATCGTCGAAGGCGCCGTGATGGCTGCGACTGAAGCCTCGGGAGGCTCGCCTCTGGCGGTGGTGCAGGCGACGGCAGAGGAACTGATCTCGGCATGAACGATATGGCGAGCGAAGGCAGTGAGAGGATCGTTGGAATGCAGGAGGTGACGGCCAGCGCCCAGCTCATCAACAAGGTCGGGCTCCATGCCCGCCCTTCGGTGAAGCTCACCCAGCTTGCCAAGCGTTTCGCCTCACGGATCGAGGTGGCGACCAGCGCCACCGGTCCGTGGACCGATGCCAAGAGCCCGGTGAAGATCATGCGCGTCAAGGCGTCCCAGGGCGAAGTGCTGCATTTCAAGGCCAGCGGCGAGGATGCATCGGCCGCCATCACCGCATTGGTCGATATCGTCGCGCGAAAATTCGACGAGGAGTGAACTGCGATGGAACGGCGCCTGTCCGGCCTCGCCGCCTCTACCGGGCTCGCTTTCGGCCCGGCAGTGACATTTCGTGCGCTCGGTGAAATGCGGCGCGAGAAGGGGCCGGTCGCCAGAGAGAAGCAGGCACTGGCCGACGCCGTCTCCGCGTCCCTGAAGGCCGTCGCAACGCTGGTCGGAGACCTTGAAGGCGAGGCCGCCGATATCGTCGGCTTTCAGGCTGCGCTGCTCGAGGACGACGCCCTGACCGAGGGCGCGTACACCGCGATCGAAGGTGGCGCAGCGGCTGATGTGGCCTGGCGGCAGGCAATGGCAGAAGAGATCGCAGGGTACGAAGCCTCCGAGGATTCTTATTTCCGGGCCCGCGCCGCGGATCTCGCGGATATCCGCGACCGCGTCCTGAGGCAGCTATTCGGCCTGCCCGAACCGGCGGCAGTGCCGCCCGGCGCCGTCGTCCTGGCGCTGGATCTGCCGCCCTCCGCTTTCCTCGGCATCGACTGGTCCCAAGGCGGGGGCATCGTGCTCGGCTCGGGAAGCCCGACCAGCCACGTCGCCATGCTGGCCCGCGGACGAAGCGTGCCGATGGTCGTAGGCATTGGCTCTGAATGGGAGGCCATATCCGGCACGGTCGTTGTCGATGGCGTGGCAGGGCTCGTCCTGACCGGCCCGTCGCCTAAGACCATCGAGCATGCACGGCAACGCGCTGGCGAGCTTGGTCGCCTGCATGAGCAGGCGGAGCTGCGAAAATCGCAGCCAGCGTCAACCGGCGACGGCACGCCGATCGCAGTCATGATCAATGTCGCCAGCCTGGCCGACGTCGCCGGCCTCGGACCCGAGACCTGCGACGGAATCGGCCTGACGCGCACCGAGTTTCTCGTCGAGCATGCCCTGCATGACGAAGCGCGTCAGTTCGAAGCCTATGCCGGCCTGCTCCACTGGGCGGCGGGCCGATCGGTCACGATACGCACACTCGATGCCGGCGGCGACAAGCCTATTGCCGGTTACACTCTCGCTGGCGAAACGAACCCCTTCCTGGGCTTGCGCGGCATCAGGCTGTCCCTCCGCCATCCCGACGTCTTCCGCGTGCAGTTGCGGGCGCTGGCGCGCGCAGCCGCCATCGGTCCGCTCAAGGTGATGCTGCCCATGGTCACGACAGCGCAGGAGCTCGAACAGGCCCGGGGGCTGCTCGACACCGTGCTGACGGAACTCGCTTCCGAAGGCCTGCCCCATGCCCGGCCCGCGCTCGGCATCATGGTCGAGGTGCCGGCTGCCGCGATGGCGGTCGCGAGTTTCGACGCCGCCTTCTTTTCGATCGGCTCCAACGATTTGACCCAATACGCCACGGCCGCGGCGCGCGATGGGCCGGAGGTCGCGGCCTATGCCGACGCCCTGCATGCGGGTGTGCTCGCGATGATCGCCCATGTCGCGAGCCATGGCGCAGCAATTGGCCGTGAGGTCAGCCTCTGCGGCGATGCCGGTGGCGATCCGCGGGCGATCCCGGCGCTGCTACGGGCCGGCATCCGCGCTGTATCGGTATCGCCCGGCCTGCTGGCCGTTGCGAAGGAGGCCATCCGCAATGTCGATCTTTCTCTGCCGGACGAAGGCGCATGACCAGTTCCGAGACCGCCTCGACCGAGCAATCGCCTGTTGCCGCCTACAAGTCGATCCTGCGCGCGGTGATTGAGAACCGCCCGTCCGGCACAAGACAGCGGCTGGCGGAGGCGCTGGGAAAGAACCGCAGCTTCATTTCGCAGATCATCAGCCCCGCCTATGCCACGCCGGTGCCGTTGCAACATCTGGAGACCATCTTTCACGTCTGCCATTTCGCACCGCCGGAGCGGCAGGCCTTCCTGGACGCCTATCGTGCCGCTCATCCGGGCCGCCTCGAGGTGGTCGATGCCACGCGGCCGATGCGCCGGCTGGTGGTCGAGCTGCCGGATTTCGGCAACGCCGACCTGAACGCGCGGGCCGACCATATCGTGCTGGGGGTTGCACGCGGGCTGGTCTCGCTGATCCCAACCGCCGACGAAGAAGAAAACGACAGGCAGGGAGGGATTTCATGAAGAAGCTGATCAATGCGGTCGACGACATCCTGTCGGAAAGTTTGCAGGGGCTGGAGGCTATCCACGCCGACATTCTGGCGCTGGGCGAAGGCGGGGCCTTCGTTCGCCGCAAGACGCTGAAGCCCGGCAAGGTCGCGCTGATCTCCGGTGGCGGCTCCGGCCACGAGCCCTTGCATGCCGGCTTCGTCGGCGTCGGCATGCTCGATGCCGCTTGCCCGGGGCAGGTCTTCACCTCCCCGACGCCGGACCAGATGCTCGCTGCAGCCAACGCCGTCGGCTCGGGCGCCGGCTCGCTCTTCGTCGTCAAGAACTATGAGGGCGACGTGATGAATTTCGAGATGGCGGCGGAGATGGCCGAAACCGCGGTGGCCACAGTCATTGTTGATGACGACGTCGCCGTTCCGGCCTCGACCTGGTCGACCGGCCGGCGCGGCGTTGCAGGCACGCTGATCGTCGAGAAGATGGTCGGCGCCGCTGCCGAGCAGGGTCGCGAACTCGGCGCGCTGAAGACCCTCGGCGAAGAGGTCAACAGGCGTACCCGCTCGATGGGCGTGGCGCTCAGCTCCTGCACCGTGCCGGCGGCCGGCAAGCCGACCTTCACCCTCGCTGAGGACGAAATGGAAATGGGCGTCGGCATCCACGGCGAACCCGGCCGGCGACGTGTGAAGCTCGCATCGGCCGACGCCATCGCCGAGGAGCTGATGGACGCGATCCTCGGCGATTTGTCGTTGGCCGGCGCCTCGCCCTGCCTGCTGCTCGTCAACGGCTTCGGCGGCACACCTGCCATGGAGCTCTACCTGATGGCCAATGCCGCAAAGCGCATATTGGCCGCGCACAACCTCGTCATGGCGCGCGGGCTCGTTGGATCCTATGTTACGTCACTCGACATGGCGGGCTGTTCGCTGACTGTCACCGCGCTGGACGACGGGCTGATCGAGCTGTGGGACGCGCCGGTCCATACAGCCGCGCTCCGATGGTAGGATGATACCCCATTTGCAGTGGTTGATCTTGTCAGGGGGCCAGCTGCAAGAGGCTGATATTAAAGAAGTTCTGACGACAGAGCGCGTTAGCGCAGTTATGGCGGACAGGGCGGGATTCGAACCCGCGATACGGTTTCCCGTATACACACTTTCCAGGCGTGCGCCTTCAACCACTCGGCCACCTGTCCGGCGCGCTGCTTATGACCGCCGAGCCGGCTTCTTTCAAGCGCGTTCTGATGCCTGTCGACAGATCGCGCGAAAACGATCTCCGGTGCGGTTGCAAAGCCATGGCTGAATGGGCACATCGAGGCCGTCGGGCAGCGGGGACGGGCGGGCACGATGCGCGACGCTGCCGTTCGAGCCGGTAGTGGGTAAATCTCCCTGTCCTGCCGAGGGATCGATGAAGGAGATGGTGCGGTGCGGTTCCTGCTACGGTTTCTCGGCTTTCTGCTCGTCGCGGCCGGTTTCGTCGCGCTCGTCATCGACGGAGCCCGGTCGATCGCCAATTCCGCCGTGCAGTATACGCCGCTGAAGCTGGCGCTGACGACGCTGTTCGGTGCGCGCATGGATGCACTCCAGCCCTCGGTCGAGCGCAACATCCATCCCTTGCTGTGGGATCCGGTGCTGATGAACCTGCTGCAGGCGCCCGCAGCGTTGATCGCCTTCCTGCTCGGCTTCCTGCTGGTGAAGCTCGGCACACCGCCGGAACCCAAGATTGGCGTCGTCACGAGACGGTGAAGCCCCGCTGGCCGGTCGACGCCTGTCGAAACCGCGATCGGATGCCTATATTCCGGCTCGAAACCAGCAACGGAGTCCGACATGTTCTTCCTCCGCAAGAAGACGTCCCTGCCTGAAGCCGATGAGGCGCTGCCGGGCCGGGCCAATCCGATCCCGACCGCCGAGCGCCACTTTCTCAACAAGCGGGCCTTGGCCGGCCCCTATCCCGAAGGCTTGCAGGTGGCGATCTTCGGACTCGGTTGCTTCTGGGGCGCGGAGCGCAAGTTCTGGCAGATGGGCGAGGGCATCTGGATCACTGCCGTCGGCTATGCCGGAGGCCTGACGCCGAATCCGATCTATGAGGAGGTCTGCTCGGGCCGGACCGGCCACAACGAGGTCGTCAAGGTCGTCTTCGATCCCGCAGTCCTGCCCTATGAGACGCTGCTCAAGACGTTCTGGGAGAATCACGACCCGACGCAGGGCATGCGCCAGGGCAATGATGTCGGCACGCAATACCGTTCCGGCATCTATGTCCAGGACGAAGCCCAGCGCGAGGTCGCCGAGCGCTCGCGGGCCGAATACCAGCTGGCGTTGCAGCAGCGTGGCTATGGCCCGATCACGACCGAGATTCTCGACGCGCCGGAATTCTACTTCGCCGAGGACTACCACCAGCAATATCTCGCCAAGAATCCGGCCGGTTATTGCGGGCTCGGCGGCACCGGCGTGACCTGCCAGATCGGCACGGGCGTCGCGGCCTGACGCACTCCCTGACGCACTGAACACGAGGTCTCCGGGCTTGCCTCGGGGCCCTTTTCCTGTGCGGTCGCAGGCCCGTCCGCCTAGCCGGCCGCGCCGAAGGATCATTTCAGTTGATCGCCGCGAGAAAGCTCGGGACAGTGGCGCCCGTCTGGGAGGTTGAGGCGATGCCCTCGCATGTTCGATCGAAGCTCGTCGCGGCCGGCCTGGCGCTCGGCGGTGTCGCGCTCGCCGCCGGCTTCGCCTTCGCGCAGGGCTCCGCCTTCCTCCGCATCGCAACGGGTAGCACGGCGGGCACCTATTACCCGGTCGGCCGCCTGATCGCGAATGCGATCTCTGCGCCGCCGCAACTGGTCACGACGATCGTTGCGAGCAACGGCTCCGTTGCCAATGTCAGCGCCATCGCGGGCGGCGCGGTCGAATCCGGCTTCGTCCAGGCCGACATCGCCTTCTGGGCCTATTCGGCCACCGGCGTCTTCCAGGGCAGGCCGCGGGTGGAGGAACTGCGTTCGATCGCCAATCTCTATCCGGAGAGCGTCCATCTCGTCGTCCGCAAGGCGGCCAATGTGAAGAGCGTCGCCGACCTCAAGGGCAAGAAGGTCTCGCTCGACGAACCTGGCTCCGGCACGCTGCTCAATGCCAAGGCGATCCTGGCGGCTTTCGGCCTGGGCGAGCGAGATATCGTGGCCGAATACCTCCGGCCGGACCAGGCGGCGCAGAGAATGAAGGACGGCTCGGTCGACGCCTTCTTCTTCACCGGCGGCTTCCCTGCCATGGCCGTCTCGGAACTGGCCTCGACCGGGTCCGGCATCGACATCCTGCCGATCACGGGCGCTCCCGCCGAAAAACTGGCCCGGGATTTCCCTTTCTTCGCTGCGGCCGAGATTCCGGCTGGCACCTACAAGGATGTCGGGGCGGTCAGGACGGTCGCCGTCGGCGCGCATTGGGTGACCTCGTCCAAGATCCCAGCCGACACCGTCTATGCGGTCACCAAAGCGCTTTGGAGCGACAAGACCCGCGCGGCGCTCGATGCCGGCCACGCCAAGGGCAAGGAGATTCGGAAGGCGACGGCGCTTTCGGGCTTGCTCGGCGTGCCGCTGCATCCGGGCGCCGAGCGCTTCTACAGGGAAGCCGGCTTGCTGAAGTAACCCTCTCCGATCGATTTAGTTCCCGATATGTTCTTGCGCGCCGGATGAAGCTCGGCTAGCCTCTCCTCGGGGAATGGGGTGGCGCTGATGGTGACGCGGGTCGCGACGGTAGCATTCGAGGGAATCGAGGCGCGCGCCGTCGATGTTCAGGTTCAGGTCACGCCCGGCGGCGTCAATTTCATCCTTGTCGGTTTGCCAGACAAGGCAGTCGGCGAGAGCAAGGAGCGGGTGCGCGCCGCGCTGATCGCCTCGGGGCTCGCTTTGCCGGCCAAACGCATCACCGTCAACCTCGCCCCGGCCGATCTGCCCAAGGAAGGCAGCCATTACGATTTGCCGATCGCGCTCGCCGTCATGGCGGCGATCGGTGCGATCCCGGCGGATGCGTTGTCCGGCTACACGGTGCTCGGCGAACTCGCCCTGGACGGCTCGATCGCCGCCGTCGCCGGCGTTCTGCCCGCGGCGATCGCGGCCTATGGCCGGGGCCAGGGGCTGATCTGCCCTTTTCCCTCGGGCCCCGAGGCGGCCTGGGCGGCGGCGGATATCGACATCCTCGCGCCGCGCTCGCTGATTCAACTCGCCAATCATTTCAAGGGTACGCAGGTGATGGCGCGGCCGGAGCCGGCGGTCGCGCGCCAGTCCGGCCCGCTGCCGGATCTCGCCGACATCAAGGGCCAGGAGTGCGCCAAGCGCGTGCTCGAGATCGCTGCGGCCGGTGGCCACAATCTGCTGATGAACGGCCCGCCGGGCGCCGGAAAATCGATGCTGGCGAGCCGCCTGCCCTCGATCCTGCCGCCGCTCAGCCCACGCGAACTGCTCGAGGTCTCGATGGTGCTTTCCGTCGCCGGCCATCTCGCCGATGGCGCGCTGACGGACCGGCGTCCCTTCCGCGCCCCGCATCATTCCGCCTCGATGGCGGCGCTCGTCGGCGGCGGCCTTCAGGCCAGGCCCGGAGAGGTCTCGCTCGCCCATCACGGCGTGCTCTTCCTGGACGAACTGCCGGAGTTCCAGGCCCAGGCGCTCGACGCGCTGCGCCAGCCGATGGAGACCGGCGACGTGCTGATCTCCCGGGCCAATCATCGCGCCGTCTATCCGGCCCGCTTCCAACTCGTCGCGGCGATGAATCCGTGCCGCTGCGGCAAGGCGACCGAGCCGGGCTTCGCCTGCCGCCGCCAGCAGAACGAGCGCTGCATGGCGCAGTATCAAAGCCGCATCTCCGGGCCGATGCTGGACCGGATCGACATCGCCATCGACGTGCCCGCCGTCACCGCGTCGGACCTGATCCTGCCTCCGCCGAGCGAGGGCTCGGCGGAGGTCGCGGCCCGCGTCGCCGCGGCGCGACGGCTCCAGACGGCGCGCTTCGAGGCTTTGGGGCTGTCCCATATCGCAACCAATGCCGCCTGCCCGGCGCCGGTTCTCGACGAGATCGCCCGGCCCGACAATGCCGGTCTGGCTCTGCTGCGTGATGCGGCGGACGCAATGCGCCTGACGGCGCGCGCCTATCATCGCGTCTTGAAGGTGGCGCGCACCCTGGCCGATCTCGACGGCGAGCCGAAGGTCGGGCGCATCCATCTGGCCGAGGCGTTGTCCTATCGCTCGCGCGGCGATCAGATGGCGCAGGCGGCCTGATCCGCCGGCCCGTCCAGTCCGGGCACGGTTAACGGATTGCCTCATGCGATCGCTCAAGATCGCGGTTTCGCCCAACGGTTCTTCAACGCGCGCTTGCTAGATTGCGCGCATGAATCCTCTCTCATCCCCTTGGCCTGCGGCCGCGGTGGTCGTGCTCGCGCTGTTCGCTGGTGTCGCCGCCCTGTTGCTGCTGCGGCAGCGCGATCGCATCGTCCGTCAGGCGGCCGAACTGGCCGGCGATGTCGAGGCGTTGAACGACCGCCTCTGGGCGCTGGCCGACAGCGAGGAACAGTATCGCAGCCTGATCGAGGCGCAGGGCGACCTCATCGTGCGCCGGGACGGCGCTCGCATCGTCTATGCGAACGGCGCCTACGCCGCGTTGCTCGGGCTGGATGAGTCGGAGGTCGTCGGTGCGATCGTGCAGCCGCGTCTCATCGCCTGCCGTCCGGCGCAGGCGCTCGACGGCGGCGCGCGCGTCTTCGACGAATGCCTCGCGACGCCCGATGGCGAGCGCTGGATCTCCTGGGTCGAGACCGTCGTGCCGGTAGCGCTGGGCCGGACGGTGCTGCAGCGCGTCGGCCGCGACATCACGGCGCGCATCGCCAGCGAGCAGGAACTGGTCGAGGCCCGGGCGCGCGCCGAGAGCGCCAATGAGGCGAAGTCGCGTTTCCTTGCCACCGTCAGCCATGAATTCCGCACGCCGCTCAACGGCATCCTCGGCATGGCCGACTTGCTCGGCGACACCGGGCTCGATCCGGAGCAGGTGACTTATGTGCGGGCACTGCGGACTTCCGGCGAGGCGCTGCTCGGCCTCGTCGACGACATCCTCGACTTCGCCAAAGTCGAGGCCGGCAAGCTCGAACTCGCCAGCGAACGCTTCGATCTCGGCCTGCTTGTCGAGACGGTTTCGGAGCTGATGGCCCCGCGCGCCCAGTCCAAGGGCATCGAGCTCGCCGCGCATCTCGCGCCGGATCTGCCGACGCATCTCGTGGGCGATCGGAACAGGCTGCGCCAGATCCTGCTCAATCTCGTCGGCAACGCGATCAAGTTCACGGAAGCCGGCGGCGTTGGCATCCGCATCGTCCGCGATGGTGACGGTATTGCGATCGAGATCGCCGATACCGGGCCCGGCATCCCAGAGGATCGTCGCCAGGCGATCTTCGAGGAGTTCGAACAAGTCGACAACTCCGCCGCGCGCCGCCATGAGGGCACCGGCCTCGGCCTCGCCATCGTGCGCCGTCTCGTCGCTCTGATGCGCGGTTCGGTCGGCGTCGAGGCGCGGCCCGGCGGCGGTTCGCTGTTTCGGGTCCGGCTGCCATTGCCCTTCGTGGCCGGCGCGGCTGCCCCCGCCTTGCCGGCGTGGGGGGGCAAGCGGGTGCTGGTCGTCTCCGGCGCCCCCTTCGGCGCCGGCTTCCTGCGCGAGACGATCGCTGCCACGGGCGGAACGGCGACGCTGGCCGTCGATGCCGCACAAGCGACTGCATTGCTGCAAACCGAGCCGCGTTATGATGCAGCCCTGGTCGACCAGTCGATCGGCCGTGATGCGGTGATTGCATTTGCCGCGGCGGCGCGGGCCGCAGGCGTCGCCGATTCCTTGATCATGCTGTCGCCCCTGGAGCGTCGCCAGTTCGGCTCGCCGCGTGACGCCGGCTTCACCGGATTCCTGGTCAAGCCGGTGCGGGCCCGCTCGCTCTACGAGCGGCTGTCGCCGCGCCCTGCGCCTGTGGCTGCGGCAACGGAGACATCCAGCTCGCTCCCGCACCGCTCGTCACGCCCGAGGCTCAGCGTGCTGGTGGCGGAAGACAACGAGATCAACGCGCTGCTTGCGACACGAACGCTCGAGCGCTTCAACTGCGTGCCAGTCTGGGTCCGCGATGGCCGTCAGGCGCTCGTCACCATCGAGGCCGGCTTGAACGGAACAGGCCCGTCCTTCGACCTCGTCCTGCTCGACATCCGAATGCCGGAACTCGACGGGCTCGCTGTCGCGCGCGCCGTCCGGGCGCTGGAGCGGGCCCGCCAGGGCCTTGCGCCGCTGCCGCTGGTCGCGGTCAGCGCGAACGTTTCCGAGGGCGACAAGGCAGCCGCGCTCGCTGCCGGCATGGATGATTGCCTGGCTAAGCCTCTCGACCGCGCCGCCCTGGAGCGCTGGCTCGATCGCGTCGCCGGGTCGGTGGGCTTGGCCCGTTCGGCGTGAACGTCGTCACCGCTCCGACGCAGTTTTGTCGCTATTCTGTAAGACAATCAGGCCACAGGTTCCCGATTGCCAGCGAAGGCGGCCTGAGGGACAAGACGAGCCATGGCAGCAGATCTCGACGGATATGCGGGTGAGCCGGCTCGACATATGTCGGCGGGAAGCCATCTGTTCTCGCGACTCTCGCCGTTCAGGTTGATCACGGGCGAGACGCTCGGCCGTTTCGCCCGCCGCTCCGGTGCGACCGATCCGCTCGCCGGCACATTGGGGCGATGCGGCTCGCTCGAGGTCAGGCTGGCGCGGGGACCTCGTGAGATTTGGCGCGCGCAGCGCCTGCGCTACCGCGTCTTCTACCAGGAGATGTCCGCCCGGCCCGACGTCGTCTCGCGCATGTTCCGCCGCGATGCCGACCGCTTCGACGGCGCCTGCGATCATCTGCTCGTCATCGACCACGCCGCGCGCGGACGCTTCGGCGGTGTCAAGCCGAAGGTCGTCGGCACCTATCGGCTGATGCGCGAGGGGGCCGCGAGCCGGCTCGGTGGCTTCTACACCCAGGGCGAGTTCGATCTCGCGCCGATGATCGCGTCCCATCCCGGCCAGCGCTTCCTCGAACTCGGCCGTTCCTGCGTGCTGGAGCCGTATCGCAGCAAGAAGACGGTCGAGCTGCTCTGGCACGGCATCTGGGCCTATATCCGCCACCACCGTATCGATGCGATGTTCGGCTGCGCCAGCTTCGACGGCACCGATCCCGACGCACTCGCCCTGCCACTGAGCTTCCTGCATCACCATGCCAGCTCGGCTGGCGAATGGAGCGCTGCGGCCCGGCGGGAATTGCATGTCACGATGGATCGTTTGCCGGCGGAGATGGTGGATCCGAAGCTCGCGCTGAAGCAGATGCCACCCCTGATCAAGGGCTATCTGCGGCTCGGCGCCCGCTTCGGCACCGGCGCGGTGATCGACCGCCAGTTCGGCACGACGGATGTCCTGGTGATCCTGCCGGTGTCCGCGATCGACCAGCGCTACCTCGCCTATTACGGCGATGAGGGGCAGCGCTACGCGGCGTGAGCCTTTAGTCACCGCCCGCCAGCAGCACGGGAAGTGCCTCGCGATAGGTCGGGTAGCGGAAGCCATAATCGAGCTCGCGCTTCACCAGCGCATTCGAGACGCGCCTGTTCTCGCCATAGAAGGCAGCCGCCATCGGCGAGAGCTTCGTGGGATCGAACGGCGTCTCGGCTGGCGCCTCCAGCCCGGCGAGATGCGCGGCGAGGGCCACCACATCCTGCGGCGGGGCCGGCTCGTCATCCGTGACGTTATAGATCGCGCCCTGGCGCGGCCTCTCCAGCGAGGCCATCAGCACGCCGGCGATATCGTCAACATGGATGCGGTTGAAGACCTGGCCGGGCTTGATCAGCCGCGTCGCCTTGCCTTGCCGGAGCTTGACGATCGGGTTGCGGCCCGGCCCGTAGATGCCCGACAGCCGGAAGATCTGCACCGCCTTGCCGCTGCGCTCTCCCAGCGCCAGCCAGTCCTGCTCGATCGCGAGCCGCACTTGCGAGCGAAAGCTCGGTCGCGGCGCGGTGGTTTCGTCGATCCAGGCGCCGCCATGGTCGCCATAGACGCCGATGGTCGAGAGATAGCCGATCCAGCGCAGCTCCGGCGCGGTCGCGAGGTCCTTGGCGAGGCATGCGAGCGCCGGGTCGCCGGCTTCTCCCGGCTGTACCGATACGAGCACGGCGTCTGCCGCCGCGATCGCCTTTGCGAGGAAGGAGGATACCGCAAAGCCGTCGAACACCAGCGTCCGGATGCCATCGCGGCTGAGCCGCGTCGCCTTCTCGGCCGTGCGCACCGTTCCCGTCACCTCCCAGCCCCTGTTCAGCGCTTCACGAGCGAAGAAGCCGGCCGAGTAACCGAGGCCGAGGATGACGAGATTCATGGGACAGCTTCCGGTTCGGACGAGAGCGCCGACCATTCGCGGCGGACATCCGGATCGTTTTCGACGGTGAGCGCAGCGGGTGCAAGCGCGCGGGCCTGGGCGGGGGAAAGCCGGATCAGGGCCCAGGCCGCCATGGCGCGAATCAGTGGCGAGGCGTCGGCGATGAGGTCGGCGGCACTGTCCGCCAGTTCGGGCCGACCGCTGTTGCCGATCGCGATCAGGACGTTGCGCAGGAAACGGCTGCGTCCCGTGCGCTTGACCGGCGTGCCCGCGAAGAGCGTGCGGAAGGCGGCATCATCGAGGGCAGCCAGATCGGCCAGCGGCAAGGCATCGAGCCCGTCGCGCAGGGACAGGCGCGTTTCCCGGGCCGCTTCCGCGAACTTGTTCCACGGACAGACGGCGAGGCAGTCGTCGCAGCCGAAGACGCGGTTGCCGATGCCGGCGCGAAGGCCTTCGTCGATATGGCCCTGATGTTCGATCGTCAGATAGGCGATGCAGCGGCGCGAATCGAGCTGGTAGGGCGTGGGAAAGGCATCGGTCGGGCAGATGTCGAGGCAGCGCCGGCACGAGCCGCAATGATCGGTCTCGGGCGCATCGGGCGGCAACTCGGCGGTGGTGTAGATCGCGCCGAGGAAGAGCCAGGAGCCGTGCTCGCGCGAGACCAGCACGGAGTGCTTGCCCTGCCAGCCAAGGCCGGCCGCTTGCGCCAGCGGCTTTTCCATCACGGGTGCCGTGTCGACGAAGACCTTCACGTCGACGCCGCCCTGCGCCGCGAGCAGCGCGGCGACGCTCTTCAGCTTGCCCTTGATGACGTCGTGATAGTCGCGCCGGCGGGCGTAGAGCGAGATCGCGGCCTTGTCGGGTTGGCCGAGGGTCGCGAGCGGATCGCTGTCGGGGGCATAGCTCATGCCGAGCATCACGACGGAGCGGGCCTCGCCCCAGAGCAGGCGCGGGTTGCTGCGCTCCGCGGTACGCTCTTCCATCCAGCCCATATCGCCATGGCGGCCTTCGGCCAGCCAGGCGGCGAGCCGGGCCGGAGCATCCGGAATGGCGTCGATGGGGGCGACGCGGGCGACCGAGAAGCCCTCGGCGAGGGCGCGCGCGACGACCGCCTGCTTGAGCCGCTCGCTCTTGGAGCGCCGCCCGGCCTTCAAAAGTCCAGGTTGTCGTAATGGGCGCTCGGCGCCATGCCCGGCACCCGGTCGCTCAGCAGGGGTCGGAAGCTCGGCCTCGACTTGATCCTCGCATACCATGCGCGCGCCGCCTCGTCCTCTTCCCAAGGCACGTCGCCGAGATAGTCGACGCAGGAGAGATGCGCCGCCGCGGCGAGATCGGCATAGCTCAGTTCCGAGCCTGCCAGCCAGTTCCGCTTGGCCGTGAGCCAGGCGATATAACGCAGATGATAGCGCACATTGGCGCGCGCGGCGCGGATCGCGCTCATTTCCGGAGGGCCACCGCCCTCGTCGCGCGCCATGAACCGCTTCATCACCTTCTCCAGCACGAGCGGGGCGGTGATCTCCTCGTTGAACTTGAGGTTGAACCAGTCGAGCAGACGACGGACCTCGACGCGCTCGCCCGGCCCTTCCGGCAGCAGGCGCCGCTCGGCCAGGGCAAGGCCGCGCGTCTCGTCGAGATATTCGGCGATCGGCCCCGCGCCCGGGACGGACAGCCCGTTCTCCTCGCGGAACACCGGCGTCGTGCCGGCCGGGTTGAGTTCGAGGAACTCGCGCCGGCGTTCCCAGACGCGCTCCTCGACCAGCCCGGCCTCGAGCCCGTATTCGCCGAGCACGAGCCGGATGAAGCGCGAATGCGGGCATAGCGGATAATGATGCAGGGTCGCCATGGCACTCATGAAACAGGCAGCTGCGGCCGAAGCGGGGCCGGAAGGACGAAACGCATCCCGATATGCGCAGGGCGCCCGCTATAAAGCCGGTTGGGGGGCGTCACAACCCGGCGCGGTGCATTGAAGGCGATTCCCGCGATCCGGTTCGGGATTTGGTAACCAATTTGCAAAGGGCTGGGTTTATCCAGACCGGCGGCTTAATGATGCCGCACTGCAAAAAAGCCTTGAGTCGCGCGAGGCGAATCCTGACGAGGAAAGTCCACGCATGGAAAATCTGATCGAAGCGATCATCCTCGGCATCGTCGAGGGCTTGACTGAGTTCCTGCCGGTATCCTCGACCGGGCATCTCCTGCTGCTCGGGCATTTCCTCGGCTTCGAATCGAACGGAAAGTCCTTCGAGGTTCTGGTCCAGCTCGGTGCGATCCTGGCGATCACGCTGGTCTATTTCCGCCGCCTGCTCGACATCGCGCTCAGGATACCGAGCGACCCGTCCGCGCGGCGCTTCGTCATCGGCGTCCTCGTCGCCTTCCTGCCGGCGGCGCTGATCGGCGCCGTGCTCCACGGCTTCATCAAGGGCGTGCTGTTCAACCCCTTCATCGTCTGCTGCACGCTGATCGCGGGCGGGCTCGTCCTGATGGTGGTCGACGAGCTGGAGCTCCAGGAGAAGCACACCGACGCCACGGCGTTCCCGCTGCCGATGTATTTCAAGATCGGCCTGATCCAGTGTCTGGCGATGATCCCCGGCGTGTCGCGCTCGGGCTCGACGATCGTCGGCGCCATGCTGCTCGGCGCCAGCAAGCGCGCGGCGGCCGAGTTCTCCTTCTTCCTGGCCATGCCGACCATGGCCGGCGCCTTCGCCTACGACCTGCTCAAGAGCTACAAGACGCTGTCCTTCGATGACATGACGCTGATCGTCGTCGGCTTCGTCTGTGCCTTTGTCTCGGCGCTGATCGTCGTCCGCAGCTTCCTCGACTTCGTCTCGAAGCGCGGCTTCGCGCTCTTCGCCTGGTGGCGCATCGTGGTCGGGCTCTTCGGCATGGCGGGCCTCTGGATCTACGGCTGAGGGATTACTCCCGCATCCTTGCGGTTTTTCGCCGGGTTCAGCACAGTATCGGCATGGAACCCGTGCCGTCGGCTCGAAATGAGGCGCGCTTCGACCTCTGCGTCAGGCGCGATGGTTCGTTCCTGAAGCGGACGCCGACGACGCTCATGCTGTCCGACGAGGGCATCGACTACGCGCTCGACGGACGCTCGGGACTGCGGCCCTATTCGGGCCTGCGGTCCATCCGCATCCAGATGACCTCGCCGGCCCCGCATCTGTCAGCGATCGCCCAGCTCGATTTCGTGCGAGGCTGGCCGCTCTTCGTCTATTCGCACACCCCCGACGGCCAGATCTCACCCGAGCAGAACCGGGTGTTCGTCGCCTTTCTCACGGAACTGCATCGCCGCCTCGGCCCTCAGGACCGGGCCCGTATCGCCTTCCGCAGCGGCGTCTCGCCGATCAGGCACAAGGTCTTGCTCGCATGCTCGCTGGTGATCGCTGTCCCGGTCGTTGTGATGCTGGTGCTGGCGCTGTTCGGGCAGGTGCCGATCGGCAAGGTCGTCTGGCCGCTCGTCCCGGGCGGTCTGCTGGCCGCGGGCCTCGTCAAGGCCGCGCTCTGGTCCCGTCCGGGGACATATGAGCCCGATCGCCTGCCCGACGGGCTGCTGCGGCCGGCATAGGCGGTTCAGCCATTGTGCCCGATCGGCTCGGGCGGATGCGGGTGCTGGGCGGGCAGGCCGCGCGGCAGGGTCGCCGTCTCGCGTTCGATCATCCGGTGCACGACCGGCGGGTTCGGTCCCTTGTGCAAGGCTCTGACGCGGTCGCTGATCTCCGCGTCGGCCTGGGTCACCCGCTGCGCCTGCCGGACATATTCGACCCAGGTCGGGCTGTCATAGCGCTCGACCCAGAGTTCGGCGTCGGTCAGATCGCGCAGCAGCGTCCAGTGGCGCGCGCCGTCGCGGCGGCGGATGCGCCGGCGCTCCGCCATCGCCTTGAGGAACTCGACGACATCCTCCTCGCGGATCAGCCATTCGATCGTGACGATGACCGGCCCGCTGCGCGGCTCGATGTCGACGGCGACCTTGGGTTCGCGCCAGCGGCTCAGCGGATCGAGATTGAGAGCCTCCAGTGGCGGCAGGACGTAGCGCAGGCCGAGGCCCGCGCCGGCGAGAAGGGCGAAGGCGGAGAGCAGGAGGGCCTGCTGCGCACCCAGATGCAGCGTCGCATAGCCCCAGGCCCAGCTTCCCGACGCCATCCCGCCGAAAGCGGCCATCTGGTAGATCGCCAGCGCTCGGCCGACGACCCAGCGCGGGGCCGAAAGCTGCACCGTTGCGTTGAAGGTCGAGAGCGTCAGCACCCAGCAGGCGCCCGCGACGGCCAGCGCTGGCATGGTCAGCCACATCGTCGTGCTGACGCCGATCAGCGCCGCCGCCGTCGCATAGGCCGCGAAGGTCGCGCGCACCAGCGCCTCGGTCGTCAGCATCCGGCGCAAGCGCGCGCTCATGAAGGCACCGACGACCGCGCCGGCTCCGAAGGCGCCGAGCAGCACGCCGAAGACCAGCGGGCCGCCCTTGATGAGGTCGCGCGCGATCAGCGGCAGCAGCGCGAGCGCGACGATGCCGCCAAAGCCGAAGGCGAAGGCGCGCAGGATGACGCTGCGGATGTTCGGGGACATCGCGACATAGCGCACGCCGGCGCCCATCGCGATCAGCAGGGTCTCGCGCGGCAGCAGGCGCTCGATCCGCGGCGGCTGCCAGCGCGCCAGCACGACGAGCAGGCTGATATAGCTGAAAGTGTTGACCACGAACGCGGCGACCGCGCCGGCGGCGGCGACGATGGCGCCGCCGATCGCGGGCCCGACGCTGCGGGCGATGTTGAAGGCGACGCTGTTCAGCGTGACGGCGGCCGGCACATCCCGGCGCGGCACCATGTCGCCGACCGAGGACTGCCAGGCCGGGTTGTTGAGCGCGTTGCCGCAGCCGATCAGGAAGGTGAAACCGAGCAGGAGCCAGGGCGAGAGCAGCCCCTGCCAGGCGAAGATCGCGAGCAGGATCGAGACGCCGAGCATGAAGCCCTGGGCCGTCAGCAGGATGCGGCGCCGGTCGTAATTGTCGGCGATCGCGCCCGCTGCGAGCGAGAAGATCATCACCGGCAGCGTCGTCGAGGCCTGAACGAGCGCGACCATCTCAGGCGAGTTGGAGAGCGAGGTCATCAGCCAGGATGCGCCGACCATCTGCACGAGGCCGCCGAAATTCGAGGCGAGGCTTGCGATCCAGACGGCGCGGAAGATCGGCTGGCGCAGCGGCGCGAAGGCAGAATAGGGCTCCTGCGCCGGTGCTAGGCCCTCAGCAACAAGCTCGGCTTGGGCTACATCGGCTGTCGGCTGCGCATGCGGATCATCAGGCATGCCATAGGGTTAGAACCTATGATCAGGCCTGCCAACCGCGATTGCGGCCGCTGCAGATCTTTGGCCGAATTTTGTCAGGGCGTGGCGCTCGCAGGCGTACCGGCCTGCGCTCGGCGCCCCTGTCGCGGCTTCGGCCGGCGCAGCACGCGGCCGAGGGCGATCACGAGTCCGGCGAGCGCGACCCAGTGCCCCGGGCGCAGCGAGGCGAGGTCCTGATAGACCACGATGTCGGCATTGGACTGGAACACCAGCCAGGCCGAAGCGCCGGTCGCAAACGCATACCAGGCCGTCTCGCAGAGCGCCGTTGCAAGCCCGGTCGCCAGCGCGGTTGCGGCCAGGACGGGAGCGGTCGGGGGAATCTTGAGCTTGTCCAGCCCGCGATAGGCCATCAGCAGGGCGAAGAGACCACTCATCAGCACGGGCTGCGTCACGTCGATCTTCGACTGCAGGGCGAAATGCAGCAGGCCGAGCATCGTGATCGGATAGACGAGGTTGTGCAGGCGCTGCCAGTTCTGCGCTCCCATTCGTCGGATCATGCCGTCGGTCGAGGTCACGCCGAGCGCGACCAGCCCCGTCAGCGCGGTGATGCCGACGACGAGATAGAAGCGCTTCACGATCTCGGAGGCGATCAGCCCCCAGTCGAAGGCGAGGTCGATGCAGTAGAGCGCGAGATGCCCCAGCGCATAGGCGAGGACGGAAAGCCCGAGCATCCGCCGGATTCCTAGCAGCTTGCCCCAGTCGAAGATGCGCCGCGCCGGCGAGATCGCGAGCGTGACGAGCAGCAGCCGGATCGCCCAGGTGCCGGTATCGTGCACGGCCCGTGTCCAGGGCTTCGAACCGAGCTGACCCATCCAGGCCTCGGCGGCGAGGATCAGCGCCGGCAGCAGGACGAGCGCGAAGGCCGTCGCGCGCAGGCCCGAGAACCGCCCCTGCCGGTCCAGCCAAGGCCACCATGGGCTCGCCAACCATCGGCTCATGCCGCTCTCCGCCGTTGCATTCATCCCATCGGATACGCGAGAGTTCGCATCTGTGTCTCGCAATCGCACACACAAGGGCGTGAACGCACGTCCTGCAGCCGCCTCCAGCCAATGGAACCCGCCATGCCTGCCAATACGCCTACCGTCGTTTTCGATGTCGGCAATGTCCTGATCCGCTGGGACCCGACGCTGCTCTACCGCGACATGATCCCCGATGACGAGAAGCGCGCCTGGTTCATGCGCAATGTCTGCACCGCCGCCTGGAACCTGGAACAGGATCGCGGCCGAAGCTGGGAGGAGGCGGTGGCCCTGCTCGTCGCCAGCCACCCGGAATGGGAAAGCCAGATCAGGGCCTATGACGAGCGCTGGCACGAAACCGTGCCCGGCATCATCGAGGACAGCGTCGCCGTGCTGGACGAACTCAAGCGGCGCGGCGACAAGGTCTACGCCATCACCAATTTCTCACGCGAGAAATGGGCGGAATGCCTGATCCGCTTCCCCTTCCTGCAGAGCTTCGACGGCGTCGTCGTCTCGGCCCATGAGCGCGTCATCAAGCCCGATCCCGCGATTTACGAAATCCTGCTGCAGCGCTACGGGCTGGTCGCTCCCGACTGCATCTTCGTCGACGATAGCGCCAGGAACATCGAGGCCGCGCGCGGGGTCGGCATGAAGGCGGTGCATTTCGTCGAGCCGATCGACCTGCGCGCGGAGCTGGCCGGGCACGGCGTCGCGTTCTGAAGAGGCGTATCAGGTATTTTGCCGCGTCGTCGCGATATGCGCCTTGCGGGCGAGTGCCCGCGTCGCGGCGAGGCACTCGTCGACCGCGTACCACAGCCGCGGATTGAGCTCGATGTTGAACAGCACGCCGTCGGGGAAGGTGCAGCGTTCCATCAGCGCGTCCCATGGAATCCCGCCCCAACCGACCGGCAGATGCAGGTCGCCATGGCCGAAGGCGAACTTCTCGCTCGGAAAGACCGTCTCGAACGCGTCCGGCAATCCGAAGGAATCATGCATGTGGAGGTGCTTGGCAAAGGGCGCCAGCGCCGAGACCTCGGCGAGATAGTCGCCGCCGAGATAGCCGAGCCTCAGGAAGGCATGGCTGAAATCGAGCGTCGCCCAGACATGCGAATGCCCGATAGCCGCGATCTCGCTTGCCAGCCGCGACGGCAGCGAGGCGTGCGTCCTGCCATGGTGGTCGCCGAACATGGTTTCGACGCAGAGTAGCACGCCGCAGTCCCGTGCGACGTCGCCGGCCTTCGCCAGCCATTCGCGCTGGCGGCCATAGGCGACCTCGATCACCTCGGCCGGCTGGACCGGCATCACTCCGGAGTGCATCACGTAATGGATCGCGCCGATCTCGCCGGCGATCTCGAGTGAAGCTTTCAGGACGTCGAAATGGCGTGGCAGCCGGGCCGGCTCGTCGAAGAAATTAATCACCAGCGGGCCATGGACGCTGTAGCCGAAGGCGCGCCCGGCGCAGGCACGCTTCAACAGGTCGAGATGCGGCCGCCTGATCCGCCCGCCCACGACCAGATCCATCGCGCAGGTCGGGAGTTCGACCGTATCGACGCCGAGCCGCTCGACCCGGTCGAGCAGCGCCGGCAGGTCCGAGAGATCGCTGGCGGGTTGTCCCGCCGTGATGCCGACGCCGCGAACGCCGTTGGGGTACATGGCAAGACTCCGGTCCGGCTCGGGAATGGTGGCAGGCGCGTGGTTCGGGCGCCGCGCGTGGTCAGCACGAATGCGCCAGGCGCACAAGCGCCTTTCGCGAGATTCGGCGCTGCACCATGGCGGGTGCGGTCGGCCTGGCGGCGCGCTAACATCGTTCAACAAGGATCGATCCGAGGGAGCGGACGTAAAGCCCATGCCGAGCGCAACCCGATACGACCAGATGATCTACAACCGCTGCGGTCGCAGCGGCCTCAAGCTTCCGGCCCTTTCGCTCGGCCTCTGGCACAATTTCGGCGAGACGACCGCGCCCGATGTCGGTCGCCGCATCTGCCGCACCGCCTTCGACCTCGGCATCACTCATTTCGATCTCGCCAACAATTACGGCCCGCCGCCCGGCTCAGCCGAGACGGCGTTCGGGGAGATTCTGCGCCGGGATTTTGCGGGCCATCGCGACGAGATGGTGATCTCGACCAAGGCCGGCTACCGGATGTGGCCCGGCCCCTATGGCGAATGGGGCAGCCGCAAATACCTGCTCTCGAGCCTCGATCAGAGCCTGAAGCGGATGAAGCTGGACTATGTCGACATCTTCTATTCGCACCGCTTCGACCCCGAGACGCCGCTCGAGGAGACGATGGCCGCGCTCGATTCGGCTGTTCGCCAGGGCAAGGCGCTCTATGTCGGGCTGTCCTCCTACAATTCGAGGCGCACCCGCGAGGCGGCGGCGATCCTGCGCAATCTCGGCACGCCCTGCCTGATCCACCAGCCGAGCTATTCGATGATCAACCGCTGGATCGAGGAGGACGGCCTGCTCGATACGCTCGACCAGGAGGGTATCGGCTCGATCGTCTTCTCGCCTCTGGCCCAGGGCATGCTGACCTCGAAATATCTTGGCGGCGTGCCGGAGGGCAGTCGCGCAGCCAGGAAGGCGCCTTCCTTCCGCGACGGCTTCCTCAGCGACGACAACCTCGGGCGCATCGCCGCGCTCAACGAGATCGCGGCCGGGCGCGGCCAGAGCCTTGCCCAGATGGCGATCGCCTGGGTGCTGCGCGGCGGCCGCGTCACCTCCGCACTGATCGGCGCGAGCAACCCCGAGCAGGTCGAGGACTGCGTCGCTGCGTTGAAGCGCCCGGATTTCAGCGCCGAGGAATTGCAGCTCATCGACAAGCATGCCGGCGAGGGCGGCGTGAACATCTGGGCCGCTTCCGCTGAGCGGTGAATAATCAGCCGAGCGGTGAAGAACAAGCGCGTGTGAGGCTCGGATTTCACCAAGTTGACGGCTTCAGCAGCTTGAACGGCAATGCAATGCGAGAGGGGCATCCGTCTCCCGAGCATTCGGGCCGGGGATGTTGAATATGACTGCAGATCTGCTCGGTGAGGCCATTTCTCGTCTGCGACGACGAGCGGAAGTCGATCTCTTGGTCTGTCCTCGCGGCGGATATGACCCACTGACTGATGATGGGTTTGAACAATTGCCTCCCGCCGCAGGATATGTGATTTGCGCGCTGCTGCATCAGTTGCGCCGGATCAATCAGGCGTAGTGCGCTGAATTTGATCAGGCTGATGCGCCGTAACTGGAGAGCGGCATGGAAAAGTCGGGGGTTGGTAAAGTTGCGCTCGTCACGGGCGTAACCGGACAGGACGGCGCCTATCTCTCCGAGCTGCTGCTCGACAAGGGCTACGTCGTCCACGGTATCAAGCGACGGTCGTCATCCTTCAATACAGGGCGCATCGAACATCTCTATCAGGACCCGCACGAGAAGGATCAGCGCTTCATCCTTCACTATGGCGATATGACGGATTCGACGAATCTGATCCGCATTGTCCAGGAGGTGCAGCCTGACGAGATCTATAACCTCGCGGCGCAGAGCCATGTGCAGGTCTCGTTCGAGACCCCGGAATACACCTCGAACGCCGATGCCACCGGCACGCTGCGCCTGCTCGAGGCCATCCGACTGCTCGGCCTGACGAAGAAGACGCGCTTCTACCAGGCCTCGACTTCGGAACTCTATGGCAAGGTCCAGGAGATCCCGCAGAGCGAGAAGACGCCGTTCTATCCGCGCAGTCCTTATGCGGCCGCCAAGCTCTATGCCTATTGGATCGTGGTGAACTACCGCGAGGCCTACGGCATGCACGCCTCCAACGGAATCCTCTTCAACCACGAGAGCCCGTTGCGCGGCGAGACCTTCGTTACCCGCAAGATCACGCGGGCCATTGCTGCGATGCATCTGGGCTATCAGGACAGGCTCTATCTCGGCAATCTCGACGCCAAGCGCGACTGGGGCCATGCCCGGGAGTATGTCCGCGGCATGTGGCTGATGCTGCAGCAGGACGAGCCCGACGATTACGTTCTCGCGACAGGCGAGACCACCATGGTCCGCGATTTCGTCAGTCACGGTTTCAAGCAGATCGGCATCGACGTCGCCTGGCAGGGCCAAGGCGTCGATGAGAAGGGCCTCGACGCCCGGACCGGCAAGGTCCTGATCGAGATCGACCCGCGCTATTTCCGCCCGACCGAGGTGGAAATCCTGGTTGGCGACCCGACCAAGGCGCACACCAAACTCGGCTGGAAGCACGATACCCGATGGCAGCAGCTCTGCGAGGAGATGGTGGCGTCCGATCTGAAGGTGGTGGAGTGGGAACGTCGCCGTGTTGGCCAGTGAGGTGAACTTCGATCTGACGGGCAAGCGCGTCTGGGTCGCAGGGCATCGCGGCATGGTGGGGGCGGCGCTGGTGCGTCGCCTGCAGAGCGAAGCGTGCGAGATCGTTGCGGCCGGCCGCAGCGATGTCGATCTGTTGCGTCAGGATCAGACCGAGAGTTGGCTAAGCAAGAACAAGCCGGACGTGGTCATCGTGGCGGCCGCCAAGGTCGGGGGCATCCTCGCCAACGACACCTTCCCGGCCGATTTCCTCTATCAGAACCTGATGATCGAGGCGAATATCGTCGAAGCCTCGCGGCAGGCCGGCGTCGGCAAACTGCTTTTCCTCGGTTCGAGCTGCATCTATCCGAAGCTCGCGCCGCAGCCGATCCAGGAGGATTCGCTGCTGACGGGGCCGCTCGAGCCGACCAATGAATGGTATGCGATCGCCAAGATCGCCGGCATCAAGCTCGCCCAATCCTATCGCAAGCAATATGGCTGCGACTACATCTCGGCCATGCCGACCAATCTCTATGGCCCGGACGACAATTTCGACCTTCAGTCCAGCCATGTCATGCCGGCGCTGTTGCGCAAGGCGCATGAGGCCAAGCAGCGTGGCGACAGGCAGATCACGATCTGGGGCACGGGCACGCCGCGGCGCGAGTTCCTGCATGTCGACGACTGCGCCGATGGGCTCGTCCATCTTCTGAAGCATTATTCCGGCTTCGAGCACGTCAACATCGGTTCGGGAGAGGATGTGACGATCCTCGAACTGGCCGAGGCGGTGTGCGAGGTCGTCGGTTTCACGGGCGAGATCGTCAGGGACACGAGCAAGCCCGACGGCACGCCGCGCAAATTGATGAGCGCCGATCGCCTGAGGGGCATGGGTTGGGCGCCGAAGATCGGGCTGAGGGACGGTATTGCCCAGACCTATCAGTGGTTCCTTGCCAATCGCGCTTGAGGGCGCCGGTCTGGGGTCGATCCGGCCATCGGGTAGCGGACGTCCAATCAGGCTGCGACGACCAACCCCTGGGTGACAGGCGTTAGCTCTGTCGTCTCCGCAGGACGTTCGTCCCCTTGCGTCGATGAGCGGCCGCTCAAACAAGGATGTTACAGGCTAGCTAGCGGCGATCCGCTTGAATTTCTTGCGTGTTTTCGGCAAAGCCCTCGAGTGATGGATAAGCAGGTTTCGATCGTCATTCCCGTCTATCAGCGTCAGTATTCTGGCGAGGCGGCTGTTGCTTCAGCGCTGGCGCAGAGTGGCGTTTCCTTCGAAATCATTATCGTCGACGACGGCTCGCCTGACCCTTTTGTCTTGCCGCCGCACATGGCGGGTGACGAGCGGATTCGGCTCATCCGGCAGGAGCCGAATGGGGGGGCGGCTGCCGCCCGCAATCGTGGCGTGCGCGCGGCCACGGCACCCTGGATCGCCCTGCTGGATTCCGACGATCTCTGGCTGCCGGGCAAGCTCGCAGCGCAACTCGCTCTCGCTGAACGTGAAGCAGCTCGAAATCCCCTGTCGTGCGTGATGACCGGCTTCACGCAGGTCGAGATGGCAACGGGCGCAAGCTGCGAGCGCATGCCGATCGAGAGTGACGATCTCGCCGATTTCGCATCCGCTTGCTGGTTCGGCCCGGGCTCGACGGCCTTGATTCCGAGTCTCGCCTTCGAGCGGGTCGGTTTTTTCGATGAAGCGCTGGAGCGATTGGAGGACCTCGACTGGTTCCTCCGGCTTGCGCGCGCCGGGGGGTGCGTTCGCGTCCTGCCGCTCATCGGCGCCCGCGTTCAGGTCGGCGGTCGCCCATCGCCGGAGCGGCTGGATCGAACCATTGCGCGGCTCGAAGCCAAATGGCTCGCGCCGGGGGCTCCGGAACGGCTGGAACCGCGGTTGCGCCGAAATCTCGCAGCCTACCTCTCGGTCGAGAGAGCATCGACCCGATATTTCTCTGGCCGCTATGCTGGCTTTGCACTCGCTCTCGCAAAATCATTCCTGCTCAAGCCCCGCCTTGGCCTGCATCTGCGGGACTGGTGGAGGAAACCAGACTAGAAGCCCGACAGCCGCCCGCGCCAGCGACGCGCCAGAGCCAGGGCGCGTACGAGATCGGTCGGCGCGATCTCCAGCAGCCCAATGGTCTTCGCTCCGGTCAATCTGAGCTTCGTCTGGGCCAATGCCTTGGTCGCACAGGCGAGCCGGCGCAACGCGGCATCCGTCGATGCGTCGGCGATCAGCCTGTCGGCGAGCCGGCGCTCCGCCTCATAGACGCGCTGCGCGCCTTCGCGGTCCCCCGAAATCGTGTGGGAGCCGGCATGGACCCGGTAAAGATAGAGCGGTGCGTTGAAGGCGCAGCCGCGCGCGCCGCTTTGCGCTAACCGCGCCATCCACTCGCGATCGGAAGCAAGCCCGAGGTCCGTCCGGATCGGCCCCAGCGCCCGCAACGCCGCTCCGCGAAAAACCCGGGCGTTGATCGCAGGAACGCCGAACATGGCCCCTTCAGGCGACAGGGGCGCGCGATGCGAGCGTGTGATCGCGTCCTCAAAGCTGCTGCCAAACAGTGCCTGACCGCTGATGAAAGCGCTGTCGGGGCTGCGCTCGATCATGCTCAGCGCTTCGCGAAGCGCCGTTGCCGGCAGCATGTCGTCACTGTTGAGGATGATGACGTAGTCCCCGGTCGCCTCGGCCAGAGCCCGGTTCATGCCATCATAGATTCCGGAATCGGCGCGCGAGACGATTCGCAGACCAGGTTGCGCCGCGGCGATGGCCAGCGTCTCGTCGGTCGATCCGCCATCGGCCAGCACGATTTCGGTCTCGATGGCGGCATCCGCGAGCGAGGTCGCGATGCTGGCCAGCGCATCCGGCAGATAGCGTGCGGAATTGCGGGTGGCCATCGCGATGCTGAGGCGTTTCATCGTGATTCTCTATCTATGCCGAGGGAGTTGCCCGCGGGAGCTGAAGCGAATGCGGCGGGGCTGTGCGACGCCCGGAGGCGCTGCCGGCTTGCCCCGCGCACTACCGCCTTGTCGATCGCCTCATGGCGGTCAAGGCAGCTCAAGCAGCGCGGGCCACCGTCGCAGCGCGCTCGGATTCATGTCGCTATCAATCAAAGCCTCGATCCTTTGGCAAGGTGATTGCGCGCGACCAAGACGGTTGACCCCGCGCATCCTTTCGCCCAAGAGGACGCCGATCAGCGAAATCGCCGCGAGGACGACATGACGACCATCCCGCCTGCCGCCGAGGCCGCCCGCATGCCGCTCGACATCGTCACGGGGGGCGCCGGCTTCATTGGCAGCCACCTCGTCGATCGCCTGATGCGCGATGGCGGGCGTCGCGTCCGGGTGATCGACAATTTCGCGATCGGCAATCCGCGCAACCTGGCCCACCATGCGGATGATCGACGTCTAAGCGTCCATCAGGCCGATATCGGCGATGCCGCTGCGATCGAAGGCCTGTTCGACGGCGCCGACCGGATTTTCCATCTTGCCGCCTTGGCCGACATCGTGCCGTCCATCAACGCGCCGGAGGCCTATTTCAGGGCGAATGTGGATGGCACCTTCAACGTGCTGCAGCAGGCCGTGAAGAACAAGGCGCGCCGTTTCATCTATGCGGCTTCGTCGAGCTGCTATGGCATTCCCGACGTTTCGCCGACGCCCGAGACGGCAGAGCTTCGGCCGCAATATCCCTACGCACTGACGAAGTTGCTGGGTGAGCAACTCGTTCTGCATTGGGCGCAGGTCTACAAACTGCCGGCCCTGTCGATGCGCTTCTTCAACGTCTTTGGCCCACGCGCCAGGACATCGGGAACGTATGGAGCCGTGTTCGGTGTCTTCCTAGCACAGATGAAGGCCGGCAAGCCGGTCACGATCGTCGGAGATGGCGAGCAGACGCGCGATTTCACCTTCGTCACAGATGTCGTCGATGCCGTGGTCCGCGCTGCCGAATCCGAGCATCAGGGCAAGATCTTCAACGTCGGCAGTGGCGATACCTATTCGATCAACACCTTGGTTCGCCTGCTCGGCGCCAAGGAGATCGCCTACATCCCCAAGCGGCCTGGCGAGCCGGACTGCACCTTTGCCGACATTTCGCGTATCCGTGATGAGCTCGGTTGGAAGTCTTCGGTGCCGTTCGATCAGGGCGTCCGTATCATGCTGGACAATATCGATCACTGGGCGGACGCGCCGGTCTGGACGACCGACACCATCGCCGAAGCGACGAAGGATTGGTTCAAGTTTCTCGGGCCACAGGCTTGATCCTCGTTGGCCATGGCTGCCGTCGATCATATGGCTGGATTGATGACTAACCTGCGCAGGGTTGCCGCCATCTGCTATTAACGTTAGAGCAATGCCAAAATTGGGGACGGGGCGTCGCGTGCGTTGCGAAGCTGCTGGCCGGATGGCTATCCATACCCGCGCGTACCGCGCAAAACGGGAATCGAGTAATCATGGCATCGGATAGTTTCGGGCACTATGTCGCCAAGCTCGTGTCGGTTGTCGAAAGCGGTCACGCCAGTGATGCGTCGGGCGCGGCTCTTGTGATGGGTGATGCCGTCGAGGAGATGGGCCGTCGCATGTATGCCGCTCATCAGTCCAGCCGCCGGGTGTTCTTTGTTGGCAATGGCGGCTCGGCCGGCATCTGCAGCCATATGGCGACCGACTACTCCAAGAATGGCGGCATTCGCTCGACGGCGTTGAATGATGGCGCCGTACTGACCTGCTTGGGCAATGACTACGGTTACGAGTACGTCTTCTCGAAGCAACTCGAATGGCACGCGGTTGCGGGCGACGTCGTTGTCACGATTAGTTCCTCTGGGCGTTCGCAGAACATCCTCAATGCTGCCGATGTCGCCCGTCAGAAAGGCTGTTCGTTGTTCACGTTCTCGGGTTTCAAGCCGGACAATCCGCTGCGGTCGCGTGGCGATATCAACATCTATCTGGCCAATCTCGAATATGGCTTCGTCGAGGTCGGTCACCTTGCGGTGCTCCACGCCGTGCTCGACATTCATCTTGGCTGGAAGCAGGCGCACGCCGCCTGAAGGCGGCGTGCCCGTTTGGCCGGCCGCTTGTCCGCTCCGCTCCCATCTAATTCGAAGAGAAAACCTATGTCTGAAACGCGCAGTGTCATGGTCACGGGTGGTGCAGGTTACGTCGGCAGCGTGCTTGTGCCCCGTCTGCTCGCGCTCGGCCACAAGGTCACCGTCCTCGACCTGTTCCTCTATGGTCATGATGTGTTCGACAGCGTTCGCGGACATCCCAACCTGGTTCAGGTCGTCGGCGACATCCGCTCGGCAGATGCTGTCGCCAAGGCGATGACGGGCTGCGACAGCGTTATCCACCTGGCCTGCATCTCGAACGATCCGTCCTATGAACTCGACCCGGACCTCGGCCGCTCGATCAACTACGACTGCTTCCGCCCCTTGGTGAAGGCGGCCAAGAAGGCGGGCGTCAACCGCTTCATCTATGCGTCGTCCTCCAGCGTCTACGGCATCAAGGAGGAGGATGAGGTCACCGAGGATCTCTCGATGGAGCCGTTGACCGACTACTCCAAGTTCAAGGCCCTCTGCGAGGACATCCTCGAGGAAGAGCGCGAGCCGGGTTTCACCACGCTCACCATTCGGCCTGCCACGGTCTGCGGCTACGGCCCGCGCCAGCGCCTCGACGTCATCGTCAACATCCTGACCAACCACGCCGTCAACAACCGCAAGATCAAGGTCTTGGGTGGCGAGCAGACACGGCCCAACATCCATATCGATGACATGTGCTCGGTCTATGAGTTGGCGTTGTCGGCGCCGTCGGAGAAGATCGACGGCAAGATCTACAATGCCGGCGGCGACAACGAGACGGTCAACAGCCTGGCCCAGATGGTCAAGCGCGTCGTCGAGCAGGACAACGTTTATGGCGGCGAGATCGAACTCGTCGTCGAGCCGACGAACGACAACCGCTCCTACCGCGTCTCGTCCAAGAAGATCGGCGCCGAACTCGGCTGGTATCCGCAGAAGACCATCGAGGACGCTGTCCGCGACCTTCTGGCGGCCTTCAAGGATGGACGGCTCAAGGATACGATGACCGACGAGCGCTACTTCAATATCAAGACGATGCAGTCTGTGAAGCTGACGTGACGCAGCCGCTGGTGCTCTTTCGAACGGGCCCGGACTCATGCCGCACGCTCCCGTAAAGATCGGTTTCCTGGGCGGCGGCATGATCTCGCAGATCGCGCATCTGCCGTTCTACCAGGCGGATTCGCGCTGCGAGATCACGGCGATTGCGGAAGAGCGCGCGTCTCTGCACCCTGCGCTGGCGGCGTTCGCCGGGGCGGGCGAGGTGATGACCGACCACCGCGCTATGCTTGCCCGAGCCGATATCGATGCGGTGGTGATCTCGGCGCCGCGTCCGGCGACAGGGCCGTTGACACTGGCGGCACTCGAGGCCGGCAAGCATGTGCTCGCCGAAAAGCCGATGGCCCATACCGCCGAGCAGGCGCGCCGCCTTGTCGAGGCGGCCAGCCAGCGCGGCCTGATTTATGCCGTGGGCTTCATGAAGCTCTACGATCCCGGCGTGGAGCGGGCGCGCGCCTTGCTGCGCGAGACCATGGCGTCAGGCAGGCTCGGGCGCCTTCTTTTCGCGCGCTTCTATGACTTCTCGAAATCCTATGCCCATCCGGTGCCGGCCCATGCGCGGCCGCTGGAAAGCCGCTCCACCCGCTTCGACACCTGGCCCGTCACGCCCGACTGGCTTCCCACTGCCTGGAGCGGGCTCTATCCCTGGTTCGTCAATGCGGCGATCCACGACGTCAATCTGATCCATCAATTCCTCGGCGACGATATCGCTGTCCGTTCCGCAATCGCCTCGGGCGGGGACATGATCAGCGCCACGCTGATGGCCGGCGACGTGCCGGTGGTCCTGGAAATCACCAAGACCGAAGCCGGTCGCTGGCTCGAAGGGGCCGAATTCCTGTTCGAAAAGGGCAGGATCGCAGTGGAAATTCCCTCGCCGATGGATACAAGCGCGGTCAGTCGCGTAACGCTCGACGATTCCGCCGCCGCAGAGCGCACCATGGCGGTCGAGACCGGAACTGGCTGGTCTTTTGCACTGCAGGCGCGCGGCTTCGTCGATGCGCTGACGGGTAGCGAGCCGCCGCGGGCACTGGGCTCGATGGGATTACGGGATATGGAACTGACCGAGGCGATCTTCCGCTCGCTTGGCGCAGAAGTGCCGGCCCGGTCAACGGCTGAAGCTTGAAGGTTGGTTGCCCTATGACTGAACTGGTCCATGTCCGCTCGGATTGCCGCCTGTGCGGATCGAACAAGATCGTTCGCAGCGTGCCTCTGGCGCAGGTTCCGATCGTCTCACCCAATGTCGGACGCGAAAAGGATGCGTCGGGCGAGAGCCTCACGCGGGTCGTCGCGCCGCTAGACAACTATCTTTGCACGGATTGCGGCCTGAACCAGCTCATCCACGAGGTCGACCCGTCGCTGATCTATCGCGATTACCTCTACCGGACCTCGGTGTCGCTGGGCCTGCCGCAGCATTTCCGTGGTCTGGCGGAAGCGGTGATCGCACGTGTCGGTCTGCAGCCCGGCGATCTCGTCGTCGAGTTCGGCTCCAATGACGGCACGTTGCTGAACTTCTTCCGCGAGAAGGGCTTTTCGGTCCAGGGCGTCGATCCGGCGCGGCAGATCGCGGCCGAGGCGACGGCGCGCGGCGTTCCCACCATCGCCGATTTCTTCACTGCCGAACTGGCGGGCAAGATCGCCGCCGATCGTGGCAAGGCCCGCGCCATCATCGCCAACAATGCGATGGCCAACATTCCCGATCTGGCGGAGATTCTCGCGGGCGTTAAGGCGTTACTGGCGCCTGACGGCGTCTTCGTCTTCGAAACGCAATATGGCCTCGACGTCTTTGAGAAGACCCTGCTCGACGTGATCTATCACGAGCATATCTCATTGTTCTCGGTGCGACCCGTGGCCCGCGCGGCCGCCCAGCACGGTCTGCAGGTGATCCACGCCGACCGGATCGCGACGAAGGGCGGTTCCATCCGCTTTTGGCTCCAACTGGCCGGCGGCCCGCGCGCCGTCGATGCATCGGTCGACGAACTCGTCGCGCAGGAGGAAAAGGCTGGCCTCTACGACCTGAAGACCCATGCGCGCTTTGCCGAGAAGGTCGCCGCGATCAAGGCGAATCTTCATCGGCTGATCGACGAGACGCGGGCACAAGGCGGCGTCATCGGTGCTTATGGAACATCCGTGGGCTGTGCGGCCTTGATCCATCAGTTTGAGCTTGAAGCCCGGCTCGACGTGCTCTTCGACGACACGCCGTTCAAGACGCGGCTCGAGGGGCCGGGCTATGATCTGCCGGTCATGCAGGCGGAAGGCGTCTATGATCGGAAGCCCGCCCTGATCATTATTCTCGCCTGGCGCTATGCAGAGCCGATCATTGGCCGGCACCAGGCTTTCCTGGAGAATGGCGGCCGGTTCCTGGTCCCCTTGCCGGAACTGTCGGTCCGGCATTTGTGAGGCCCCCATGCCGCGTCGCAATGCGCTGAAGCGCTTACTCGCACGGCCGTTCTTTAAGCTCGCGCACCTCTGCTATGGTTCGACGTCGGGACGAAGCCTGGCGCGCGCTGCGTTGCGGACGCCGCCGGGGCGCTCCGTTTCCCTACGGGTCATCGATAAACTGGAACCTCTGCTGCGTCGACGTTCCGTCGAGGTGATCCAGGGGCTTGCCAGTCGGACCGAGGACCGCCGGTCCTTCATCGAAGCGGCCCGGAAGTTCTACAACGCGCAGCCCACCAGTCGAAACCGTTTCGACATCTACGCGACCGCTTTGGTCGCGTCGGAGTTCAAGGAGGAGGCGCTCCGCGTTGTCCTGTCGGAGACGGCTGAAACAGCGATTGATCAATCCGAGGACGATCTCAACCTGATTGCCTTGCGTGTTTCGCTGCAATCGGAACTGGCGCGCTATCGTGACGTCCTGGACTCAGCGAAGTTGGGCATTTTCCAGGCCCCGGCAACGCTGCGTACACGTTACGACTTCCTCAAAGCCGCTTATGCGGCAGGCAAGCTGCGTCGTGAGCGCGACGCGATCGAATTCTTCGGCCGGCAATTCGGCGTGATTGGGGATCATGGCGGTGCAGCCACTGATCAGGAGATTGCACGGGTACATAGTGTCTACCAGACCCACGCGGCCTTGACGCTCAAGCGCGATGTCGAACTGATGCGGCTACTGGGCGAGGTCGATTTTTCCAATTGCGCTGTCTTCTTCCTGTCCTCGACCGAGGCGCTGGGGCATGCGATCCTCGATCCGTTCTATTTCATCGCCCAGAACAAAGATAAATTCGATCGCCTGATCTTCATCGGTCCGCCGCGTTCGAACTACAGGCCTGCCTCGCGTGCCTGCCTCCAGATCGTGGAGCAATATGGCGATTATTATGAAACAAATTCAGACATTCTGTTGAATTTATCCTGGATGAGCTTGGGCCATCATCAGGCTGGGCGTTTTACTTTCATCATCGACCACTACTGGATGCTGTTGCGCCACGCCGTCCATCGTACGCGCGACCCCGGCGATTCCTACGCACATAACGACTGGCATCTGGAACTTCCGCCCTATTACGCGGAGGTCGCGGAGAATTTTGCCAAGCGCCACGGTATCGATCTCGATCGACCTTTCGTGGTCATGCATGTGCGCGACAAGGGCTATCACGGCATAGCGTTGCAGTCGTACCGCGATTCCGCCGTCGACAACTACCGTGAGGCGGTCGAATATCTTCTCGACAACGGCTTCCAGGTCATCCGAATCGGCGACAAGCTGATGCCGAAGCTCGACGTGCAGCGCGAAGGCTATTTCGAAACGCCGTTCTTGAGCGGCTATGCGTATGAGATCGACCCGTATCTGATCGCCAAGTCGCGCTTCATGATCGGGTGCCAGTCTGGTCCTTGTGCGTTTGCCCGGGCGCTCGGCGTGCCAATCCTCACGGTCAATGCGGTGCTGCACTATACGCTGCTGCCTTCGCCGATGGAGATGGCCTGTTTCAAGCGCTATTTCGCTGTCGTCGAAGGGGTGTCGCAGGAGTTGACGCTCGAGCAGGCGCTCGATCGCGGTTGCTACCACTTCGACAACTCGTTCCAATATGAAGAGGCCGGCATTCGCGTCGAAAATGCCTTGCCCGACGAGATCACTGCCTCCGTTGCGGACATGGTCGCTTGGCTCGAAACGCCGGACCTGCCCGAAACCGATCAACAGGTTGGATTTCGAAACCGGGTCGAGGCTGTCGCGCAGGATTTGAAGGCACGGGGACACGAGCTGTCCTTGCCGATCGCCGACTATCTCGGCATCTGTCTGCCAGGCTATCGCGTGTCGCCGAGCGTACTCCGGATGCGGACGCGGACCGGCGCTGACGCCATTCGATGAACCTGCGCGATGGACGTGAGCACCATGGCTGACGAAGCTGGCGATATGAAAGGCTATCTTGCTCTCGTCGCGCAGCGGCCGGACCTGTTTCGTAATGCGCCGGCCGGCGGCGTCGATATATTGACCAGCCCGGAGGCTATCGCTGCCGCGCGCGCGGAAGCGATAGCCTATCGCAAGGCGCGCGGTATGAAGGACTGGGACACCCGGACCGGAATCCTTGCCGAAGACCCCTACATGCTCATTCTCCGGGACGCAGTTCGTTTTCCGAACGGCACATCCGGACTGTACAACCGCATCGTTGAAACCAATCCCGTTGCGATCTTACCTGTTCTCGACGGCCAGCCAGTTCTAATCCGCGTGTATCGCCACGGTTTGCGCGACTGGTCCTGGGAGTTTCCCCGCGGTGGATGCGACGCTGGCGAAAGCCCGGAGGAGGGCGCGAGACGCGAGGTCGCGGAGGAAGTCGGTGGTGCGGCGCTCGCCATGAATTCGCTTGGTACCTTCACGCCGGGTGGGTCGTCCTTGTCGATCAGGGCGCATCTGTTCTTCGCGGAGGTCGAACGGCTCGGCGAGCCCGATCCGCTCGAAGGGATCACAGATGTCGTGGCGATGCCGGTCTCGCGTCTCGAGCAGATGCTGCGGGACGACGTGATCATCGACGGATTTAGTCTGGCGCTGTTCGCACGGGCGCGGTTGAGGGGGTTGATTTGAGTGGGCTCGCGGATGACGGCCGGATCGCGCTCGCCCGGCAGGCGGAGGCGCTGGCCGGCGTGCCGGTCCTCGCGATGGTTCCGGCCGGACAGGGCGCGAACAGCCACATCGTCAGGCTTGAAACGCAACGCGGACCCTTCGCGCTCAAGGTTTATCCGCAACGGCCCGGCGACCAGCGCGACCGGCTCGACGTCGAATGGCGAGCTCTCCGGTTTCTCGGCGAGAGCGGCTTGGAGCAGGCGCCGCGGGCGATAGCGCGCGACGACACCAACCGCTTGATGCTGATGGAATGGATCGAGGGCGAGATCATAACCCGCCATCGGGAGGGAGATCTCGACGACGCGTTGCGCTTCGTCGAGGGCATTTTCCGCGCCTCGCAGGACTCAGGCGCCAGCGGCTTCCCGCTCGCCTCGGAAGCCTGCCTGTCCGCAACGGAGATCTGCCGGCAAATCGATCGGCGCTTCGACGGTTTCATCGACTATGGCCCGCTCGATCAGGCGATCCACGACGTCATCAAACCGGCCTACGCCGCCGCGCGCAGGGACATCGCGGCGGAACTTGCCACACCGTCGGATCTCATTCAGTCGGAGCGTCGGCTGATCCCGGCGGATTTCGGCTTCCATAATGCCATCCGTCAGGGGGACGGCACGATCCGATACATCGATTTCGATTATTTCGGCTGGGATGATCCGGTCAAATTCATCGCCGATTTCGTGGTCCATCCCGCGATGTCGCTGGACGCCGACGAAAGGGCCGAGGTTGTCGCACGGCTGACCGGCGCCTTGCCGGATTCTGCGGGCGCGGCGGCAAGACTGAAGCGGCATCTCCCGCTCTATGCCATCCGCTGGGCACTTATCCTGCTGAACGCCTTCAGGAAGGACCGGGTGAGCACGCTGCCGGTAGAGGAGGATGCGCGAGCCGCCGTGTTCGTCCGCCAGTGGCAGAAGGCGCGCGACATGATCGAGCGCCATCGCTGAGAGCAGGTTTTCTGCCGCGCTCAGGTCTCGTCAGGCCGCTGATCAGGCTTTCGTCTTCGGGTGAGCACACAGCGCTACGACGTAATGCGCCATCTTATGGTAGCCGGTGTGCACGACCTCGTCGTTGAGCGAGAACATGAACACCGTGTGGAAGAACTCCTCCATCAGGGCCTTCAAGTCCGGCGCTGACTTGCAGTTGATATGACCGGCCTTGCTACCGGGCGAGGCGTAGGCCTGGCTTTCCAGCGACGGCATGCCGACGATCATCACGGCATCGGATGTCAGGCACTTCAGGATGTTGCCGATGAAGACGCGCTCGTCCTTGGCATCGATATGTTCGAGCACGTCCATGGCGTAGGCGGCGTCGAACGGGCCGCCTTCGAAGACGCCTTCGAGGAAGTTGTGGACCTTGGCGACGTAGGGATATTCCGGCTGAACGCGCGCCTGCGCGTCGGCGATGAACTCGGCGTCGAAATCCGTCACCGTCAGCGCCTTGACCTCCTGCATCACGATCGGCGCGTTGAACGCGTCGCCGCAGCCGATCTCGATGACGTTCTTGCGTCCGGAAAGCATCTTCGAGACGAATTTGTAGCGTGATTGTGAGAACAGGAAGCGGCGTGGATCCTCGATCCACTCGCGGCTCTTGAGGAGGCCGAGCGTTACCGCGCCCCGCTTCTCGGCGAAATCGATGTTGGGCTGGTTGACGGGGTCCTTGGTGCGGCGTGTCGTCGTCATGTTTCCAGGTCCGAAACTGTGCGGGCGCGCTGCCTGCTGAAAAGTCGCTGCTGCATGACGCCTTGTTCCGCGCGGGTCAAGCCTGCCATCCGCCTTCCAAAGCGAAGTGGCGTTGCTGATTCGGGGGGCACCGGCCAAGACAAGATGGACATCGGCTGTGGTGGATTGCATAAGGCGCGCCATCGGGAACGCGGACGACTGGGAAACGGGATGACGAAGGCAACGACGTCGGAGGGCGGGCACCTCGACTACTACAAGGAGCACGGCATTTCGCCCGTCCGCTATGCGATGGACGATCTGAGCCAGCATCTCCAGTTGCGGGATTCGCTCTATCGCTCGATCGGCTTGCCCCAGGTCGCCTTTCGCGGCTCCGACATTCTGGAAATAGCGCCGGGTTCGGGGCAGAACAGCCTGTACCTCGCCGTGTCCCAGCCACGCTCGCTGACGCTGGTGGAGCCGAATCCCGCAGGCCTTCGCGACATCCAGAAGCTTTACGATACGCTGTCTGAGCCTCACACAGTGCCGACCCTGCATCCTGCTCGGCTGCAGGAGTTCAATCCCGGCAAGCTTTACGACATCGTGCTCTGCGAGAACTGGCTTGGCGCGCTGCCTGAGGAACTCGACCTGTTGCGCAAGCTGGCGGGACTGGTCGCACCGGGCGGCGCGCTCGTCTTGACCATCGTGCCTTTGGCGGGCTTCTTCCCCAATGTCATGCGCAAGCTGCTGGCATTGCGCGTCGTGCCGTCGAACCTCGATTTCGAGCAACGCACCACCGCCCTGATCGAGGTCTTCGGTCCGCATCTCGCGACCATCCCGAACATGACGCGCAGCCACCGCGATTGGGTCCATGACTGCATGGTCAATCCGCACTATCTCAATGTCGGCCTGCCTTTCGAGACGGTGGTCGAAACCATCGGCGACGATATGGCGGTGCTCGGGACCTACCCCAGGATCACGATCGACTGGCGCTGGTTCAAGGCGTTGAAGGGCACCGAACGCCGCTTCAATGAGTTGCTGATCGAGGCCGTCGCTGCCAATATCCCCAGTCTGCTCGATTATCGTCGCACCTTCCCGGCCAGCGAGCCTGGCGCCAACGCTGCGCTCGACCGCCATTTCGGCTCGGTGCACAGGCTGGCGCTGGCCTGGCAGGCCGCGTTCGAGGCGGACAAGGCGACCGAGGTTCATGGTCTGACGGAAAAGATCGGCAGTGAACTCCACGAGATCTCCGAGCTGCTCTCGGAGATCGATGGAGATTTGGCCGCCGCCGTGCGCGAACTGGAAGAGCTCTGGCTTTCGAATCAACCGACTGCGCAGGCTGTGCGGGACATGCCGCTCTTCGGCTCGCTTTTCGGGCGCGAGACCTTCTACGCCGCCTTTACCCGCGGTCAGCCTCAGGTCGAGGGCAAGAGTTCCGTCGAGAGCAAGCACTCCGAAGGCAAGGTTGCCGGCGCGTGAGTCCCGTTCACATCGGCCTCGATCTCGACAACACGATTATCGACTATTCCGGGGTATTCGCGCCGGTCGCCGCTGAGCTCGGCCTGCTGCCGCCGGGCCATGGTCTGCGGAGCAAGGACGAGGTCAAGTCGCGGCTGCGCACGATTGCCGGAAACGACACGCTGTGGATGCGTCTGCAGGGCCAGGTCTACGGAAAGTTTATCGGCCTGGCGCGGCCCTATGACGGTGCCGTCGCCGCGATTCGCGGTTTCCGCGCCGCTGGCCATCGCGTCTCCATCGTAAGCCACAAGACCAGGTTAGGCCATTTCGACCCTGACCAAGTCGATCTCTGGGAGGCGGCCTCGGGCTGGCTAACGACCAACGGGTTAGTCGGCGAGGCGGGCCCGATCGCGTCCGCCGACGTGCATTATCGCGTCACGCGGGAGGAGAAGGTGGACACCATCCGCAAGCTGGGTTTTGCCCTCTTCGTTGATGATCTCCCAGAGGTTCTCGGCCATCCCGACTTCCCGGCACGGCTGCCTACGATCCTGTTTTCGCCGGATGGCGAACATGGCGAGGGCGGTCGATTTCAGCTCGCGCGCTCATGGCAAGAAGTCATGGACATGACCGTCGGGCTTGTCTAAACGTCCGATCGCGTGGGCTATCCCGTTCTGGGCGATGCCTTGCGGCCTTTTTCGATACACTGACCACAGAGACAATCAGACAATGAATTCGACGCCGCTCGACGCGCGATCGCTCCATTTGAGGAGCCTGGTGGTGCGCGGGCTCGTCGGCGGCAATCGCGGCCATGTCGGTGCGTCGATGTCGCTGATCGAGATCCTGCGCGTTCTCTATGACGACGTTCTCGATTACAGGGCCGACGAGCCCGATTGGATCGATCGCGACCGCTTCATTTTGTCCAAGGGGCATGGCTGCCTCGCGCTTTACGCCATCCTGGCCGACAAGGGCTATTTCGACGCGGCGTTGCTCGATCAGTTCTGTCATGTCGAGGGCAAGCTCGGCGGCCACCCCGAGCGCGGCAAGGCACCCGGTATCGAGGCCTCTACCGGCGCGCTCGGCCATGGTCTCTCGATCGGCGTCGGCATGGCGCTTGCTGCCCGCGCTCAAAAGCGCAAGAGCCGTGTCTTCGTGGCCATGGGCGACGGCGAGATCAACGAGGGTTCGGTCTGGGAGGCGGCGCTCTCTGCCGGCAAGCACAAGCTCTCCAACTTGTGCGCCATCGTCGATTACAACAAGATCCAGTCGGCTGGGTTCACCCGCGACATCCAGAATCTGGAGCCGCTGCTCGACAAGTGGCAGAGCTTCGGCTTCGCCGCCGTCGATGTCGATGGCCACAACGTCGGTGCGCTGCAGCAGGTCCTTCGCGGGCTTCCTGTCGATGGCGAGAAGCCGACGGCGATCATCTGCCATACCGTCAAGGGCAAGGGCATTCCCTTCGCCGAGAACGACCCGAAATGGCATCACCACGCCAAGTTCACGCCTGACCAGCTCGCCGACCTCTACGCGGCCGTAGGCAATCCGCACGAGGGAGCAACGGCATGAGGGCGACCTGCGTCAACATGGTCTATGAGCTCGCCAAGACGGACGAGCGCATCGCCTTCATTGGATCCGACCTCTCGCCTGGCCTGCTCGCCGCGATGAAGAAGGACATGCCTGATCGCCACTTCATGGAAGGGGTGATGGAACAGCACATCGTCGGCATGGCCGCTGGCATGGCGATGGATGGTTTCATCCCCTATGTGAACACGATCGCGACCTTCCTGACGCGCCGCTGCTACGAGCAGGTTGCGCTCGATCTGTGCCTGCACGATCTGCCGGTGCGCCTGATCGCCAATGGCGGCGGCGTCGTCTACGCGCCGCTCGGCCCGACCCATCTGGCGGTCGAGGATATCGCGATCATGCGGGCCCTGCCCAACATGACCGTCGTTGCCGTCGCCGACGCTGAGGAGATGAAGCGCCTGATGCGCGCTTCGGTCGACTGGCCGCATCCGATCTACATCCGGCTCGGGAAGGGTGGCGATCCGATCGTCTCCGACGAGAAGCATGGCTTTGAGATCGGCAAGGGCATCGTCATGCGCCCGGTCGCCGGCAGCGGTCACCCGCTGCTGATTTCCTGCGGCGTGATGAGCGGCCGCGCGCTTGATGCCGCCAAGATCTTGGCCGGCAAGGGCGTCGAGGCCGAAGTCGTGCATATCCACACCGTCAAGCCGCTCGATGAGGCGCTGGTCCTCGACCGCGTCAAAGCTGCCGGCTCGATCTTCACCATCGAGGAACATACCGCCATTGGCGGGCTCGGTTCGGCCGTGAGCGACCTGCTCGACGTCCAGGGCGGCAAGACCCGCCCCGTGGTGAACAAGCTCGCTCTGCCTGATCGCTTCCAGGAGAATTACGGCCTCCAGGAGGATCTCTTGGCGATTGCGGGGCTGAGCCCGCAGGCGATCGCCGACACCGTCATGAAGCACGCCGGGGGCTGAGCCAAGCCTGCCGTCGCGCCGGTGCAAGCCTTGGCGCGGCGCCTGCCCGGCTTGCGCCGCCGAAAGCCCGATCCGTCCACTTTCTGTCACGAGGAACCTGCCCATGGGCCGCCTGCTCGACATCGTCACGCCCCTGCATCGCATGACCAAGCGCGACTACATCGCCCGCATGGTCGACGACAAAGTCACCTGCATGCTCAAGGCCAAGGAGTATGAGGTCGATTACTGGGACGGTGACCGTCGTTTCGGCTATGGCGGCTATCGCTATCTGCCCGGCCGGTGGACTCCGGTGGCGCAAGCCCTGATCGACACCTACGGCCTGACCAACGAGTCGAGCGTGCTTGACGTCGGCTGCGGCAAGGCCTTCCTGCTCTATGAGCTCAAGCAGCTCCTGCCCGGCCTCAAGATTGCTGGCTTCGATACCTCCAAGCACGGTCTGGCCGAGGCCAAGCCGGAGGTCCGCGATCACCTGTTTTCCTACAAGGCGCAGGATCGCTATCCCTACGGCGACAAGTCCTTCGATCTCGTCATCTCGCTGGCGACCTTCCACAACCTGCGGCTGTTTGAGCTTCAGACAGCGCTTCAGGAAGTCGAGCGCGTCGGCAAGCAGGCCTATATTATGCTCGAGAGCTACCGCAACGAGCAGGAGCTGTTCAACCTGCAGTGCTGGGCGCTGACGGCCGAGAGCTTCCTCGACACTGCCGAATGGATCTGGCTTTACAACCACTTCGGCTACACGGGTGATTACGAATTCATCTACATGGAGTGATTGCGGTGCAAGTGAAGAGATCCAAGGGCGCGATCGTCGTCCAGAGCCGCGAGCCGCTGGTCGTCGATGAGTTCGACCTGCCGGAGACGCTCGGCGTCGGTCATGTCCTGGTGAAGATCCACTACACCTCCATCTGTGGGGCGCAGATCAACGAGATCGCCGCGGTGAAGGGGCCGGACAAGTTCCTGCCCCATCTCCTCGGCCACGAGGCCTCTGGCACCGTGATCGATGTCGGCATCGGCGTGACGACGAAGAAGCCCGGCGACACCGTCGTGCTGCACTGGCGCCCGAGCAAAGGGTTCCAGTCGCCGCCTCCGGCTTATAGCTGGAACGGAAAGAAGCTGAACGCGGGCTGGGTTACCACGTTCAACGAATATGCGGTCATCTCCGAGAACCGTCTGACGGTCGTCCCCGCGGATTTCGACAAGAAGGTTTCGCCGCTTCTGGGCTGCGCGGTGACGACGGCGCTCGGCGTCATCAACAACGACGCTCAAGTGAAGATTGGTGAGAGCGTCGTGATCTTCGGATCCGGCGGCGTCGGGCTCAACATGGCCCAATGCGCTGCTCTGGTGGGGGCTCATCCGATCATCGCCGTCGATATTCTCGACAGCAAGCTGGCGATGGCCAAGAAGTTTGGTGCGACCCACGTCATCAATTCGAAGACGACGACCGATGTCGCCGCGGCCATTCGCGAGATCGTCGGTCAGGCCGGCGCCGACAAGGTCATCGAGACCACCGGCGTCAAGGGCGTGATCGAGACGGCCTATGAACTGACGGCGCCGAAGGGCGCCTGTGTTCTCGTGGGCGTCCCGACCGAGAAAGTGACGCTCTATACCCTGCCGCTGCACTTCAACAAGATCCTGACCGGGTCTGAGGGTGGCAGCTGTGTTCCCGACATCGATATCCCACGTATCATCAAGCTCAACCAGGCGGGCAAGATGAGCTTCGAAGGCCTGATCACGCACGAATTCACGCTCGATCAGATCAACGAGGCGCTCGATTGCGTGCGCAGCGGCGAGGCGGGACGTGTGCTGCTGAAGGTCGATCCCTCGGCCTGAGAGGCCCAATCGTAAGGGGCGCCCGACAGCGCGCCTTCTTTGCCCTGTGGTGGCGAGGCGGTGAGCCTGCCGGTAAGCGGGCATGCGCCAGACGAGTGAAGCATGACGCAGTTCAACAGCCATGGGCCTGTTCGGCCGGATGCGCTCCGCGAGGTTCATCCCGGTGTGTTTTACACCGACGATGCCTTCGTTCTGGCCGATGCGGGGCTGATCGCCTTTCTCAAGCATCAGGCGCGCTCGACGCCGCTGAAGCGGGCGCGGCTTTGCGCGCATCCCGCCCCCGAGGCGGACCAGCACGACATGGTCATCGCCAGCCACCGCGAGACCTATGTCACGCCGCACCGCCACATGTCGAAGTCGGAAAGCTTCCTGATCGTGGAAGGTGAGGCTGACATTCTGCTGTTTTCCGACGACGGTGCGCTCACCGACGTGATCCCGATGAGCCATGCTGGTTCGGGCTCGCCCTTTTACTACCGGATGCCGCAGGGGCAGTATCACAGCCTGCGCATCCGCAGCGAGGTTCTGGTTTTCGTCGAGGCGTCGAAGGGGCCATTCCGGAAGGCGGATATGGAAGACGCTCCCTTCGCCCCCGCAAGCCGGGATGCACAGGAGGGGCGGCAATGGATCGCCTCCGCGATTGCGGCTTTCGGCAAGGAGCATGCCTGATGGCCGATGAGACCGGCGCTTCTGCGGCATCCATGCCCATTGACCAGTTCGAAGGTGATGGGCGCAAGCTGACCTATTTTCGCGACGCGTGGGCCGACACGCTCGCAGCCTTCGGCATGTGGCGCGCCTGGACATTGCTTGGCTGGCGCGATTTCCGTCTGCAGACCAGCCGTACTCTGCTCGGGTCGCTCTGGGGCGTGATCGGCACCACTGTCACGGTGGTGGTGCTGGGCTTCGTCTATGGCAGCATGTCGCAGTTCGGCAGCTACAACGCCTTCGTTTTTTTGTCGGCGGGCTTCATCGCTTGGTTCTTCATTTCGGCCTGTATCCAGGGTGGGGCCTCTGTGTTCATCTCCGCTTCCGGAACCCTGACTGAGCGCAATATCCCGATATTTTTCCCGATCTTGCGCTATTTTTTCCGTATTTTCATCGAGTTCATCACGAAATTTCTGACCTATTTCCTTGTCTGCGCCTTCACGCTGTTCAACCCGGGCATCAATTTCTTCCTGATTTTCTTTTCGCTGCTGATTTACATCGTCAACGGCATCTGGGTTCTGGCTTTCTTCGCAATCGTCGGCGCGCGCTTCCGTGACGCGATCCAGATCATCTCGCCGATCATGTTGATCGTCTTCCTCGCGACGCCGATCCTGTGGCCGGAGGCGAGCCTGATCACAAACCGTGTCGTGCTCGCGTTGAACCCCTTCACCTACTTCATCGACATCCTGCGCGATCCGATGCTGGGGCGCGTGCCGGAGTTTGCCGACTACGCTGTAACGCTGTCGGCTGCGGTCGTCGGTTGGGGGCTGGCGGGATTGGCCTTCGCGCGCAGCAAGAATCGCCTCGTCTTCTGGCTCTGAACGGAAAAGAGAGCCGATCCATGGTTTCGTTCGAACTGCGCAATGTTTCGCTGAACTATCCGATTTTTCATGCTGTCGACCTGACTTTGAAATCGGCCGTGTCGTCGCTGGCGACCGGCGGCACCATTCACCGCTCGACACGCGGGCGTTTGGAGGTGCAGGCGCTGACCGATGTCTCGATCTCCGCCAAGGCTGGCGACCGGATTGGCCTCGTCGGCCATAACGGCGCCGGCAAGACGACGCTGCTGAAGGTGATCGGCGGGATTTACCGACCACAGCGTGGCTTCTACCGCCGCGTCGGCCGGACTATGTCGGTGATCAATCCGGCCAACGGACTGCAGCAGGACCTGAGCGGCTACGACAACATCGAGAACATCGCGCTGCTCTACGGCATGTCGTTGAAGGAAATCCGGCGGCACGTGCCCGATATCGAAGCCTTCGCCGAACTCGGCGACTTTCTCTCGCTGCCCGTCTCGACCTATTCTTCCGGCATGCAAGCCCGTCTCGCCTTTGCGGTCGCCACCACCTTCGAGCCGGAGATCCTCGTTGCGGACGAGAACCTCTCGACCGGTGATGCACGCTTCATGGAGCGCGCGCGCGATCGAATGGAAGCGATGATGGCGCGTTCGAGCATTCTGGTTCTGGCGTCGCACGATCTGGCCGCGCTTGAGCGGCTTTGCAATCGCGGCGTCATGATGGAGCACGGTCGCATCGTTGCCGAAGGACCGATTTCCGAGGTCATCGCCCGCTACAGCGCGCCAAAACCCGCGTGATGACGATGTCGCCGCGCTTGTCCGTCGTGATGCCCAACTACAATCACAGTAGTGCGCTTCGCGTGTCGGTGGGTGCTATCCTGGCGCAGACCCGGCTGCCCGACGAGATCGTCATCGTCGATGACGGTTCCACCGATGACAGCCTTGCGGTTCTGGCGGAGTTCGCGCGAAGCGATGCGCGCATCCGCATCATCCGGCACGAGACCAACAAGGGGGTCGTCGCCGCCGTCAATCGCGGTATCCGGGAGGCTACCGGCGACTTCGTCTTCCTGGCCAGCGCCGACGAACGGATGATGCCGGAGGCCTGTGCGGTTCTGATGGCGGCCCTGGAGGAGAACCCGGGCAGCCAATTGGTCGTCTCGGCTTATACGGAATGGCGACCGGCGACCGGGGAGGTTGTGGTTCACGATCGTCACTCCGAACGGGGCCTTTGGTTCATGAAGCCCGGCGAGGAGCAGCGTGTCGTATCGCCTGAGGAACTCGAGGCGATCCTGAAGCAGGCCTTCGCCTTTCTCTCGATCAACACCGCCATCTTCCGGCGCCAAGCGCTGCTCGATGCTGGGCTCTACGACCCTGCCTTGCGCTGGCACTCGGATTGGTTCCTGATCTATTGCATCGCGCTGCGCCATGGTGTCGTCGTGGTCAATCGGTCGCTGGTCTGGTTCCGGGTTGATGAGCACTCCTACTCCGGGCATGGCATGCGCCAGGCCGCGCAACAGCGGGCGGTGGCCGCCGCTATCCAGGCCAAGCTGCGCGAGCCGGACTATGCCGATTTTCGGGCCGCCCTGCTGCGAGCGCCGGCTGCCATGTCGACCTTCATGCGCGGGACGCTAATGACGCTCGCAGCCTCGCCGCGTGAATATGGAACGCTGGCCCGTATTCTGAAATGGTGGCTGCTGGAGGTGCTCCATGGCCGCCGTCCAGGCTTCCTCAAGCGGCTGACCGAACGGCGGCGTCAGGCGTCGCTTCAGCGAAAGGAACTGCATTGATGATGGCCCCCGGAACGTGCCGCATTTGCAGCGAGGGGGCGCTGGAACGGGTCCTGGAACTGGGGCGGCAGCCCGTTTCCAGCCATTTCACCAAGCTTGCCTGCGAGGAGGTCGTCGAGCGTGACCTGGCGCTGGCGGTCTGCGGCACCTGCGGCGGAATCCAGCTGGCGCAGCCCTTTCCGTTCCGCATGCTGGTACCGCCCTTCGACTGGATCGTCTATCGCGAACCCGAGAGCCATCTCGACGCGGCCGTCGATTGGTTGACCGGGATCGAGGGGCTGGATCACGGTTCGAGGATCCTCGGCCTCTCCGCCAAGGACAAGACCACGGTGGAACGGCTTGAGCGTCTCGGATACCGCAACACCCGCATGCTCGATCTGGCGGCCGATCTCGGCGCCGACTATCCCAATGCCAACATCGAAAGCGTTCATGGCCTGATGACCGCCGACCGAGCGCGGGACCTTGCGGCGCGGATCGGCCCGATGGACCTCGTGATCGCCCGACATGTGCTGGAGCATGCCGAAGCGCCGCTGGCCTTCCTCGAAGCGCTGAAGCTGCTGCTGCGGCCCGGTGGCGTCCTGCTGCTCGAGGTGCCGGACTGCCGCGGCAATCTGGAACGGCAGGACTACTGCATGCTCTGGGAGGAGCATAACACCTACTTCACGCCCGACACGCTGGCCCCGGCCTTCGCCTTCGCAGGCCTCGTCGATCTCGGCCACGCCATCCATCCCTATCCCTTCGAGGATGTGATCGTCGCCGCGGTGCGCAAGCCCGTTGCCGGCGATGTGGCGGAACTCGGCTTCGATCGCCAGGCCGTCGAGCGCAACGTCGCGCTGGCACGGGCCTATGGTGCAGCCTTTGCCGGCTGGACCGCCCGGCAGGATGCCCTGTTCACGCAGATGACTGCAGATGGCCGCAAGCTGGCGGCCTATGGCGCCGGTCACCTGACTTGCGCCTTCCTGAATTTTCACGGCTTCTCCCGGCATTTCGCCATGGTCATCGACGACACGCCGGTGAAGCAGGGTCTTCACCTGCCCAAGGCCGGCCTGCCGATCCGCCCCGGCTCGGCCCTCGATCCCGCGCAGATCGCGGCCTGCCTGATGGGCTTCGGGCCGGAGGTCGAGGATAAGGTCATCGCGAAGAACGACGCCTTCGTCGTCGGCGGCGGCGCCTTCCACTCCATGTTCGCCGACAGCCGGCGCTCGATACGCGCCTTGCTGTGACGGACGCGGTGTTCTTTCTCTGGTTGCCGCCTCTGCCGATCGTCGCGGCCATCCTGTCGGGCCTCGCCATCGCCTTGGTGCTGGTCTTCGGCGGCGGCGTGTCGCGGTTGCGGGCGCCGGCGCAGCGCTTCAAGGCGTCGATCCTGATCGCGCTTGGGCTGTTGATGGCCCAGTGGCTGGCGCTCGCGTTGCTGGGCCAGCCACCGACACCGATCGATGTTCTTGCCGGTCTCGCCATCGTCGGCGCGGCGGCGATCGTCGCCTTCATCGGCTGGAGTCTGATCGTCTGGGGCTTCACGCTGAACATGCTGCTGGCGCTCGCCGGGCAGGGCCGGATCGGCGGCCTGCCGCAATGGGCCTCGCTCTATACTGGCGGGCAATCCATCCAGGAACTGACCAGCGACCGCATCGGTGTCCTGACCGGGGCGCGGCTGGTCGATCGGCTGGAAGGCCAGCGCTGGCGCCTCAATCCGCGCGGGCGCGTCGCCGCCCGGCTGCTGCACGTCCTGCGCTTCGCCTATGGCCTGGGGCGGAGCCATGGATGATCCGCGCCTCGCTGCCCTCGTTTTCGCCGTGCCGGGTACGCTGCTGCATCTGGCGATCGTGGGCGTACTGCTGCGGCTGACGCGGCAGCGCTTCGGCATGTCGATCTTCGCCGGCGTGGCGCTGGCTCTGCTGCTGGCCGGCGTGGCGACCTTCGGCGACCGTATCGCCTTCTGGCATTTCGCCGCGTTTTTCGGCGGCGGCGTTGCGCTGGTCGTGTTTCTCTACGGCGCCGTGCTGAAATCACTGTCGCTGGCGATGCTGGCCGAACTCGAGGCCGCCCCGGATCAGACTTTGGCCCTGGCGGTTCTGGCGGAGCGCATCGTCGAGCCCGCCTTCGCCGAACGTGCCGTGCTGCTGATCGAGATGGGCGCCGCCACGCCAGAAGGCGAAGGCTTCGCACTCACGCCGAAAGGCCTCGCGACGAGCGGCAGGATCGAAGCCGTGCGCCGCTTCCTGCGCATCGAGACGCTGGGCCTCTACGGCGGCGGCAAGGCGTAGGCGGGGCGTCACCGCACGGCCTTGCCCGGTTCCTCGTCGAGAGCGATCGCGGACCCGCTGCGGGGCTTGCCGAACAGCGAGATCGGCATCGGCGAGAACAGCCAGACCAGGGCGCCCAGAAGCGCGGCCCCAAGGCTGATCGAGCCCAGCGCCAGGCCGAGGAAGACGCCGTCCTCCTTGGGAAAGCCGATCATGCTCAATGCGAGCGCCATCGCGCCCTCGCGCAGGCCCCAGCCGCCGATCGACAGCGGCAGGTAGCTCAGCAGCATCACCGGCGGCACCACGGCGACGAGCTGCAGGAAGGATACGCCTATGCCGGTGTCCCGCGCGACGACGAGGCACAGGACGACCGAGCAGAGATGGATGACGATGCCCCAGCCCAGGATCACCGCCCCCTCGGCCGAGAAGACGAGCTGCCCGGTGGTGAAATGAAAGCGCACCAGCCAGCGCATGAGGGCTGCGACGCCCCTCCGCTTCCGGAGGGCCGCCGGCAGCATCAGAAACAGCCTGATCATCAGGCGCCGCACGAAGCGGCTCGCCCCCACCATGGTGGCCAGCAAGGTCCCACCCACGATCCAGGCGATGCTCCAGGCGCTGGCGCCGTCCCCGAGGCTCATGACGAGGAGCGAGACGGAAACCGTATTGACCACGACCAGCGCGACGAGCCCCGCGATCCGGTCGAGCAGCACGCTCTGCAGTGCATAGCGCATCGGCTTGCTCAGCCGCACCAGCCACCATACCCGCAGCGCATCGCCGCCGACCGAAGCCGGCAGGCCCTGGCTGAAGAACTGGCTCGCCAGCATGCAGCGCAGGTTCTCGGGGAAGGGCACGGAGGTGCCGTTGAGCCGCGAGACGAGCCGCCAGCGATAGGCCAGGGCCACGATCTGCGCGAGGCTCAGCGCAAGCCCGGCCAGAACCGCGACGAAGCCGAGCGTGCCCAGCCGCAGCAGCGCCTGTCCGAGATCGACCTGATAGGCCAGGACGCCGATCATCACGACCATGACGAGGATCTTGAAGCCGAGTGTTTTCATTGCATCTGCCATTTTGCCGCAAGCGGCTTGAGTTCGTAATCCCGCTATCGAGGATTGGCATCAGCCTGCGCGGCCTCTGCCGGGCGGAACCGAGCGAGGAAGGTGCCCATGACGACCGCGAATGCGAAATATAAGGCGAACGCTACAATGAAAGCCGCGCCAGCGAGCTGCATCGGGCCTGCATAAAACAGGTAGGAGGGAAGCAGCGCGATCGCCAAGGTAGAACCGATGGCTGCGATGAAAGGCGCCAAGTGCGAGGTCTCATTTGAAGCGTCGCTGTGCTTAGCCAGAGCCAGTCCCGCCCCAATCGTACCGGCGAAGAGAAGCCAGAAGGCTGACAAGAGTCCGACGCGGCGTGTCGGATAGATGAAGTCGCGCACACCCATATGGCTTCCACAGGACGGCAGGATGCGGAGCGTCTCGCACATCAACGCTTCGAGGACACGCTTGGGTTTCTGCCAGAACACGAGCTCGAGGGCTGCTTTCGGGTTGCCGATAAGCGTGCGCAGTACCAGCGACCGCGCTGCCGACTCGTAGGACACCCAATCGAAACGGGCGTGACCGCCAAGCGAGTTCATAATGTTTTCGCGGGTCCAGTCCGGGCCGAGCCTCGGATCTTGGCGTTGCGTCATGTCCCGTAGCACGACATCGGCGGCGACCCCGTCACTGAATTCGGTGATCTGCAAATCCTTCGAGAAGGTTGGACTCTGGATCAATCCGATCAGGATATTGTGCCAGACCGTACGGGGGCCGATCTCGGTCAGATAGGCACGATTCAGCGCTGCGTTTTGGTAGATCATGACGCCGGCCCAGGCGGAGATGACCAGCATGGCGGGCGCTAGCGCCTGGAGTCGCAGCCGGGTCGGACGGCGATCGATGAAGCGCTTGAGCGTGGCGGCGAGGCTGACGAAGACGACGGAGAGCGGAATCCAGATCAGTGTCGTTCGCGTGTGCAGAAGGAAGCCGAGCAAGGCGGCCTGAAAAATCAGTGCAGGGGCATGAAGCCAGATAGTCGAACGGATCGGCCGAAAGATCGACAGCAGCAGATGCAGCAAGGCGATGCAGCCAAGTGGATCGAACATGCGCGATTCCGAGATATGGACCGGCAATCCCGCATTTGCATGGGTGTAGATCGGGATGATGACACCGATCGCAACCACCCCCGATGCAATCACCGCAAGTCCATATGGATCACGCCAATACGCTACGAGGGCTTGGGCAAGCGAGGCCCCAAGCAAAACAAACCAGAAATAGAACAGGCTCGGCAGGCTAGGCCCGAAGACCGTCAAGGCTCCATAGACAAAATCAGCGAGCCCTCGATCATCCGCAGTCCAGAAATAGACTTTCTCGTGAGGCTGTAGAACCTGCTTGGCCATTCTGGGTATGAGCTCATTGGCTGTGCTCCCAGGAGCCTGGAACGCCATGGCGACCTGCCAATGGCCGGTGTAGTCGTGTGCTTGACCGTGGTAGAGCTGAGAAATGGCGACAGGCAGCGCATGGTATCGCATGCGTTCGGTGGGCTCGGTCGTTGACAGACCGAAACTGAGGGCTGCTGCCAGCGTTGCGAGAAAGGCCGCGAGTGAGCAGGCTACAAGCACGGCGTGACCGATCCGTGGATAATCGCGCGTCGTCGGTTCCCGGAAGGCCTGCATCAGGCGGATATGCTCTGCTTTATCCTCGCAACCATCACGGCCACGGTGAAATAGAGTGATGTCGCAAGGATAAGGTAGGCGCCGGCAAGCTGGGTTGGCGCCGCATAGAAAAGATACGACAGCAGCAGCGAGACGAGGAGTGCGAGCAGAGCGGTCAATATATAGGCCCTGACGGCGGATCGGGTATCGACTTTCGAAGTGCTCTGGTGACTGGTCGCCATTGCGAGGGCAGCTCCGACAGCGCCTGCGAAGACGAGCCAGAAGGCGGACAGCAAGCCCGATTGAGGCGTCGGGCGCAGATAATCCCTCAAGCCCATATGGCTGCCGCAGGACGGCACCAAGTGGAGCGACTGGCAGAAAAACTTGTCCAGTATCCGTTTCGGTTTGTCCCAGAAGATGAGCTCAAGAGCCGCTACGGGGTCGGACACCAGGGTCCGCATCACGAGCGACCGCGCAACCGCCTCATAGGTCACCCAGTCAAACCGGGAGTGGCTGCCGAGCGAGTTCATGATGTTCTCACGCGTCCAGCCGGGGCCGAGCCTCGGATCCTGCCGTTGGGCCATGTCCCGCAGAATGGCGTCGGTTGCGAGAGCATCGTCGAAGTCCGGCAGGACGAGCCGTTGGGCGAAATCCGGACTAGCCGCCAATCCGATGAGAACGTTGTGCCAGACGGTGCGCGGACCGATCTCAGTTCGATAGGCCGGGTGCAGCATTGCGGTTTGATAACTCAGCACTGCGGCCCACATGGCCACGACCAATGCTGCGGGGGCCAAGCTTTGCAGGCGTTCGCCCGCCGGGCGACCATCGAGCCAGCGACTTGCGGTGACAACGAGGCTGACGACGATGACGGCGAGGAAAATCCAGGTCAGCGTCGATCGCGTGTGCAGCAGAAAGCCGAGAAGCGCTGCTTGGCCGATCAGGGCCACGGCATGCAGCCAAAGTGGCGAGCCGACGGGCCTGAAGATCGACAGCAGCAGGTGCAGCAGGGCAATGCAGCCCAGCACGTCGAACATGCGGGATTCAGAAATATGGATCGGCCCGCCGGCATTGGCCCGCGCATAGATCGGCACGACGATACCGATGGCGATGACCGCGGAAGCGATCAAGGCCAAGCTCCACGGGTCCTGTCGATAGACGAGAAGAGCCGCACAGAGCGATGCTCCGAGGATGGCGAACCAGAAATAGAACAGGCTTGGTACGCTCGGGCCAAAGATCAGAAATGCGCCATAGACGAAATCGGCCAAGCCCCGATCGTCGGCGGTCCAGAAATACGTTTGCGGGTTCGCCGGTAGGGTCTGCGTGAGAGCCTTGACGATCTGCTCCTGCACGGTGCCGCCAGGAGCCTGGAACGCCATCGCGATCTGCCAATGTGCCGTGTAGTCGTGGGCGCGGCCATGATAGAGCTGTGATATCGCGACGGGCAGGGCATGGTACTGCATGCGCTGGGTTGGTTCGGCGGTCGAGAGGCCGATGCTGCGCGCAAAGACCAGAGTCGTCAGGAACGCAGCCAGTGCGATGAAGACGAGCAGCATTCGTCCGATCGTCGCTTTGGACAATCCGGCGCGGACCGCTTGCTCCTCGCGCGAATGATCGACTCGAGCCTCATCCACCAAATTCATCGCTGATTCCGCGCCGGTGCCTGCGCCAGCTTGGCCACAGCCAGAGCAACGCTGAAATAAAGACATAGCGCGATCAGCACGCTCGTCCCGCCGAACTGATAGGGCGCGGGATAGAACAGATAGGACAGCAGCAGGGACATCAGCAGCGCCAGGACGGCGACTGCGGCCAGCGGCAGAAATGTCGCGGCGCGCAGCGCGTCCGGCTCCCCCATTGCGCGCGTCGCCTGTGCGAGGCCGAACCCGACTACGGCCGCGAGTGCAAGCCAGAACGCCGAAATCAGCCCCGAGGCCTTGGTCGGCCGCAGATAGTCCCTGATGCCCATATGCGGATCGCATGATGGAGATAGCCGCAGGAAGCTGCAGTTCAGCGATGCCAGAAGCGCTTTGGGCTTGTCCCAGAGCGCGAGTTTCAGCGTCGCGCCGGGGGAGGCTGCCAGCGACCTCAGCACGAGCGAGCGAGACACCGCCTCATAGGTCGCCCAATCGAAGCGCGAATGGCCACCCAGCGAATTCAGGATGTTGGTCTCGTCCCAGCCGGGGCCGAGCCGCGGGTCGTTGCGCTCCTTCATGTCGCGCAGCACGGCATCCACCGCCAGCCGATCGAACAGGCCCGGCAGCACCAGTGTTTCGGCGAAAGTCGGGCTGACGAAAAAGCCCATCAGCACATTGTGCCAGACGGTTCGCGGCCCGATCCCCGAGCGATATTCCGGGTTGAACGCCGCCGCCTGATAGCCGAGCACGCCGACCCATGCGGCCAGCATCAGGGCCGCCGGCGACAGGCTGCGCAGCCTGGCCCCCGCAGGCTCGCCGTCGATCCAGCGCTTGATCGTGACCGTCAGGCTGACGAGCACGATCACGAGCACCATCCAGATCAGCGTCGAACGCGTGTGAAGGAGGAAGGCCAGCAGGCCGATCTGGATCAGCAGTGCTCCGGCGTGGCTCCAGGGCGCGATGCGGACCGGACGCAGGATGGACAACAGCACATGAACGAGGGCGATGGCGCCGAGCACGTCGAACATGCGCGACTCGGTCAGGTGCACCGGCACCCCTTCCGGCCCAGCGCGCATGTAGAGCGGCATGGCAACGCCGATCGCGATCATCGTGCAGGCGATGGTCGCCAAACCAAGCGGATCTCGCCGGTAGGCGAAGAGCCCCACGCACAACGAGGCGCCCAGCAGGAGAAACCAGAAATAGAACAGGCTCGGCACCGAAGGCCCGAAGACCGTGAAGGCGCCATAGACGAAATCCGACAGGCCCCTGTCGTCGGCGGTCCAGAAATAGATCTGGTCATTGGCCGGAACGGCCTGCGTCACCGCCTTGAAGATCAGTTCCTGCGTGCCGAGCGGGCTGCCCTGGAACGGCATCGCCACCTGCCATGAGCCGGTATAGTCATGCTGCCAGCCATGGTAGAGCTGCGACATCGCCACCGGGATCGCGTGGAAGCGCATCCGGTGGCTGGGCTCGGCAGTCGACAGCCCGATCGCACGTGCCGCGATCAGCGTCACGGCGAAGGCGAGCATGGCGCAGATCGCGAGAACGATGAGGCCTGGAAGCGCTTTGCCGGTCCAGCCGCCCGCGCGCCCGCCCGCGGGTGGGTTGCTGCCCGGAACGATCACTTCTTGTCGGTGGAGAGGATCGATTGGAATTCGGCAAGGTCGCCACGCATGCGCCGCCGCTCGAGCACGGTCGTCGCGCGCCAGAAGCCGAGGCCAAGCATGGCCGTTCCCAGGCGCATGATGATCCTGGCCTTCATCACGCCCGAATTCGCGTCCGGACGGGGGTTCAACGGCGCCGGAACCTCGCGGAAGTCACGCACGAGCACCAGCAGACGGCCGAGGCTCTGGATATGATAGCTGTAGCCCGGCTGGACATTGACATAGCGCGCCAGCCCGACGGGGAAGACGAACATGCTGTGGGCATCGCGAACGCTGCGGCCCGAGACGACCCCCATCATCGCCGTGCAGATGATCGACAGCGTGCGGCGCAGCGGCGTGCGCACGCTCATATTGTCGCGGTAGGACACGACCAGATCGGTCTCGCCGACGACGGCAAACACATTGTCCAGCGCCTCGGCCGAAAACGCATTGTCGCCGGGCACGACCGTGATGAAGGGAAAGCGTGCCTGCTTCAGGCCCGTGAGATAAGCCGCGCCGACGCCCATATTGGTCGGCTGGCGATGGACCCGCATCTTCGGGTGCGTGCTCGCGAACGCCTCTGCGGCGTCGCCCGTGCCATCCTTGGAGCCGTCATCGACGACGATGATCTCGTAATCATCGAGATGCCGCTCGGCGGCCTCGGAAACCGCCTGCAGGGTCGTCGCGATGAAGCGGACCTCGTTATAGGCCGGAACCACGATGGTCAGCAGTTTTCGCGTATGGGCAGCGTCATGCATGGGCTCATCCTTTGGCGAAATTTGGTAACATCGTCGCCGATGGCGCACAATCCGAACCGGCTTCATCTCCGGAATTCGATCGCGTGCGTGGCTTTAGGGCCGCATTATCGGGCGCGAAAACGAAGTGTAGTGGTTGTTTCTGACCTCAATGTGCCGGAATGCTGGCGGGCCTGAACTCGGCATGCGCGCGCGCCAGGCTCTCCGGATTGCCGATATCGCGGTGGTAGCCGGGTGTCTCCATAACCGCGATGCGGCCGAGGAAATGCGGGATCACCTCGGTCGAGAGGTCGACGAAGGGCTTGCCCAGTTTCGCGGCGAAGTCCGTCATCTCGGGTTCGACGATGTAGACCGCCGCATTGGCCAGATTGCCGGGCGGGTTGGCGACTTTCTCATGGAAGGCCTGCACCAGGCCCTCGTCATCGAGTTCCAGGATGCCACAGGTCTGCGGCGCATCGGTCCGGAAGGCCAGCATGCTCATCGCAGCCTTCGCCGGCCGCGCGGCATGGAAAGCCGCAAAGCCCGCCACGTCGAAATCGGTCAGGTTGTCGGCATGGGCGACAAGGACAGGGCCTTCGCCCAGTCGCTCCCGATTGGCGACGAGCGTGCCGCCCGTCCCCAGCAACTCCGGCTCGAAGACGAGATCGATGCGCGATCTCCAGGGGGAGCCCGCGACATGTGCCTCGACGACGGGAGCGAGATAATGCGTGTTGATCACGGCGCGTTCGATGGCGTCACCGGAGAACAGGCTCTCGAGCCAATAGTCGAGCAGGGGCTTGCCGTGGATCGGCACGAGACATTTCGGAATCGTATCGGTGATCGGCTTCAGCCGTGTGCCCAGGCCGGCGGCGAGCAGCAGCGCATGCATGCTCAGTGTCTCCGGTCCATCAGCTCGGCAATCACCTCGTCGCGCTGGATAGGCAGATTGCCGACGCGCGCGACCTGGATTGCCGCGGCGACCGAGCCGAGATAGGCCGAACACCAGATGTCATGGCCCCGGCACAGCGCCATCGCCACACAGGTGAATAGCGAATCGCCTGCGCCCGCGACGTCTTTCGGAGAGCCGTTGAAGGCCGGCAACTGGTCGAGCCGCTCCTCGCCGGAGGCATCGCCCACCACCAGCACGCCTTCCGCACCCATGGTGACGATCACATTCGATGCATTGGCTTTGGCTCTGAGGCGAGAGGCGATCACCGCAAGCCCGGACTCCGAGTCCTGGAGCGCGAGCCGCGCTTCGCGCTCCGTCGGCGTCACGACGCGCATATGCATGAAGCGCGAAATATCTGCGAGCTGGGACGAGGCCTGGCTGTCCGCCGCCAGCATGACGCCGCGCTTCCTGGCGGCAGCGACGATAGCCTCGAGCAAGGGCTGCGGCAGGCAGCCATAGTTGAAGTCGGAGAACAGGATCAGATCGGTGTCCGCAAGCCAGCTTTTGACCTTGCGCAGCATCTTCGTCTGGATGTCGTGGTCGATGGCGTGCTGCCGCAGATCGTTGACGCGCAGCAACGTCTTTCCGTTGGCTCGGAAACGCGCCTTAAGGGTCGTCGGGCGCGTGGTGTCGGTGATGATGGTCGCATCGACACCGTATTTCGCAAGGGTCGCCTTCGCGAAGCGGGCCGAGCTATCACTGCCGGCGACGGTGAGGAAGCGCACCGTTGCGCCAAGTCCGCGCGCATGGGCCGAGACGATTCCCGCGCCGCCGACAAATGTCTTCTTGTCGATGGGAGTAACGACGATGGTGGGATCCTCCTGCGACATCCCGAGTGGATCGCAGGTGATGTAGTCATCGACGATCAAATCCCCGATGACGAGGACACGCAGGCCGCTGAAGCTCTCGACGATGGACTTCAGCTTGCCGGCGTCGAAGCCATGTCGTGCGGGGTATTCGTGCGGCTTGTGGATGCTGGACGTTTCGCGCTGGAGGAATTCGCGCTGTAGCAGGTCGATCGACGAAAACCGCATCTCGCCGGAGCCAAAAAGCAGCTTGCCTCCATAGGACAGGACTGCGTCCTGCTCATCGTTGTGGACGTTCTCGAATTCCTTGCCCTTGACGACGACATCGGGCTGGAGCTTCAGGATCTCGGTCACCGAGCCGTCGGGAAGATCGATGACATGTGCGACCATGGAGATGGCGCGGACGGCTTCGGCGCGCAAGGCCAACGGGACGGTGACGCCGGGGTTTCCATCCTTGTTCAACCCGACGACGACCTTGTCGGCGACGTCGGCGGCGAACTTGAGCAGGCGCATATGGCCTGCATGGATCACGTTGAAATTGCCCGAGACAAACGCGATCCGATCATGAGGATCTGTCGCCGCGCGAATCTCTTCGGCGGAGATCGAGTTGTGAACTTGAAGCATCATCGCATTTTTAACCAAGGCTTCGAGAGCCTCTCAATATCGGGCGCCCAATTGAAACGCCACCCTTCTTTCCGATTCGCCAGAAACCGCATTTTGCGGCTGGCTCTCAAATCCCCGCAACGTTCGCGCTCCAATAGCGGGGCGAGCCCCGTCTGAACGAAAGCTGCTTACAGAGTACAAATCCCGCTGGAACATAGGCTTTATGTCTATCGCTGATTCCTGAAATGTGGTGATGAAGGCGCGCCGCGCGGTGTCTGAGAGCCGCCAGGAACGGTGGATAGTGGAGCCCAAATGTCGAACGGGATGACGTCGAAACCCGCTTCGGCCGACCTCTGACGCACGCATGTTGTTCAACAGCACGATCTTCTGCGTCTTTCTCGCTCTTGTTGTCGTTCTCTACTACCTGCCGGCAATGCGGCGCTGGCAGATCGAATGGCTGCTGGCCGCGAGCCTGGTGTTTTATGCGTGGGAGCAGCCTTGGCTTCTCGCCCTGCTGCTGCTCTCGGCCGGCATTACCAGCGCCGCGAGCTACGCGGCAATGACCGGGCCGCGCCCGGCGTTGGCGGCGGCCATCGGCGTCGCGGTCAATCTGGGTGTGCTCGCCTTCTTCAAGTACAACCGCCTGATCGCCGAAAGCCTGGTCGGGGATCTCGCGCGGATCGGTTCCGTCGGAGAGGCATTGCTCTATCTTCCGCTGCCGGCAGGGATCAGTTTCTACACCTTTCATGGAATTTCCTTGGTCATCGATAGTTGGCGCAAGAAATATCCCCGCCCGCAGCCGCTGCGACCCTTGCCCCATGCCCGCAATACGCTGCTCTACATCGTCTTCTTTCCGCAGCTCGTGGCGGGGCCGATCGTCAAGGCGGCCCAGTTCATGCCGCAGATCGGCGAGAAGCGCCTGAGCGATATCGACTGGCGCAGCGTCGTTCACCACTGCATCCTCGGCTACTTCCTGAAGACAGTGGTCGCAGACAATCTCGCGCAACAAACCGCCTATATTGCTTGCCCGGCCTGCCTGAATCTGGCCTCGGTCGACCTGCTGACCTTGTTGGTCGCCTATTCCGCGCAAATCTTCGCCGATTTCTGCGGCTACTCGATGATCGCGATCGGTATTGCCAGCTTGCTCGGCTACCGGCTGCCGATCAACTTCAATCGTCCCTACATCGCCGACAGCTTCGCCGACTTCTGGCGGCGCTGGCATATCTCGCTATCGAGCTTCCTGAAGGAGTATCTCTATCTTCCATTGGGTGGTAATCGACGCGGCCGGCTTCGGACCTATCTCAACCTGATAATCGTGATGGGGCTGGGCGGTCTCTGGCACGGCGCCGCCTGGAGCTATGCCGTTTGGGGGCTCTGGCACGGCGCTGCTCTGGCGCTGGAGCGCGTCGCTGCCGATTGCGGCCTGTCCGGCGGTCGTGGCTCCTTCATGCGCCTCTTGCGGGTCACGGCCGTCTTCGCCTTCGTCACGCTGGGCTGGCTTTTGTTCAAGCTCCCCGATTTTGGGGATGTTCTCCAATACCTCCAGGCCATCGCGAGCAACACCCAGCTTCGCCCAAGCTCGCTTCGGCTGCTGGTCATCGCGGCCTATGTCGCACCGATCGTGATCTACCATCTGCTCCCGTCGTCTCGGCTTCCCGAGCGTGGCCGGCAGGCGATCGAAGGGCTTCTTCTCGGCGCCATCATCCTCAACAGCGGCAGCTCCCATGCCTTCATTTATTTCCAGTTCTAGGACCGTCGTCGTCACGGCGGCGCTGGCTCTGGCGATTTACGGGGTCGCCATAGCGACCTGGCGACCGACGATTCATCTCTATCCTGATCAGGATGCGTTCAACCTCGCTCGTGCCGAGCGCGTGCTGATCGGCGAGGGGAGGCCCGACACTGTCATTCTCGGCAGTTCGCTGGGCGTCCGCATTCCCGACGACTGGCTTCCGGCCGGTTGGCTCAATGCCTCGCTCGGCGGCAAGGGCGCTGCGACCGGGCTTGCCTTGCTCCAGGCTTCTTCGATGCGCCCGCGACGGGTCCTGATCGAGGTGAATACCCTGGAACTGGCGCCCGACCGCGCGTTCCTGCATGAGGCCGAAGGCCCGATACCACTGACATTGCGGGCATGGCTGCCGGGGTTGAAGGCGGAGTATCGGCCGATCAACCTGCTGTTGTCGCTGGCCGGACGTTGGCGGGGTGGCCCCCATGCGCGGCGCCCGGCTGGCAGTCTGGAGGCGGCTTGCCTTGCCTTGCAGTCGCAGTCCGAGGGCGATGTCGTCTCCGCAGACATCGTCCGTCGCGAGGTCGCGCAACTGTTGTCGCGGCCCGTACCGGACGGCCTTGCCGAAAGCCTGGCGAGGCTGCAGCCCGAGATCGCCGCCCTGCAGGCGCAAGGCATCGAAGTCGTCCTGTTCGAATGGCCGATCGCGCCCGAACTGGCGCGGGCGCCGCGCGCCGTCGCGATTCGTATGGCCGTCGTCAGGGCGTTCCCAGCGCTGCGTTTCGCCAGCCTCGAGGTCGGTGGGCTTCAGACGGAGGATGGGCTTCATCTGGCACCGGTGAGTGCTCGTCGAGCGGCCTGTGCCCTCGTCCACGCGGTGGGCCTGGAAGACGTGGCTAGGTCGCGCTGATGCCCAGCGTTGAGAGGCCTTGCCCGGCCGCTCCTGCCTGCGCGATAAGAAGCCGTCCCCGCGCCGCTGCCGCGGGAGGGAGCCGTCCTGCGGAATGACCTTTTCCAACATCCACACGCACGGCTTCATCCGTCTCGCCTGCGCCGCGCCGCGGCTCAAGGTCGCCGATCCCGCCTTCAATCTGGCCGAGACGATCCCGCTGCTGCGCCGGGCCGATGCGGGCGGCGCCTCGATCGTGCTGTTTCCGGAACTCGGCCTCAGCGCCTATGCGATCGATGATTTGCTGCTGCAGAGTGCGCTGCTCGATGCGGTGCTGGCGGCGATCGCGGGCCTCGTCGAGGAAAGCCGGAGCCTGCGCACTGTGGCGGTCGTCGGCGCGCCGCTGCGGGTCGAGGGCCGGCTGTTCAATTGCGCGGTGGCGATCCATCGCGGCTGCATCCTCGCCGTCGTCCCAAAGACCTATCTGCCGAACTATCGCGAGTTCTACGAGCGCCGGCAGTTCGCCTCGGGCGAGCGCGCCGGTGTGAGTTCAATCCGACTCTGCGGGCAGGATGTGCCCTTCGGCACCGACATCCTGCTGACCGCCTCGGACGTGCCCGACCTCACGATCCATATGGAGATCTGCGAGGACGTCTGGATGCCGGTGCCGCCGAGTTCCTTCGCGGCGCTGGCCGGCGCGACGGTGCTGCTGAACCTCTCGGCCTCCAACGTCACCATCGGCAAGTCCGACTGGCGGCACACGCTCTGCAAGGCCCATTCCGGCCGCTGCATCGCGGCCTATGCCTATTCAGCAGCCGGAACGGGGGAATCGACCACCGATCTCGCCTGGGACGGGCAGGCGATGATCTATGAGAACGGCGCGCTGCTGGCGGAGGCGCAGCGTTTCGCGCCTGATCCGCAACTGATTCTCGCCGATATCGACCTGGAGCGGCTGGCGCTCGACCGCATCCGCATGAACACCTTCGGCGACAACGCGGACCATCTCCGCGAACGGCTCGCCTTCCGCCGCGTGTCCTTCGCACTCGAGCCGGATCGCGAGACCGATCTCGGCCTGTTGCGCGAGGTCGAGCGCTTCCCCTTCGTCCCGAGCGACGATGCCCGGCTGAACGAGCTCTGCTTCGAAGCCTACAACATCCAGTCGCACGGCCTGCGCAAGCGCATGGAGAGCGCCCGCGTCGAGAAGATCGTCATCGGCGTCTCCGGCGGCCTCGATTCGACGCAGGCGCTGTTGGTCGCGGCCGACACCATGGATGCACTCGGGCTGCCGCGCGCGAATATCCTCGCCTACACGCTGCCGGCCTTCGCGACCAGCGCCGGCACTAAGACCAATGCCTGGCGGCTGATGAAGGCGCTGGGTGTCACCGCGGCCGAGATCGACATGACCCCGGCCTGCCGGCAGATGCTGGTCGATATCGGCCACCCTTTCGCCGAAGGCGAGCCGGTCTACGACATCACCTTCGAGAACGTGCAGGCGGGCGCGCGCACATCTCTGCTGTTCCGCCTCGCCAACCGGCACAACGGCCTCGTGCTCGGCACGGGCGATCTCTCGGAGCTGGCGCTCGGCTGGTGCACCTATGGCGTCGGCGACCACATGTCCCATTACAACGTCAACGGCTCGGTCTCGAAGACGCTGATCCAGCATCTGATCCGCTGGGTCGCGCAGTCCGGCCGCTTCGGCGCCTTGGCCTCGGCCGTGATGGAGGATATCCTGGCGACGGAGATATCGCCGGAACTCGTGCCGGGCCAAGGAGAGGGCGAGGGCGACAAGCCGGCGCAGAAGACCGAGGATTTCGTCGGCCCCTACGCGCTGCAGGATTTCAACCTGTTCTACACGACACGCTACGGCTTCAGGCCGAGCAAGGTCGCCTTCCTCTCGCACCATGCCTGGGCGGACGCCGCGCGTGGCGACTGGCCGCCGCATATGGAGGCCTCGAAGAAGGTCGCCTACGATCTCGCTACGATCAAGAAGTGGCTGCGCGTCTTCGTCCGACGCTTCTTCGAGACGAGCCAGTTCAAGCGCTCCGCCGTGCCCAACGGCCCGAAGGTCTCGTCAGGCGGCTCGCTCTCTCCGCGCGGCGACTGGCGCGCCCCGAGCGATGCGTCCGGCGCCGCCTGGCTGGCCGATCTGGAGCGCATTCCGGATTGAGAATCGGCGCGCCGGGCCCGCCGTTGATCACCTTCCTCCGACTGCGATCACACCCGCACCGTCATTCCGGACAGGCCGCGTAGCGGCGCCGCTCCGGAATCCATCATAGAGCCAAATCGATGCCAGGATCCGCCCTCCGATGGATTCCGGGTCTTCGCTGCGCTCGCCCGGAATGACGGTGAGGGGATGATTGGCCGTCGCGACGCACCGAAAGCCCCGGCCGGCCTGTGGCCGCGGGGTTTTCGGGCTCTTTCCTCCTGCATCAGACCGAAAAGTGGGATCCACTTTTCGGTCTGATGCCTGGCGTATCCAAGGGGATGCGCGGGGCGTAGTGGCGTCGCAGTCGACGGCTGCGTGCCGACGTCGATGTCGAATGTCGTGTCGAAGCAGCGCCGTCAGCCGCCGCCGGCCTTTTAGAGCAGAGGTCTTGCCCGCGCGCAGGTCTTTGATGCCGCCAGATCGCCTTCTGGTTATCCGTGTCACGGATCGCGCAGCCTGACTCACCTGCGCGATGGCGATCTGCGCCTCCGTCGTCCTGAAGCCCGCAACGGCTTTGGACGACGAAAGCCGCAAACCCCGCCCGGCCGCACGATGCCTCGCGACAGCCCCTTTGGTCGGGCGGAGCGAGGGCAGATTAGGCATGGGTTCGCGAGGCGGGGATTAGTTTTCGCGGGAACCGCGACGCTTCTTTCCCTTCTCCCGGATGAGGGTGTGCGGTTGCCGCAGAAGGCGCAGCGGCCCCTTCGCACTCTGACGATCAGCGGCGGGCCCTCACCCCTGCCCCTCTCCCATCCGGGAGAGGGATTCCCCGCGCCTTGGCTCGGAGCGGCCCGCGGGGATAAGGCCCGCATGATGTCCCCGCCCCATCCCGTCGCCCTCACCCTTCCGCTCGCGCCGCAAGGGAGGGACGCCGGCGATGAAGGCGACGGGGTCACTCGACGAACATTGGCATCTGAAACTCAGCCTGCTGCGCCTGCGCGTCGGGCTGCTCGCGCTGCGTCGCGAACTCCAGCTTCGGCGCCGGCCGCTCCCGTCACGCAAATATCGGCCGGACCAGCCACGCGTCCCGGCGGGCAACGCCGATGGCGGGCAATGGACGGATGGCTCGGGCGGCCCCGGCCCGATGAGCTTCGAGGAATGGCTGGCCGGGGGATGGGCCAGCGGTCTCGGCACCGTCGATGCCGAGGACGGGCTCGGCGACTGGCGCCTGCGCGACGACCAGGCGCCGATCGAGGAAGTCCAGTATCGCCCGCGCGGGGGCGGGGCCGGAGGCCGTTGGCCTGAGGCGACGCTCGGCCAGCAGGCAAGGCTAGCGGCGAGCGAAAGCCAGGCGCAGTCCGCGATCAGGCGCGTCCAGGAGATCGATCCGCGCTGGCAGCCGCCGGCGAGCATGTCGGAAGGCATCGAGGGTGCGATCCTGAGCAATCAGGCCGCGATCCGGCAGGCAGAAGCGCGGCTGCGCGAGCTGGCCGGCAAGGGCATCGGCGAAGGCCCGTTCGCGCGGGAGTCGATTCCGGCGCGCGGGCCGGGCCGTTTGCGGGAAAGCGAGCAGCGGGAGATCGACGCGATCGGCCGCTTGTTCGGCTGCCACACTTGCGGCACGACTGAACCAGGAACGGGAAGCGGCCGCTTCATCGGCGATCACCAAATCCCCAGTGCGCTCAATTCTGAGGGGAGAAGCCAGCGGCTGTTTCCCCACTGCTTGTCGTGCAGTCTGAGACAGGGCGGTTCTGTTCAGAACCTCAGAGGTCGTCGATGATCAAGATCCAGAGAATACAGCCGTCCAATTCGATGATCTTCCTCACCGGTGGTGGCGAACTGATCGAGCACGGTGGTTACGTCGAGGTTCCCGTCGACCATATCGATCCCAGCAAATCGCTAGTCGCGGCTTCCCGCACCATGCTGATCGTGTGCGTGCTGCCCGAGGTCGACGGTGAAACCGAGCTGACTTTCGGACGCAGCAGCGAAGTCGATCCCGGCTGGCCGCCCGGCTTTGTCGGGGTGATCGCAACCCCTACTCGCCAGCTGATTATCCACGACGTAGCTGGCGACATTCTCGCCCAGCAGTCGAACGTCCCCGACATCACCCGGCTGCGCATCTGGTTCAGCCACCCGCGCTGGCCGGAGCGGGTTCTGATCGGGATCGACTGAAGCTCCGGCGGGCTTCAGGAGCGCCCGCCATCCACCGAGAGCACCTGCCCGGTGATCCAGCCGGCCTGTTCGCTGAGGAAGAACAGGGTCGCGGCCGCGATGTCGGCCGGCGTGCCGAGCCGGCGCGTGTGGATGCCCTCGACCAGACGCTTCTGACCTTCCGGCCCGTAGCTCTCCCATTGCCGCTCGGTGGCGGGGTTGGAGCGCACGAAGCCCGGAGCGACCGAGTTCACGGTGATGCCATGCGGGCCGAACTCCCAGGCGAGCTGCTTGGTCAGGCCGACCAGCGCATGCTTGGCCGAGGCATAGGCCTGGATGCCGGTCAGGCTCGGGCGCAGGCCCGCTCCCGACGAGATCGTGACGATCCGGCCATGACCGGTCGCTTTCATCGCGGGCGCGGCCGCCTGCGCCAGGAAGAAGGCGGCATCGACATTCGCGGCGAAGATCACCCGCCAGTCGGCCTCGGATATCTCTTCGATCGGCCGCCCGACCTGGCCGCGCACGCCGCCGGCGGCATGGACGAGAAGCTCCAGCCGGCCGCTCTGCGCGACGATGGCCTCGATCAGTGAGGCCGCGCTCTCGGGCGAGCCGAGATCGACGGCATGTGGAATGGCGCCGATCGCGGCTGCGGTGGCCGTGACGCCCTCCGCGTCGATATCGGCGAGATGGACGGTCGCGCCGGCCTCGACGAGGGCGGCTGCGATGGCGCGGCCGATGCCTTGGGCTGCGCCGGTGACGAGAGCTATGCGGTTGTCAAAATGGATTTGCATCGGTCGATCAGCACTTTCAGCGTGTCGTAGGATTGCGGCCGTCGGCCGTCCTCGATGTCATGGATCAGGGCGACCAGCGTCTCGGTCGCCGGTGTTGGCACACCCGCCTCGCGCCCAAGCGTGGCGATGATGCCGATCTGCGGATCGACCTCGGTCTTGCGCTTGCGCACGGCGAGGTCACGCCAGATCCCGGAATGGGTCTTGGCCGTCTTCGAGGTGTAGTCGGCGAGCCAGGCGATGGTCTCGATCTGCGGATATTCCGGCTGGCCCGGTGCGAACACCATCGGGTCGAACTCGCCGAAGCCCAGCGTCTTGACGCCGCGCGCGGCCGCGACCGCCGCGACCTCCTGCCCGAGCGCGAGCCAGACGACGAGGCGCTCCGGATCCGCGAAATTGGCCGACATCGAATCCCCGGTCAGGGCCGTAGCGAACAGCATCGCGCCATAGGAGAGCTTGCCCCAGAGATAGCCCCAGATATTGGTCGTCAGGATCGCGGCCGGCTCGAAGACGAGCATCAGCTTGTGCATCTCGATCGCGCGCGGCGTGATCTGCCCGTCGATCTCGCCGACGACGACGGCCCCGGCATTGCCGTAGAGGATTTCGCCCGGCCCGTGCCAGTCGGCGCCGAAATTGACGAAGCAGCCCATCGTCCGCTCCGCGCCGACATGCTTGGCGATGGCGATCTCGTTGAGGCCATTCTGGGCGGAGAGAACATAGCCGTCGGGGGCGAGATGGGGCGCGAGCGCGGCGGTCGCAGCCTCGGTCGCGCCGGCCTTCACCGCCAGCACGATGCGCTTGTAGGTGCCGGTCAGCTCGGCCGGCGTCACCGCCGGAATGACCTGCCTGAATTCCTCGATCGGCCCCGTGATGCTGAGCCCGGTCGTGCGGCAGGCCTCGACATGCTCCGGCACGACGTCGACGAGCAGGACGGGAATACCCACCCGCGCCCAATAGGCGCCGAGCGTGCCGCCGATCGCGCCCGCGCCCCAGATCAGGATCGGTTCGTCCGTGCTCATGCCTGCCCCGCGATCTCGACTTCGCCATGGGTCGCGACATGGACGGCCCCGTCGGGTGTCACCCAGCCGCGATACATGCCGTCGGTGTTGTAGGGCGCGACGATGGTGCCGTCGGCGTCGACCGCGACGAGGCCCGCGCCGATCTTGTGGGCGGTGAGCTCGCCCAGCACCGTCTGGCTCGCCTCTTCCAGGGCCAGGCCCTTATAGGCGATGAGCGAGGCCAGTTCGTGTCCGACGCAGTAGCGGATGAAATACTCGCCCTTGCCGGTGCCGGAGACGGCGCAGCGCCCGTCGCGGGCATAGGTGCCGGCGCCGATGATCGGTGAATCGCCGACGCGTCCGACCGGCTTGTTGGTGTAGCCGCCGGTCGAGGTCGCGGCCGCGAGATGGCCCTGGGCATCGAGGGCGACGGCGCCGACGGTGCCGTGCTTCTCTGCCTCGCTCGCCTGCGAGGCCGTGCCGACCAACTCGCGGATCTTCATCGAGGACAGGTTCTTGCGCCGACGCTCGGTCGAGAAATACGCGTTCTCCACGGTGTCGAGCCCTTCATGGGCGGCGAAGGCGTCGCCTGCTGCGCCCGCCAGCAAAAGCGGGTCGCCGCGCAGCATCAGGGCCTTGGCGGCGCTGACCGGATTGCGGATAAGCTTGACGCCGGCGAGCGCGCCGGCAGCGAGCGTCGCGCCGTCCATGATCGAGGCATCGAGCTCGTGCTCGCCATCGCTGTTGAAGGCGGCGCCATGGCCGGCGTTGAAATGCGGCGAATCCTCCATCACCCGCACCGCCGCCTCGACGGCGTCAACGGCGCTGCCGCCCTTGGCAAGGATCGCCCAGCCGGCCCGCAGGGAGGCGGCGAGATCGGCCCGGGCCTCGGCCCATTCGGCCTCGGTCATCTCGGATTTGGGCAGCGTGCCGCAGCCACCATGGATGGCGAGAGCGATGGTCATGTTGGGAGTCCTGAATTTGTGCGGGAACCTGCCCGTCATGCTCGCCCTTGTGGCGAGCATCCACGTCTGCGCCATGGCGCGCGACGAGCGAAGGCGTGGATGGTCGGGACAAGCCCGACCATGACGACAGCGGGTTGCCTCACTTCTTGGCGGGCTTGATGTCCATCGCCAGCGTGTCCTCATCGACGCGCGGCGCGATCGTGACCTTGTCCTTCTGCATCGCCCAGGCCGAGCCGACTGCGACGATCGGCAGGCGCGGACGATCCTTGGCGACGATCGCGTTGGCGTCGGAGAGCAGCTTGTTGCGCCTGGTCTCGTCGAGTTCGACGGCCGCGTCCTCGATCAGCTTGTCGAGCTCGGGGTTCTTATAGCCGAGCACGTTGAAGGCGCCGAGCTTCTTGGCCGGGTCGTTGGAGTGGACGACCGAGGACAGCGTGTAGTTGGCCTCGCCGGTCAGCGTGCCCCAGCCCGACATGGCCAGCGAGTACTCGGCGCGGGTGCGGGCCGGGAAGAAGACGGCAGCCGTCTGGGCGTTGGCGGTCACGTCGAGGCCGATGCGGGCGAGCATCTGCGCGACCGAGGTGCCGACCTGGCGGTCGCCCGGCAGGCGGTCATTGGTGAAGGAGAAGGTCGTCTTGAAGCCGCTGGGGTAGCCGGCCTCCTCCAGCAGCTTCTTGGCGCGGGCGATGTCGACCTTGAGCGGCGGCAAATCTTTGTTGAAGCCGGCGATGCTGGAGGTGACGAGCTGGTTGACCGGCGCGCCGAGGCCTTCCATCGCGATCTCGACCAGCGCCGGCCGGTCGATGGCAAGGTCGATCGCCTCGCGCACCTTCGGATCCTGCAGCGGGTTCTTCGGCAGGGGCGAGCCGTCCTTGGCGCTGACCTGCGGGGACTTGTCGCGCAGGTCGATCTCCATGTTGAAGACGTAGACCGTGTCCATCGTCGCGACCGAAAGCTTCGGGTCGCGCTTGAGTGTCGCGACGTCGGAAGCCGGCGCGCGCACGATGATGTCGACCTGGCCGGCCTTGAGCTGTGCGACGCGGGCGGCGTCGTTCGGCAGTTCCTTGCGGATGACCTTGGCCCAGGGCTCCTTGGGACCCCAATAACCGTCGAAACGGTCGAGCACGAGCTGGTCCTTCGGCGTCCAGGAGACGAACTTGTAGGGGCCGGTGCCGATCGCGGCCTTGCCCGAGTTGAAGGTCTCGTTGGCATTATCCTTGGTCAGGCCGGCGGCGGCCTTGGCCGAGACGATGAACAGGCGGATGAAGTCGTTGGGCAGGTTCGGGGCCGGGCCGTCGGTGACGATATGGACCGTCAGCGGGTCGACGATTTTCACCTCCTTGACGCGGCGGACATAGATCGTCGTTGGATTGGGGCCCGACACCACCGGAATGCGCTCGATCGAGAACTTCACGTCCTCGGCGGTGAAGTCCGAACCGTCATGGAATTTGACGCCGGAGCGCAGCTTGAACTCCCAGACGTCGGGCGCGATCGCCTTCCAGCTCGTGGCGAGGCGGGGCTCGATCTGCAGCTTGTCGCCGGACCAGGTCAGCGTGTCGAAGACATGCTTCAGCGCTTCGGCATGGGTGCCGGTGGCGGTGAAATGCGGGTCGATCGAATCCGGCCCGGCGCGAACGCCGATGGTCAGGTTCTGGGCCAGCGCGGCTGTCGAGACGGAGGCGCCGAGTAGCAGGGCCAAAGCGGCGATGCGGGTGAGACGTGTGGTTGTCATGATGCGGTTCCCTCTTTTTCTAGATCGGTCGGCCAGGTCGGGGAGGCGATGACCAGCTTGTCCATCAGCTCGCAGAGCTGGCGCTGCTCGGCTTCGGTCAGCGCCGACAGCATCGACGTCTGCTGCTGCACCATCAGCGGCATGGTTTCCTCGAAGATCGCCCGGCCTTGCGTGGTCAAGTACAAAACGAAGCTGCGCAGATCGTCGCGGTCGGTCTCGCGCCGGAGCAGGCGTCGCTGCAGCAGCCGCTGGATCGAGCGGCTGAGCGTGTTCTTCGGCAGGCCCGACGAGGCGACGATGTTCTTGGCGGCGACCCCGTCCTTCAGTCCCACCGCATAGAGCGCGACGAATTCGGGCCTGACCAGGCCGTAGCGGGTCTCGATCCAGCGATAGACCGGGTCGTTGAAGCGGAAGGCGATGAAGTTCAGCCGGAAGGACAGCCAGCACGGGTTGTCCCAGAGCTTCGTCACGGTCAGCGGGTCGAGCTCATCGAGCGCTTGCTCGCGCTCCGGACTGACACGCGAAAGGGCTGTTGGCGCGCGCCGCATGCCCCGGCCCTCCCGTTCCAATTTAGTTCCAAATGGAACTTGACCCTGTCGAAGGCCAGAGTCAAGGATGGGAATTGAGGATTGTGGAGCGTTGGTGCTCCCGCAAACCGATTCTGCGCGGCTCATTTCGCGTTCGTCGCAGGAGCCTGATCGACGAAGAGTGGTGCGGGTCGGCCCGACTGCTCGGGTTGATTAGAGCCGGGTTGGTTCAAGCAAGGAATAGGCCGTGCGCGTCGCCGAGATGAACTGGATGCAGATCGAAGCGCAGGCGAAGCGCGACGACCGCTGTGTCCTGCCTTTGGGATGCGTCGAACAGCACGCCTATCTCAGCCTCGCCACCGACGCGATCTTGGCCGAAAAGGTGGCCAACGACGCGGCCGAGCCGCTCGCTCTGCCGGTCTTCCCGGTGCTGGCCTATGGCATGACGCCGGGCTTTGCCGCCTATCCCGGCACGGTTTCGCTCCGCCTGAGCACCTATGCCGCGGTCATGGAGGACATGCTCGAGGCGTTCTATCGCTCGGGCTTCCGCCGCATCGTGCTGGTCAACGGCCACGGCGGCAATTCGCCGGTCATGACCCAGGCGACCGAGTGGATGGGCCGGCATGGCGATGCCAGCGTCCGGCTGCACAATTGGTGGGCGGGCCCGCGCTTCCAGGAAGCGGTCAAGGCGGTCGACCCGGCGGCCTCGCATGCTTCCTGGATGGAGAATTTCCCCTGGACGCGGCTGGCAGGCGTCACGATGCCGGATGCGGTGAAGCCGCCCTTCAATGCGCCGGCCTATCAGGCCGCCAGCCCGGTCAAGAAGCGCCAGATCCTCGGCGACGGCAATTTTCACGGCCGCTACCAGCGCTCCGACAACGAGATGCTCAGCCTCTGGCAGGTCGGCGTCGAGGAAACCCGCGCCGCCATGACGGAGAACTGGCCGTGAGAGGGGCGCCATCCCTCAGCCCTCATCTTGAGGAGCCGCGTGAGCGGCGTCTCGAAGGATGCTCCAGTGCCCTCTGGATCATCCTTCGAGACGCGCCTGCGGCGCTCCTCAGGATGAGGGCTGAGCGAAGCAGCCTGCGGTTCTCGCCATGCTAGGTCACGTCCTCGGCAGGCTGGGACAGGCCCTCATCGTCATGCTTGTCATGTCGGCGCTGGTCTTTATCGGCGTCTATGCCATCGGCAACCCGATCGACGTGCTGATCGGCCCCGATGTCAGCCAGGACATCCGGCTCGAGACGATCGCGCGCTACGGCCTCGATCAGCCGCTCTGGCGCCAGTACTTCACCTTCCTCGGCCGGATCCTGCAGGGCGATTTCGGCCGCTCCTTCGTCTTCGGCATGCCGGTGCTCGACCTCATCCTGTCGCGCCTGCCGGCGACGCTGGAGCTGACGCTGGCCGCAGTCTGCGGCGCGGCGCTGATCGGTATTCCCGCCGGCATCTATGCGGGCTATCGGCCCGACGGGCTTGCCGCAAAGGCGATCATGACGATCTCGATCCTCGGCTTCTCGGTGCCGACCTTCTGGATCGGCCTCGTTCTGATCATGGCCTTCGCCGTCGAGCTGCAATGGCTGCCGGCCGGCGGGCGCGGCGCCACGGTCGCGATCTTCGGCGTCGAATGGAGCTTCCTGACCGCGAACGGCCTCAGCCACCTGCTGTTGCCCGCCGCGAACCTCGCCTTCTTCAAGCTCGCCCTGATGACGCGCCTGGCCCGCGCCGGCACGCGCGAGGCGATGCTGTCCGACACCGTCAAATTCGCCCGCGCCGCCGGCCTGTCCGAATGGACGGTGCTGCGCCGGCATGTGCTGCGGCTGATCGCGATCCCGCTCGTCACCGTCTTCGGCCTGGAATTCGCCTCGACGCTCGCCTTCGCCGTCGTCACCGAGACGATCTTCTCCTGGCCGGGCATCGGCAAGCTGATCATCGACTCGATCACCTCGCTCGACCGGCCGGTGATGGTGGCCTATCTGATGCTGGTCTCCTTCGTCTTCATCATGATCAATTTCCTCGTCGATCTCGCCTATGTCGGGCTCGATCCGCGCTTGCGCCGGGCGGGTTCGCGATGAGCCAGATCTCTCCCGCCAAACCTGCCTCCGCCAAGCTTGCTCCCGCGAGAGAAGTCTCGCCCGCAGCCCGGTTCTGGGCCGAGTTCCGCGAGAGCAAGGTCGCGGTCGCGGCGCTCGCCGTGGTCGTGCTGATGCTCGGCGTCGCGATCTTCGCGCCGCTGGTCGCGCCGCAGAACCCCTACGACCTCGCCAATCTCGTGCTGATGGATGCCCGCCGCCCGCCGGGCTATGTCGGCTCGGCCGGCTACACCCATATCCTCGGCACCGACGCGCAAGGGCGCGACCTGTTCTCGGCCATCCTCTATGGCCTGCGCATCTCGCTCCAGATGGGGCTGATCGCCGGCTCTCTCGCCTTCATCGTCGGCGTGACGCTCGGCGTCGGCGCGGCCTATGTCGGCGGCCGCTGGGAAGCCTTCATCATGCGCGTGATCGATCTCCAGCTCGCCTTCCCGGCGATCCTGCTGGCGCTCGTCCTCTCCGCGCTGCTGGGCCAGGGCAAGATCCAGCTGATCGCGGCGCTTGCGGCGGCGCAATACGCCTATTTTGCCCGCACGGCCCATGGCGCGGCATCGGCAGAGCGCGGCAAGGACTATGTCGAGGCGGTGCTCTCGACGCCGCTGCCGGCCTGGCGCGTGGTGCTCAAGCACATCTTCCCGAATTGCCTGCCGCCGCTGATCGTGGTCGCGACGGTGCAGGTCGCAAATGCCATCGCGCTCGAGGCGACGCTCTCCTTCCTCGGCGTCGGCCTGCCCGTCACCGAGCCCTCGCTCGGCATGCTGATCTCGAACGGTTTCCAGTACATGCTCTCGGGCCGCTACTGGATCTCGATCTACCCCGGCATCGCGCTGATCATGCTGATCGTCGCCATCAACCTCGTCGGCGACCGCATCCGCGATCAGGTCAATCCGAGGCTGAAGCGATGAGCGCTGCGCCTCTCCTTCAGGTCACCGACCTCGCCACCTATTTCCACGCCCGCGCCGGCGTGGTGAAGGCCGTCGACGGCGTCTCCTTCAGCCTGAAACGCGGCGAGGTGATGGGGCTCGTCGGCGAGTCCGGCTCGGGCAAGAGCATCACCGGCTTCTCGATCATCGGTCTGCTCGACCCGCCCGGCCGCGTCGAGCACGGTTCGATCAAGCTGGAAGGGCGCGAACTCGTCGGCTTGGCTGCGACGGAGCTGCGCGCCATCCGCGGCAAGAGCATCTCGATGGTCTTCCAGGACCCGATGATGACGCTGAACCCGATGCTGACCATCGGCGACCAGATCGGCCTGGCGCTGGAGGCCCATGAGAGCGTCTCCGGCGCGGAGCGGAGGACGCGGGCGATCGCGGCGCTGGCCCAGGTTCGCATTCCAGAACCGGAAACCAAGATCGACTTCTATCCGCACCAGTTCTCCGGCGGCATGCGCCAGCGCGTGGCGATCGCGATCGCGCTGCTGCATCGACCCAAGCTGATCATCTGCGACGAGCCGACAACGGCGCTCGACGTCTCGATCCAGGCCGAGATCCTCGCCGAGATGAAGGAACTCGTGACCGAGCTCGGCACGGCCCTGATCTGGATCAGCCACGACCTCGCGACCGTCGCCTCCATCGCCGACCATGTCTGCGTCATGCGCTACGGCAAGATCGTCGAGGCCGGGCCGGTCCTCGACGTGCTGACGAAGCCGCAGCACGCTTACACGCAAGGTCTGCTCGACTCGCTGCCCTCGCGCGCCAAGCCCGGCGCCTTGCTGGCCAGAGGCGCCGGCACCGATGCCGCGCCGCCGCCGCGTCTGCCGCATCAGGCGGAATCGGGCCGGCGCAGGGCGGATATGCCCTATGTCGTAATCGACGGTGTCGGCAAGCGTTTCCAACGCGAGGCGGGTGTGCTGCGCCTGCTGGCGCAGAAGCTCGGCATCGCCGGCCCGCTGCCGCTGGTGCAGGCGGTCGATGCCGTCAGCCTGTCGCTGAAGCGTGGCGAAGCCCTCGGGCTGGTCGGCGAGTCCGGTAGCGGCAAGTCGACGCTCGGGCGGATGGTCGCCGGCATCTATGCGCCCGACACCGGCCATGTCCTCCTGGATGGCGAGCCGGTGATGAGTGGCGACGAACGCCCCCGCAAGATCACGACACGTATCCAGACGATCTTCCAGGACCCCTTCGCCTCGCTGAACCCACGCATGCGGATCGGCGACAGCATCAGTGAGGGGCCGCTCGCCCATGGCCTCGTCAGCCGCGCCGAGGCTCAGGGCTATGTCGCCCAATGGCTCGCGGCCGTCGGGCTCGATCCCGCTTTCGCCGGGCGCTATCCGCACCAGTTCTCCGGCGGCCAGCGCCAGCGCGTGGCGATCGCCCGCGCGCTTGCCATGCAGCCCGATGTCGTGGTCTGCGACGAGCCGGTCGCCTCGCTCGATGTCTCGATCCAGGCCCAGATCATCAATTTGCTGATCCGCCTGCGGCAGGAGCTCGGCCTGACGCTGCTCTTCATCTCGCACGACCTCTCGGTCGTCCGCCATCTCTGCGACCGCGTCGCGATCATGCATCGCGGCAAGATCGTCGAGAGCGGCCTGGCCGGCGAGGTCTACGACAATCCGCGCGACGATTATACGAAGCGGCTGCTGGCAGCGGTGCCCGTGTTGCCGGTCGCTTGATAAGGAGACCCACCATGAGCGAACCCGAACTCCTTCCCTGGCAGTGGCCGGAAGAGACCTGGCGCGCCAAGGTCGATCGCGTCCGCGCCGGCCGCAATCTCAAGCCGGCCAAGTGGAAGAACGGTGCCCGCTGCGCCGTCGCACTCTCCTTCGACGTCGATCACGAGACCAACGAATTGCGCGACGGCGGCAAGTCGGTCGGGCGGCTCTCCTGGGGGCAGTACGGCAACCGCGTCGGCATGCCACGCATCCTCGATCTGATGAAGAAGGAGGACATCCAGGCGACCTTCTTCGTGCCGGCTGTGACCGCTCTGCTCTACCCCGACGAGCAGCGCCGCGTCATCGCCGAGGGCCATGAGATCGGCCTGCATGGCTGGATCCACGAGGTCAACACCGCCGTCCCTCCGGAGGCCGAGCGAGAGCTGCATCTGCGCTCCGCCGACACGCTGGAGAAGGTCACCGGCGTCCGCCCCGTCGGCATGCGCACGCCATCCTGGGATTTCTCGGAGGTGACGCTCTCGGTCGAGCGCGAACTCGGCCTGATCTACGATTCCTCGCTCTTCGCCGATGACGATCCCTACGAGATCATCGAGAAGGGCGAGGCGACCGGCATGGTCGAATTGCCGGTCGAGTGGATTCGCGACGACGCGGTCTATTTCAACATGAACCGCTTCCAGGCGCTGCGGCCCTACACGCCGCCCGAAGCGGTGTTCGACATCTTCCGTCGCGAGTTCGACCGCGCCTATCAGGAAGGTGGGCTGTTCCTTTTGACGATGCACCCGCATGTCATCACCTACCGCTCGCGCATCTGGATCCTCGAGAAGCTGATCGCGCATATCAAGGAGATGCCGGATGTCTGGTTCGCCAGCCATGCCGAGATCGCGGGGTTCGTGAAGGCGCAGGCTGGGATCTGAAGTCGTCTCGCCCTGCCTCTGAACCTCGCCGTCATCCCGGCGCTGCGGCCGGGATGACGGTACGGTTCAGAGCATCGACGAGCGCGGCGGTTCAGGCCGCCTGCGACGTCCCCGCGGGCGTCAGCCCCGAGCGCTGGGCGAAGAGCTGCGCCAGCGGGCTTTCATGCTTGGCGGCCAGCCGCTCTCCGGCCAGCGCCCGCGCCAGCGGTTCGTCCCCGGCGCGCAGCGCCGCCTCGATCAGCGTCAGCTCGATCACGTCGCGCTGGGCGTTGCTGCCGCCGAAGCGCGCCGCGATATGGCGCACCGGCCGGATCAGCCGGATCGCCTCGGCATAACGCCCCTCGCCAAAGGCGGCGAAGGCCTTCATCAAGGGGTAGCCGACATCCTGCGCGAAGCCGGCATTGTCGCCGGCCGAGAGCATGGCGATCGGCTGCTGCGCCAACACGGCCTCGATCAGGTCGCGCCGTCCCGCTCCGATGAAGGCCATCAGCGCGTGCAGGTCGTTGAAGGCGTAGAGCCCCGCTGTCCAGCGCGCCTGATAGTGCTCCGCGAGCCTGCTCCAGCGCTCGCCCACATCGATGCCGCGCAAATGCAGCCGCCACAGCATGGCGGAGGCGTCGATCAGTTCGAGCATCTGCACCGGCATGCCGCCGGCGATCGGCCCATCGACCAGCGCCAGCACCTCGTCGATCTCGCCGAGTTCGAGGTGATACAGCGCCAGATGCCACCAGTTATGGACCGCCAGGAAGCTGCCCTGCGTCCAACTCGCCATGTCCTGGCGCATGAAGGCGATGCCCTCGTCATGACGTCCCTGCATCTCCAGCACATGCGCGACCGCGTGGCGGGCCCAGCCATCGGCCGGAGCCGCCGCGAGCGCGGCGCGACCCTGCCGCTCGGCCAGCGCATACTCGCCGTTCTCCTCCAGCCCGAAGGCGTGCATGCCGAGCATGGCGTGGTGCGATTCCATGTCGGGCGACCAGGCCGGAAGCGCCCGCGCGATGCGGTTCTTCAGGAGCCGCGCATTGCCGGTGAAGAAGTCGAGCTGATGCCCGGCGATCAGGGCGAGCAGGTCGCGCGGATTCTCGATCGCGACATCCTCGATCACGCGCGAGGCCTCGTGCCAGCGCCCCTCGCAGAGATGGGCGAGCGCCGCCAGATGGCCGCGTTCGCGCGCCGTGGCCGGCAGCGTCAGGGCACGCTCGATGGTCTGGCGCGCGACCGGGATGGCGGCAGGCTCCGTGCCGAGCAGATAGAGCCAGGCATGGAGCGCATGCGCCATGACGAAGCCGGGCTCGTCGCGCATCAGCGTCTCGGCCGCGCCGACCGGGTCGCCGGAGAAGATCGCGAATTGGGAAACCGCCTGCGCGAAGGCGTCGGCGGAGCTGTGGCTCGCGCCGGACAGCGCGTTGCCGTGATGGTCCTGGGAAAACATGTGTCTGGTACCTTGTGAATGTCGGGAGTTGTGTGCCGCCTTAGCGTCCGCCGCGCTGCGCGCTGGCGATGGCGGCCTCGATATCGGGCCGGCTGATGCCGATGTCCCTGAGCGTGCGGTCGTCGAGCCGCGACAATTCGAGGGCGATCTGGCGGTTGCGCCGCCGTTCGGCGGCTCTTGTGCGGAAGCCTGCGAAGGCGGCCTTGAGCCTGGCGAGCCAGGAGCGCCCGGTTCCGGCTTCGTCGGCGTCGAACGGCTTGTATGCGGCGATGCCAGGCTGGTCGCCCGGCCGGGCAGGGGCCGGTGCCGCCACTGTCGGGATGGAGAGGAGGGTTCGGCTGGCGGGCCGGACTTCGCACATCTGCCGCCCCGGCCCGGTGCAGCCCGTGCAGCTCTCCTGTCTGAATGCGTACATGATCAGGGTCCTTGAAACGACCCGCGCCCCGGGATGAGGCGGCGTGGTCGCAGGAAGGTTTACGGTGCGGCCGAGCCTCCCGCTGTTCCCCGCGGGACAGCCGCGAAAAGCACCCGCAAGACTGAGTAGGACGGCTCGCTGCGGCCCGATTCGGCCATGCAAATGACGCCTTCAGCGGAACAGGGCCCGATTTCGGCCGTTTTTGGTTCAGGACGGGTTCAGCGCATCCGGCGTGTTCTCGTCCGCCGTTGAACTGGAAAATGGAACTCATGACGCGTACCAAGAACTGGCTTCTGGTCGGTACCCTCCTTCCCGCCGTGGTCCTGTCGCAGGGCGGATTCGCGGCTCCCGCGACCACGCTTCCTCCCTCTTTCGAGATTGCCCAGGCGCCGCCTGCGGCCGATGACGATCCGCGCCAGCCCGGCCAGCGCCGCGAGCGACCGCCCGGCCAACCGCGCGCTCCGGGGGCTCCCGAGGCGCCCGAACGCGGCGGTCCGCGCGGCCCGGCCCCCGCCAGCCCGCCGCCGGCGGTGCAGCGTCCCGCCGCCCCTCCCGCCCCCTCGGCTGCTCCACCCGCCGCGCCGAGGCCGCCCGCGCCAGCGCAAGTCGCTCCGCCGCAAGCCGCTCCCCCCCAGGCCGCTCCGCCTCGCTCCACGCCGCCCGCTGCGGCGCCCGAGCCGCGGCGCGATCCGCCGATGCCGCGCGCCGCGCCGCCGATCACCGCACCGGCCGCGCCCGGCCAGCCCTCGGCGCGCCCCGTACCCGTGCCGCCGGCGACCGACGTGCCCGCGACCCGCCCGACCCCGCCGCGTCCGCCGGGCGCCGAACCCGCAAGGCCGGCGGCGCCTCCTGCGGCCGCGCCCGCCCAACGCGCGCCGCTGCCGGCTCCCGCGCCAGCCGCGCCGACGCCTCCGGCCGCGGCTCCGCAGGTGGCTCCGACCCAGCCGAGCGCTCCGGCGGCGCCACGCACCGCGCCTCAGACGCAATCGGCTCCCGCGCCCACCGCGCCTTCGCAGGCTGCACCCACTGCGCCGGCACAGCCCTCAGCGGCGCCGCCGCCGGCTCCCCAGGCCGCGCCCGCCGCTCCGCCGTCCGGAAGGGCGCCCGGCTTGGCTCCCGCTCCGGGCCAGCCGCCGGCGCCCGGCCAGCCTCCGGCTTCCGACCAGCGTCAGGGCCGTCGCGGCGGCATCGGGCTCGGCGGCGCCGCGGCGATCGGCCTCGGGGCAGGCGTGATCGGCGGCATCATGGCGACGCAGGGCGCGGACCGTCTCGAGGATGTCCGTGGCCGACGCGAGGAGCGTCGTGAAGGCGACGTCACCATCATCCGCGAGCCCGGACGCACCATCCTGCGGGACGATGACGGCAGGGCGATCATCCGCCGCGACGAGACCGAGCGCTTCCGCGAACTCGGCTGGCAGGGCCGGACCGAACGCGGTAACGGCGAAACGCGCACGGTCTACGACCGCCCTGACGGGACGCGGGTCGTGACCGTCACCGACGAGCAGGGCCGCCTGATCAGGCGCACCCGCCTCGATCGTGACGGGCGCGAGGTCGTCATCATCGACAACACGCTGCGCGACCGCCCGGGGCGCTTCGCCGACGAGGTCGTCGTGCTGGAGCGGCCGGACCTGCGCATCCCGCGCGAGCGCTACGTCGTCGATGCCGACCGGGCCGATGAGAGCCTGATCTACGAGACGATCATCGCCCCGCCGGTCGCGCCGCTGCCGCGTCGCTACACGCTGGACGAGGTCCGCTATTCGCCAGACCTGCGGGCGCGCATGCGCAGCGTCGACATCGATACGGTGACCTTCGAGACGGGCTCCTGGGATGTCGCGCCGGGCCAGGCGCAGCGGCTTTCGGTGATCGCGGAATCGATCCGCAGGGCGTTGCAGCGCTCGCCCAACGAGGTCTTCCTCGTCGAGGGCCATACCGATGCCGTGGGCTCCGACATCGACAACCTCTCGCTGTCGGACCGGCGGGCCCAGTCGGTCGCGGAGATCCTGACCAAGGATTTCGGCGTGCCGCCCGAGAACCTGACGACGCAGGGCTATGGCGAGCAGTATCTCAAGGTCGCGAGCCAGGAGGCCGAGCGCCAGAACCGGCGCGTCACGCTCCGGCGCATCACGCCGCTGCTGGCGGGGCAGGGCGGCTGATCGGCAACGCTCATTCGGGACACGGAAAGGCCGCCGCGAGGCGGCCTTTTTCATGCCTGCGGAACTTCTGAGCGGTTCCCCTTGTTGTCCTCGCAAAGGCCCGCTGGAGGCCGTTCAACGGAACGCAGGGAGTTATGTCGATGCAGTTTCGCAGTAGCTTCTCGGCCGGACTGATCCTCGCCGCCGCAACCGTCGCTCCGCTCGCGGCCAGCGCCCAGACCATGGTGCTCGCGCCGCTGCCGCCGCCGCGACCGTTCGACCTTGCGGTCGCAAGCACCGCGCCCGCGCTCGATCCCACTGCTGCGCTGCGCAGCAGCGTCGCGGTGCGGGACAGCGTCGATCGGCGTCAGCATGCTGCGGTCATGACACCGCTGGATCGTGACGTGCCGATGCCGCGCGCGGTCCCGTCGATCATGGCTCCCGCACGCCCCTGAGAGGGCGCCCGAAGCGACCCTCGAATGCGGCGATTCACGATCGCTCAATATCCTGCGCCTATGGCTGGCGCAGGAGGCGCCTTCATGAGTGATTCCCTCGCCATCGCGCAGAGCTTCGCGGCCATGCAGGCCGGCGCCACGCAGCAGGCCTTGCAGACCGAAATGCTGCGCCAGCAGACGCAGGCCGATCAGGCCGTCGTCGCCCTGCTTCAGCAGAGCGCCGAGCAGATGCAGGCCGTCCTGCCGGCCGGGCAGGGCCAATCGGTCGACATCACCGCCTGAGGCGGTTGCGTATCCTTCTTCATCCGCCTAACCTCGATTTGTTCCGAGGGGTGCTCGCAAGAGCTGAGATGGCCTGATGGCCGAACCCATCGAACCTGATCCGGGTCATACCGGCGGAGGGACTGGAACGCGGCGCGGCCCGACTGCGCCCGCATCACAGCGCTTGAACCGCTTCGACGCCGGATCTCCTGACCCCTTGACCAAGGCGGAGATCCCATGAACACCCACACCAAGCCCCCCAAACACAATGCCGAGGCCGCGCGCAATTTCGGCGCGCCGACCGGCGTCACCACCGGGCCGATCATCGGCTCGCGCAAGATCTATGTGCCCGCGCCGCAGGATGTCTCGATCAAGGTGCCGTTCCGGGAGGTCGTGCTGACGACGGACGCCGAGCCGCCGGTGCGCATCTACGATCCCTCCGGCCCCTATACCGAGACCGATGCGAAGGTCGACCTGAATGCCGGCCTGCCTCAGCTCCGGCGAGACTGGCTTGAGGCGCGCGGCTTCGATGTCGTGCCGGGGCGCGCGGTGACGGCAGCCGACAACGGCAACATCTCGCCCGATCATCTCGTGCCGGCCTGTCCGGCCGAGCGCCCCGTCCGGCAGGCGAAGCCGGGCCAGATGACGACGCAGTATGAGTTCGCGCGCGCCGGCATCGTCACGCCCGAGATGATCTATGTCGCCCATCGCGAGAATCTCGGTCGCGCCGCGATGCTGGAAGGCGCGAAGGAGCGCCATGCCGATGGCGAGAGCTTCGGCGCCAGCGTGCCGGACTTCGTCACGCCGGAATTCGTCCGGGACGAAATCGCGCGCGGCCGCGCCATCATCCCCGCCAACATCAACCACCCGGAATTGGAGCCGATGGCGATCGGCCGCAATTTCCTGGTCAAGATCAACGCCAATATCGGCAACTCCGCCGTGACCTCGGGCGCGGCCGAGGAGGTCGAGAAGCTGGTCTGGGCGATCCGCTGGGGCGCCGATACGGTCATGGACCTCTCGACCGGCCGTAACATCCACAACATCCGCTCCTGGATCCTGCGCAACTCGCCGGTGCCGATCGGCACCGTACCGATCTATCAGGCGCTGGAAAAAGTCGGCGGCGATCCGATCAAGCTCGACTGGGAGGTGTTCAAGGACACCCTCATCGAGCAGGCCGAGCAGGGCGTCGACTATTTCACCATCCATGCCGGCGTGCGCCTGCCCTACGTCCCGCTGACGGCCAGCCGCGTCACCGGCATCGTCTCGCGCGGCGGCTCGATCATGGCGCGCTGGTGCCTGGCGCATCACCGCGAGAGCTTCCTTTACGAGCGCTTCGACGAGATCTGCGAGATCATGCGCCGCTACGACGTCTCGTTCTCGCTCGGCGACGGCCTGCGTCCGGGCTCTATCGCCGACGCCAATGACCGCGCCCAGTTCGCCGAGCTGGAGACCCTGGGGGAGCTGACCAAGATCGCCTGGGACAAGGGCTGCCAAGTGATGATCGAGGGCCCCGGCCATGTGCCGATGCACAAGATCAAGGAGAACATGGACAAGCAGCTCAGGGAGTGTGGGGAAGCGCCGTTCTACACGCTTGGCCCGCTGACGACCGATATCGCGCCGGGCTATGACCACATCACCTCCGGCATCGGGGCTGCGATGATCGGCTGGTATGGCTGCGCCATGCTCTGCTACGTCACGCCGAAGGAGCATCTGGGTCTCCCTGACCGCGACGACGTCAAGACCGGCGTCATCACCTACCGGATCGCGGCCCATGCCGCCGATCTCGCCAAGGGCCACCCGGCCGCGAAGATCAGGGACGATGCGCTCTCCCGCGCCCGTTTCGACTTCCGCTGGGAGGACCAGTTCAACCTGGCGCTCGACCCCGACACGGCGCGCGCGTTCCATGACGAGACGCTGCCGAAGGATGCCCACAAGGTCGCGCATTTCTGCTCGATGTGCGGGCCGAAATTCTGCTCGATGAAGATCACACAGGATCTGCGGGCCGAGGTGCTGGCGATGAGCGACAACGAACGCGCCAATCTCGAAGCTCTCGCTTCCGAAGGCATGGCGGCGAAGTCGAAGGAATTTCTCGACAAGGGCGGCAGCATCTATCTACCTGCGGCGGAATGAACGCCTTTCAGCAGAATCTCGACGCCGCGACGGTCGCAGGCGTCCTCGCGCGGGTGGCCGAGCGCCGCCCGCGCATCCATTGCCTGACGAATACGGTGGCGCAGAACGTCACCGCCAACATGCTGCTCGCCTTCGGGGCCGTTCCCTCGATGGCTGTTCATCCGGATGAGGTCGCGGCTGTGGCAGCCGGCGCCGGCGCGATCCTGATCAATCTCGGCACGCTCAGCCTGGAAGGCGAGCGCGCCGTGCCGAAGCTGCTGGATGTGGCGCGCCAGCATCGCAAGCCGTTGGTGCTCGACCCGGTCTTCGTCGAGCTGTCTCCCTTGCGCATGCGGCTGGCCGAGGAGGCCCTGCGACTGCCCGGAATCGTCGTGCGTGGCAACGCGGCAGAGATGGAGGCTCTCGCGCCGAGGCTCGCGATGGCGCCCAGCGCGACCCGCGTGACCACCGGCCGGGTCGACCGGATCGAGGGACCCGGCGGCTGGATGGAGATCGCCCATGGCCATCCGCTGATGGCGAAGGTCACCGGGCTCGGCTGCGCCTCCAGCGCCCTGGTCGCGGCCTGCTGCGCCGTCGAGGACGACCTTCTGCTCGCCGCCGGCGCGGCACTGACGGCCTATGGCATCGCCGGCGAGATCGCGGCCGAGCGCTGTGCCGGTCCCGGCAGCTTCGCGATGCATCTCGTCGACGCGCTGGCGAATCTCGACGAAGCAACGCTGGCGGCCCGCATGGGCTGAAACCGGCGGTGGGCGAGTGCGACAAGCCCCTTCCGCATCGGCTGCGAATCTCGCACAATCGCAGGCAATGCGGGTCTCCCTGTTCAAGCGCAAGCCCGATCCCGAACGGATCGAGGTGCCCCATGGCGGCATGCTCTATCCCGTGGTGGTCAAGCGCCGGGCGAGTGCGCGCCGGATGACGCTGCGCGTCTCGCAGGCGACCGGGGAGATCACCCTGACCTTGCCCGAGCGCGCCGATTTCGCGGCTGGGCGCGTCTTTGCCGAGAACCATGGCGGCTGGATCGCCGCCCGCGTGGCGAAGCGCCCGCTCTGCGTGCCGTTCGAACCCGGCGAGGTCGTGCCCTTTCGGGGCGAGCCGCACCGTATCGTCCACTGGTCGAAGGCGCGTGGCGTGACCCATGCCACGGTCGATGCCGATGGCGTGCCGATCCTCGCAGTCGCCGGCGAGGGCGCCCATGTCTCGCGCCGCATCAAGGACTTTCTGCGCAGGGCCGCGCTGCAGGATCTCGAGGAGGCGGTACGCCGCCATACGGCCGCGCTCGGCATCCCCGCCCGCAAGATCACGATCCGCGACACCACCAGCCGCTGGGGCTCATGCTCCTCGCAGGGGCACCTGAATTTCTCCTGGCGGCTGATCATGGCCCCGCCCCTGGTGCTGGACTACCTCGCAGCGCACGAGGTCGCCCATCTCAAGGAAATGAACCACTCGCATCGCTTCTGGGCTCTGACCCACAAGCTCTGCCCGCGCACAGAGGAGGCCGAGGCCTGGCTCAAGCGCCATGGCGCGGGCCTGCACGCCTACGGCTGAGCCTCGACAGCCCGATCGCGCGGGCCTAGACAGCCGCCTGCAGTCCACGCAAGGCCGCCTGTCCATGAAACTCCGTCCCGACACGCTGGCGATGACCGCCGTCCTCGCCATGCTGACGGCGCTCGGCCCGCTCTCGACCGATTTCTACCTGCCTTCCCTGCCGGACATCGTGCGGGTGATGCAGACCGACGTCGCCGGCGCCCAGGCGACACTCTCGGCCTTCCTGTTCGGCTTCGCCGCCGGGCAGATCCTGTGGGGACCTCTCTCGGACCGGCTCGGCCGCAGGCCGGTTCTCGTCGTCGGGCTCGGCATCTTCATCGTGGCGACGCTGGCCTGTGCCTTCGCGCCCTCGATCGGTGCGCTGACGGCCGCCCGGGCCGTCCAGGCGCTGGGCGCCTCAGGCCCGATCGTGCTTGGCCGGGCGATGGTGCGCGATCTCTATGAGGGGCCGCGCGCCGGCCGCGAGCTGGCCCGCATGGGCATGATCATGGGGCTGGTGCCGGCGATCGCGCCCGTGCTGGGCGGGGTGCTGCAGCAGGCCTTCGGGTGGCGTTCGACCTTCCTGGCGTCGCTCGCCTTTGCCGCGGCCCTCGTGGCGGTGGTGACGCTCCTCCTGCCCGAGACGATCCGGACCCGCTCGCGCGAGCCGCTTTCTCTCGTGGCCATCATCCGCGGCTTCGGCACGCTGCTCGTCAACCGGGCCTTCCGCGTCTATGTCGCGTTGACGGCGCTGGCCTATGGCGGGCTCTTCGCCTTCATCTCCGGCTCGTCCTTCGTGCTGATCGACATCCACGGCCTGACGCCGGTGCAGTACGGCTTGTCCTTCGGCTTCTGTGTGCTCGGTTTCATCCTCGGCACGATCATCGCCCAGCGCCTCGTCGTCCGGCTCGGCATGGATGGCGTGATCGCGCTTGGCGTGCGTTGCCTGGCCGGCGGCGGCCTCATCATGCTGCTCTGCGTCCTGACGGGATTCGCCGGCCCCTTCGGTGTCGTCGCGCCGATGGCGCTCTACGCCTGTGGCGTCGGCCTGACCATGCCGCAATCCCAGGCCTCCGCGATGATGCCCTTCCCGGATCGTGCCGGCGCGGCCTCGTCCTTCACCGGGCTCTGCCAGATGCTGTTCTCGGCCTGCGTCGGCCTTCTCGTCGGCCATGCGCTGAAGAGCGGTGCGCTGCCGCTGCCGCTGGTGATGTCGGCGATCGGTGTCGCGGCACTCGTTCTGTTCAGGGCGAGCGCCGCCGTCAGGGCCGCGAAGAGCTGAACGGAAAGATTCGGGATCAGCCGCCGAACAGCCGTTCCAGGAAGTTCTTCTCCTGCGGCGCCGGCGGAACCCAGGCGCGGTCGCCTCCGGCCGTCTGGGTGGTGGCGGGCGGCCGCGCGCCAGCGACCGGAGCGCCGCCGTCGAAGATCGACTTCGGCGTGCTGTGCCAGAGCCCGCCGGGCAGCGGGGCCGGCTGCATGCCGGCATGGGCTGCCTTCATGTACTTCCCCCAGATGTCGGCGGGCAGCCCGCTGCCGGCGACGCGCTTCATGGCGCTGTTGTCGTCGTTCCCGAGCCAGACGGCGGTCACGAGACGGGCCGTGAAACCGACGAACCAGGCGTCGCGGAAATCCTGCGTCGTGCCCGATTTGCCGCCGACCTCCCAGCCGGGAATATTGACCTTGCTGCCTGTCCCGCTGGCCATCACCTCGTGCAGCATGCTGTTCATCATCGCCAGCGTCTCGGGCTGGATCACGGTGCCGAAGCCTGACGCCTTTCGCGCATAGATCACCTTGCCGGAGAGCGATTTCACCTCGCGGATGACATAGGGCAGCACCGCCTGCCCGCCATTGGCGAAGGCGGTGTAGGCGGTGGTCAGCTCGACCGGCGACACCTCGGATGTGCCGAGCGCCAAAGACAGGTTGGGCTGGAGCGCCGAATTGATGCCGAGGCGCTGTGCCGTCCGGATCACCTCCTTCGGCGTCACCTCCTGGATCAGCCGCGCGGCGACCGTGTTCAGCGAGTGAGCCAGTGCGGTTTGCAGCGTCACCGGGCCGCGATAGCTGCGCGAATAGTTCTCCGGCTCCCAGCCCTTGATCGAGACGGGTGAGTCCTCGCGGATCGTATCGGGTGTCAGGCCGCGCTCCAGCGCGGTAAGGTAGACGAACGGCTTGAAGGAAGAGCCCGGCTGGCGCCTGGCGGCGGTCGCGCGGTTGAACTGGCTCTTGGTGTAGTCCCGTCCGCCGATCAGCGCGCGGATGCCGCCATCGGGAGCCATCGACACCACCGCGCCCTGGCTGACGCCCTGCTTGGCGCCCTGCGCGGCGAGCGCCTCGACCAGGATCGTCTCGGCGGAGGCCTGCAGCTTCGGGTCGATGGTGGTCAGCACGGTGACGTCGCCCTCGACCGCGCCGATGAAGTCGTCGAGCACGTCCATGACATAGTCGGCGGCATAGTTGACCGAGCCGGCGCCGATGCGCTCGGTCGCCTCGGCCGGCGCGACCAGCGCCGTCTTGGCCGAGGCCTGCGAAATCAGCCCCTGTTCGGCCATCGCCGCGATCACGAGCTGGGCGCGCTTCTCGGCGGCGTCCGGGTTGCGATTGGGCGCGAGGCGCGACGGCGCCTGCACGAGGCCGGCGAGCATGGCGGCCTCGGCGATCGTGACCGAGCGCGCCGACTTGTTGAAATAGCGCTGCGCCGCCGCCTCGACGCCATAGGCGCCAGAACCGAAATAGACCCTGTTCAGATAGAGTTCGAGGATCTGGTCCTTGGAATAGGTCCGCTCCAGCCAGAGCGCCAGGATCGCCTCCTGTATCTTGCGCGCGGCGGTGCGTTCCTGCGTCAGGAACAGGTTCTTGGCGAGTTGCTGGGTCAGCGTCGAGCCGCCCTGCACGCCGCCGCTGCGGCGCAGGTTGTTGACCATGGCGCGCGCCAGGCCGATCGGGTCGATGCCGAAATGGTCGTAGAAGCGCCGGTCCTCGATCGCGACGAACGCCTTGGGCAGATAGGGCGGCACTTCGCCGATGGTGATGGTGCGCCCGCCGGTCTCGCCGCGATTGGCCAGCAGCGAGCCGTCGGCCGCCAGGATCGCGATATTCGGCGGCCGTTTCGGCACGGTGAGCTGGTTGATCGGCGGCAGTTGCGCGGCGTGATAGGCGACGAGCCCGCCGAGCCCGATGGCGCACCAGAGGCCGACCACCAGCGTCCAGTAGAACAGCCCGCCGAGGAAGGAACGGCCCCTGCGGCCGCCGCGTCGCCCACCCCTGCCGCCGCTACGCTTGTCGCGGCGCGGCGGATTGCGCGGTTCCTGGCGCGGCGAGGCGCGATGTCCACGGACGGGGCGGTCGTCGTCAGAAAGGCGCATGTCGAAATCGTCGCGGCTTTCGCCCCGTCCTCGCTCGAAGGAGGGCTCGCGCCGCTCAGCCCGTCTCGCCCGGTCGTTCATCCTGCCCCGTCACGCCGATTGCCGCAGCTTTCATGAACCTGCGGCCAAGGCTCCAGACAGGAGTGAAACATGGCGCTTTTAAGGGGTGGTTAAGCGTGGCCGGGCCGTCCTCACGGAATTGGTCGCGGCAACGTGAAGATGTTGCAATCCTGCAAGCGTTCTTCCGCCTCCTCCTCGTATTGCGAAGCTTGCGACAATCCGCCATCAGGCTTGAAAAGCCAGAGCAAGTGGAAACGCCAGGATACCCCGGCTCCGCGCCGTACGATCGTTCCGACCCGCAATCCGCACCTGAAAGAGAGACCCATGTCTGCCCTCGATTCCGTCAAGCGCTTCGATCCGTACTTCCTGGCACTGCTGCGGATCTTCACGGCCCTCAGCTTCATCTCGCATGGCACGCAGAAGATCTTCGCCTTCCCGGCGGCGCCCTCTTGGGGCATGCCGGCCGCTTTCTCCCTGCCCTGGACGGCGGGCGTGATCGAGATCGTCGGCGGCGCGCTGGTGCTGGTCGGTTTCATGACGCGCCCGGCCGCCTTCATCCTTTCGGGCCTGATGGCCGTCGCCTACTGGATGGCGCATGGTTCGAAGGGATTCTATCCGATCCTGAACGGCGGCGAGGCCGCCATGCTGTTCTGCTTCATCTTCCTCTACATCTTCGCGGCCGGCCCCGGCGCCTTCAGCGTCGACGGGATGCGCCGTCGCGCCTGATCGCAGGACGGGCACTGCCCGGAAAGACGAAAGGCCCGCCATCCCGGAAGGATGGCGGGCCTTTTCTTTGCAGCGTCGTAGTTGATCTCAGACGGAGCCGGCGATCCAGCGCGACAGGTCGCTCTTGGGCGCGGCGCCGACCTTCTGCGAGGCCAGCTTGCCGTCCTTGAACAGCATCAGGGTCGGGATCGAGCGGATGCCGAACTGGGCGGGGATCGCCTGGTTCTCGTCGACATTCATCTTCACGATCTTGACCTTGCCGTTCATCTCGCCGGCGATCTCCTCGAGCGCCGGTCCGATCATGCGGCAGGGGCCGCACCATTCGGCCCAGAAATCCACCACGACCGGTTCGCTCGACTTGAGGACGTCGGCCTCGAAGCTCGCATCGGTCACCTTGCTCGTCGCCATGGCGTGTCGCCTTTCATGATGTGTGGCGGCAGCGCCGCCTTCGCCCGGAAAGCTATGAACGCGTCGGGTCCGGGTCAAGGCGCGTCCGGCGCGGGGTCGGCTCTGTCCCCACCACATGCGAGGGCGCGCTTCATGAGCCGCCCGAGACGAGGCTCGCACCGACATTGATGCCGAGCGCGAGGATACTGGTGTTGAAGATGAAGGCGAGGACCGAGTGGGCCAGCACGATTCCGCGCGCCCGCCGCGTGGTCACGCCGACATCCGACGTCTGCGAGGTGCAGCCGATCGTGTAGGAGAAATACAGGAAGTCGACATAGTCGGGGTCGCCTTCGCCGGGGAAATCGAGGCAGGGCTCCTTGTGGCCGCCGCGATAGTAGATGCCGGCGTAATGCAGCGTGAAGAAGGCGTGAACCACGGTCCATGAGCACAGGATCGTGAGGCCGCCGAGCGCCAGATGCAGCCCCCGCTGGCCCGCAGGCAGCCCGCCGATCGCAGCGAGCTCAAGCCCGATCGCGGCGATGCTGGCCGTGGCTGCGAGGCAGGCGATCACCAAGATCGCGACCGCGCCCTCGTCCTGCCGTTCGGCACGGGCCCGAATCTCTGCGACGGACTCGCTGAAGATCGTCGTCGACAGCATGGCGAGATAGAGGATCGCCCCGGCATCCCAGGCGATCATCAGCCGCGTCGTCCAGCGCCAGCCCCCTGGTAGCAGCAGCGCGAGCACTGCGATGGCTGCGAGGGCGACGGCCAAGCGTGGTCGCACCATCAGGGAGCGTGGCAGGATTCTCATGGCGCGTCGCTGAGCATGGGGCTCCTCCCTGGCTCGGAAGCCGTCCTGCCGGCCGTGCCGAGCCGCTCCATCACGGCGTCGAGCCGTGCCGGAGCGGGCTCCAGCCGGGTCAGCGTCGCCGTATAGACCAGCAATGCCCGCACGGACCTGCCCGGGTAGATCTGCCCGATCAGCGCGCGATAGACCGCAAGCTGGGCCAGCGTCGTCTCCGGGATCGCCTCCACGTCGCGCGGCGGGCTGGCCGTCGTCTTGAAATCGGCGATGACGACCTCATCCGCCGAGATCGCCAGCCGGTCGATCTGGCCGGAGACCGGGCGCCTTTCGCCATCGCCCAGTTCGACCGTGCCGGCGATGGGCACCTCCGAAAGCGAACCCGGCCCGAACAGCGCGGCCAATGCCGGCACCGCGAGCAGCGCCAGCGCCTCGGCGATGATAGTCTCGCGTCGAGAGGCCGGCACCGCTCCAGCCCGTGCTGCGCCGAGTGCTTGCGCGACCGAGCCGCGCTGATCGGGCGCGATCTCCGGGAGCATCTGCAGCAGAAGATGGGCGAAGCGCCCGGCGGCCGCGGCCTCGGCCAGGAACGGACCGTCTGCGGGCCGGTTCGGCGCATCGGCCGCGGCCAGCGCGCTGGAAGGCTTGAGAGGCGGAGCCGGCTCGGCCTCGCGCGGCGGCGGCGTCCGCAGCCAGGCGGGAATCGGCACGGCCGACGCTGCTGTAGCTTGGCTTGGAGCGTCCTGCGGTTGCGGCGGCGAGACCATGAAGCGCCTGATGGCACTCTCGCTCTCGCCGATCTCGGCGAGGCCGGTCGCGGAAGCCGCGAGGCCCGCCTCGACCATCGCATACCAGCTTCCCTCGGGCGCCTCGCCCTTGGCCTGCGCGCCGCAGACGATCAGCCGGTCCTCAGCCCGCGTCATCGCGACATAGAGCAACCGGTGATGCTCCTCGACCATCTGGCCGATGATGCGTGCCTTCGCGGCTGCCGTGGCGGCTGCATCCTCGGCGCTGGCGGGCGGCCAGATCGGCACCGCCTGCCGGCGCGGTGGCTCGATCGCCATGATTTTGGGCAGGCGCTTGGCGCCGGGGGCCGGGGCGAGATCGGCGAGGATGACGACCTTCGCCTCCAGCCCCTTGGCGCCATGCACCGTCATGACCCGGACCTCGCCGGCGCTCGACGACAGGTCGCGCTTCACATCGGTCGCGGTTTGATTGATGTGCTGCAGGAAAGCGGCGAGCGAGGGACCGTAGCGCCGCTCATGGTCGAGTGCGGCGGATAGGAAGGCGTCGAGCGCGTCCCCCGCTTCGGCGCCGAGCCTGGCCAAGGCAAGGTTGCGCCCACCGCCGGGCCCGAGAAGCCCGGCGAAGAAGCGGAACGGCCCGCAGCGCCCGGCCTCGTCCGCGAGCTCGGTCAGCTGCCTTTCGACGGAGGCATAGCGCGGTTGCGTCGGCCCCGCCTCACGCAGCGCCTGCCGCAGCGAGCCCTTCCGTCCCGGGGCCAGCCGCAGCAGGTCGTCGTCGTCGAGGCCGATCAGCGGCGTCTTCAGCGCGGTGGCGAGCGTCAGGTCGTCCTCCGGCAGGAGCAGCGTCCGGCCGAGCACGACGAGGTCTTCCACCGCCGGATGCTCGGCGAGCGTCAGCCGGTCCCGGCCCGTGACCGGGACGCCCGCATCCTTCAGCGCCTTGACGATGTTCTCGAACAGCGCGCCGCGCTGGCGCAGCAGGATCATCACGTCGCCGGGCGAGAACGGGTTGCCGAGGTCGTCCAAGCTCCGGCGCGTCCACTCGCTGAGCGTCGCCGCGATGCGCTGGGCCAGCTTGGCGGTGCCGCTGCGCCGCTCGGGCGCATCGACCGGCGTCGTCCAGGCGTCGGGCGGCTCTGCGGTGTCGTTGGCGCAGAGCGGCCAGAGATCGACGCAGCCCGCCGCGCCACGGCGCACCGTGTCATGGGTCTCCGGCCGGTCCGCGCCGTCGAAAACGAGCCCGCGCGCATGCTCGGGCAGGGCGAAGACCGCATCGACCGCCTGCATGATGTCGGGCGCCGAGCGGAAGGAGGTGTTGAGGCTGATCGGCTCGAAGCGCTGCTCGGCTTCCATAATGCGCTGCCCGAGCTGCCGCTTCTGCTCGTTGAAGGCGGCGGGCGCGGCGCCCTGGAAGCCGTAGATCGACTGCTTCTCGTCACCGACGACGAAGACGGTGCGGGGTTTCAGGCTCTCCTCACGCCCGCTTTCGCCGGCGCTGAACTCCTCGGCGAGCTTGCGCAGGATCGCCCATTGCGCCTCGCTGGTGTCCTGCGCCTCGTCGAGCAGGATGTGGTCTATTCCCGCATCGAGCTTGTAGAGCACCCAGGCGGCCTCGACCCGGGTCAGCAGCGAGCGCGTCCTGGCGATCAGATCATCATAGTCGAGCAGCGAGCGCTCGCTCTTCTGGCGCTGATAGGAGGCGAGCATCCGCGTCACCAGCAGGGCCAGCGCATGGCTGCGGTCGCGGATCGCGATGGCGTTCAACTGGTCGGCGGCTGCGAGCAGAAGCCCAGCCAGCTCGTCGAGCACAGCCAGAAGGGGGGGCTCGAACTCCGACTTGCCCTTGCCCCTGATGTTGATGTTGATCGTCCCGGCATCGGTGATGAAGCCGCGCCGGCAGAACGCGATGGGATCGCCATCGTCGACGCCGGCGAGCAGGGAACGAAGCGTCGCGGCGAAATTCTGCCGCGTCTGGCTGCCGACGGCCAGCGCCTCGATCAGCCCGCCCAATCCCGCGATCTCAGCGATTGCGCTGCGGAAATCGGCCTTGACGGTCGCGGCCGACAGATCAGGCGCGATCCCCAGGACCGCGGCGATGCCGTCCCGCATCTCACCCGGATCGCGGGCGCGCCCGTCCGCGTCGTTGAACAGGGCACGCTGGCGCAAGGCCTCCTGCATCATCGCGTCGAAGGTATCCTGTGCCGCCTGATGGGCGAGCAGGTCGAGCGCCTCGGCTTCCGCGCCCTGCGGATCGGCCGCGACGGCCCGCAGCAATTCGCGCCGCGCCTCGCGCAGCATCTCGGCCTGGGCGAGATCGTCGGCCACCTCGAAGCGCGGCGGCACATTCGCCTCGAACGGTGCCGATTGCAGCACGCGCGTGCAGAAGGCGTGGATGGTCTCGATCTTGAGTCCGCCCGGCGTCTCCAGCGCCTGCGCGAACAGCCGTCGCGCATCCGCGCGCTGCGGCGCTGACGGCTGCTCGCCGGTCAGCTTCGCCAGCGTGTCGATCAGATCTTTTTCGGGCAGCGTCGCCCAGGCGCTGAGCGCGGCGAAGACGCGGTTCGCCATATTGGCGGCGGCTGCCTTGGTATAGGTGATGCAGAGCAGACGGCTCGGCGCGACTCCGTCGAGCAGGAGCCGCAGGACGCGGTTGACCAGCACATGGGTCTTGCCCGAGCCGGCATTGGCCGAGACCCAGGCGCTGAGGCGCGGATGGGCGGCCAGCGCCTGGCGCTGGTTCGTCAGCGGCGGGACGATCCAGCCCGGCTTCACGCTTCGCTCCCCTCGTCGCTGTCGGAGGCGGCGGCCCACTCCTTGACCCGTGCCAGATGGTCGTAAGGCGAGGCGTAGCGGATATAGTCGGGTGCCCTTCGCGAAACGAAGGCCTCGCGGCCGCCGCGCAGTGCGTCGAGATGGTCCAGCAGGCGCTGGAGATGGCGCGCGGCGACATCGGCCAGCGGCTCGCCGTCGAAATCGAGCGGCTTGTCCTTGGCCCAGCTTTTCGGATCGTGGTGAAGCTTGAGGTAAAGCAGCGCCGCGACCGGCGTCGGGCCGGCCAGGGGCGGGAAGCCGGCCCGCGCCGCAAGCTCCGCCTCCAGCGTCAGTTGCGGCGCGAAGCCCTTCTCGACCTGCGCCTTGCTCGGCGGCGCGCCGGTCTTGAAGTCGATGATGCGCAAGGCCGGCTCGCGCGTCAGCTCGATCCGGTCCGCCCGGCCGCTGAGCCTGAAGCTGGATCCGTCGGTCAGGGCGAAATCAGTACCCGTGCCGAGTTCGACACCGATACGCGCGATCTCACCGCGCCGCCGCCCCTCCCAGGCGATGAAATGTCCGGCCGTGATCAGGAAGCGCGGCCACCAGAAGGCGCGCACCTCCGGCGCATCGTCGAACTGGCGGAACTTCGACGCGCCGATCTCGATCAGCCGCGCCAGAGCGTCGGCCGGCAACTGCTCGGGATAGGCGAGGGCGAAATCCGCGACGATGTCGTGCAGCAGGTTGCCACGATCCTGCGCCCCCGGGTCCTCGATCAGCGCGTCCAGCGCATCGAGCTTCAGGATCTTGCGGGCATGGATCTGGTAGGGGTCGCGATAGAGCGTCTCGACATCGGTGACGCTGAGCGAGAGCGGCTGCAGCGCGCGCGGCGGTTTCGGCGCCGGGCGTGCCACCGGGCGGACGGGCGCAGGGGCGGACAGCGCCGAGGCGAATGCCGTCAGCCGCGCGCCGCGGGCGAGTGCCTCGCCCCAGACCGCCGCAGGCGTCACAGCCTTCAGCCGCTGCCAGAAGCGCGAGGCGATGGTCTCCGCCTCGCCGGCCTTGCGCGCACGGGTCAGCGTGACCTGCGATGCCCCGAGCGCCTGCACGAAGTCGTGCGCGGTCTGGCCGATGCGCCGTTCCGGAGGCGACAGGCCGAGCTCGGCCCGCATCGGCCGGTTGAGGAAGGAATCCGTCTTCGTCTCCGGCGGCCAGACGGTCTCGTTCAGCCCGCCGAGCACGACATGGTCGGCCTCGAGAAGGCGGGCTTCGAGCAGGCCCCAGATCTTCACGCGCGGATGACCGCCCCCCGTCCGCTGCACCACCCGCTCGGCCAGAAGCCCGTCGAGGATGGCGACGAAATCGGCTGGCCGTCCGCCGGCGGGCATGTCGGCTTCAGCGGCGCCGAGATCGTCGAACAGGCTGGCCAGCGCTTCGCCGTCAGGGCCGGTGAAAGCGAGGGCAGGGCCGTCCTCGTCGCGGCTGACGGCTTCGAGCGCTGACCGTGCCGCCTGCATCACCCCTGCCAGCGCGGGCGCGGCCAGGAAGAGCGCCTCCAGCAAGGGCGCGAACGCCTCTCCCAGACGGTTCAGGATCGCAGTCGCGGCCGCCTGATCGCCCTCGGTCAGCCGACGGCGCGGGCCGGGCGCATGCCGCGCGCTGCGCATGTCGTCCCATTGCGTCAGGCTGACATGCAGACCCGCCAGCCCCTTGCCCACGGCCACACCGCGCCACAGCCCGATCTCGAGCGCCGAGGCGCCGCGCTCGACATCCGCGCGCGCTAGGCCGAGCCGGCAGAGCGGATGCGCCAGCAGCGACACGAGTGCGGTCGGCGTCAACTGCGCCAGCGCCGCTTCCAGGATCAGGCGCAACAGCGAGCCGGCCGGCCAGCGCGCCAGCGGCAGCCCGGCGGAATCGTCGACCTCCACACCCCAGCGCCTGAGCTCGACGGTGACGCGTTCGGCGAGGCCCCGATCGGGCGTGATCAGCGCCGCCTGCCGGCCGGGCTCCTCCAGCGTCTCGCGCAGCGCGATCGCGACAGTCAGAGCCTCCTGCCGCTCGTCGGCCGCCTCGACGAGACACAGGGTTTGGAAGGCGCGGGCGGCCTCGTCGGCGTCGAGCCGCTCGCGCAGATCGGCCCAGCTCTGGGTGACCGAGGCCGGCAGCAGGGCTTCGCGCAGCAGCCGGGACCGGGCGGCGCGCGGGGCATCCGGTTGCACCAGGCTCCGGACGTCGTCGCGGGTCGCCTGCAGGGTTTCCAGCAGATGATGCAGCGCCGCCTGCGGATGCGAGGGCGCAGGCTCCTCGGCGATCGCGTTCCAGGCCGGATCGGCAAGGTCGAGATCGATGCCCGGCAGCACGACCGCGCCGTTCGGCAGTCTCGCGATCGCCGCCAGCAGCCGCGCCGTGGCGGGCACCGTGCCGGTCGAGCCTGCCGCGATGATCGGCCCTGTGACTGCGCCCGAGAGCAGTCGCTCGCGCTCGGCGGCGAGCATGCGGTTGCGGAAATCCGCGGGGTCGCAGGCGCCGCGCTCCGCGAGAATGTCTGGCCAAGCCTCGCCGAGAATGGCGAGGAAGCTGGCGTTGAGCTGCCAGATTCGGTCGAAGCGCGCCGCGTCGAGCCTGGCCAGGCACTCGATCGCGACGTCCTCCGTCTGCATCTGGTCGAGCAGGGCTGCGAGGTCGCCGGCCAGCCCATAGGCCTCGGCCAATGTCGCCGGCACCAGCGCGGGTTCGGACGGATCAAGCCTGAGATGGCTGCGATTGGCGCTGCGGCCCCAGGCATCGACGAGCCGGGTCAGCAGCATGCGCCGCGCCAGCGGATCGATTGGCCCGAGCCGCCCCTCGGCCCAGGCGCCGGCGCCGATCAGCGCGGTCTCGGCCTCGTCGACATCGCCGAGCGGCATGATGCGCGGCAGCAGCAGCGGCCGTCCGTCGAGCTTGTCGGAGAGGCAGGCGGCGAAGGCGCGCGCAGCCCGCCGCGTCGGCAAATAGAGCGTTGCCCGCGCCATGGCGGCCGGGTCATCAGGGTCGTGGACCCGCCCGAACCGCCCCTCCAGCATCGCCTGCGCCAGCACCTCCAAAAACGGAGCGCCGGCCGGGATGGAGAAGAGGTTCAGCTCAGGCATGGACCCGATTGGCTGCGGTGAAGGCTGCTTCCGCAGGTCCGATCGCCTCGGGCGTGCCGACATGCAGCCATTGGCCTTCGAGGACGAGGCCGTGCAACCGGCCGGCCGCGATAGCGCGGTCGAACAGCAGGTTGAGCGAGAACGGGCCCTCGGGCGTGTGCGAAAACAGCTCGGGCTTCATGATGGCGACGCCGGCATAGACGTAAGGTGCGCTCGTCGCGCTGCCACGCCGCGTCAGCAGCCCGTCCTCGTCGCGGAAGAAGTCGCCGCGCCCATCGAAGCCGACGCTGCCCTCGCGCTCGGCCAGCAGCAGCAGCATGTCCATCCTGCTGGGGTCCCAGGCCGTCGCCATCGCGCTCATGTTGGAGCGTTCCGTTTCGCTCCAGAGCGAATCGGAGTTGACGTGGAAGAAGGGGCCCGGTCCGAGCAGCGGCAGGGCCTTCTTCACGCCCCCGCCGGTTTCCAGAAGCTGCGCCCGCTCGTCCGAGATCGTGATCCGCGGCGTGGCGCGTGAAGCGAGATGCGTCTCGATCTGCCCGGCGAGATGATGGACGTTGACCACGGCCTGTTCGACACCGGCCTCGGCGAGCCGGTCGAGCGCGTGATCCAGCATCGGCTTGCCGCCGATCGCGACGAGCGGCTTGGGCAGCGTGTCGGTGATCGGGCGCATGCGCTGGCCAAGTCCGGCCGCCAGAACCATGGCCCGGCGGATCGGTCGAGAACTGGCCTGCGTCACGCGAATCTCCCGGCTGCGAGCGAGCTTGGTTCATAGCGCGTCATGGTCGGGCTTGTCCCGACCATCCACGTCTTCGCTGGTCGCGGGGCGTGTTCAAGGCGTGGATGCTCGCCACAAGGGCGAGCATGACGGAGCCGGGCGAACTCACTCCACCTCGAACAGCTTCGGCAGATGCGCCTGGTACCAACCCTTCAGCTCTTCGAGCGCGGGGTGCTCCAGGTTGCGGCGCAGATAGGCCTCGATGCGCGGCAGATGCTTGAGATAGGCCGGCTTGCCGTCGCGCTTGTCGAGTCTTGCAAAGATGCCGGCGATCTTGGTGTTGCGCTGCGTGCCCATGATCGCATAGGCGCGGGCGAAGCCGGCGAGGTCGAACTCCGGATCATCATTGCGCCGCGCCGCGCCATAAGCGGCCAGGATCCGCAATTCGAGTGCGGCGGGCACGTCGATCCGCGCATCCTGCCCGAGCGAGGCGAGGTCGTAGGCCGGGTGGCCGATCACCGCGTCCTGGAAGTCGATCAGCCCGAGCTTGGCATGACCCTCGCGTTCGGGCAGCCAGATCAGGTTGGGCGAGTGGAAGTCGCGCAGCGTCCAGGTGCCCGGCGCCTCCAGGATCTCGTTGAAGAGCCGGTTCCAGATCCGCGAGAATTCGGCCTGCGTCACGGCCGGAAGGGTCACGCCGGCGATATGGGGCGCATACCATTCGAGGACCAGCTCGGTCTCGATCGCGAGCGCGCCGCGGTCATAGTCAGGCACGACATGGTCGCGTCCTTCCGTCACCGGCAGGATCGTCGGCAGGGTGTGGCGGTGCAGGTCGGCGAGCAGGCGCGCCGCCGCCTCATAGCGCTCGGGGATCGGTCCGTCGGCATCGACCACGCCTTCGCTGCCGAGATCCTCGATCAGCAGCAGCCCCGTCGAGAGATCCTGCGCGTAGATCTCGGGCGCCGAATAACCCAGCGAGTGCAGCCCGCGATCCATCGCGACGAAGGCGTCGACGGTCTCCGCCAGATGCGCGATGGCGCTATAGGGCTTGCCGAGCCGGATCGCCGGGCCGTCCGGGCGCGGCGGCGAGATCATCAGCACGGCGCTCGTGCCGTCGGCCTGCGTCAGCCGCTCATAGGCGCGGCTCGAGGCGTCGCCCTGCATGTAGTCGCGCCGTGCTTCGCCCCAGCCGGCCTCGTCGATCAGGCGACGCGTCGCGATCGCGATCGAGAGCCGTTGGCGCCAGAGTACCCCGCCGGAGAGATCGGCGATGCGGCCGGTCTCCGGGTTCTGCGGATCGACGTCGAGCACGATGTCGAGACGGCGGCCGCCCGGCAGCCGTGCGCCGGCGCGGTCGGGCCATTCGACCAGGGTGATCAGGCGGTCGAGATCCTCGACGAGGCCGATGTCGTCGAGCTCCTCGGGGGAGCGGACGCGGTAGAGATCGGCATGGAGCACGCTGCCGCGCGGCGTCTCGTAGTTCTGGACCAGCGTGAAGGTCGGGCTCGGGGCTTCGAGCGCCGGATCATCCGCGAGTTCGCGCAGGATGGCGCGTGCCAGCAGCGACTTTCCGGCGCCGAGATGGCCCGACAGCGCGACGATGTCGCCGGGCTTCAGGATCGCGGCGAGATCGGCGGCCAGCCGCAGCGTCGCGGCCTCGTCGGCCAGCACCAGCCTGTGCGTGCCGCTCTTCCGAGCTTCCTCGGTCATTCCGCCGCGTCCGACATCCGCAGGCCTTCGGAGGGGAACACGGCTGTCACGCGCGTGCCGCGCCCCGGCGCCGAGTCGAGCTCGACATGGCCGCCATGCAGCTCGACGATCGAGCGCACGATCGAGAGGCCGAGCCCCACGCCGCGATGGTTCGAACCGAGCGAATGGCTCTCGAAGCGGTCGAACACCTTCTCCTTGACCTCGGCGGGGATGCCGCGGCCCTGGTCGGCGACGGTGATGCGGACATCGTTGCCGCTACGGACGGCGCTGACCGTGATGGTCTGGCCCGGCGAGGAGAAGCCGATCGCGTTCGAGATCAGGTTGAACAGGACCTGGCGCAGCCGCTTGCCGTCGGCCCGCAGCGGGCCGGTCTGAGGGGCGATCTCGACCTTGAGGTCGAGCTTGCTGTCGGTCAGGCGGTCATGCAGCCCGGCCGCCGCCTGGGCGATGGTCTCGGCGACGTCGACCTCCTCGAGCTCCAGCGTCAGCGCGCCGTTGTCGATCGTCGCGAGGTCGAGGATGTCGTTGATAATGGCGAGCAGCGCGCCCGAGGAACGCACGATGTGCGAGGTGTAGTCGCGCTGCTTCTCGTTCAGCGCGCCGATCGCCTCCGTGCCAAGCAACTGTGCGAAGCCGATGATGTTGGTCAGCGGCGAGCGCAGCTCATAGGAGACGTGGTGGACGAAGTCCTCGCGCAGCCGCGAGACCTTCTCCAGCGCCTCGTTCTTCTCGGTCAGGGCGCGCTCGACATTCACGCTGGCGGTGACGTCGGCGAAGGTGATCAGCGTCGCCCCGTCCGGCAGCGGGGCGGCCGCGCAGTCCAGCACCGTGCCGTCGCGCCGTTCCATCCGGCAGCCATAGTCCTCGCGCGCATCGCGCACGCCGGTGACGACGCTGTGCAACTCGCTCCAGATCTCGTCCTGCGGGAACAGCGGCCGGCACAGCCTGACGACTTCGTCGATATGGGGGGCGGCGCTCGTGAGGTCGGTCTGGATCTTCCAGGACTGCGCGAAGGCGGGGTTGGAGAGCTTGAGCCGCCCGTCCGAGCCGAACACGGCGACGCCCTCGCGCAGCGAGTCGAGCGTCTCGCGCTGCGTCCGCGACAGTGCGTTGAAGCGTGACTCGAGCGTGAAGCGCTCGGTCACGTCGTCGAGCAGATAGGTCACGCCGCCCTGCGGATTGGGGCTGGCGACGACATGGATGGTGCGCCCGTCCGGCAGATACCACCAATCCTCATTGGCGCGCGTCGAGGTATAGGCGGCCTGGACGCCGGCCTTCCAGCTCCGATAGTCGCCGAGTTCCGGCAGGCGCCGTTCGGAGCGCAGGCGGTCGAGGATTTCGCTGTCGCTCGGCTGGCCGTCGAGGAAACCGGCATCGAGCGACCACAGCGTCTCGAAGCCGGGATTGCGATAGACCAGCCGCTGCGAGGCGTCGAACACGGCGACCGCCGTCTTGAGCCTGTCGAGCGTGCGGATATGGGCGTCCATCTGGCGCTGCAGATCGGCCCGAACGGCTTCCAGCTCGCTCATATCGGTGGCGATGCCGGCAAATCCCGTCGGCGTCGGCAATTCGAGGATGTCGAGCGTGCGGCGTTGTCCGGCGACGATGGCAGGGGCCCGCACCGAGAAGGACTGGCCCTCGCGCCGAGCCCTGGCTGCGCCCTCGCGCTCGCTGCGGTCGAGCAATTCGAGTCCGTTCTTGACGGCTTCGCTGCCGTCGGCGGCCTCGACGGCGCGCGCATAGGCGGCGTTGCACCAGCTCAGGCGCCCCTCGGGCGTCCGGGTCCAGGCCGGCTGAGGCAGCCCGGCGAGCAGCCCGGCGAGCGTCTTGTGGTCGCCGCTGACGCGCTCCAGCTCGCCGCGCACCGCCAGCACCTGGGCGCGCTCGCCCGTGACCTCGCGGAAGCGGATGACGGCGCGGCCAGCCACGGGCCGTCCCTCGACATCGATGAAGGGGCCCGTCTTGCTGCGCAATGTGAAGCCGAAGGACTCGCCGCGTTCCTTCAGGGCGTCCGTGGCCAGTTCGAGTTTCTTGGCATCGGCTGGCGGAGCCCAGGCGCCATAGGCGAGCGCAAGCGTTGCACCGGGCGCGCCGAGGAAGCCGCTGTCGCCTTCGAAGATCGGCTCGGCATTGCGCCCGTTCCAGGAGACGACGACCTGCGGATCGGCGGCGAGCAGCGCCGACAGGCGGTCCTGCTGCCCGCGCGCGGTTTCGAGTTCGCGCGCGAGCTCGTTCTCGCGGCGCTGCCAGCGCGAGCGCTCGCGGACATAGACCAGCGATGTGGTCGCGGCAAAGACGGTGAGCCCGGCGACGATCACCGAGAGGGCGCCGGTGCTGAAGAGGTCGGGGCGCAGCGGTGCCAGCCATTCGCCCTGGGCCAGCGCGGCGGAGGGGGCCTGGCTGGCTGCGAGCCCCGGCACAAGCGCATGCCGGCGCCAGCCACCGCTGCTCCGTTCCTGTCGGCTCGACCGTTTCATCCCGCGTCCGTCTTCCTCGTGGGCAGCGCAGGGCCGCCGGGTGTTCGGTGCATTCGAAACCGGGCATTGAACGACGCTACGCCGTCCAGGGAGGCCACTTCGAAGGGCACCCGACGCACGCCTGCCACGACACCGATCACTGCGTGTCGATCCGGTTCGCGCAAGGGCGCTGAGCCCGAATCAGCTTCACTCTACTCATCCGTGGAGTCCGGCAGGAAGTGCTTAATGGCCGGTAAATCGGGCGAATTTTGAAAGCACCGAACTGGAAGCCGTCCGCCATCAATCCATAGGGGCTCTGGCCGGCTGCGATTCTATTAGTAGCGGTGATGCCGAAAGGACTCAGCCTTCCGGCAAACAAAAAGGCCCGGCGCGAACGCCGGACCTTCTCGCATTCGGACTGTGCCGGATGTCAGTAGCGGTAGAGTTCAGGCTTGAACGGGCCGGTCGGGGCCAGACCGAGATACTTTGCCTGCGCATCGTTCAGCACGGTCAGCTTGGCGCCGACCTTGGCGAGGTGCAGCGCCGCGACCTTCTCGTCGAGATGCTTCGGCAGGGTGTAGACCTTGTTCTCGTATTTGGCGTGGTGGTTCCAGAGCTCGACCTGGGCCAGAGTCTGGTTCGAGAACGAGCAGGACATCACGAAGGACGGGTGGCCCGTGGCGTTGCCGAGGTTCACCAGGCGGCCTTCCGAGAGCAGGATGATGCGCTTGCCATCGGGGAACTCGACCTCGTCGACCTGCGGCTTGACGTTGTCCCACTTGAAGTTCTTCAGGCCCGCGACCTGGATCTCGGAATCGAAGTGGCCGATGTTGCAGACGATGGCGCGGTGCTTCATGGCGCGCATATGCTCGACGGTAATGACGTCGAGATTGCCGGTGGCGGTGACGAAGATGTCGGCGCGCGGGGCGGCGTCTTCCATCGTCACGACCTCATAGCCCTCCATCGCCGCCTGCAGCGCGCAGATCGGATCGATCTCGGTGACGAGCACGCGGCAGCCGGCCTGACGCAGCGAGGCGGCCGAGCCCTTGCCGACGTCGCCATAGCCGCAGACGACCGCGACCTTGCCCGACATCATTACGTCGGTGCCGCGACGGATGGCGTCGACCAGCGACTCGCGGCAGCCATAGAGGTTGTCGAACTTCGACTTGGTGACGGAGTCGTTGACGTTGATCGCCGGGAAGGGCATGCGGCCGGCCTTGGCCAGCTCATACAGGCGGTGAACGCCCGTGGTGGTCTCTTCCGAGACGCCCTTGATCGCGGCGCGGGTCTTGGTGAACCAGCCCGGATTGGCCTTGAGCTCGCGCTTGATCAGCTTGAAGAAGATGGTCTCTTCCTCATTGCCCGGCTTGTCCAGGAACTCGGCCTTGCCGGCTTCCGCCTCGGCGCCGAGGATGATCAGCATGGTCAGGTCGCCGCCGTCGTCCAGGATCATGTTCGGCGTGCCGCCGTCGCCCCAGGTCGCGGTCTTCAGCACGTACTCCCAGTAGTCCTCCAGCGTCTCGCCCTTGATGGCGAAGACCGGGGTGCCGGTCGCGGCGATCGCAGCTGCGGCGTGGTCCTGGGTCGAGAAGATGTTGCAGGACGACCAGCGCACATCGGCGCCGAGTTCCTTCAGCGTCTCGATCAGCACGGCGGTCTGGATGGTCATGTGCAGGCAGCCGGCGATGCGGGCGCCCTTGAGCGGGAACTTGCCCTTGTGCTCGGCGCGGATCGCCATCAGGCCCGGCATCTCGTCCTGGGCCATGTTGATTTCCTTGCGGCCGTAATCCGCGAGGCTGATGTCCTTGACGACGTAATCGGTCTTCGACACGGGGCGTGCTCCACTGCTCGTTCCTGCAAGGGGCTCTTGCAGAGGGTGCTTGAATGACGGGCGGGTCTTTAGCAGCGTCGGCTGCGGAGTGCAATCAAAGATATAAAGATGTCTTTATGTCTTGAGTTCGCGGGCGCACGCCGTGTGTGTGGTGTCATGGTCGGGCTTGTCCCGAGCACCCCCGTCTTGAACATCGCCCTCGATCAAGGAAGACCTGGGCGGTCGTCACACGGACGACCGAGACCGAGAGCCTTACAGCCACCACCAGCGCCGCTCGCGCATGGCGCGAAGCGAGATGCGCCCTCTGAACAGAAGTACGAAAAAGCAGCCGAGCCCAACGACGACGCCAGCGGCTTTGGCGAAAGCCAGCAAAGCCTGCGTGTCGCGCCACATCAGGGGCTATTCCCCCTCGCCGAACCTGTCAGCAACGAGCGCTTCCAGCGCCGCCAGCGCTTCCTTCGCCTCGCGGCCCGTCGCCACGACCGTGATGGTCGAGCCGATGCCGGCGCCCAGCGTCAGGATGCCCATGATCGAGGTCGCGCCGACCGTCTCGCCGCAGCGGGTGACGGTGACGTCGGCGTCGAAGCTCGAGGCGCATTGCACGAATTTCGCCGTGGCGCGGGCGTGCAGCCCCTTCTTGTTGATGATCTCGAACTCGCCATGGAGCGCGCCGGCCGGAATCTCGACCTGCGGGCAGTCGCAATCCTCGGCTTCGCGCCTGACGTCCACGGAGAGCCCCTACTTGCCGGCCAGCACCCGGCTGGCGACGGTGATGTATTTGCGGCCCGCATCCTGCGCGCTGGTCACCGCTTCGTCGAGGGTCTTCTCCTCGCGCACGCTGGCGAGCTTGATCAGCATCGGCAGGTTGATGCCGGCGACGACGTCGATGCGGCCCGGCTCCATCACCGAGATGGCGAGGTTGGACGGCGTGCCGCCGAACATGTCGGTCAGGACTATCACGCCGCTGCCGTTTTCGACCTGCTCGACCGCCGCGATGATGTCGCGGCGACGGCTTTCCATGTCGTCATCGGGAGCGATGGCGATGGTGGCGAGGTTCTGCTGAGGGCCGACGACGTGTTCGAGCGCGGCACGGAACTCCGTGGCCAGATGCCCATGCGTCACGAGGACCAGTCCGATCATTCAACTCTGGCACCGGAGAGCGCCCGAAAGCGCCCAGACAAGGTCGCGGTTTATGCGGCAGGTGCGAAGGATAGGCAAGCGGGGCAGATGGAAACTTGTCGAATTATCGACATCAAACGCTATCCGTGAACAGTCGCAGGGCGGCCAGCACCATCCGCTCGTCGCCCGGGCGCCCCATCAGGGTCAGGCGCGGCAGGTCGATCCCCGCCAGCCTCTCTACGAGATCCTCGGGCTCGGGCATGCGCGCCGGCTCGCTCCCGCTGAGGTCGACGACGAGGCGCACGACGACGGCCGGCTGATGCGGCTCCGGCGTGAGCCCGAGCCCACGGCGCTCGATCAGCCCCTCCAGAGGCGGAACGGGCTGCGCGAGGAGCCGCCCGCTGCGCGCGCGCAGCGCGGTTCGGTCGTCGGCGACAAGCCGCGCGAACTGGCCGGCCAATTGCGCCTGCGCGATCAGCGCCAGCGCCAGAACCGACTTTCCAGCCCCGGATTCTCCCCGGATGAGCACTCCGGCCTCACCGATCGCGACCGTCGTCGCATGAATGGAGCTGTCGCTCATGGCTGTCGCTCAGGCTGCTTTCGGCACCGCCGGCAGGCAGACGATGAAGCGAGCGCCGAGCCGCGGCTGCTCGCCATCGGGTCCGGGCGGGCCGAGCCGGTTTTCCGCACGGATCGTGCCGCGATGCGCCTCGATGATCTGGCGCGAGATCGACAGTCCCAGCCCCGAATTCTGGCCGAAGCCTTCATTCGGGCGGTCCGTGTAGAAGCGCTCGAAGACCCGTTCCAGTGCGTGCGGCTCGATGCCCGGCCCGTCGTCCTCGACCGTGACCAGCACGTCGTTCGCGACGCGCGACAGCATGACGCGGACCGGCTTGTCGGCCGGGGAGAAGGAGCGCGCGTTGTCGATCAGGTTGACGAGGACCTGTCCGAGCCTGGAATCATGGCCGATCACCAGGAAACCGTCGCGACCGCCAGGCCGCTGGCCGCGCCGCTCGGTGACGAGTTCGATCTTGGGCTGGCCCTCGCGGCGGGTCTCGTTCTGCAAGGAGACCACGGCCTCGAGCACCTGCGCCAGATCGACCGGCGCGGCATCGTTGCGCGCGAGTTCGGCATCGAGCCGCGAGGCGTCGGAGATGTCCGAGATCAGGCGGTCGAGGCGCCGGACATCGTGCTGGATCACCGCGAGCAGGCGTCCGCGCGATTCGTCGGACTTGGCGCGCGGCAGCGTCTCGACCGCGCTGCGCAGCGAGGTGAGCGGGTTCTTCAGCTCATGGGCGACATCGGCGGCGAAGCTCTCGATCGCCTCGATGCGGCTGTAGAGGGCCTTGGTCATGTCCCGCAGCGAGCCGGAGAGGTGGCCGATCTCGTCATGGCGGCTGGCGAAATCGGGAATCTGCTCGCGCGACTTCACGCCCCGGCGCACACGCTGGGCGGCGTCGGCGAGCTTGCGGATCGGCTCGGCGATGGTGCCGGCGAGGAGCACGGAGAGCACGATCATCACGGCGGCCGAGATCGCGAAGACCTGGAAGATCGCATAGCGTTCGGAGGCGATGACCGTGTCGATGTCGCCGCCCTGTGTCGAGAGCAGCAGTGCGCCTTTGACGGCGCGGAAGCGCTGTACGGGCACGGCAACCGAGACGATGGTCTGGCCGCGAGCGTTCACCCGAACCACGCTGGCCGGCGTGCCGTTCAGCGCGCGCGCGACCTCGAGATAGGATTTGCCGTTGGCATTCTCGAAATCGTCATAGACCGGCATGTCGGCCCGGCCGAGGCGGTTGCGCAGCAGGTTCCAGGTCCGCTCCAGCAGCGGCGCCTCGTCGGGCTCGCCGACACGCGGCAGGTCGAGCCGCAGCACGTCGCCGCGCGAATAGAGGCTGCGCGAGTCCAGAGTCAGGAGCCCGTCGCGATCATAGATGCGCGCCCGGGTCTTGGTCGGCGTCACCAGCCGGCGCAGCAGCGGCGCGACCTTTTCCGGATTGATCGAGAAATCGAGCGGGTCTTCGGCGATGCCTGCGCTCTCGCCGGCCTGGAGCTGCAGCAGCTTGTCGGGATCGATGGTGATCGCATCGGTCTCGACGGTCGCCGACGCCGCGATCGCGCCGGCGATGATCTCGCCCTGCGTTAGCAGGCTCTGCACCCGCGACTCGATTAGGCCCTCGCGGAACTGGTTGAGGTATAGGAAGCCGACGAGCAGCGCGACGAGCCCGCCGACATTGAGCACGACGATGCGCCGCGTCAGGCTGGACGCCGCCCGCGACGAGATCGCACGCAGGCTGCGGCGAATGACGGCGCGGACGCGCTGGCGCAGGCTCGGCCCACGCACTCTGCTGCGGACCTCCGTTCTGCGTTCCTGGTCGATCGTCGCCATCGGGTCCGTTGTGTTCCGTGCCCGTCATTGCGAGCGTAGCGAAGCAGTCCAGCAGCCGGAGGCGCTCCCGGATCGCTTCGCCACGCGCGCGATGACGGCCGTGTCAGCTTTCCTTGAAGCGGTAGCCGACGCCATACAAGGTCTCGATCATGTCGAAGTCGACATCGACCTGGTTGAACTTCTTGCGCAGGCGCTTGATGTGGCTGTCGATGGTGCGGTCATCGACATAGACCTCGTCGTCATAGGCGGCGTCCATCAGGGCGTTGCGGCTCTTCACGACGCCCGGGCGCTGCGCCAGCGACTGCAGGATCAGGAACTCGGTGACGGTCAGCGTCACCGGCTCGCCCTTCCAGGTGCAGGTGTGGCGCTCGGGGTCCATGCGCAGCAGGCCGCGCTCGAGAGCCTTGGCATCCTCGCTGCGCGGGGCGGCGGCCGGATCCTTGGCGCCGGCGCGGCGCAGGATCGCCTTGACGCGTTCGACCAGCAGGCGCTGCGAGAACGGCTTTCGGATGAAGTCGTCGGCACCCATCTTCAGGCCGAAGAGCTCGTCGATCTCCTCGTCCTTGGAGGTCAGGAAGATCACCGGCAGATCGGACTTCTGGCGCAGTCGGCGCAGCAGCTCCATCCCGTCCATGCGTGGCATCTTGATGTCGAAGATCGCCAGATCCGGCGGATTCTGCTTCAGGCCGTCCAGCGCCGAGGCGCCGTCGGTATAGGTCATGATGCGGTAGCCCTCGGCTTCGAGCGCAATGGAGACCGAGGTCAGGATGTTGCGGTCGTCATCGACCAGCGCAATGGTTGGCATAAGCTCTTTGTCTCTTGGCCGCGTTGCAATAGCTGGGTCACTCTCGCGAGAGAGCGGCTAAACCGTGGCCGCAATCTAACGGCGCCATGGCGGTTTGCCTATGTCCCCGTCACAGAAAGACCCGAAAGGCCCGCAGGTTCCATGACAGAGTCGCAAATCGCGGCGGCCATCCCGGCCGCACCTCGCAGGGATCCGATCCGCCCGACCGACGACCAGGCGCGCGAGCTCGGTCGCCGGCTCCTGCGCAGCGCCCGTTCGGGCTCGCTCGCGACGCTTGGGGCGGACGGCCACCCCTCGGCGAGCCTCGTCAGCCTCGCGACCGATATCGACGGCACCCCGCTGATCCTCGTCTCGGCGCTGTCCTCCCATACCGGCAACCTCGAAGCCGATCCGCGCTGCTCGCTCTTGCTGGCGCCAGGCGGCAAGGGCGATCCGCTCGCCCATGCGCGCATCACGCTGAAGCTGCGCGCCCGCAAGGTCGAACGCGACGGCGAGACCGGCGCACGCGTCCGCCGGCGCTTCCTGGCGCGCCAGCCCAAGGCTGCGCTCTATGCCGATTTCGGCGACTTCTCGTTCTTCGCGCTCGATCTGGAGAGCGCGAGCCTGAATGGCGGCTTCGGCAAGGCCTATGAACTGGCGGCGTCCGACCTGCTCAGCGACGCCGACGCCGCTGCTGCGGTGGCGGCGATGGAGGAGGGCGGCGTCGACCATATGAACGAGGACCACGCTGACGCGATCCAGGGTTATGCGACGGTCCTGCTCAAGGCCGAGCCGGGCGCCTGGCGCATGACCGGCATCGACCCTGACGGGGCGGACCTCATGCTCGGGGACAAGGTGTTGCGGCTGGCGTTCCCGAGGGTCGCGACGACCGCGTCCGAGGTCCAGAAGGTGCTGGTCGAACTGGCGATCGCCGCTCGCAAGGCGAGCTAGCGCTATGATTTACCACGTTGATTTGATTCAATCGATTTAGGCGAGATTGTTCGGGCCGGCGTCTTTCTGACGCCTTGAGCCGGTGCCATCATAGCCTTAAGGGACGGTTATCGACGCTACCTGGTTCATCGGCGCGGCTTCGGCTAGCGCGCATCTTGCAGATCAGGCGGTCGCCATTCGGCTCCGCCTCGGGAGGTTCCTGTGAAAACCATCGGTCAGTTCAACGCCGCCCAAGGGGCGGAGACGTTCGGCTTTCGCAATCTGAAGACCGTCTACTGGAATCTCGAGGCGGCACGGCTTTATGAGGAATCGCTCGGGCGCGGCGAGTCGCAGATATCGCGGGGCGGCGCCATCACGGCCGACACCGGCACGCATACCGGCCGCTCGCCCAAGGACAAGTTCACCGTGCGCGACGCGCTGACTGAGAACACCGTCTGGTGGGACAACAACAACGCGATGACGCCGGCGCAGTTCGAGACGCTGCTGGCCGACTTCATCGCTCACGCCGAGGGCAAGGATCTCTTCGCACAGGACCTCTATGGCGGCGCCGATCCGGTCCATCGTGTCAAGGCGCGCGTCTTCACGGAGATGGCCTGGCACTCGCTGTTCATCCGGAACCTGCTGATCCGCCCGGCGCGCGAGGAACTCGAGGGCTACACGCCCGAGATGACGATCGTCGATCTGCCGAGCTTCAGGGCCGACCCGGCCCGCCATGGCTGCCGCAGCGAGACCGTCATCGCGATCGACTTCACCCGCAAGATCGTGCTGATCGGCGGCTCGGCCTATGCCGGCGAGATGAAGAAGTCGGTCTTCACCTATCTCAACTTCGTCCTGCCGACGAAGGGCGTCGTGCCGATGCACTGCTCGGCCAATGTCGGCGCGAAGGACGATTCCGCGATCTTCTTCGGCCTCTCCGGCACCGGCAAGACGACGCTCTCGGCCGATCCCGACCGTACCCTGATCGGCGACGACGAGCATGGCTGGTCGAAGGACGGCATCTTCAATTTCGAGGGCGGCTGCTACGCCAAGACGATCAAGCTCTCGGCCGAGGCCGAGCCGCAGATCCACGCCGCCTCGCTGCGCTTTGGCACGGTGCTCGAGAACATCGTCATGGATCCGATCTCGCGTGAGGTCGATTTCGACGACGGCAGCAAGACCGAGAACACCCGCTCGGCCTATCCGCTCGACTTCATCCCGAATGCCTCGCGCACCGGCCGCGCCGGCGTGCCGAAGAACATCGTCATGCTCACCGCCGACGCCTTCGGCGTGATGCCGCCGATCGCCAAGCTGACCCCGGCCGAGGCGATGTACCACTTCCTCTCCGGCTACACCGCCAAGGTCGCCGGCACCGAGCGCGGCCTTACCGGCGTCGAGCCCGAATTCTCGACCTGCTTCGGCTCGCCCTTCCTGCCGCGGCACCCGTCGGAATACGCCAATCTGCTGCGCGACTTCATCGCCAAGCACCATGTCGATTGCTGGCTGGTGAACACCGGCTGGACTGGCGGCCAGTATGGCACCGGCCGGCGCATGCCGATCCGCGTCACCCGCCGCCTGCTGACGGCTGCGCTCGACGGCTCGCTCAACCGCGCCGATTTCCGCCGTGACCCCTATTTCGGCTTCGCGGTACCGACCTCGGTGCCGGGCGTCGAGCCGCACATCCTCTATCCAGTCAAGACCTGGCAGGATAAGGCGGCCTTTGCCGAGACCGCCAAGAACCTCGTCGGCATGTTCGCCAAGAACTTCAAGAAGTTCGAGGACCATGTCGACGACGCCGTGAAGGCGGCCGCGCCGGTCAACTCGCTGGCGGCGTGACGACAGGGCTTTTGAGATGAAGGCACGGGGGACCCCTCTCCTGCATCGAAGTCGGGTATACCCGACTTCGACACTCCGAGTGCTGAACTCGTGCAAGCCCGAGTTCAGTGAGAGGGGCAGGGGTTAGGTGTAGGCCCCTGGACCAGTGGGTGAGCCTCCCCGCGCCTGCGGTGTTGTGGTAAGCGGTCAAACGGCCTACCCCTCACCCTGCCCTCTCCCTACGGGAGAGGGTTCCCCGCGCTCGATCCTTCAACGATGGCAGCGTGACGATCCTGCTCTTCGCCTTTCGCCTGCTCGCCACCCTCGTCGTCCTCGGTGCGACAACCTGGGGTTCAGGCCTGTCGCTGTTCCGGCTCACCGGCATGACGGCACAGGTCGCCGCCATCGGTTTCGGCATCGCAGGGCTCGCCGGCGCGATCGGTCTGTGGACCGGCGCGGCGCGGCTGCCTCTCTCCTTTGGTCTTCTGTTCGTCGGCCTGCTCGGCTGGTGGGCGAGCTTCACGCCGTCACATGACCGCGACTGGATCCCCGAGCTCGCCCGCCTGCCCGCGATCAGCCGCGAGGGCGATACTCTCACGGTCTCGAACCTGCGCAATTTCAACTGGCGTAGCGAGAGCGACTACGACCAGCATTGGGAGACGCGCCGCTACGACCTGAGCAAGCTCGAGGGCATCGACCTGTTCCTGTCCTACTGGTCGGGCGAGGCGATCGCCCATCTCCTCGTCAGCTTTCCCTTCGCCGACCAGCCGCCGCTGACCTTCTCGATCGAGGTCAGGCGCGAGAAGGGCGAGGAATGGTCGGCGCTCGCCGGCTTCTTCCGCAGCTACGAGATGGCCTATGTCGCCGCCCCCGAGCGCGATCTCATCGGCCTGCGCAGCCATGCCCGCAAGGAGGATGTCCGGCTCTTCCGCCTCGCAGCGACGCCGGAGCGGGCGCGCGACGTGCTGCTGGCCTATGTCGACGACGTCAATCGGCTGGCGGCGCAGCCGCGCTGGTACAACACGCTGACGACCAACTGCACGACGGTCGTCTTCCGGCTGGTCGGCTCCGTCGCGCCCGGCTGGAAGTTCTCGCTGCCGCTCGATCCGCGCGTGCTGCTCTCCGGCTTCCTGCCCGGCTATCTCCAGCGCATCGGCGCGGTCCGGGCCGACATGCCGCTCGAGGAACTGGTCCGCCAGGGCCGCATCGGCGAGAAGGCGCGGGCGGTCTCGCTCGACGATCCGGATTTCTCGAAGAAGATCCGCCAGGGCGTGCCGATGGCGCGCCAGTAGGCGTCAGATCGCGGCGCCGTCGCTGACCGTGTCGGCGCCGAGCCCGAGCCGGATCGCGCGGACGATGTCCGCTTCCGCCGCGCCGCCGCGCCTGCGCGGATGAGGCTCGGAGATGCGGTGCTCGGCGATGATCTGTCCGGGCGCACCCGAGAGGATCACCACCCGGTCGGCGAGATAGGCGGCCTCGTCGATGTCGTGGGTGACGAAGAGCACGGTCTTGCCGGTGCGCTGCCAGACCCGGATCAACTCGTCCTGCAGGTTCTCGCGCGTGAGCGCGTCGAGTGCCGAGAAGGGCTCGTCCATCAGCAGGATCTCGGGCTGGACGGCGAGCGCGCGTGCCAGCGAGACGCGCTGTCGCTGGCCGCCGGAGAGCTGGTGCGGCCAGCGCTGCGCCAGCGAGCCCAGCCCGACGAGATCGAGCATCTCCTGTGCCTTCGTATGGCGGGCGGCGCGCGGGACCTGACCCTCGAGGCCGAAGCCGACATTCGAGACGACCTTGCGCCAGGGCAGCAGCCGCGAATCCTGGAAGACCAGCGCGACGGGCCGCCGTGTCGTGTCGGCAGCGTGGATCGTAACCTCGCCGCCGCTCGGCCTGGCCAGCCCCGCGATGACGCGCAGCAGCGTCGATTTGCCGACGCCGGACGGGCCGACGATCGCCAGGAACTCGCCGCGCGCGACCGAAAGATCGAGCTTGTGCAGCACCTCGGTCGCCTCGCCGTCGCGAGTGAAGGTCAGCGACAGGCCCCGGATCTCGATCACAGTCTTGTCGATCACGCTTTCCAACGCAGCACCCATCTCTGGAAGGCGACGAACAGGGTATCGAGAAAGCCGTAGAGCCCGGCCATGGTCAGCATGTAGACCACGACGATGTCCGTCGCGAGCAGGCTCGACGCCTGCATCATGCGCTGGCCGACGCCGGCGACGCCGAATATCTCGGCCGCGACCACCGCCATCCAGGCCTGGCCGAGCGCGGTGCGCACGCCGACCAGGATGCCGGGCATCGCCGCCGGCAGCAGGATCTTGGTCAGGCGCTGCCAGGGCGAGCGGAAGCCGAAGGCGTCCGCGACCTCGATCAGGTCGCGGTCGACGCCGCGAATGGCACCCTGCGCCGCGAAGAACACGATCCAGAACACGCCGATGGCGATGATGAACACGGCGGCCGACGGATTCACGCCGAACCAGATGATCGCGAAGGGAACCCAGGCGAGGCCTGGGATCGGCCGCAGCACGCGCACGACCCAGGCCGTCGCTTCCTCGGCCGTGCGCGACATGCCAACGAGCACGCCGAGTGCGGCGCCGAGCAGCGAGCCGAGGATCAGCCCGGTGAAGTAATGCCCGAGCGAACCCAGGATCGCCGAGAGCCAGGCGCCGGACCTGATCTCCGCGACGAAGGCGCGCGGCAGGGCGCTCGGCCCCGGCAGGAAGGCCGGGTTGACGATCCCGAAGAACGGGATCGCCTCCCACAGCAGCAGGAAGGCGACGAGGCCGAGAAAGGCGAGGGCGGGTGCCCGGAGGGAATTCAACGTCACGTCACTCCGGTATCAAATCCAAATGCGCCGTCATCCCGGGCGGAGCGCAGCGCAGACCCGGGATCCATGCCTGAACCTTGCCGGCCAGCGTTCGGGAATGGATTCCGGGTCTCCCTTCGGTCGCCCGGAATGACACGCGTTTGCGGGATCAGGTTACGCAATGCAAGGGCTTCGAGGCAATCAAGCCCGCTCAGCCCGCAGCCTTGGCCGCCTTCTCGTAGAACCCCGTCTCGAACAGCCCGTCGAAGGGCAGTTCCTTCTCCAGCGAGCCGAGCTTGACCTGATAGGCCTGCATGGCGCGCGAGGGCTCGATGATCTTGCGCGGGTCGATCTCGAAGGTCGAGGCCGGCGAGATCAGCGCCTTGCGGATCAGCTCGGGGTCGACGATGCCCTTGCCGAGCGCGGCGCCGACATGCGGCGCGGCCTTGTCGGGGTTCTTCGCGATCAGATCGGCGGCGCGCACCAGGCTGTCGACCAGCTTCTGCACGGCTTCGGGGTTCTTGGTCACGAAAGCGCCCGAGCCGGCGACGACCGTGCCCGGCTGGCCGGGGAAGAGTTCCTGCCCGCCGGCGATCAGCTTGATGCCGGGGTTGCGCGTCTGGACGATGGTCAGCGCCGGCTCGCGCACGATGCCGCCCTCGACGGCGCCGGCCAGCACCGCCTGCTGCGTCGCGTCGATACCCATCGGCACGATCTCAACATCGCCCTTCTCGGCCTTCGCGACCTCCCAGAGCCAGTATTGCAGCACGGTATTGGGCACCGAGCCGGCGGGCTGGGTGGCGAGGCGCGCCGCCTTGCCCGTCGCGGTCTTGTGCGCCTTGAAGGCGGCCGCCGGCGCCGAGCCCGGCGTGAAGAACTTGGCCAGGGTCGGCGCGGCGACGAAGACGTTCTCCGCAACCGCGGTCGCCGCGACGACGCGGACATCGACGCCGCGTGAGCGCGCCACCGCCAGCGGTGCGATGCCGGCGACGTAGAAGTCGATCGTGCCCGAGGCGAAGGCCTGGATCATGTTCGGGCCGGATTCGAAGACGGTGAAGGTGGGCGCGATGCCGGCCTCCTTCAGCCAGCCCTCGCCATTGGCGACGAAGACCGGGGCGGTGCCGATGATCGGGATGTAGCCGATGCGGGCGGCAATGGGGGCCTGAGCCAGCGCAGGCGCGGAAGGAACTGCCAAGGGAGCGGCAGCGAGCAGAGAAGAGCCTGCGAGCAGAAACTGGCGGCGGTCCATCGTTCAAAATCCCTCGTCACGACGGCGCCGGACAGGCGCCCTTGACAGATGGAGAAAAGGATTTTCTATCTGAAAACAAGTGACATCAGTTATAAAGAATAATATTCTTCTATATGCTGAATATGCGCTATCAATATTCTCTTTTTGGCGGATGACGTGGAATGGATGCAATCGACCGGAAAATCCTGACGGTGCTGCAGGGGGACGCCAATATCTCGATCGCCGAATTGGCCGATCGGGTCGGGCTTTCGCAGACGCCGTGCTGGAAGCGCATCCAGAAGCTTGAGCAGGCGGGCGTCATCCTGAAGCGCGTCGCGCTGGTAGCGCCGGAGAAGATCGGGCTCGGGCTGACGGTCTTCGTCCAGATCGAGACGGCGGATCATTCCGGGCCGTGGCTGGAGAAGTTTGCGCAGATGGTTTCGGCCATGCCGGAGGTGATGGAGTTCTACCGCATGGCCGGCGATGTCGACTACATGCTGCGCGTCGTCGTCGCCGACATGGCGGCCTATGACGGCTTCTACAAGAAGCTGATCGAGACGATCCCGCTCAAGAATGTGACCTCGCGCTTCGCGATGGAGCGCATCAAGTCGACGACGGCCTATCGCGTGCCGGATCTGCCGAAGCCGTAAGGTTTCTGGTCGAGGCCGCGTTCGCGGCCGCACCTGGCGAAGCCAGAGCGTATCGCATTTTGATTGAAGCGCGTGTCATCCCGGACGGAGCGAAGCGCAGATCCGGGATCCATTCCGGAGCGCTCGTCGGTGAGGTTGCGGAATGGGTCCCGGGTCAAGCCCGGGACGACGACAGGGTTCCGAGAGGCAGTTCGACCGGCCGATGCGCGACGAAAAAGGGGCGGGCGCCTTCGCACCCGCCCCATTCCCATGTCGATCTTGCAAGAGGCCCTCGGCCGCGTCGCGGATCAGGCCGCGACGGCCTCGATCGTCTTCTTCTCCCACTCCTCACCCCAGATCATCACGGCATGACCGGGCGAGACTTCGCGGAACTGGCGGACCGGCGCGACATAGTCCGGCGCACGCACCGGGCTCTTGATCTCGTCGTTGGAGGGCGGGGTCCTCTCGTGGCGCCGCGTCGGGTCGGCGATCGGCACGGCCGCCAGCAGGCGCTTGGTGTATGGGTGCTGGGGATTGCCGAAGATCGCCTCGCGCGGGCCGATCTCGACGATCTCGCCGAGATACATCACCGCGACGCGATGGCTGACGCGCTCCACGACGGCCATGTCGTGCGAGATGAAGAGATAGGCCAGGCCCATGCGGGCCTGCAGTTCCAGCATCAGGTTGACGACCTGCGCCTTGACCGAGACGTCGAGCGCCGAGACCGCCTCGTCCGCCACGATCAGCCTGGGCTCGACCGCGAGCGCGCGCGCGATGCAGATGCGCTGGCGCTGGCCGCCCGAGAACTCGTGCGGGAAGCGGCTGGCCATGTCGGGCTGCAGGCCGACGCGGCGCAGCAATTCGGCGATCTGGTCGCGCGCTTCCGAGCGGGTCGCGAGCTTGTTGATCAGGAGCGGTTCGGCGATCGCAGCGCCGACATTCATGCGCGGGTTGAGCGACGCGAAGGGGTCCTGGAAGATCATCTGCATGCGCTTGCGCTGTTCGCGCAGGTCGTTCTGGTTGAGCTTCAGCACATCGACGCCGTCGAGCAGCACCGAGCCGGCGAGCGGCTCGATCAGGCGCATCACCGAACGGCCGGTGGTCGACTTGCCGCAGCCGGATTCGCCGACCAGCGCCAGCGTCTCGCCGGCCTGGACGCTGAAGGAGACGTTCTCGACCGCATGCACCCGGCCGGTCACCGAGGAGAGCAGTCCGGAGCGGATTTCGAAGCGGGTCGTAAGGTTCGAGACCTCGAGCACCGGGCGCTCGGCGGCCTTGACGGTGTCGGGCGTCTCGGTCGGCACATCGGATTCGCCGGTGGCGCGATCGACGACCGGGAAGCGCATCGGCCGCTTGCGGCCTTCCATCGAGCCGAGCTTCGGCACGGCGGAGAGCAGCGAGCGGGTATAGGGGTGCTGGGCGCGCGCGAAGATGTCCTCGGTCGCGCCGGTCTCGACCGCCTGGCCGTTATACATCACCACGGTGCGGTCGGCGATTTCGGCGACGACGCCCATGTCGTGGGTGATGAAGAGCACCGACATGCCCTCCTCTTCCTGCAGCAGCTTGATGAGCTGCAGGATCTGCGCCTGGATCGTCACGTCGAGCGCGGTGGTCGGCTCGTCGGCGATCAGGAGCTTGGGCTTGCAGGCCAGCGCCATCGCGATCATCACGCGCTGGCGCATGCCGCCCGAGAAGCGGTGCGGATATTCGTGGAAGCGCGATTTCGCGGCGGGGATGCGGACCTTCTCCAGCAGGCGGATGGTCTCCGCCTCGGCCTCGGCGCGCGACATGCCGCGATGCAGGATCAGCGCCTCGGCGATCTGGAAGCCGATGGTCAGCACCGGGTTCAGCGAGGTCATCGGCTCCTGGAAGATCATTGCGACGTCGTTGCCGCGGATCTTGCGCATCTGCGGCTCGGGCAGCGTCAGCAACTCCTGGCCGGCGAGCTTGATCGACCCCTCGATCCGGCTCGAGCCGGGCGGGGTCAGCCGCATGATCGAGAGCGCGGTCACGCTCTTGCCCGAACCGGACTCGCCGACGACCGCGACGGTCTCCTTCGGCTTGATATCGAAGGAGACGTTGCGGACGACCTGCTTCCACGCACCCTCGACCCGGAAGGAGGTGGTCAGGTTGCTGACGGAGAGGATGGGTGTGGTCATGCGGATGCCTTCCGAAGGGTTTGGGTCAGATGACTTCTTGCGTCAGATGACTCGACGCGGGTCGAGCGCATCGCGCAGACCGTCGCCGATGAAGTTGATCGAGAGCACGGTGAGGAAGATCGCAGCGCCCGGGAAAAGCGCCCAGTGCGGGGCCGAGTCGAGATGGTCCTTGGCGTCGAACAGCAGGCGGCCCCAGGTCGGGATGTCCGGCGGGAAGCCGAGTCCGAGGAAGGAGAGCGTCGATTCCGCGATAATCGCCGAGGAGACCTCGATCGTCGCCGCGACGATGACCGGGCCGATAGCGTTCGGCAGGATGTGATGGACCATCTGGCGGAACTTCGTCGCGCCATTGGCCCTGGCGGCCTCGACGAACTCCTTCTCGCGCAGCGAGAAGAACTGCGCCCGCACCAGCCGCGCCACGGGCATCCATTTCAGCCCGCCGATGACGATGACGATCAGCACGAAGACGCCGCCCTCGACGCCGAAGGCCGCCTTGAGCTGCTCGCGGAAGAAATAGATCACGAGCAGCAGCAGCGGCAGCTGCGGCAGGGAGAGGAACAGGTCCGTCACCCACATCAGGAAGTTGTCGACATAGCCGCGCGACATGCCGGCGACCGCGCCGATCACGATGCCGAAGAAGGTCGCGACGAACATTGCCGCGAGCCCGACGGCCAGCGAGATCCGGCCGCCATAGATCATCCGCGCCAGCAGGTCCTGGCCGAGATCGTCGGTGCCGAAGGGGTGGTTCCAGGACGGGGTCTGGAGCTGCGCCGAGAAATCGATGTCGTTGATCGCCACCGGCCAGAGCCACGGGCCGATGACGACGCCGAGGATCAGCATGCCGAGCACAAAGCTGCTCGCCATCGCCAGCTTGTGCCGGCGGAAACGCTTCCACGTTTCGCGTCCGGGCGAGGTCGCAGCGCTCGTCGGGGCCGGGCCCGATACGGGCTCAGCGGAAGGAGATGCGAGGGTCGAGCCAGCCATAAAGCAGATCCGCAATGAGATTGAACAGGACGACGAGGCAGGCGAAGACGAAGGTCACCGACATGATGACGGGGGTGTCGTTGGCCAGGATCGCGTCGATGAGGAGCGAGCCGATCCCGGGGATACGGAAGATCTGCTCGGTGACGATGGCGCCGCCGAACACGGCGGGCATCTGCAGGGCGACGAGCGTGACGACCGGAATGAGGGCGTTGCGCGTGATGTGGCGCAGCGTCACGGTCTTCTCGCCGAGCCCCTTGGCGCGGGCTGTGGTGACGTAGTCGAGCCGGATGACGTCGAGCACGGCGGAGCGCACATAGCGGGTATAGGAGGCGGCCTGGAACAGGCCGAGAACCGTGATCGGCATGATCGCCTGACGGAACATCTCCCAGTACCAGCGCCAGCCGGTCGCGGCGATGTCGGAGCGATAGACGAAGGGGAACCAGTCGAGCGTCACCGAGAAGATCAGGATCAGCAGCAGGCCGGTGAAGAAGGTCGGTAGCGAGAAACCGACGAAGGCCAGCGTGTTGGCGACCTGGTCGAAGACCGAATAGGGCCGCGTCGCCGCGTAGATGCCGACCGGCAGCGCGATGCAGAGCGCCAGGATCTGCGAGGAGCCGACGACGAACAGCGTCGTCGGGACGCGCTGCAGGATCAGCTTGTCGACATCGATGCGGCTGGCGAAGGAGAAGCCCCAGTCGCCCTGCACCATGGCCGCGAGCCAGCGCAGATAACGCACCATGATCGGGTCGTTCAGGCCGAAGCTGGCGCGCAGCGCCTCGCGGACTTCCGGCGGCACATTGGGATTGGTCGCCATTTCCGAGAACGGATCTCCCGGCGCCATGGCGAGCACGGTGAACAGGATCAGGCTGATACCGAGCAGGCTCGGAATAGCGATCAGCAGTCGCCTCAGCAGGTAAGCGCCCATCAAACAGACTCTTTTCGAACGTGGTCTTTTATCGCCACGAATAGCGGCTGGCCGCTCGTGCGAACGGCGGCGGATTCCGCTCGGTCAAAATGAAGAGGGAGCGGAGCCCCCCGCGCGACGTCCAGCCGCGCGGGGGTGCCCGCTCCCTCTGGTCTTAGCTGCGATACCAGGCAGCGAGGTTCCAGGTGTCGACGTCCCAGCCGCTGTGGTCATGCGACAGGTTGTTGACCGACGCGGCGACGCGGGTGCGCGACAGCAGCGGCAGGATGACGTTGGCCTCGCAGAAGATCTCGTTGACCTTGATCAGCAGCGCGGCGCGCTTGGCCGGATCCAGCTCCTTCTGGGCAGCCTTGTAGGCCTCGTCGGCAGCCGGGTCCGAGTAGCGCGAGACGTTGCGGCCGAGCCACTTGTTCTCCTTGTTGGCGATCTCCCAGGACGTGAACTGGTTCAGGAAGCGCTCCGGATCGGGCTGCGGCTGCGTGGTGGTGTACATCTCCATGTCGACATAGAGCTTGGTGTAGGTGTCGGGGTTCGCCACGTCCGAGGAGAAGAACACCGAAGCCGTGACCGACTTGAGCTCGAGGTCGATGCCGGCGCGCTGGCAGGCCTGCTTGATGATCGCCTGCGTCTTCTGGCGCGGGGCGTTGATCGAGGTCTGATAGACGTATTTGAGCTTCTTGCCATCCTTCTCGCGGATGCCGTCGGCGCCCTTCTTGTAGCCGGCGTCGTCGAGGATCTTGTTCGCCTTGTCGACGTTGAACTCGTACTTCAGCTTGCTCGACTTGAACTGCGCCGGCTGGTTGACGAAGCTCGCCGTGGCGATGCCGCCGCGGCCGTAGATGAACTTCTGGATCGAGTCGCGATCGATCAGCAGGTTGATCGCCTGGCGCACGGCCGGGTCCGAGAGCGTCGGGTGCTTGGTCTTGACGCTTGAGCGCTCGCCGTCCACCTCGGTCCACGGATCCGTGGTGTTGAGGGTGATGAACTCGATGTCGCCCGACACCACGGCGCTGATCTTGCCGCGACCGCCGGTCTCCATGCGCTTGAGGACCTCGTCCTCGACCTGGAGGTTCCAGGCATAGTCGTATTCGCCGGTCTGCAGCACGGCGCGGGCCGCCGAGACCGCATCACCGCCGCCCTTGACCTCGAGCGTGTCGAAATGTGGCTGGTTGGGGATGTGGTATTCGGTGTTGCGCTCGCCGGTCAGGATGTCGCCCGGCTTGAAGTCGACGAACTTGTAGGGGCCGGTGCCGACGGGCTTCAGGTTGGCCGGGGCCTCACGCGACTTGGCGCCCTTATACTCGCCGAAATGATGCTTGGGCAGGATCTGGCCGGTGACGCCGACGAAGGCGTCGGCCCAGAACGGCGTCGGCTCCTTGAAGATCACCTTCACGGTCAGGTCGTTGACCTTCTCGACCTTGATGTCCTTGTAGGCGCCGGTGGTGTAGGCAGCGGTCGCCGGATCGGCGGCATATTCCCAGGTGAAGACGACGTCGTCGGCGGTGAGGGGCTTGCCGTCATGCCATTTCACGCCCGGCTTGATCTTCCAGATCACCTCCTTGCCGTCGGCCGAGAGGCCGCCATTGGCCTTGGAAGGAATCTCGGCTGCGAGCTGCGGGATCAGGTTGCCTTCCTTGTCCCAGCCGGCGAGCGGCTCGAAGAAGATGCGCGAGGCGATCTGGTCCTTGGTGCCGGAGGCGAAATGCGGGTTCAGCAGCGTCGGTGCCTGCCAGAGCAGGATCTTGAGCGGGCCGCCGCCGCCGGCCTTGGTCGGCTTGTAGGGCAGGGTGGCGTTCGCCATCGCGACGCCGTTGAAGGCCAGCAGTTGATTGGCGAACGGTGCAGCCAGGCCGATGGCCGCCGCCTTCCTGATGAAGGAGCGCCGCGACAGGGCGCCTTCCTTCACGCGGGCGATCAGTTTGCCCAGATCCTGGTCTTTCATGGGAATCTCTCCACTCATAAGCTCAATGCTGGTTGCCCGGCGCTTGCCGCGCCGTTTTCCCTCTTGGTCGCCTTTAGCAAGCCATGTGCCAACGAAAGCGTCAACTGTGCAGCGCAGAGCAAATACGCGCCCATCGCAGAGCGAGACGCCCGGCGGCGGGAGTAAATGAATGATTGTGTCTTCAGTGGTCGAACGTTCGCAATTTTATGCCGATCAATCCCGAAAGACGACCGTTTTCTTTCCGTTGAGGACAACGCGATCCTCGAGATGGTGCAGCACCGCACGGGCCAGCACGCGCCGCTCGATATCGCGGCCCTTGCGCACGAGATCGTCCGGCGTGTCGCGATGCGAGATGCGCTCGACGTCCTGCTCGATGATCGGGCCCTCGTCGAGATCGGGCGTGACGTAGTGCGCCGTCGCCCCGATCAGCTTCACCCCGCGCTCATGGGCCTGATGATAGGGTTTGGCGCCCTTGAAGCCGGGCAGGAAGGAATGATGAATATTGATGCAGCGGCCGAGCAGCTTGGCCGAAAATCCGTCCGACAGGATCTGCATGTAGCGCGCCAGAACGACCAGATCGGTCCTCGTCTCCTGCACCAGCCGCCAAAGCTCCGCCTCCTGCTCCATCTTGCTCTGCCGCGTCACGGGCAAATGGTGGAAGGGCAGGTCGCCGAGATCGGTCGAGGCGATGTGATCGCGCGCATGGTTCGAGACGACCGCCGTCACCTGCATCGGCAATTCGCCGATGCGCCAGCGATAGAGCAGATCGGTCAGGCAATGGTCGAACTTCGAGACCAGCAGCATGACGCGCTTCTTCGCGGTGCGCTCGCGCAGCGTGAAGCTCATGCCGAAGCGCTGGGCGAGCTCGCCGATGGAGGCCGCGATGGCCTCGTGCGTCATGCTCTCGTCGAGGCGCTGGAACACGACGCGCATGAAGAAGCGGCCGGTCTCGATATCGTCGAACTGCTGGGCATCGAGGATGTTGCAGCCGGCCTCGAACAGCAGCGTCGAGACGGCGGAGACGATGCCGGGACGGTCGGGGCAGGACAGGGTCAGGATGGCTGTGCGGTCGGACATGGCTGACGCCGCCGCAAGGGGCGGCCCTTCGCTGGCTGTGAGATGAATCAGGCTCCGCCGTCATTCCGGGCTCAGGCCTTTGGCCTACCCCCGAATGACAGGTGAAGAAGAGCGTGTCCTGCGCGCGACGCGCTGCGCTCAACCTCGCCCGGTCGACACTTCACTCGTGACGATGTCGCAGCCGAACTCCGCCACCGAGGCGGAGAGCCAGGACCAGAAGCTGCCGGCGAAGCTGCGTGCCACCATGATCTCGAAGACCGCTCCCTCCGGGCCGTCCTCGGCCCGCCAGAGATGCACACCGATATGGGCGATGCTTGTCAAGGCGGCCATGCCGACGGGAAAGGCAGCCGGGTGCAGATCGAGCATGCAGCCCTTGGCCAGGGCTTGGCGGACAAGAGGGCCGGAAAGGCGCAATGCAGCGCGACCCGAGCTCTGGTCGGCGACCGCGGCGACGTCCGAAAGCGGCGCCGATGCGTCAGCGACGCCTGCGCGATCCTCGGCGATGAGCAGCCATTGGCCGGGCCCGGCCCAGACCGCGGCATGCTTCCCCGAGCGGGTAATGGAGGGCTTGGACGGCAGGTCGAGCCCGAAGCTGCTCTTCACGGCGGCGGCCAGCGCGGCATCGCCTGCGGCCGGGGCGATCAGGCTCGCGATGCCGAGCCCGTCGCGGGCCTCGATCCGCACGCCGGTCTTGCCCACCGTGCCGAGATGGCCGCTCGCGAGGATGCCCGCCCAGGCGCCGCGCGGCGTCCAGTTCGCTGTCGTCATCGCGTCAGCCATGGAGGCGCGCTCCTTCCGGGTCGAGGAAGACGGGGTTGCAGATCTCGACCTCGATATCGCCATTGCGGACCGGATCGACCGCGCGGATGCGCTCGCCGATGCGGGCCTGCCCGTTCTTGAGCAGGCCGAGCCCCATCCAGTGTTCGAGATGCGGCGAATAGGCGACGGAGGTCATGTAGCCCTCGTCGTTCTCCATCGTGGCGGCCTTGCCGATCCCGATGAAGTGCGCGCCGGCGCGTAGGCGTTCGCTGCGGTTGACCGGGCGGAAGCCGACGAAGATCGGCCTGTCGGCCTCGATCAGCGCCGCGCGCTTCGCCATCAGCCGCCCGATATAGTCCTTCTTGGACGACATCATCTTGCTCAAGCCCAGATCGCGCGCCGTGGTCTGGCCGCTGAGCTCGTTGCCGGCGACATGGCCCTTCTCGATCCGCATCACGCCGAGCGCCTCGGTGCCGTACGGCGTGATGCCGTGCTCCGCGCCCGCCGCCATCAGCGCCCGCATCATCGCCTCGCCCTGATCGGCCGGGACGGCGAGTTCATAGGCGAGCTCGCCCGAGAACGAGATTCGGAACAGCCGCGCCGGCAGCCCGCCGCCGACCGTGACCGCCCGCGCGGCGAGATAGGGGAAGGCCTCGTTCGAGAGATCGTGCTGCGGATCGACCACGCCCCGCAGCACCACACGGGCCTTCGGCCCGGCGATCGAGGCCTGCGCCCATTGCTCGGAGACCGAGACCATCGCCACATCGAGATCGGGCCACAGCACCTGATGGCAGAATTCGAGATGCTGCATCACCTTGCCGGCATTGGCGGTGGTGGTGGTCATCAGGAAATGCGTCTCGGCGAGCCGCGAGGTCGTGCCGTCATCCATGACGAAGCCGTCCTCGCGCAGCATCAGCCCGTAGCGGGCCTTGCCGACCGGCAGCGCCTTCCAGCCGTTGATATAGACACGCTCGAGGAACTCGGCCGCATCCTTGCCCTGTATGTCGATCTTGCCGAGCGTCGAGACGTCGCAGATACCGACGCCGCTGCGCACGGCCAGGACTTCGCGATTGACCGTCGTCAGCCAATCGGTCTCGCCGGGCCTCGGATAATATTGCGCCCGCAGCCACTGCCCGGCCTCGACGAAGACGGCGCCCTGCTGCTTCGACCATTCATGCGTGGGGCTCAGCCGCGCCGGCCGGAACTCTTTGCCGCGATGATGGCCGGCCAGCGCGCCGATCGCGACCGGCGTATAGGGCGGCCGGAAGATCGTCGTGCCGGTCTCGGGGATCGTCTTGCCGGTCTGCTCGGCCATGATGGCGAGGCCGGCGATGTTGGAGGTCTTGCCCTGGTCGGTCGCCATGCCGAGCGTGGTGTAGCGCTTGAGATGCTCGACCGGCCGGAAGCCCTCGCGGGCCGAGAGTTCGATGTCCTTGTCGGTGACGTCGTTCTGGAAATCGACGAAGGCTTTGCCCGAGAAAAACTTGCCCTTCCCGCCCTTGACCCGCCAGACGGGGCTGAGGCTGGCGCTTTCGGGGTCGGTCTTCGGCGGCTGCATCACAGCCTTCGGCGCGAAGCCGCAATCGGTCGCGGCCTCGGCACCCAAGCGCGCGCCGTCTTCCAGCGCCTGCGCCAGCGAGAAGCGCCCCGCGGCGCTGCCCGCGACCGAAAGCCCCGCCGGTAGCGCACCCGGCACGAAGGCATGGATGCCGGCATCCCAGACCGGCCGCGTATTCTGGTGCGAGGTCAGGTGCAGAGTCGGGTTCCAGCCATTCGAGACGGCGAGCAGGTCGCAGGCGATGCCGTATTCGCGGCCCGAGGCCTCGCGCACGGTCACGGAGCGCAGTGCGCGACCGCCCGAGGCGCTGGCGACGACGCCGATGATGTGCTTCGCACCGATCTTGCCGGCGAGCAGGCTCAGCGTGGTGTCGACGCCTGGGCGCGGGTCGACGATCGCGGTGACGGTCACGCCAGCGGCGGCGAGGTCGCGCGCCGCCGCCCAGCCATCGTCGCCGGCGGTGAACACGACGGCCTCGCGCCCCGGCTTGACGCCATAGCGGTTGAGATAGGCGCGCACCGCGCCCGCCAGCATGACGCCCGGCGTGTCGTTGCCGGCGAAGACGATCGGCCGCTCGATTGCGCCTGCCGCGAGGATCGCGCGCTTGGCGTTGACCCGCCAGGCGCGCTGGCGCGGCTGATGCGCGGGCGGCACCGGCAGATGGTCGGCGACGCGCTCGACCACGCCGTATATGCCGTGGTCGTAGACGCCGTAGACCGTGCTGCGCGGCATGATCCTGACATCGGGCAGGCTCGAAAGCTCGGCCAGCGCCTCAGCGACCCACGCGATGGCCGGGCGGGCATCGATCTCGCGCTTCTCGGTCAGGAGCTTGCCGCCCAGCCGGAAATCCTCGTCGCAGAGGATGACGCGGGCGCCGGCCCGCCCCGCGGCGAGCGCCGCCGAGAGCCCGGCCGGGCCGCCGCCGATCACCAGCAGGTCGCAGAAGGCGAAGGCCTTCTCGTAATGGTCGGGGTCCTCATGCCCGGCCCCGCGGCCGAGGCCGGCGGCGCGCCGGATCAGCGGCTCGTAGAGCTTCTCCCAGAAGGAGGCCGGCCACATGAAGGTCTTGTAGTAGAAGCCCGCCACCAGCGCCGGCGAAACCAGTCCGTTGACCGAGAGCAGATCGAAGGCGAGCGAGGGCCAGCGGTTCTGGCTTGAGGCTTCGAGGCCATGATAGAGTTCGGTGACGGTCGCGCGGGTGTTGGGCTCGCGCCGGGCACCAGCCCGCAGTTCGACCAGCGCATTCGGCTCCTCTGGCCCGGCCGAAAGGATGCCGCGCGGGCGATGGTATTTGAACGAACGACCCACCAGACGAACGCCATTGGCGAGCAGCGCCGAGGCGAGCGTGTCGCCGGCGAAGCCCTCATAGCGTCGGCCGTCGAAGCGGAAGGAGCGTGCCTGCGTCCGGTCGATCAGGCCGCCAGAAGCCGTGCGGAAGGGCTGGGCGCTCATGCCGTGACTCCGGATTTGGCTGGCTTCGCGGTCTCGACCGCTTCGATCGCATGGGTGCGGGTGTCGCGCGTCACAACCAGCCAGGCATGGCAGCCGGCGCCGTGATACCAGAGCTCGCGATGCCGGCCGGCCGGATTGTCGCGCTGATGGACGTATTCGAACATGGCGGCTTCCGTCGCATCCATCCCGTCAGGACGCTTCGGATTGGCGTCGCCGAGATAGGTGAATTCCTGGGCGTCGCGGGCGCCGCAATGGGGGCAGGTGATGCGCATGGTTCAGTTGCCCCTGCGTTGAAGGAAGCGTGTGCCAACCGCGTCATGCTCGCCCTTGTGGCGAGCATCCACGTCTTGAACACAGGTCTCGCCGAAGGAAGACGCGGATGGTCGGGACAAGCCCGACCATGACGGAAGAGGAAGCGTAAGCATCCCCCGCCTCAATGCAGGTTGGGCTGGGCGCCGGCGCCCTTTTCGTCGATGACGCGCCCGGTGGCGAAACGGTCGAGCCGGTAGGCGGCGGCGACCGGATGCGGCTCGTCCTTCGCGATCAGGTGCGCGAAGCAAAAGCCCGAGGCCGGTGTCGCCTTGAAGCCGCCATAGCACCAGCCGGCATTGAGATAGAGCCCCTCGACCGGCGTGTGGTCGATGATCGGCGAACCGTCCATCGACATGTCCATGATGCCGCCCCAGTGCCTGAGCATGCGGATGCGGCCGATGCCCGGCCAAAGCGCCATCGCCGATTCCATCACGTCCTCGATCACCGGCAGATTGCCGCGCTGGGCGTAGGAATTGTAGCCGTCGATGTCGCCGCCGAAGACCAGCCCACCCTTGTCGGACTGGCTGACATAGAAATGGCCGGCGCCGAAGGTCACGACGGTGTCGATCAGCGGCTTCACGCCTTCCGAGACGAAGGCCTGCAGCACATGGCTCTCGATCGGCAGCCTCAGGCCCGCCATTGCCGCGACCCGCGACGAGTTGCCGGCGACGGCCATCGCGACCTTCTTCGCCTTGATCGGCCCGCGCGTCGTCTCGATGCCGGTGATGCGGCCGTTGTCGATGCTCAGCCCGGTGACCTCGCAGTTCTGCACGATGTCGACGCCGTTGCGGTCGCCGGCATGGGCATAGCCCCAGGCGACGGCATCGTGCCGGGCCGTGCCGCCGCGCTTCTGCAGCAGCCCCCCCTGGATCGGGAAGCGCCCATTCTCATAATCGAGGAAGGGCAGCATGGCTTGGACCTGCTCGCGATCGAGCAGGTCGGCATCGACGCCGGCTAGCCGCATGGCATTGCCGCGCCGCGCATAGGCGTCGCGCTGGGCGTCCGAATGGTAGAGGTTCAGCACGCCGCGTTGGCTGACCATCGCATTGTAGTTGAGGTCCTGCTCCAGCCCCTCCCAGAGCTTCATCGAGAGCTCGTAGAACGGCGTGTTGCCCGGAAGCAGGTAGTTCGAGCGGATGATCGTGGTGTTCCGCCCGACATTGCCGGAGCCGATATAGCCCTTCTCGATCACCGCGACATTGCGGATGCCGTGCCGGCTCGCGAGATAATAGGCGGTCGCCAGGCCATGCCCGCCGCCACCGATCACCAGCACGTCGTATTCGGGCTTGGGCGCGGCGTCGCGCCAGGTCGGCTGCCAGCCCTTATGGCCCTTGAGCGTCTGGGCGAGCAGCGAGAAGACGGAATAGCGCATCGGCGGTCCGGTTCGGGGTCAGAGAAAGCGGCAACGGCCTTGTCATTCGCAGATTGGCCGACATAGCCTGTCGGATATGACTCTGGGCGACACGAACTTATCCACTGGCGACAAGGAGGGCGAACGCACTCCGGCCCATGTCGGCTTCCTGCTGATTCCCGACTTTGCGCTGCTGGCCTACGCCTCCGCGGTCGAGCCCTTGCGTGCGGCCAACCGCCTGTCGGGTCGCGATCTCTATCGCTGGAGCCATGTCTCGATCGACGGCGAGCCGGCCACGGCCTCGAACGGGGTCAGCATCCGCGCCGACCATGCCGTCGGCGCCGAGATGCGCTTCGACTATGTCGTCGTCTGCGCCGGCGGCAATCCGGCGGTCTTCCATCATCCGCCGACCTTCGCCTGGCTCCGGCAGCTCGCACGGCACAGGGTCAGGCTCGGCGGGGTTTCCGGCGGCCCCTACATCCTGGCGCGGGCCAATGTCCTCGACGGCTACCGCTTCACCATCCACTGGGAGCACGCGCCGGCTTTCCTCGAAGATTATCCGGACCTCGATCTGCGGCGCTCGCTCTACGAGATCGACCGCGACCGGCTGACCTCCAGCGGCGGCACCGCGCCCCTCGACATGATGCACGCCGTCATCGCCCGCGAGCATGGCAGCGAACTCGCGCTCGCCGTCAGCGAGTGGTTCCTGCAGACCCATGTCCGCGAGGGCGCCGGCCCCCAGCGCATGCCCTTGCGCGAACGGCTCGGCATCAGCCATGCGCCGCTGCTGCGCGTGGTCGGCCGCATGGAGCAGAGCCTGGAGAATCCGCTTTCCCGGGAGGAACTGGCGCGCACGGCGAATGTCTCGCTGCGCCAGCTGGAGCGCCTATTCCGCCACCATCTCGGCCGCTCGCTCGGCGAGCATTATCTAGCCTTGCGCCTCGACCGCGCCCGCGACCTGCTGCGCCAGACCTCGCTCTCGGTGCTGGAGATCGGGCTCGCCTGCGGCTTCGTCAGCGCCAGTCATTTCTCGCGTGGCTATCGCCGGCGCTTCGGCCATCCGCCGCGGGCGGAGCGCGAGCCGCTTGTGGGTCGTCCCGGGCGCTGACCCCTCCGGGCAGCCTTGACTTGCGGACCCAGAGAATGGAATGATTGTTCCATAAAGCACGAAAATCAAAAAAATGTGCCGTCTGACCGGGAGAAGCATTTCAAGTGTCCGAGGCCGTTTCGTTCAGCCGCAATCTCGCCGGCCGGGTTGCCGTCGTCACCGGCGCGAGCCAGGGGTTGGGAGAGGCCGTGGCGCGCGAATTCGCTGCGCGCGGCGCCAGCGGCCTCTTGTTGACGGGCCGTAGTCCCGAACGGGGCGAGGCCGTCGCCGCGAGCCTGAAGGACGCCGGCTGTGACGCCCGTTTCCATGCCGTCGACCTGTCGGATCTCGCTGCCGTCAGGACGATCGTGCCGGCGGCCGAGCGCGCCTTCGGACGGCTCGATATCCTCGTCAACGCGGCCGGCGACACCGATCGCGGCACGGTCTTCGATACCACGCCGGACCTCTATGAGCGCATCATGGCGGTCAATCTGCGTGCGCCCTTCTTCCTGATCCAGGATGCGGCCGAGTTGATGCGCCGCAAGACGATTGCCGGGGCCATCGTCAACATCCAGTCGATGTCGGCCCATGGCGGCCAGCCCTTCCTCTCCGCCTACAGCGTCTCCAAGGGCGCGCTGGCGACGCTGACCAAGAACGCAGCCTATGGCTTGCTGGCGCACAGGATCCGGGTCAACGGCCTGAACATCGGCTGGATGGCGACGCCGGGCGAGGATGCGATCATGCGCAAGCGCCATGGCGCGCAGGATGGCTGGCTCGACGCCGCCGCCGCCGGCCGGCCTTTCGGGCGCCTGCTCGACCCGCGCGAGGTCGCCCGTGCCGTGGCCTATCTGGCGTCCGACGAATCCGGGCTTATGACGGGCTCCAATATCGACTTCGACCAGACGATTCTGGGCGCGCATGACTGACATGAAGGGGGCTGCCCGATGGCGGTCCAGAGGATGACGACGACGATGACGACGGGACAGGCGAAGATGCGGGTTGGATTGCTGGGGGCGGGGCGGATCGGCCGCATCCATGGGCTGAATGTCGTGGCGCGCCCCGATGCCGAACTCGTCGCGTTGACGGACGCCGTGCCGGAGGCCGCCGCCTCGCTCGCCGCCGCCAGCGGCGCCAAGGCGACGACGGCTGACGCGATCCTGTCGGATTCCAGCATCGACGCGGTGCTGATCTGCACCCCGACCGACACCCATGCCGACCTGATCGAGGCCGCCGTCTCGGCCGGCAAGGCGGTGTTCTGCGAGAAGCCGGTCGATCTCGACGCCGCCCGCATCCGCCGCTGCCTCGCCACCGTCGAAAAGTCCGGCAAGCCGCTGATGATCGGCTTCAACCGCCGCTTCGATCCGAATTTCGCCGCGCTCGAGAGCCGTTTGCGGGCGGGCGAGGCTGGCGCGATCGAGATCGTCAGCGTGATCTCGCGCGATCCCTCGCCGCCGCCGGTGGAGTATGTGAAGCGCTCCGGCGGGCTCTTCCGCGACATGATGATCCACGACTTCGACATGGCCCGCTTCCTCCTGGCGGAGGAGCCGGTCGAGGTCTTCGCGCTCGGCTCGGCGCTGGTCGATCCGGCGATCGGACAGGCCGGCGACGTCGACACCGCCGCCGTGCTGATGAAGACGGCCTCAGGGCGTATCGCGCAGATCTCGAACTCCCGCCGCGCCACCTATGGCTACGACCAGCGCATCGAGGTCCACGGCTCGAAGGGCATGCTGCGCGCCGGCAACATCCACGAGACGACGGTGGAAAGCGCGACCGGCTCCGGCTTCCGGGCCGATCCGGTCCAGAATTTCTTCCTCGAACGCTATGCGAGCGCCTATCGCGCCGAGCTCGACGCCTTCCTCGCCGCCTGCAAGGGCGGCAAGGCTCCGACGCCGTCCGGCCTCGACGGGCTCAAGGCGCAGATCCTCGCCGATGCCGCGACGGAGTCCGCAAGATCCGGCAGACCCGTCAGCGTCGATCTGGGGGCGCACTAATGACGCCTGCGGAACGCGATCTGCGCTATTATGCGGCGCTCGGCCTCGCGACCGAGGCGAGCCATCTCGCGCTCGGCTATTTCAACAAGCGCGAGTCGCTGGGCATCACCATGAAGGGAGCCCAGGACTGGCTGACCGTTGCTGACGGCAAGGTCGAGGAGTTCCTGCGCCGCCGTCTGTCCGAGCTGTTCCCGAATGACTCCGTCATCGGCGAGGAGGGCGGGGGCGAAGCCTCGGACGCGGTCTGGATCCTCGATCCGATCGACGGCACCGCCAACTTCGCCCATGGCGACCGCAACTGGTGCATCTCCATCGGCTTCCTCGCAAACCGTAAGCCCGAGATCGGCGTCGTCGCGGCGCCGGCGCTCGGCGAGGTCTATGCGGCGCGTCGCGGCGCCGGGGCGACCCTGAACGGCGATCCGATCCGGGTGTCCGGCGCGACCGATATTGCCCGGGCGTCTATCGAACTCGGCTGGTCGACGCGCGTGCCGGCCGCGAACTATCTCAAGGTGATCGAGCGCGGCTACGCCGCCGGCGCCGCGATCCGGCGCGGCGGCTCGGGAACCCTCGGCATCTGCCACGCCGCATGCGGCTGGAGCGAGGCCTATGCGGAACTGCACATCAACGCCTGGGACGTCGCCGCCGGCCTCGTCATCGCCAGCGAGGCGGGGGCCTATGTCAACGACTTCTTTGCCGGCGAGGGTATCGCGAAGGGCAATCCGGTGCTGTGCTGCACGCCGGCGCTGAGGGGCGAGCTGGAGGCGATCACCGGGATTCGTTAGCCAGCGCGACATGCGTTGATCTTTCGGGGAAAGTCGTCTCAGCTTCATAACAATCACAGAAGAACGCAGGTTCTCATCAGGGAGGTTACGATGCACACCAGTTCCAGGCTCAGGGCGAGCCTCTTCGCTCTCGCCGCCACGGCCGCTACCGCCTTTTCCGCCGCTCCCGCTAGCGCCCAGAACTCGCTGGTGATGTATTGCGGCGTGCAGGAGGAATGGTGCCGGGCGATGTCCAACGCCTTCGAGAAGGAGACCGGCATCAAGGTCGCGATGACCCGCAAGTCGGCCGGCGAGATCTATGCCCAGCTCAAGGCCGAATCCTCCAATCCGCGCGGCGATATCTGGTGGGGCGGCACCGGCGATCCTCATCTTCAGGCGGCCGAGGAGGGGCTGACCCAGGAATATGCATCGCCGAAGAACGCCGAGCTGCATGGCTGGGCGATCGATCAGTGGAAGGCCGCCAAGCAGCGCTCCGTCGGCATCTATGCGGGTGCGCTCGGCTTCGGCTTCAACACCGAGCAGATCAAGTCGAAGGGCATCCCCGAGCCGAAATGCTGGGCCGACCTGCTCAACGCCAAGCTCAAGGACGATGTCCAGGTCGCCGATCCGAACTCGTCCGGCACTGCCTATAACCTGCTTGCCACCGTCGTGCAGCTGATGGGCGAGGAGAAGGGCTTCGACTATCTGAAGCAGCTCCACAAGAACGTCAGCCAGTACACCAAGTCCGGCGCCGCCCCGGCCAAGGCGGCGAGCCTCGGTGAGACCGCCGTCGGCATCGTCTTCATCCATGACGCCGTCGTCTTCGCCGTGCAGGGCGACCCGATCAAGCCGGTCGCGCCCTGCGAGGGCACGGGCTACGAGATCGGCTCGATGTCGATCGTCAAGGGCGCGCGCAATCTGGAGAACGCCAAGAAGTTCTACGACTGGGCTCTGACCCCGGCCGCCCAGGCGCTGGCCGCCCCTGCCAAGTCCTATCAGGTGCCGTCGAACAAGGCCGCGCCGGTGCCGGCGCAGTCGCCGAAGATGGATCAGATGAAGCTGATCAACTACGACTTCGTGAAATACGGCTCCTCGGCCGAGCGCACCCGCCTGCTCGCCAAATGGGACAAGGAAGTGAAGGCTCTGCCGAAGTAAGGGCAATCAGCCTGCCGCCACCGCCGTCATCCCGGACGCAGCGAAACGGAGCTCCGGGATCCATCGTAGAGCCAAATCCTCGACAAGGATCCGCCCGCCGATGGATCCCGGGCAAGCCCGGGATAACGACGAGGTTCCTGAGCGGAACGATCAGCAAGGCCACGAAGAGCCGGTTCAACCGGCCAGGCCGCAATGAGGTGAGGGGACTAAGCAAGGATGCGCTCCGCCACAAAGCTGGTGCTGCTGCTTGGCTGGCTCGGCTATGCCGTGCTGCCCTGGTACTTCGTCGAGGGCATGAGCCTGACGCGCCTGGGCTGGCTCGCGGGCTATCCCCTGGGCAAGGCCGGCAGCGCGCTGGCGCTCGGGCTGTCCGGGCAGGCGCCCTGGCTTCTGCCCATCGGCGCGGCGCTGGCGGCGGCGAGCGCCTTTGTCGCGAGCCGGGATGCCGCACGCACTGCGACCGTGCTGATCGCAGCCGGCGCGCTCGGCCTCGTCCTGCTCTTCGCGCAGGGCTTCGCCATCGCACTGGAAGGGCAAGGCATTCCCTGGCTCGCGGCGCTGCTGGGTGGCAGCGGCGGCGTCCAGCGCGGCATGGGCGGCGGCGCCTTCCTCGTCGTCGTCGCGTTGCTGCTTTTGCTCTGCCACGGCCTCGCCTATCGCGGCATCTGCCGGGGCGACCTGTTCACGACCTCTTCGATCGGCATCGTCATCCTGCTGATCGGCCTGTTCATCTTCTATCCGGTCTGGATGATCCTGAAGAGCGCGCTGGTCGACCAGAGCGGCGCCTTCGCGCCATCCGCCTTCGTCGCCCGCTTCTTCGATGCCTCGATCTGGGGGCTCGGCTGCCTCAGCGCCAACGTCAATTGCGGCGTGGCCTGGAATACGCTGGTCCTCGCCGTGCTCTGCGGCGTCATCACGACCCTGCTCGGCCTCGCCTGCGCCCTGCTGATCCTGCGCACCGGCATGCCCGGCAAGCGCGTCATGCGGGCGCTGACGGTGCTGCCGATCATCACCCCGCCCTTCGTCATCGGTCTCGCGCTGATCCTGCTCTTCGGCCGCGCCGGCGTGGTCTCGACCTTCCTCTACGAATGGTTCGACGTGCCGCGCTCGCGCTGGCTCTACGGCCTGCCCGGCGTGCTGCTGGCGCAGGTGCTCGCCTTCGCGCCGATCGCCTTCCTCGTGCTGATCGGCGTCGTCCAGGGCATCTCGCCGAGCCTCGAAGAAGCCTCGCAGACGCTCGGCGCCAAGCGCTGGCAGACCTTCCGCACGGTGACCTGGCCGCTGCTTAAGCCCGGCATCGCCAACGCCTTCCTGCTCGGCTTCGTCGAGAGCATGGCCGATTTCGGCAATCCGCTGGTGCTCGGCGGCAATTTCGAGGTGCTTTCGACCAAGATTTTCTTCGCCGTGGTCGGCGCGGCCTATAACCAGGGCCAGGCGGCGGTGCTCGCCATCATCCTGCTCGCCTTCACGCTCGGCGCCTTCTGGGTGCAGCAGCGCTGGCTCGGCGGCAAATCCTACACGACCGTCACGGGCAAGGGTGATGCCGGCCTGCCGACGCCGCTGCCGCGCCGCATCACCTGGCTGGCCACAGCGGCGATCGTGCCCTGGGTCGCGCTGACCTTCGTGATCTATCTGGTCATTTTGGTCGGCGGGTTCGTCAAGAACATGGGCCGCAACCATACCCCGACGCTGGAGCACTACCTCACCGGCTTCGCTATCGACTTCAGCAACGGCATCTATTTCCAGGGCTCGGCCTGGAACTCCTTCTTCACCACGATCAAGGTCGCGGCGATCTCGGCTCCCCTGACGGCGATCATCGGCCTGCTGACGGCCTATCTGTTGACCCGCCAGAAATTCGCCGGGCGCGGCACGCTCGAATTCGCGACGATGCTGTCCTTCGCCATCCCCGGCACGGTGCTCGGCGTCGCCTATATCCTCGCCTTCAACGTGCCGCCGATCGAGATCACCGGCACGGGACTGATCCTCATCATCGCCTTCGTCTTCCGCAACATGCCGGTCGGCGTGCGCTCGGGCATCGCCGGCCTGTCGCAGATCGACAAGAGCCTGGACGAGGCTTCGACCACGCTGCGCGCCCGCAGCTTCACCACGCTCTGGCGCGTCGTGCTGCCGCTCCTGCGGCCGGCGCTGGTCTCGGCGCTGGTCTATTCCTTCGTACGCTCGATGACGGCGGTCAGCGCGGTGATCTTCCTGGTCTCGGCTGAGTACAACCTTGCCACCGCCTATATCGTCGGGCGCGTCGAGGCCGGCGAATTCGGCCTCGCCATCGCCTATTCCTCGGTGCTCATCGTCTTCATGACGCTCGGCATCGTCTTGATCCAGCTCGGCGTCGGCGAGCGCAAGCTCGGCCGGCGTAAGGTCGTCGCGCTCTCCAGCTCGGTGTCCAACCCCATCAACCAGGGAGCAGCAAGTTGACCAAGGCCGGGCCTGCATCCGTCGAATTCCGCAACGTCTCGATGCGCTACGGCGCGGTGACGGCGGTCGACAATGTCAGCTTCACCGTCGAGGCGGGCAAGCTGGTGACGCTGCTCGGCCCCTCCGGCTGCGGCAAGACGACGACCCTGCGCATGATCGCCGGCCTCGAGATCGCCAGCGAGGGCCAGATCCTGATCGGCGGGCAGGATGTGACGAAGCTCTCGGCCGCGGACCGCGACGTCAGCATGGTCTTCCAGTCCTATGCGCTGTTTCCGCATATGAGCGTGCTGGAGAACGCGGCCTATGGCCCGACGGTCAAGGGCCTCGGCAAGGAGAAGTCCCGCGACATGGCGCTGGAGAAGCTTGCCCTCGTCGGGCTGAAGGGCTTCGAAAATCGCTACCCGTCCGAGTTGTCCGGAGGCCAGCAGCAGCGCGTTGCCGTGGCGCGCGCGCTGGTTCTGGAGCCGCAGGTCCTGCTCTTCGACGAGCCGCTCTCCAATCTCGACGCCAAGCTGCGCCGCCGCGTCCGCGAGGAAATCCGCGAGCTGCAGCAGGATCTCAACCTGACCGTCGCCTATGTCACGCATGATCAGGAGGAGGCGCTCGCCGTCTCCGACAAGATCATCGTGATGTCCAATGCGAAGATCGCCCAGCAGGGCGCCCCGCGCGCGCTCTACGAGGAGCCGGCCAATGCCTTCGTCGCGGACTTCATCGGCGACGCCAACCTGATCGACGTCACCGTCAAGTCCGTGGCCGATGGCCGGGCGCAAGTCGCGGTCGGCCCGGCGAGCATCTCCCTGCCGGCGCGCGGGCTGGCCGCCGGGCCCGCGAAGATAGCGATCCGGCCGGAAAGCCTGCTGCTCTCGCAGGAGAATGGCCCGGCCTCGCTGCCCGGCAAGGTCGCCAAATGCGCCTATCTCGGCAACCATCTCGACATCATGGTCGAGACGCCGGTCGGCGAGCTCTTCGTCATCCAGTACGGCCATCACGCCATGCTCGAGCCGGGCACGCCGGTTCGGCTGGCCTTCGCGGACTCGGGCGTGACCCTGATTCCACCGGCCTGAGCCGACAGAGCCGCAAATCTGCGCAAAAAAACTGACGCTCTTGCCGCAAAATCAGCACGTTTTGCCTGCATGAACGATAAGTTGGCTAATGAAAAAGCGACGATTCACGGGTAGCTTGGCGCCCTGACACGGACAAAGATCCCGCGACGATGACCACGAGCGACAGCGCGACCACGATTCTGATCCACCTCGCAGGGGGCGTCGCGCTGCTGATCTGGTCCGTCAGGCTGGTCCGCACGGGAGCCATGCGCGCCTTCGGGTCGTCGCTGCGCCAGGCCCTCCAGACCTTCACCAAGAACCGCTTTGCCGCCTTCGGCAGTGGCGCGGCGGTGACGATCGTGCTGCAGAGCTCGACCGCGACGACGCTGCTGGTCTCTTCCTTCGCCGGCCGCAAGCTGATCGCCCCGGCCATGGCTCTCGCCGTGCTGCTCGGCGCCAATCTCGGCACCGCGCTCGCCGCCTTCGTCATCTCGATGGATCTCGGCTGGCTTTGGGGGCTTTGCCTCGCCATCGGCGTCGCGCTCTATCTCAGCCACGAGGCGATGGACCGCGCCCGCAATATCGGCCGCGTGCTGGTCGGCATCGGCCTGATCCTGCTGTCGCTGATCGAGCTGAATGCGGCTGCGGCGCCGCTCGCCCAGTCGCCGACCTTTCGCACGCTCCTGGCCGCGCTGGCGAGCGAGCCGTTGCTCGCCGCCCTCGTCGCGGTAGCCGCGACCTGGCTGACGCATTCCAGCATCGCGGTCATCCTGCTGATCGCGACCTTCGCGGCTTCCGGGCTGTTCCCGCCTGCGACCGCGCTGACCCTCGTCATCGGCGCCAATCTCGGCAATGCCCTGATCCCGGTGCTTGACCAGCTCGGCGCGCCGGTGGCACAGCGCCGTGCGGCGGTCGGCAATCTCGTGACGCGCCTGGCGCTCGCCCTGATGGTGCTACCCTTCGTCGGGCCGCTGTCGAACTGGTTGCTGGCGCTGCCCTCCGCCGATGCGCGCCTCGCGATCGAGTTCCACGTCGCGTTGAACATCGTCGGCGCCCTGCTCTTCCTGCCCTTCGTCACGCCCGTCGCGGCGTTGGTCGGCCGCCTGATGCCTGACCGGGAGACGGCCCAAACCGCCGTCGCGCCGCGCTATCTCGACCCGAATGTGCTGGACAGCCCGACAGAGGCGCTCGCCTGCGCCATGCGCGAGGCCCTTCATCTCGGCGACCGCGTCGAGCTGATGCTGCGGGACACGATGACGCTGCTGGAGAAGGACGAGCTCAAGCTCTCCCGCGCCATCGCCGAGGCCGATGACGGCGTCGACACGATCCATGAATCGATCAAGCTCTATCTGGTCCGCGTCTCGCGCAACGAACTGACCGACGAGGAAGGCCGCCGCCTGCTCGAGATCATCACGTTGATCACCAATCTCGAGCATATCGGCGACATCATCGACAAGAACCTGCGCGAACTGGCCGAGAAGAAGATCCGCAAGCGCTATGCCTTCTCGCCGGAGGGGCTGGCGGAGATCCGCGAGTTCCACCAGCGCGTCGCCTCCGGGCTCGGTCTCGCCCTGAACGTCTTCGCCACCCGCGATCTCGCGCTGGCCCGCCAGCTCTTCGCCGAGAAATCGATCATGCGCGATGCCGAGCGGCGTGCCACCGAGAGCCATTTCCAGCGGCTGCGCAGTGGCCGGCCGGAATCGATCGAGACCAGCGCGATCCATCTCGACATCATCCGCGATCTCAAGCGCATCCACGGCCACATCGCCTCGATCGGCTATCCGATTCTGGAAAGCGCCAATGCGCTGCGCGAGAGCCGGCTGATGGAGACGAAGGAAGCGCGGGCGCGCCAGGAGCGCGAAATGCTCCTGCCGACGCCGCAAGCGGGCCACTGAGCGGGGTCGCCCAAGCCGGCGCTCAGACGGCACAGGCTTCAGACGGCGAAAGCTTCCGTCAGATTGCGGATCGCGGTCGCGAGTTCAGGCTCGTCGACGAGGTCGGCGGCATCGTTCAGCTTGAACCATTGGCTGTGGCGCTGCCCCTGTTCCGCCCAGCTGTCGAGCTGGCGTTCGACCTCCAGCAGATAGAGCGTCACCTCGCACAGGGTGAAATGGTCCGACATCCGCTTCCAGTAGGTATAGCGCCCGGCGGGCTCGGACACGATCCGGCCGACGACGCCGGCCTCCTCGAAAGCCTCGCGAGACGCCGCTTCTGGCGCGGTCAATCCCTTGATCGGCCAGCCCTTGGGCACGATCCAGCGCCGCGTCGTGCGCGAGGTCACGAGAAGTATCTCGATTGACCCGTTCGCCGCGTGCCGGATCGGCATGGCCGCGATCTGCGCCCGGATGTCGCCGGGAGTGCGCTTGATCTTCTTCATCGCTCGGTGGTGCCCTTGCCTCCAGCGGCCGCCGGCAGGGCCGATTCGCTCGGCCTGCCAGCGATTCAAATATTGCGCCGACGCACTGCTATGGAAAGAGTATTCCACACATTGTCGTGTCACAATTAAGGGCTGGTTGCGATGAAACCATGAGCGCTTCGGCTTCGCGCCGGCTGCGCTCAGCCGGACAGGCTCTCCACCCCGCACCACTCCGCGACGAAGAGCGCCATCGCGCCGGTGATCCGCTTGACCGAGGCCAGGCTGACGCGCTCGTCGAAGGCGTGGATGCGCTCGCCCATCGGCCCGTAGCAGAGCGCCGGGATCTTGTCGTAGAGGGCATGCACGCGCGTATCGAGATAGGCGGCCGTCATGAAGGATTTCAGCTGCTTGCCGAGCGCAGCCTGATGCGCGCGGGCGAGCACGGCTTCCGCCTCGCTGCCGGGCTCCAGCACATAGCCCTCGGCCCAGAAGCCGTTGAACGTCACCTTGGGCGGGTTGTTGGCGAGGAACGTGTCGTTGCGCGATGCCGTCCGGATGCAATCCTCGATGCGCTTGGCGATCTCCTGGGCGGTGACGCCCGGATAGAGCCCGACGCGGCAATCGACCTTGCACCAGCAGGGCACCGAGGAGGCCCAGTCGCCGCCCTCGATCTTGCCGATGTTCAGGTTGATCGGGTGCGGATCATTCTCGAAATGCTCGCGGCCGACCTTCTCGGCGTTGAACTCCTCCTCCAGCTTGCGTAGCGCCGCGATCACGCGGTAGGCGGCGTCGATCGCATTGGCGCCGGTCCCCATCTCGCGGACATGCGCCGGCACGCCCCGCACCTCGAACTGGAACCAGATCACGCCGGCATTGGCCCGCGCCAGCATCTCGTATTCGGGCTCGGGGATCAGGGCGGCCTCGGCTCGATAGCCGCGCAGGTGGGTCATCAGCGCGCCGTTCCCGGTCGATTCCTCCTCCACCACGGATTCATGGTAGAGCGTCGCGGCGGGCTGCAGGCCGATGCGCCTGAGCGCGTCGATGCAGTAGAAATTGGCGGCCGCTCCTGCCTTCATGTCGGCGCTGCCGCGACCATAGAGCCAGTCGCCATCGATGACGGGATCGAACGGCGCATGCGTCCATTGATCGTCGGGGCCCGCCGGCACCACGTCGACATGAGCCTGCAGGATCAGCGAGCGGCCTTTCTCCTCGCGCGGATGATGGATGCCGACCACGATCGGCGCGTCGGAGTGGAACTCGGAGAAGGGGCCGCCGCCGGGATGGGCCTTGATCGCGGCCTCGTCCATCTTGAAGCGGTCCATGGTGAAGCCGCGCTCCTTCATGGCGCGGAAGATGAAGTCTTGGCAGGCATGCTCGTCGCCGCGCAGCGAGGGGAAGCGGATCAGCTCCTGGGTAAAGGCGATCTGCTCGGCGAACCCGGCCTCTACGGAGGCGAGGATCTTGTCGCGAAGGGCGGGGTCGAGAGGCATTGGCTGGGTCTCCTTAGGCTGCTGCCGTCATGCTCGGCCTTGTGCCGAGCATCCACGTCTCGCGACGCGGATGAAGGGAAGACGTGGATGGTAGGGACAAGCCCGACCATGACGACGACCGCGACCGCGATTCGCCAATTAGTGTCCGAACCGCCCGCCGCCGGGCACCGCCGCCAGCAGCGCCTGCGTGTATTCATGCTGTGGAGCGGCGAAGAGCGCGGCCGTCGGCCCGGTCTCGACGATGCGGCCGCGCTGCATCACCGCGATCCGGTCGCAGATCTGGGCGGCGACGCGTAGGTCATGCGTCACGAACAGGATGGCGAGGCCGAGCCGCTGCTGGATGTCCTTGATCAGCGTCAGGATCTGTGCCTGTACGGAGACGTCGAGGGCCGAGACCGCCTCGTCCGCGACCAGCACGTCGGGCTCGAGCGCGAGCGCCCGCGCGATGCCGATGCGCTGGCGCTGGCCGCCCGAGAACTCGTGCGGATAGCGGTCGATCGCATTGGCCGAGAGGCCGACCAGTTCGAGCAGTTCGCGCGCCTTGTTAAGCGCCTCCTTGCGCGGCGTGCCATGCGCCACCGGCCCGTCCGAGATGATCCGGCCGACCGTCTGGCGCGGATTGAGCGAGGCGAACGGGTCCTGGAACACCATCTGGATGCGCTTGCGCTGCTCGCGGAGCGCCTTCGGCCTGAGGTCGCTGAGCACGAGATCGCCGGCGGCTTCGCTGCTCAGCGTGATCCGGCCGCTATCGGGCTCGATCAGCCGGAGGCAGCAGCGTCCAACCGTCGACTTGCCCGAACCGGATTCGCCGACGAGGCCGAGCGTCTCGCCGCGAACCAGCGAGAACGAGATCTCGTCGGCCGCCTTGACCTCGCGCGCCGCGCCGAAGAAGGAGCGCTTGCGATAGACCTTGCCGAGCTTCTCGACGCTGAGCACGGGGGTCGTTGCCGGCAAGGGCGGGCGGTTCGGCGGTGTCAGCGAGGGCACGGCAGCCAGGAGCTTGCGCGTATAGGCGTGGCGCGGCGCCCCCAGCACCTGGTCGGCGGTGCCCTCCTCGACCAGCACGCCCTTCTCCAGCACGGCGATGCGGTCTGCAATCTCGGCGACGACGCCCATGTCATGGGTGATGAACAGCACGGCCGTGCCGTGCTTGTGGCGCAGATTGTCGATCAGCTTGAGGATCTGCGCCTGCGTGGTCACGTCGAGCGCGGTGGTCGGCTCGTCGGCGATCAGGAGCTTGGGTTCGAGCGCCAGCGCCATCGCGATCATCACGCGCTGGCGCTGGCCGCCGGAAAGCTCATGCGGATAGGCCTTCGCCAGCCGCGGCGGATCGGGCAGTCCGACCTCGGTCAAAAGGTCGACGGCGCGCTTGTAACGCTCCGACCGGCTGAAGAGCCCATGCGCCTCGAAGGTTTCGACGATCTGCTCGGCGACCCGCATCACCGGGTTCAGCGAGGTCATCGGCTCCTGGAAGATCATGCCGACCTCGCGGCCGCGCATGTCCTGCATCGCCTCTTCGTCGAGGGCGAGCAGGTCGCGCCCGGCGAGCCGGATCGCGCCGCCGGCCGGCTTCACCGCCTTCGGCAGGAGACCCATCACGGCATGGGCGATCATCGACTTGCCCGAGCCGGACTCGCCGACGACGCAGAGCGTCTCGCCGGCCCCGATCGTCAGAGAGACATTCTCGACGGCATGCGGCCTGTCCGCGAGCGCCGGCAGGGCCAGCGTCAGCTTCTCGATCGAGAGGACGGGCGGGTTTGGAGGCGTAGACTGGCTCATTCGCGCCCCCTTGCGAGACGCGGGTTCAGCGCATCGTTCAGACCCTCGCCGGCGAGGTTGAGGGCGAGCACGGTCAGGAAGATGGCGATGCCGGGGAAGAAGGAAATCCACCAGGCGTCGAGCAGGCGGGTGCGCCCGGCCCCGACCATATAGCCCCAGCTCATCAGGTTGGGGTCGCCGAGCCCCAGGAAGGACAGCGAGGATTCGAGTAGGATCGCCGAGCCGATCATCAGCGAACCCATCACGATGATCGGCGCGATCGTGTTCGGCAGCACCTGGCTGAAGATGATGCGCGGCGTCGACTGGCCGATGGTAACGGCCGCCTGGACATATTCGCGGGTCTTCAGCGAGAGCACCTCGCCGCGCACCAGCCGCGCGACCGGCGGCCATGACACCACCCCGATGGCGAGCACGATCGAGCCCAGCGCCGGCTGTAGGATCGCGACCAGCACGATCGCCAGCGCGAAGGAGGGGATGGTCTGGAAGAACTCGGTGAAGCGCATCAGCGCGTCGTCGACGAAGCCGCCCGCATAGCCGGCGGCGGCCCCGAGCGGCACGCCGATCAGGAGCGCGACCAGCGTCGAGACGACGCCGATCATCAACGAAACGCGCGCGCCATGGACGAGCCCTGCTGCGAGATTGCGGCCGAGCGTGTCGGTGCCGAGCGGGAAGCGCTCCATCGTGAAGGGCGCGAGGAACGGCCGTGCGACCGGCCGCCAGGGCGATTGCGGATAGAGCGTTGGCGCCAGCAGCGCGAAGGCGACGACCGCGAGCAGGATGACGAGGCCGAGCACGGCGCCGCGATTGCGGCAGAAGCGCTTGAGGAAGTTCATGCTCGGCCCCTCACGACGCGGCCTCGATGCGCGGATCGGCGATCCGGTAGACCAGGTCGGTGATGATGTTGAAGCCGACCACCATCGCCGAAGACATGAAGAAGACGCCGAGCAGCACCGAATAGTCGCGCTGCACCAGCGCGTCGAACATCAGCCGGCCGATGCCGGGCCAGGCGAACACCGTCTCGGTCAGCACCGCGCCGCCGACGAGCTGCCCCGCCTGCAGGCCGGCCAGCGTCACCACGGGCAGGATCGCGTTGCGCGCCACATGGCGGCGCGAGACGATGCCGGGAGAGAGCCCCTTGGCGCGCGCCGTCTTGACGAAATCGGCGCCGGCGACCTCCAGCATCGAGGCCCGCATCATCCGGGCATAGAGCGCGGTGAAGAACAGGCCGAGCGTCAGCGCCGGCAGGATCAGATGATGGCCGATGTCGAGCGCCCGGGCGAGCCCGGTATAGTTCGCGCCGATCGTCTCGTAGCCAACATTCGGAACGAGCCCGAATTTCAGCGCGAACACGATCTGGCTCATCAGCGCGATCCAGAACAGCGGCGTCGCGTAGAACACGAGCGAGAGCGTGGTGATCAGGCTGTCGGACCAGCGCCCGGCGCGGCGCGCCGCCAGCGCCCCCATCATCACGCCGAGCCCCAGCGAGATCACGAAGGCGGCCCCCGTCAGCAGGAGGGTCGCCGGCAGCCGGTCGAGCACCAGTGTCAGCACCGGCTGCTGCTGCCGGTAGCTAAAGCCGAGATCAAAGGTCATGTATCCCTTGATGTAGATCCAGAGCTGGGTGAGCAGCGGCTCGTTCAGCCCGAAGCGCTCGCGCAACTGTTCGAGCAATTGCGCGTCCGCCGCCCCGGCTTCGCCGGCCAGAACCTGGGCCGGATCGCCCGGCGCCGCCCGGATCAGGAAGAAGTTCAGCACGGCGATGGCGAAGAGCACGACGATGCCCTTCGCCAGCCGGCCGGAGAGGAATTGCAGGAGGTTCATTCAGTCACGGTCCGAGATGGCGTGGCTTCCCTTCTCCCCTCGCGGGAGAAGGTGGCGCGAAGCGCCGGATGAGGGGCGCCGTGCCCTTGGTCGCTGACGAATGGAGAATGCCGCGCACCCCCTCATCCGTCAGCGCTTCGCGCTGCCACCTTCTCCTGCGAGGGGAGAAGGCCAAGCCGCGTCAATCCTTCCACGCATCCTTGAACCCGTCATTCACGCCGATAGCGGTCGAGACGAGGTTCTTGACGTTGCAGCGATAGATCGTCGGGAAGTCCATCTCGAGCTGCCAGAGCACCGGCACCTCCTCGGCGAGCAGCTTCTGCACCTTGGTGTACAGTTCCTGCCGGGCGGCCTCGGTCGGCGCGACCGCGGCGTCGGCGAAGAGCTTGTCGACCTCCGGGTTCACATAGGCGCCCTGATTGGCGAAGGGGTTGCCCTTGACGATGTTGGTCGAGATGTAGTTGCGCGCCACGCCGGTGGCGGGGTCGCCGAGCTGGTAGAGATAGTTGAAGGTCATGTCGAAGTCGCCGTTGCTGGCCTTCTGGGTCCAGCCCGGCACGTCGGTGGTCTCGATCGAGACGTTGACGCCGGCATCGGTCAGGTTCTGCTTCACGGCCTCCGCCCAGCGGCTCCAGACCTCGCCATAGGGCAGGGCCAGGATCTTGAGCGGCTCGCCCTTGTAGCCGGAAGCCTTGATCAGTTCCTTCGCCTTGGCGACGTCATAGCTGTATTTGGGCACGTCGGCCGAATAGAACTTGGTCTTGGAGGAGATCGGGCCGGTCGGCAGCTTGCCGAGGCCGCCCCAGACCACGTCCTTGCCGAATTCGCGGTCGATCGCGAACATCATGCCCTGGCGGAACTGCTTGTTGGCGAGCGGGCCGCCCTTGGCGATGTTCGGGGTGATCCAGGCATGGGGGGCGAACATCTCCCAGCCCTTGGTGGTGACGCAGGTATTGGGCAGCTTGGAGAGGCGGGCGACGTCGTAGACGTCGACCGAGCCACCGGTCAGCACGTCGACCTTGCCGGTTTCGTAGGCGACGGCGCGGGCGGCGGCGTCGGGGATGATCTGCCAGTAGATCTCGTTGAGGTTGGGCTTGCCCTTCTGCCAGTAGTCCTCGTTCTTCACGAGGTGGATGTAGGAGCCCTTCTTCCATTCCTTGAGCTTGAACGGGCCGGTGCCGATCGGCGTGTTGTTGGCCGGGTTGGCGCGATAGTCCGTGCCGTCATAGATGTGCTTGGGGATCATCGGCGCGCCGGCGACCTCTTGCGACAGGATCAGCGGGCCGAAGGGCTGCTTCAGCGTGATCTTGACCGTGAGGTCGTCGAGCTTCTCGATCTTCTCGACCTGGCCGTTGGCGATCGGGCGCCAGCGCGGATGCACCTCGCGCAGGAACTTGTCGAGCGAGAAGACGACGTCGTCGGCGCTGAAGGGCTTCCCGTCATGCCACTTCACGCCCTCCTGGAGCTTGAAGGTGTAGACCTTCGAATCCGCCGAGATCTCCCAGCTCTTGGCGAGCGAGGGAACCGGGGTCAGCTTCTCGTCATAGCGCAGCAACGACTCGTAGATGTTGCCGGCGACCATGTTGGTCGGGCCGTTCTGGTTGAGGCCCTGCATCAGCATCGGCGGCTCGGGCTGGACGACGACATGCACGGTGCCGCCGGCCTTGGGCGTCTGCGCCAGTGCGGCCAGCGGTGCCAGGCTGAGCGCGGCAAGAGCCGTCGTCAGGGCCAAGCTGGCCTTGACCGGACGCTGTCGGCGGATCGCTGAAGTCATCGTCGTTCTCCCGTTAACCTGGAACAGTCACACGCTCGGCGGCGCCCCCTCAGGCGCCGTTCGAAATCGAATAGATCACAGCCCGGTGCCCTCGCACAGGCCGTTGCCGGTGCCGGCGGTCGATGTCGGCTCCGGCAAATTTCGGGCCATTGTGGCGCTCGTTGTCCCGCTCCCCGCGCAGGGGTGCAGGCCTTGCCGTGACCGAACGATAGGAAGGAAGCGGGCGCCCGGTCCAATAGGCTGTGCCTATGTCAGGGATAGGCCCGGCCGCGGGCAGGCGACGGGTGGTGCGCTGCCCGGGCTTCGCCGATCGATGCGCTGCCGCGCCGCTCAGAGCTTCTTGCCGTCCTTGTCGTACTGCTTGAGGAAGGCCGTCAGGTCCTGGATTTCCTTGTCGTTCTTGATGCCGGCGAAGATCATCTTGGTGCCCGGGATCTTCGCCTTCGGGTCCTTGATGTACTCGGCGAAGACGGCCTCGTCCCAGGTCAGGCCGGAATTCTTGTTGGCGGGGGAATAGCTGTAGCCCTCGACCGAGCCGGAATGGCGGCCGAACAGCCCGTTCAGCTGCGGGCCGACGAGGTTCTTGGCGCCTTCGCCGATCTGGTGGCAGGCACGGCACTTGTTCCAGGAGCGTTCGCCGGCGGCGACATCCTGGGCGAGGGCGGGAAAGGAACCGATTGCGGGGGCGATCAGGGCGGAGAGGAACGCGAGGCGGGCGATGGCGTGCATGGGTTTGACAGACATGGGCTATCCTTGCTGCGGCATGGCCCTTGCGCCGCGGCGCAAGGGCCTCGAACTGGAATAATGCAACATCGGGCTCTGCCCATGAGCCAATTCGACGCGGGTGCCTTCCCGGCGATCACGATCAGTCGAGCCGGCCGATCCAGTCCGCGACTGTGGAGGTGAAGGCGTCCGGGCGCGACACCGGAAAGAGATGCCCGCCCGTGTCGAGCATGGTCTTGGCGCAGCCCGGCAGGGCCGCGGCGAGCTCCTCCTGCAGGAAGGCCGGGACCACCATGTCGTCGCGCGCACCCAGCACCAGGATCGGCATGCCGAGCCCGCCTGCCTGCGCCACGCCGTCGAAGGACAGCAGCGCGTCGATGCGCTCGCGCATGACAGCTTGGGCCTGCGCGGTGGCCGGCGCCGACGCCAGGGCGGCTTCGAAGACATGCCAGTTCGCCTCGATCCAGGCCGGTGGATAGGCGCAGAGGATGGAACTGGCGGCAAAGGCCTGCGGATCCTTGCCGAGGATGTCGCGGCGCGCGCCGAAATACCCGGCCATGTAGCGGCTCGGCTTGAGCCAGCTTCCGCTCAGGATCAGCCCCTCGATCCGCTCCGGGGCCTGTCGCGCGAGCGACTGGGCGATGCAGCCGCCGGTCGAATGCCCGAGCACCACGGCGCTGTCGATGTCCGCTCCGCCGAGCACGCCGAGACAGTCCCGCGCCAGCTCGTCGATGGTGCAGGCGGCGCTGCCGCGCGTGCTGGCCTCGATGCCGCGCTGGTCGAAGCGGATCACACGGAAGGAGCGCGCCAAGGTCGCGGCGATGCTCTTCCAGAACCCGGCGGTGCCGCTGAGCCCGCTGACCAGCAGCAGCGTCCGCCCCCGCCCTTCCACGAAGGCCTGCAGGGTCGCGCCGTCGGCGGTGGTGATCTCGAACTGGGCCGGACCGGGGAGGTCGCTCTGATGTTCGTTCATGGATGAACCCTCCCGTTGCAACGCAGGCGGCACCTTGGCCGCTCACGGCGGGAGGATGGCGCAGGCTGCGGGCGCCCGCCATGCCCGCCATGGCGGGGGCGAGACGCGGTTGGCGCAGGGCGGTCGCGCAGCTTCCGAAGCGTCATGCTGCCGCCGAACGGCCTCGTCTCGGCCTGTGCCCCCGGTTACAGATCGCATGGCCCGGCTATGCTAGCATGCCTTGACCTTACGGTATCGATCATGGGGATGATGCGGCCGAAGCGGAGGCGACGGGGCGGAGGCTTCGATGAGTTGCGACAATGGCTGGACGATCGATCGGCGCCACCTGCTGGGGGCTGCGTCGTTGTTCGGCGTGGCAGGGTTGCCTGCAGCTGGTTTCGCACAAGCGCCGGCAGGGGGCCCTGCGCCTGCGGGCCTGGTCACGGATTTGCGCGGCGACGCGGTCGCCGAATTGAAGGATGCTAGACGCACGCTCCAGGCCGACGGACCCGTCTTCGTCGGGGATCGCGTCGAGACCGGCGATGGCGCCCGAGCCGGTTTCCGGCTTGGCCGCGCGACCGAGCTTCGTCTCGGCGCAAAGGCCCGTATCACCATTGACCGCTTCATCGTAGACGCCGGCGGAACGATTACGCTCGGCGCCGGCGCGTTGCTGGTCGACAAGGCGCCCGGCCGCGAGGCCGGCGGGCTGCGCGTGCGCTCCTCCTATGGGCTGATCGCGGTGCGCGGCACGCGCTTCTTCGCCGGGCCGAGCAATGGCGTCTTCGGGGTCTTCGTGTTCCGCGGAGAGGTTTCCGTCTCGGCCGCGGGCCGGGACGTGTCGCTCGCGGCGGGCGAAGGCACCGACATCGCGCGACCGGGTGCCGCGCCGACGCCGGCGCGCGGCTGGGGCGATGCCCGTATCCGCGCCGCCATGGCGCAGGTTTCGTAGGCCGATGGAGCATGCCGCCGTTGCCGCGATGCTGGGCGAAGCGCCGTTGTTCGCCCGGCTCTCGCCTGAGGCTCTGCTGGCCTGCGCCGGTGAGTTCCGCGAACAGCGCTTCGAGCAGGGCCAGATGCTGTTCTCCCGCGGCGACAGCGGCGACCAGCTCATCCTCGTCGGGGAGGGCCGAATCCGGCTGGCGGTGACCACGGAGGACGGTCGCGAGCTGAGCGTCCGCCATGCCGCGCGCGGCGATCTCCTCGGCGAGATCGCCGTGCTCGACGGCGGCGAGCGCAGCGCCGATGCGGTGGCACTCACGAGCGTCATCGCCTTCGGCCTGCGGCGGGCGCAGTTCGAGCAGCTCATCGCGCGCTATCCCGAGCTCTCCGCCGGCATCATCGCCTTCCTGTGCAAGCGCCTGCGCCAGACCACGGACCAGCTCGAAGGCATCGCGCTCTATTCGATCGAGGTTAGGCTGGCGCGCTTCCTGCTGGTCGGCCTCGATGGGCGCAGGGCGGCTCCGGGCAAGCGCGTGCCGCTCGATATGGCGTTCTCGCAGGGCGAACTCGCCCAACTCCTTGGCGCCAGCCGCCCCAAGGTCAATGCCGCGCTCGGCGCTCTCGAACAGGCCGGCGCTATCCGCCGCACCTCGGACCGCATCTTCTGCGATCCCGACCTGCTGGCGAGATGCGCCGGAATCGGCGATGGCTGAAAGGCGCCGCCGGCTCGCGCGGGCCGTCCTGGCTGGCCTCCTGGCCGGGTTCGGCGTGCTGATGCTGGGGCTCGCATCTCCCGTCGCCTGGCGCGAGATGCTGCGCGAGCGCGTCTTCGACATCATGCTCCGGAGCGTCGCCAGGTGGCATGCAACGGTGCCCGATACGAAACTCGCCATCGTCGCGATCGACACCGCCAGCCTCGAGGCGGTCGGCCCCTGGCCATGGCCGCGAGAGACGCTCGCGCGGCTGATTTCGGCGGTGAACGGCGCGAAGCCGGCAGCGATCGCGCTCGATATGCTGCTGGCCGGCGAGGATACGCGTTCACCCGCGGCGCTTGCCCGTCAGCTCGCCGTGGAAACCGGCCGCGCCGATCTGGGCGCGCTCGCGCAGACGCTTCTCGACGGCGACAAGGCGCTTGCCGAGGCCGTCGCGGCGGGGCCTGTCGCGCTCGGCTGGGTCCTCGATCCGCGCGGACGCGACGAGACCGCCGAGGTTCCGGTACTGACGCGCGAAGGCGTGAAGTTCGGTCCGCTCTGGCGCGAGGATGGCGCAACCGGGCCACCACCGGCGCTGGCCTCCGGGGCCGCGGGCGCGGGCACGCTGTCGCTGCCGGGAGACGAGGATGGCCTGGTCCGGCGCGTGCCGCTGTTCGTGACGGTCGGCGACGAGGTCCGTCCCGGCCTTGCGCTCGAAGCGCTGCGGCTCGCGTCGGGCGCCTCGGGTTATCTGCTCGCGGGTGATCCGGCCCGCCTCGGTATTGGCGCTGTGACTCGCCCCCTGCCGCGCGACGGCCTGCTGCGCCTGGTGCCCACCGCGACCGAAGCCCCGACGCTGCGCGCCTCCGATCTCCTGCGCAGCGGCGCCGACCTTGTGCCGCTCTGCGGGGCCATCGTCTTCATCGGCGGCTTCGCGCCGGAGCTTGGCGCGCTCCGGGCGAGTGCACGCGATCCGCTTACTCCGTCGGCCCTGCTGCACGTCGATGCCGTCAGACAGATCGCGGCCGGCGTGATGCCGGCCCGACCGCCACAGGGCTGGGCCTGGGAGTTGGGGGCGGCGCTGCTGTTCGTGCCGGCTGCGATCGGTCTCGCCCGCCGCTTGCGCCCTGCGCCGGCGGCTGGGGCGATGGCGGGGCTTCTGCTGGTGCTGCTTCTCGGCGCGGCGGGGCTCGCCGCCGCGGATATCCTGCTCGACCCGTCGGCCCCGGCTGCGACCGGCGTGGCGGCCTTCCTCGCGACCTCGCTGGCGGCCTTTTCGGAGACGCGCCTGCGCGAGGCACGGCTGCGCCGCCGTTTCGAGCAGCATCTCGCACCGGGCGTGGTCGAGCGCATCGTCGCCAATCCCGCCAGCCTCAAGCTCACCGGCGAGCGGCGCGAGATCACAGCCCTGTTCACAGACATTGAGGGCTTCACCCAGACGACGCGCGACATCGGGCCGGAACAACTGGTCAGCGTGCTCGACGGCTATTTCGACGGTGTCACCCGCATCATCGGCGAGCATGGCGGCATGGTCGACAAGTTCGTCGGCGACGCCGTGCACGCCTTCTTCAACGCGCCCTTCGATCTCGCCGATCACCCGCGGCGCGCCGTTGCCTGTGCCGTCGCGATCCTGGCCTGGACGGAGGATTACCGCGCTCGAGACCTCGCTGCTGCGATCCGGCTCGGCCGCACCCGGCAGGGCATCGAGACCGGCTTCGCCATCGTCGGCGACGTCGGCGTCGGTGCGAAGCTCGACTACACCGCCCATGGCGATGCGGTGAACACGGCGGCGCGGCTGGAGGCGCTCAACAAGGAGCTGGGCTCGTCGATCTGCATCGGCCCGGTGGCTGCGGCCCGCTGCGGGCCCGGCCAGGTTCGCACGCTCGGCCTTGTCGAGTTGCGCGGCTTGGGCGAGGTCGAGGTCTTCACGCCGCGTGAGGCTCTGTGATGCGGCTGTTCCCTGTGGGACAGGCAGGCCCGCTGCTTTCGCGCATTCTCACGGCACGCGCTGCTCCGGTTCGTCCGGTCGGCGGATTGGTCGGAAAACGGAGATGACGTCATGACCCAGCCCTCGATCCTCTCTCGCCGCAGCTGCCGCAAGACCCTCCGGTCGCTGACGACCGCCGTCCTGCTGGCGCTCGCTGCGGTCGGCAGCGCGCCGGCTGCCATCGCCCTGCCCGTCGCGGCGACGAAGGCCCCGACGCTCGTTCCGCTCGAACAGGCCTTCATGAAGGCCGCGACCGACCTCTTCGCCAAGCTTCCCGCCGGCGGCGGCGAGATCACCATGGTGATCGACCCGCTGATCGACGGCGTCACCGGCATCCAGTCGGCCGCGACGCGCGGTTTCGACAAGCGCATCGCCGAGCTGGTCGCCGAGCGCTATCCGCATGTGAAGATCCTCGCCTTCACGCCGGAGAACGTCGCCAGGGCGCGCTTCGTCTTCATCGGCACCTTCAACACCATCAACAATGCCGGCCAGCCCGGGGCTGAGAAGGACGCCTTCTGGATCTGCTTCGCCCTGGTCGAGCGCGAGGCGAAGACGGTCTATGCCCGCAGCGTCTCGCGCTCCGTCGTCAACAATGTCGACATCGCCCCGGCCGCCTCCTACTCCGACAGCCCGGTCTGGGGCATGGACGCCGCGACGCGCGCCTATATCGAGGCCTGCCAGAAGTCGCAGCCGGGCACGCCCGTCTCCCCCGCCTATATCGACCAGCTCGGCGCCGCCGCCCGCATCCGCGAGGCGAGCGCCGCCTACGAGACCGGGGACCACGCCAGGGCGCGCGATCTTTATCGCGAAGCGAAGGATCAGCCCGGCGGCGACCAGCTCCGTGTGCTGAACGGGCTCTATCTCTCCTATGCGGCGCTGGGCGATACCGGCCAGGCCGACCAGACCTTCGGCCAGATGGTCGAGCGCGGCTTCTCGCTCGGCCAGCTCGGGGTGAAGTTCCTCTTCGAGCCGAATTCGACCGCCTTCAACGCCGACCGCAAGCTCTCGGCGAGCTATCCCGCCTGGCTGCGCGAGATCGCGGCGCGCGCCACCAAAGCCGGAATCTGCCTGGAGGTCGTCGGCCATGCCAGCCGCACAGGTCCGGAGGGGCTGAATGACCGGCTCTCGCGCGACCGCGCCGAGCGTATCGCCTCGCTCATGGCGACCCAGGCTCCCGGCGTGTCGCAGCGCCTGCGGCCATCCGGTGTCGGCTATCGCGAGGCCCTGGTCGGGCTGCCGCGCGACGACGCCAGCACGGCGGTGGATCGCCGAGTCGAGTTCAAGACGGCGCCCTGCGCATGATCGCCCGGCGCTCCACTGCGATCCTCGCCGCCGTCGTCATCGGCGTGACCCTGTCGATGCAGGCTGCTCCGGCAGCCGCTGAAACGAAACCTCAAGCCGGTCCGGCTTCCAGCGTCCCGACCTTGAAGTTGACCCCGCTGGCGCCGCCGAAGGACCCGGCCGTCGAGATGGCCGAGCGCATCGCGGCCACCACCGACCGCGCCGCGCTGCTCGAACTGCTGGCGGCCGGCGTCGACAAGGCGAGGATCGCGGCGCGGCTGACGGCTCTCGGCTTCGTCGATCTCGCCGCCGGCAGCGCCCGGCGCTGGATCAAGCCGGGTTCGGGCGAGGCCTTCCGGGACTGTGCCGATTGCCCCGAGCTCGTGCTCGTGCCCGATGGCGATGTCCGCATTCAGCTGTCGACCGGCGCCACGCCGCGCATCGTCGAGGCCAGCCTGCCGCAGCCCTTCGCCGTCGGGCGCTTCGAGGTGACACGCGCGCAGTATCGCAGCTTCGTCCAGCAATCCGGCCATGTCGTCGAATTGGGCTGCCATGTCCGTGCTCCGGTCTGGAGGCTCGATCCGACGCTGTCCTGGCAGGATCCGGGCCATCCGCAGACCGATCACGAGCCCGTCGCCTGCGTCAGCCACGGCGACGCGAGAGCCTATCTCGCCTGGCTCTCCAAACGCACGGGCCAGCGCTACCGGCTCCTCACCGATCCGGAATGGCACCATGTCGCGGCCGGCTCGGCGAAGGAGATGGCCGATCCGGCGCGCCTCTGCGCCATCGGCAACGGCGCCGACGAGACGGCCAGGCTCGCCCATCCCGGCTGGACCGCCGCGCCCTGCCGCGACGGCTTCCGCACCACCGCGCCCGTCGGCAGCTTTGCGGCGACCGCCTGGGGCCTCAATGATCTCAGCGGCAATCTCTGGGAATGGGTCGACACCTGCCCGCCCGACCCATCGGTGCCCGGCCAGCCCTTTCCGCCACCGATCTGCCGCGAGGAGGAGGGGCGCATCCTCAGGGGCGGCTCCTGGGCCGATCCGCCGGCGATGCGCACCCTCGATGCGAGGATCGTCAGCGAACCCGGCATCCGCGACCAGGTCGCAGGCTTCCGCGTTGCGCGCGATCTCGGGAATTGATCGGCCGCGCCTCAGGCGATCCCTGGCGTCGCCCGCGCGGCCCGCTTGCCGGCCCAGAGCCACGCCGTCATCGCCGCCAGCAGCAGGGCGCCGGCGATCTGCATCATGTGGAACGGCAGGAACAGGCCGATGCCGGACGCGAAGAGCAGGATGCGCTTGGGCAGGTCCAGCAGCGTGAAATAATAGCCCTCGATCGCCGCGTTGAGGGCGAGCACGCCCAGCGCGACCGTTCCCGACACCAGCAGGATCGTCCAGATCGGGCCGACCAGCAGCAGCGCCGGCTGATACATGAAGACGAAGGGCAGGATGAAGGCGACCATCGCGATCCGGCAGGCGACGACGGCGATCATCACCGGATTGGCCTTGGCGATCGAGGCCGCCGCGAAGGCCGCGACCGCCACCGGAGGCGTGATCGCCGACATCGAGGCGATGTAGACGATGAAGAGATGCGCCGGCAGGACCTCGATCCCGAGCGTGATCAGGGCGGGCGCCGCCAACACGGCCGAGAGCGCATAGACCGCCGGCGTCGGCATGCCCATGCCGAGCACGATGATCACGAAGGCGGCGACGATGATGGTCAGGATCGGGCTGCCGCCGGCCATGTGGAACAGGCCCGAACTGATCTTGCCGGTCAGGTCCGTCATCGAGAGCGTGCCGACGACGAGCCCGGCGATAGCGCAGGCGACGCCGACGCCGATCATGCCGCGCATGCCGTCGCTGAAGCCGAAGAACAGCGTCTTCGCCAGACGCTTCGGGCTGCGGTCATGCCAGAGCGCGACAGGGACCAGCGAAGCCACGGCGATGGCGCCGGCGAAGGCCGGCCGGTTCAGGCTGAGCACGCCCCAGACCAGGAGGCCGATCGGGACGAGATAGGCCCAGTTGCGCCTGATAACGTCCAAGAAGGACGGCGCTTTGCCCTCGGACATCGGCTGCAACCCGTCGCGATGCGCCTTGAAATGCACCGCGAGGAAGACCGACTGGTAGAACAGCAGCGCCGGCACCAGCGCGGCCAGCGCGATCGTCGCATAGGGGATGCCGGTGAAGTCGGTCATCAGGAAGGCGGCCGAGCCCATGATCGGCGGCAGGAGCCCGCCACCGGCCGAGGCCGCGGATTCGATCGCGCCCGCATAGGTCCGGCTCATCCCGGTCTTGATCATCAAGGGAATGCTGAAGGAGCCGGTCGTGACGACGTCAGCCGTCGGAGAGCCCGAGATCGAGCCATAGAGGCCGGTCGAGACCACGGCGACTTTGCTCGCGCCGCCGACCTGCCGGCCGACGAGGCTGTTGGCGACGTCGTAGAAGAAGTCGGCGCCGCCGACCCGGTCGAGCAGCGCGCCGAAGATCACGAAGACGAAGACGAGGAAGGCCGCGACCTCGAGCGCCGGTCCGAACAGCCCGTTGGTCGAAAAGACCAGGTGGTCGACGATCTCCTGCGCGCTGAAGCCGCGATGCGCGAAGGAGCCCGATAGCTTGCTGCCGAAAATCGCATAGGCGAGGAAGGTCTTCACCAGCACGACCAGGATCATGCCGATGCAGCGCCGCGTCGCTTCCATGACGAGCGCGATCAGCACGATCGAAGCGAGGATGTCGGCGTTGGAGAGTTCGTCGATCATCGGCAGCCGCATCTCGTGGACGGGGTGCATGTGGATGAAGTAGCCGCAGGACAGGATCGAGAGCGCAACCAGCCCCCAGGCCGGCCAGGAACGGCCGGTCCGGCGCAGCGGATTGGCCGTCGTGGTCAGGAAGGCGAGCGAGAGCACCGCGCCGAGAAAGAGGAACAGCGCAATCTCGCGGTTGACATACCAACCGAAGGAGATCGCCAGCAGCAGCGCGCCGGTGGCGACGCCGATGATGTGGACGGTCCATTGCTCGGGCGCGTCGAGCCGGCGCGACTGCCCGGGTGCGAGGATCTTCAGCAGGGACGGCATCGGGGCACCTCGCGAGGGCGGCAGCGATCAGGCCAGGGAAACAGCCGAAAAGAGGCGTGCGGTATCCATTGACTGAAATGCGCCGTCATTCCGGACAAGCGGCGAAGCCGCGCCGGTCCGGAATCCATCGTAGAGTTCCGGAGCCCTCCGATGGATCCCGGGGCAAGCCCGGGATGACGGCGTGGTTCCGAGAAAGCATGGCAGGCGTCCTGAAGCGACAATCGTCACTTCAGGACGCCGGCCTTCCGGAAGGCCATCTCCGCGCCGGGATGGAGCGCCAGCGGCTCGACCTTGGTCAGGTCGACCGGCTCCAGCCGCGCCAGCGTGGCATGGGCCTGCTTCAGGTAGTCGAAATGCTTCAGCATGCCGTCGACGATCGCCGCCGCATCCTCGTTCTTCATCTCGGCCGCCGCGAACAGCACGACGCTGCCGGTGACGGTCGGGATCGCCTGCGGCTGGAACGGATAGGTTCCGGCCGGAACGGTGATCGGGGCCGTGCCGAGCAGGGCGCCGAGCTTGGCGCTGGCCTCCGGGCTGATGCCGAGCATCCTGACCTTCATCTCGCGGGTCGCGCTGTTGATCTGGCCGGAGGGGAAGGCGAGCATGTTGACGATGACGTCGATCTGGCCGTTCTTCATCATCTCCAGGCCGGCATTGTAGTCGACATGGTGGATGCGTCCGCCCCAGCCCTCGATGTCCTTGGCGGTGATGCCATAGGCCTTGAAGACCTCCTCGCCGGTCACCGCCATCAGCGTGCCGCGCTGGTTCAGCGCGATGCGGACCGGCTTCTTGGCCGCTAGGATCGCCTCGAAGCTCTCGATGCCGGATTCTTCGCGCACCAGGATCTGGACTGCCGCCTGCGGGTCGATCAGGGCGATGGCGCGCAGATTGGCGATGGGCGCCTTGAACGGGTCCTCGCCGGCCTGCGCCCGCTTGATCAGCTGCGCATGGGCGATGCCGAGTTCGACCTTGCCGGTCGAGACGAGCTGGATGTTGGCGGCCTCGCGGCCGGGTTCATAGCCGAAGGAGGCGCCGGGGGATTCACGCCGGATCGTCTCGCCGATCGCATTGCCGATGGCGCTCCAGGCGCCGCCGACCGAGCCGCCCGTCAGGGTGATCTTCTTGGTCTGCGCCAGGCTGAGGCCCGCGCCGAGTCCGAGCGACGCCGCCACGATGGATGCGATAGCCAGTCTCTTCATGATTGCCCTCCCAGGCATGTATCGAGAGATGGCCCGCGTGACGGGCCTGAAAACTCATACTTTGCCGGTCGCGACCTGCGCCCGACGATCTGCCGTAGCTGTCTATCCCCGGCGGCTTCAAGCCGCTTCGTCGCATGAATGTCTTGTTGGTGGGGCAAGGCCCCTTGCGCACCACAAGAAGAATTTTGTTGGTGTGCATATGGCTTGTCAATGCTGGTTTCCGCCCAATCTCGCAGCGTGCGGCGCAGCAATTGCTTGCGAAATGAGCGCTACAACCTTGGGTTATGTCTGTATTCCGGCTTTGTTAGGCGGTTGATCTGAGATGGGCGGCCTTGTGATCTATTCCTTGCTTGACAGTCCGCAGCGCCCTCCGCATCGTTGGTATACAAACGGTGAGAAATGCGGGCCATCCATGCTATTCGCTCTCCATGGCGAAGCCCGCGCCAAGGCTGCGGGAGCGTGCGTCAGGGGCTGAGCATGTATGACCGTTTCTCCACCGACCGGCTGATCGATCTCTGGCTGAGGGAGGATATCGGCTCCTGCGACCTGACCGTTCAGGTTATGATCGAGCCGACCGAGACGGGTTCCTTCCGGATGAATGCCCGCGAACCGATGACGCTGGCCGGCATCGAGGTCGCCGCCTCCGTGTTCCGCCGCTACGAGCCGCGGCTGTCGATCAGGGTCGAGGCCGCCGATGGCGACCGGGTCGAGAAGGGCGCGACGCTGATCTGGGTCGAGGGTCCGGCCCAGGGCATCCTGACCGCCGAGCGGACCGCGCTCAACATCGTCCAGCGCCTGTCGGGTATCGCGACCGAGACGGCACGGTATGTCGACATCATCAAGGGCACCTCGGCCCGCCTGATCGACACCCGCAAGACCACGCCCGGCCTGCGCATGCTGGAGAAGCACGCGGTCGCCTGCGGCGGCGGCCTCAACCATCGCCTCGGCCTCGATAACGGCGTGATGATCAAGGACAACCACATCGCGGTCTGCGGCGGCATCGCCCAGGCCGTCGAGCGCGCTCGCAGGAAGTTGCCGGTGCTGACCAAGATCGAGGTCGAGTGCGACCGCATGGAGCAGGTGCGTGACGCTGTCGCGGCTGGCGCCGACGTCATCATGCTCGACAACATGCCGGTGCCGGAGATGAAGGACGCGGTCGCCTATGTCGCGGGGCGCGCCAAGGTGGAAGCCTCGGGCGGCATCCGCTACGAGACGATCCGCGCCATCGCCGAGACGGGCGTGGACTATATCTCGACCAGCAAGATCACCCAGTCTGCGCCCGCCGTCGATATCGGCCTCGACGAGGCCTGAACGGACGAAAAAGACGATGCGACCCGGTATCCTCTTCGTCGTGGTCGGCCCGAGCGGGGTCGGCAAGGACACGCTGATCGACGGAGCCCGATCCGCGCTGAGCGCCGATCCGCGCTTTGTCTTCGCCCGGCGCCTGATCACCCGCCCGGCCGATGCCGGCGGCGAGGATCACCAGGCGATCTCCGAGGAGGCCCTGCTCGCGCTCGGGCGCGATGGCGGTTTGCTCGCGACTTGGGGCGCGCATGGCCTGCGCTACGGCCTGCCGATTTCCCTGCGGGACGACCTTCTGGCCGGGCGTCATGTCGTCGCCAATGGCTCGCGTGGCGTGCTGAAGGATCTGGCAGCTGCCGTGCCGCGCATGATCGTGCTCTCGATCACAGCCTCGCCCGATGTCGTGGCCAAGCGCCTCGCCGGTCGCGGACGCGAGAGCGCCAACGAAATTGCGCTGCGTCTCGCCCGCGCCGTGCCCGACCTTTCGGATGGGCTCGAAGTCCTCACCGTGACCAATGACGGCGCGCCGGAGGAGGGTGTCGAGCAATTGCTCTCGGAGATCGACGGGGCGACGCGACGCCTCGTCCTGAAACCGCTGCCGATCGACGGCTGGCGCGACAGCATCGTCTATCTTCCGGCGGACGGCATCCTCGGCGTCGAGGAATTCGACGGTCCCGGCAAGGTCGATCTCGCCGGCCGGATCGATGCTGAGGGGAAGCGCCGCAGCATCCGCGCCCGGGTCAATATCGTCGATGCCGGCACGTTGCTCGCGCCCCATGAGATCGGCCTCTCCCGCGAGGCCTTCGCTGCGCTGGGCTTGCCCGCCGGCAGCGAGGTCTCGCTGACGCGCACCCCGCCGCAGCGCAGCCGCGACGCATTGCGCGCCAAGATCCAGGGCCGCGAACTCGATGCCGACGACTACGAGACCGTGCTGCGCGACATCGTCGAGGGGCGCTATCCGGACAGCGAGATCGCGGCCTTCCTCGTCGCCGCGACGCGCTCGCTCAGCGACGCCGAGGTCGGCGCGCTGGCGAGCGTCCGCGCCGGTTTCTCGACGCCACTGCGCTGGGACGAGCCGATCGTCGTCGACAAGCATTCGATGGGCGGCATCCCCGGCAGCCGCATCACCCTGATCGTCGCGCCGATCGTCGCGGCCCACGGCCTCGCCATGCCCAAGACCTCTTCGCGCGCCATCACCTCGGCGGCCGGCACCGCCGACGCGATGGAGGTGCTGGCCAGGGTCGACCTCACCGTCGACGATGTCCGTCGCACGGTCGAGCAGGCCCGCGCCTGCATCGCCTGGAACGGGCGCCTCAACCATTCCGCCGTCGACGATGTGATGAACGCCATTACGCGTCCGCTCGGCATCGATTCCAATCGCTGGTCGGTCGCCTCGATCATCTCGAAGAAGCTGACGGCAGGCTCGACCCATGTCGCGGTCGACCTGCCCTATGGTCGCCGCGCCAAGCTGCGTAGCGAGGCGGAAGCGCGGGAACTGGCGGCGCTGTTCGAGACGGTCGGCCGCTCGGTCGGATTGCATGTCGAGGCGGTCGCGACCTGCGGCGCCGGGCCGATCGGCCGCGGCATCGGTCCGGCGCTCGAAGTACGCGACGTGTTATGGGTGCTGGAGGGCCATGAGCAGGCGCCTGCCGATCTGCGCGAGAAGGCGCTGGCCTTCGCCGGTCGCATCTTGTCCTGGGATCCCGCGATTGGGACGATGGAGAAAGGCCGCGTTCGCGCCGCCGAGCTTCTCGACTCCGGCGCCGCGCGTCAGGCGCTCGACGCGATCGTGACCGCGCAGGGCCGCCGCGAGATCGTGCCGAAGCCGGCTGCGTTGACGCATACGGTCAGGGCGAGCCGTCCCGGCCGGATCGGCGAGATCGACGGCTGGTGCATCGCCGGCATCGCGCGCCGCGCCGGTGCCCCCTTCGACAAGGGTGCGGGCATCGACCTTCTGTGCGGCGTCGGCGACGACGTCACGGTCGGCGAGGGGCTCTTTACCATCCATGCCTCGGCCGGGCCGGATCTCGAGGCTGCCGTCGCGATGGCGGGGCAGGATGATGGCTTCGGGCTGGTCCCCTGACACGTTTATCCTCGGAACCGCCACCGTCATCCCGGCCGAAGTGCCGGGATCCATCGGAGGGCTCCGGAACTTTACGATGGATCCCGGAGCTGCGCGACTACGTCGCTCGTCCGGGGATGACGGCGCGGTGATCAGGGCAATGAGCCGTTCTTTGGCAACCCTCACGGCCTCGGCATCTTAAGCGGATCGATCGAGATCGCCCGTTTCAGCGCCCTGAGTCCGAAGGTCGTCCGGGTCTGCCGGATGCCGGGGATGCGGTAGAGCGTCTCGCGCAGGAAGCGCTCGTAGTGGTCGGTGCCGCTGACCACGACCTTGACGAAATAGTCGTATTCGCCGGTGACGAGATAGGCCTCGACCACTTCCGGGATCCGTGTCAGCGCCTCGCCGAAATGGTCGAGGATCTTGTCGTCGTGCTTGTCGAGCGTGATCTCGACGAAGACGACATTGTTGAAGCCAAGCACCTTCTGGTCGAGCACGGCGACATACTTTTCGATCGCGCCGCTTTCCTCCAGCCGCTTGACCCGCGTCCAGCAGGGCGAGGGCGAGAGCCCGACCTTCTCCGCCAGCGCGTTGGTGGTCAGCCGTCCGTCCTCCTGGAGCGCGGAGAGAATCCGCAGATCGGTCTGATCCGGTTCGTCCAGTCGCCTGCTTCGCAGTATCACGGGAAATTATCCTTCATAATTTCAGATCGTCGGAATTTATTTCTGCTGACTGTTCCGCGCGCAACCAATTTCGAGAGAAATCTTTTCGGAAGCCGGGCTAGCTTGGGGTCAAGAGGGAGGAGCCAGCCATGCCGTTCGGCATGCGCGAGGCAGAAGCCCCGGGAACGACGATACGGCTTGCCGTCCGGGCCGGACGGCGGAATGCTGGGGAGCAAGGCGATGCCTGTGGGAAGACTGGAGCGCGGCCATGACGTCTGACACTCCCCTTCGCTTTCACGTGCCGGAGCCCGCGAGCCGGCCGGGTGAGAAGCCCGATTTCTCCCATGTCGTGATCCCCAAGGCCGGCACGGTCGAGCGCCCGCCCGTCGACGTCGACCCCAAGCAGATCCGCGATCTCGCCTATTCGATCATCCGCGTGCTCAATCGCGAGGGGGAGGCTGTCGGCCCCTGGGTGCCGGATCTCTCCAAGGAGGATCTGATCCGGGGTCTCCGCCACATGATGACGCTGCGGACCTTCGACGCCCGCATGCAGATGGCCCAGCGCCAGGGCAAGACCTCGTTCTACATGCAGCACACCGGCGAGGAGGCGGTGTGCTGCGCCTTCCGCATCGCGCTCGGCAAGGGCGACATGAATTTCCCGACCTACCGCCAGGCCGGGCTCCTCATCGCCGACGAATACCCGCTCGTCGACATGATGTGCCAGATCTACTCCAACGAGCGCGACCCGCTGAAGGGCCGCCAGCTTCCGGTGATGTACTCCTCGAAGGAGCACGGCTTCTTCTCGATCTCCGGCAATCTCGCGACGCAGTTCGTCCAGGCCGTCGGCTGGGCGATGGCCTCGGCGATCAAGCGCGACACCCGCATCGCCGCCGCCTGGGTCGGCGACGGCTCGACGGCGGAATCGGATTTCCACGCCGCGCTCGTCTTCGCCTCGACCTACAAGGCGCCGGTCGTCCTCAACGTGGTCAACAACCAGTGGGCGATCTCGACCTTCCAGGGCATCGCGCGGGGCGGCTCCGGCACCTTCGCCGCACGGGGGCTCGGCTTCGGCATTCCGGCCTTGCGCGTAGACGGCAACGACTACCTTGCGGTCTATGCGGTCGCGCAATGGGCGATCGAGCGCGCCCGCCGCAATCTCGGGCCCACGCTCGTCGAATACGTCACCTATCGTGCTGGCGCGCATTCCACCTCGGACGACCCTTCCGCCTACCGGCCCAAGCATGAGTCGGACGGCTGGCCGCTGGGCGACCCGCTGGTCAGGCTGAAGGAACATCTGATCGCCATCGGCGCCTGGAGCGAGGAGCGCCACAAGCAGGCCGAGGCCGAAATCCTGGAGACGGTGATCGCCGCCCAGAAGGAGGCGGAGAGCTTCGGCACGCTGCATTCCGGCGGAAAGCCCTCGGCCCGCGACATGTTCGAGGGCGTCTATGCCGAGCTGCCGCCGCATCTGCGCCGCCAGCGCCAGCAGCTCGGAGTCTGACGCCATGCCACGCATGACGATGATCGAGGCGATCCGCTCCGCCATGGACGTCTCGATGGGGCGCGACGAGAACGTCGTGGTCTATGGCGAGGATGTCGGTTTCTTCGGCGGCGTCTTCCGCTGCACCCATGGATTGCAGCAGAAATACGGCGTCGACCGCTGCTTCGATGCGCCGATCAGCGAGGCTGGCATCGTCGGCACGGCGATCGGCATGGCGGCCTATGGCCTGCGACCCTGCATCGAGATCCAGTTCGCCGACTACATGTATCCGGCCTATGACCAGATCGTCTCTGAGGCCGCCCGCCTGCGCTATCGCTCGAACGGCGATTTCACCTGCCCGATCGTGATCCGCATGCCCACCGGCGGCGGCATCTTCGGCGGCCAGACACACAGCCAGAGCCCCGAAGCCCTCTTCACCCATGTCTCCGGCCTGAAGACGGTGGTGCCGTCGAATCCCTATGACGCCAAGGGCCTGCTGATCGCCGCGATCGAGGACCCGGATCCGGTCATCTTCCTGGAGCCGAAGCGGCTCTATAACGGCCCCTTCGACGGCCATCACGACCGTCCGGTGACGCCCTGGTCGAAGCATGCGCTCGGCGAGGTGCCCGAGGGCCATTTCTCCCTGCCGCTCGGCAAGGCGGTGATCCGGCGCGAGGGCTCGGCCTGCACGATCGTGACCTATGGCACCATGGTCCATGTCGCCGAAGCGGTGGCGCAGGAGACCGGCATCGATGCGGAGGTCATCGATCTCAGGAGCCTCGTCCCGCTCGATCTCGACACGATCACAGCCTCCGTCGCCAAAACCGGCCGCTGCATGGTCCTGCATGAGGCGACGCTGACCTCAGGGTTTGGTGCGGAGCTGGCGGCGCTGGTGCAGGAGACCTGCTTCTACCATCTGGAGGCGCCGGTCAGGCGCGTGGCGGGCTGGGACACGCCCTATCCGCATGCGCAGGAATGGGCCTATTTCCCCGGCCCCGCCCGCGTCGGCCAGGCGCTGACCGAGATCATGGAGAGCCGCTGATGGCCGAGCGCATCATCAAGCTTCCCGATGTCGGCGAAGGCATCGCCGAGGCCGAACTGGTCGAGTGGCACGTCAAGGTCGGCGACATCATCCGTGAGGATGATCTGCTTGCCGCCGTGATGACCGACAAGGCGACGGTGGAGATTCCCGCCCCCGTCGATGGCGAGGTGACCTGGATCGGCGCGGAGGTCGGCGACACCGTCGCGATCGGCTCGGCGCTGGTGAAGCTCAAGGTCGCAGGCGAAGCCGGCGCGGAGGAGGCGCCTGCCGAGGCCGAGCCGGAACCGGCCGCCGAGGCGCCAAAGGCCGAAACGGCGAAGGCCGCAGCTCCGGAACCTGCCAAGGCGGCGCTGTCCGCCGAGCCGCCACGGGCCATGACCGTGCCCAAGCCGACGCGCGCGATCGCGGCGGCGTCGCCGCAGGCGCCCGCGCCGCGTCGCCTGCCCGGCGACAAGCCGCTGGCCTCGCCGGCGGTGCGCCTGAAGGCGCGCGAAGCCGGCATCGACCTGCGCCAGGTGTCAGGGACAGGCCAGGCCGGGCGCATCCTGCACGAGGATATCGACGCCTTCCTGCTGCGCGGCCCGGAGCCGAGCCATGCGCCGGGCCTTGCCGAGAAAAGCGGCGTCACCGAGGTCAAGGTCGTCGGCCTCAGGCGCAAGATCGCCGAGAAGATGGCGCTCTCCAAGGCGCGTATCCCGCACATTACGATCGTCGAGGAGGTGAACGTCACCCCGCTCGAAGACCTGCGTGCGACGCTGAACAGAAAGCCGACACCCGAGCGGCCGAAGCTGACGCTGCTGCCCTTCCTGATGCGGGCCATGGTCAAGGCGCTGGCCGAGCAGCCGAACCTCAATGCGCTCTATGACGACGAGGCCGGGATCGTGCGCCAGCATGCCGGCATCCATCTGGGCATCGCGACGCAGACGCCGGGCGGGCTGATGGTGCCGGTCGTGAAGCATGCCGAGGCGCGCGACATCTTCGGCTGTGCGCTCGAACTCAACCGCATCGCCGAGCGCGCCCGCGACGGCACCGCGACCCGCGACGAGCTCACCGGCTCGACCATCACCATCACTTCGCTGGGGGCGATGGGCGGCATCGCGACGACGCCGGTGATCAACCATCCGGAAGTCGCGATCGTCGGCGTCAACAAGATGATGGTGCGTCCGGTCTGGGACGGCACGACCTTCGTCCCGCGCAAGATGATGAACCTCTCCTCCAGCTTCGACCATCGCGTCGTCGATGGCTGGGACGCGGCCGTATTCGTGCAGCGGCTCAAGGAATTGCTGGAGAATCCGGCGACGCTGTTCATCGATGTCTGAGGCCGGAGCCGCATCATGACCGAGATCATCTGCAAGCTGCTCGTCATCGGCGCCGGGCCCGGCGGCTATGTCTGCGCCATCCGCGCCGGCCAGCTCGGCATCGACACCGTCATCGTGGAGAGTGGCAAGCTCGGCGGCACCTGCCTGAATGTCGGCTGCATCCCCTCGAAGGCGATGATCCATGTTGCCGAGGAGTTCGAGAAGGCGGCCCACGCCGCTGCCGGCAAGACGCCGTTCGGGCTGACGGCGGGCGCGCCCGCGCTCGATTTCGGCAAGGCCGTTGCCTGGAAGGACGGAATCGTCGCGCGCCTCAACAACGGCGTCGCGGCGCTGTTGCGCAAGGCCAAGGTCAAGATCGTCCATGGCCGCGCCCGTTTCCGCGACGGCAAGACCGTGGTGGTCGAGACCGAGACCGGCCCGAAGGTGATCCGCGCCGAGAAGATCGTCATCGCCACCGGCTCCGTGCCGGTCGAATTGCACTTCCTGCCCTTCGGCGGCCCGGTGATCTCCTCGACGGAAGCGCTCGCGCTCGCCGAGGTGCCGAAGAAGCTCGCCGTCGTCGGCGGCGGCTATATCGGGCTCGAACTGGGCATCGCCTTCGCCAAGCTCGGCAGCCAGGTCACGGTCGTCGAGGCGCTGGAGCGCATTCTGCCGCTCTATGACGCCGATCTCACCGCCCCGGTCGCCAAGAAGCTGACCTCGCTCGGCGTCGAGGTGCTGCTTGGCGCCAAGGCCCGCGGCCTCGCTCCCAAGGGCGATGCGCTGCTGGTCGAGACGGCGGATGGCCAGGAGCGACGCATCTCCGCCGACAGGATCCTCGTCACCGTCGGCCGTGCGCCTGCGACCGCAGGCCTCGGCCTGGAGGAACTCGTGCTCGATATGGACGGCCGCTTCATCCGCATCGGCGAGCAATGCGAGACCTCGATGCGCGGCATCTACGCGATCGGCGACGTCACCGGCGAGCCGATGCTGGCGCATCGCGCCATGGCGCAGGGCGAGATGGTCGCTGAGATCGTGGCCGGCCAGCCCCGCGCCTGGGACAAGCGCGGTATCCCGGCGATCTGCTTCACCGATCCCGAGATCGTCTCGGTCGGCCTGTCTCCGGACGAGGCGAAGCGCGCCGGACATGAGGTCAGGATCGGCCAGTTCCCCTTCGCCGCCAATGGCCGCGCCATGACCCGCGACGGCGAGCAGGGCTTCGTGCGCATCGTCGCGCAGGCGCAGACGCAGCTCGTGCTCGGCATCCAGGCAGTCGGCGCCGGCATCTCCGAGCTCTCGACCGCCTTTGGCCTCGCGATCGAGATGGGCGCGACGCTGGAGGATGTCGCGGGCACGATCCACGCCCATCCCACCCAGGGCGAGGGCTTCCAGGAGGCGGTCCTCAAGGCGCTTGGCCACGCCATCCACATCTGACGGTCCGGGCCGGGCGGCTCATCATACCGGCCTGTCGTGCTCGCAACCGCGCCGTCATCCCGGCCGCAGCGAAGCGGAGCGCCGGGATCCCCCGTAGGGAACGGCGCTCTACGATGGATCCCGGAGCGGCGCGGCTTCGCCGCTTGTCCGGGATGACGCGGGCGGTTCCGCGTATGATTCGGTATGGCCTCATGTCGCATGCATACAATATTGACATTGTATGCTTCCGCCCCCATGTGAAGGCGGCGCCGGGATGCGGCGCGCTTTCGGGAGAGTGTCATGTCCGGCGAGCAATGGCCGCCTCTGTCACCGCTCAAGACGGGCCTGCGCGGCCGCTGTCCGCGCTGCGGCGAAGGGCGCCTGTTCGACGGCTTCCTCAAGCTGCGTCCGTCCTGCGAGGCCTGCGGGCTGGACTATTCCTTCGCCGACCCGGCGGATGGTCCGGCCTTCTTCGTGATGATGTTCGTCTGCGTTCCCGCGGCGGCCTTCCCGCTTTGGCTCGAACTCGCCTACAACCCGCCGACCTGGGTGCACCTCGTCACCACGCTGCCGCTGATCCTGCTCACCTGCATCCCGCCCTTGCAGCCGCTCAAGGGCTGGCTCGTTGCCGCGCAGTTTTTCCACAAGGCCGAGGAGGGGCGGCTCGCCAGGCCAGTCGTCCGCGAAAAGCAGCAGGGCTGAAGCACCCCGTCATTGCGAGCACAGCGAAGCTGTCGCTCCTCGCAATGGCGGAAACCAGCCCTCAGACCACCGCGTGGCTCGCCTCGCGCTCGTGGTCGATGATCGTCGCGAGCGTCTTCAGGGCCTCGCCGAGACGCGCCCGGTCCGGCACGCCGCCGAGCGAAATCCTGACGGCATCGGGCGCCCGCCCTTCGACGTTGAACGCATCCGAAGGCGTCACCCCCAGCCCCTCCCGCCGTGCCGCCTCGATCAGGCGGTGACGATCCCAATGCGCCGGCAGCTTCTGCCAGATATGCAGCCCGTTCGGATGGCTCCGCCCCGACGGCGGCAGGATACGGCGGGCCAGTGCCTGCCGTGCCGCGGCCTCCCGGCGCACGCCGTCGAGCAGGTCGCCTGCGGCGCCGACCCTGATCCAGTGCGTCGCCAGCGCGGTCATCAGCGGCGCCGGCATCAATGCGATCGCGCGCAGGGCCTGAACCAGAGCGTCCGGGCTCGCTCCCTCCGGAATGGCGACGAAGGCCGTGCGCAGCCCCGGCGTCAGCGTCTTCGACAGCGTCGCGACGTGATAGGTCCGCTCCGGCGCCATGACGGCGATGGCGGCGGGAGCCTCCGGCGCGAGCAGGCTGTAGGGGTCGTCCTCGATGATCGTCACGTCACGCGCGCGCGCGGCCGAGACGATCTCGTGGCGGCGCTGTTCCGGCATGGTGATGGCGGTCGGGTTCTGAATCGTCGGCGTCAGGCAGAGCAGCCGCGCACCATGCGTGCGGATCGTCGCCTCGAGTGCATCGGGGCGCGGCCCGTCTTCGTCGCTGGCGACGGGCACAGGCCGGAGGCCCCTCTGTCGCGCGGCGGCCAAGAGTCCCGGATAAGTCAGCGGCTCGCACAGCAGCACTTCGCCCGGGCGCGCGAGCGTGGTCAGCAGGGCGAGCAGGGCGGGCTGCGCGCCGGGCGCGACGATCATGCGCTGCGGCTCGATCCGCCCCAGCACCGGCTCGAGCCAGGCGCAGCCCGCCGCGCGGTCGGAGAGCGAGCCCGGGCCGACATGATAGGTCATCAAGAGATCGGCGCTGGAGCGCGCCAGAACCTCGGCGATTCCCCGCTGCATCAGTTCGGACAGGCGCACGCCCTTGGGCGCCGGCGGGATGTTCATGCTGAGATCGACCGGCGGCCCCGAGGGCTCGGGCCGCGCGGCGATGAAGGAACCGCGTCCGGTCACGGCGTCGAGCAATTGCCGCTGGCGCGCTTCGTCATAGGCGCGCGTCACCGTGGTCAGGTCGACATCGAGCAGGTCGGCCAGCCTTCGCTGCGGCGGCAGCCGGTCGCCGGGCCGCAGCGCGCCGGTCACGACGGCCTGCGTGATGTGGTCGGCGATCTGGAGATAGCGCGGGCCGGCGGCGGGATCGAGGCGCCCCATCCAGCGCGCGATGGACTTGTCCTGCGCCATGTCGAGAAGAGCTCCGCCGAACGCGCCATACATTCCGGTATATTGTCCGGATCGGCAAGGCAGGCAAGCGCCGGCGGCCTCGCTCGGCCTAGGCCGCCGCGACGTAGTCGCGCAGGCTTTGCACGAGCAGTTGCGCCGGCAGGCTGACGCCGCCTGGCCGTGCGCAGATGACGAATTGCCGCTTCGCCCAGTCATTGCTGAGCGGGATGACCCGCAGGCCCAGTGCCTCGCGGATCGGCTCGGCCTCCTCGCGCGGCACGATCGCGAGCGCCAGGCGCGCCGCGACGATGCGATAGGCGGCATCGACCGTCGAGACCTGGATGCGATAGCGCATCTGCTTGCCCGCGGCGGCTGCGGCATTGCGCTGCGTCGTCTTCATGATGCTGCGGGCGACGATGTCGACATGCTCGTGGTCGATCGTGTCCTCGAAGGCGATGGTCTCGCCGCCGGCTAACGGATGCTCGGGATGCACCACGACAGCGAGATGGTCGCGATGGTAGGGGAAGGTCTGGAGAGCGCCAAATTCGACCGCGTCCCAGCAGACGCCGATATCGGCCCGGCCCTCCTCGACGCCGCGCACCACCTCCCAGATCTCGCGCTCCTCCAGGCTGACGCGGACGTCGCGGTAGCGCTGGGCGAACAGGCCGACATCGCGGGGCAGCATCTGCGCCACAGCCGATTTGCTGCCGAAGACGCGCACATGCCCCTGCACGCCCTCGGCGAAGACGCCGAGTTCCGCCCGCATCCGGTCGAGCAGGTCGAGCATGTCGCGCGCATAGCGGCAGAGCGTCTCGCCGGCCGGTGTCAGCGAAACGCCGCGCCGCCCGCGCTCGAGCAGGGCGACGCCTGCCTCGTCTTCCATCTGGCTGATCCGCTTGCTCACGGCCGAGGGCACGATCGCCTCGCGCCTCGCCGCGGCCGCGATGTTGCGCTCCTCGCAGACGGCGATGAACAGCCGCAGCGAGACCGGATCGAAGCTGCGCATGGACATTATCCCAGAGGGCGGCAGGCATCTCAGATTGGGATGCCTGCCGTGAAAAACGACCATTCCTGCGATGACTGACAAGGCGCCCGCCATTCTTATGATCCGGCCGACCGCAGATCCATAAGCGCAAGGAAACGCTCTTCACATGCGTATCGTCGACATCCGGGAGCGCACGGCTCCGATCGCCTCGCCCATCGCCAATGCCTTCATCGACTTCTCGAAGATGACGCTCAGCCTCGTCGCGGTCGTCACCGACGTCGTCCGCGACGGCAAACCGGTGATCGGCTACGGTTTCAATTCGAATGGCCGCTACGGCCAGGGCGGTTTGATCCGCGAGCGTTTCGCCCCGCGCGTGCTGCAGGCCGCGCCCGAAAGCCTGCTCGATGCCGAGGGCGCCAACATCGACCCCGCGAAAGTCTGGGCCGCGATGTTCACCAACGAGAAGCCGGGCGGCCATGGCGAGCGCTCCGTCGCCATGGGCACGATCGACATGGCGGTCTGGGACGCCGTCGCCAAGATCGCCGGCAAGCCGCTCTTCCGGATGCTGGCCGAGCGCTATGGCACACAGGCCGACCCTAAGGTCTTCGTCTATGCCGCCGGCGGCTATTACTATCCCGGCAAGGGGCTGGAAGGCCTCGCGGCCGAAATGCAGGGCTATCTCGACCGCGGCCACACCGTGGTGAAGATGAAGATCGGCGGCGCCCCGCTCGCCGACGACTGCGAGCGCATCGAGACGGTGTTGAAACTGCTGCCGGCCGGTTGCAAGCTCGCCGTCGACGCCAATGGCCGCTTCGACCTGGAGACCGCGATCGCCTATGCCAAGGCGCTGCGGCAATACGATCTGTTCTGGTACGAGGAGGCGGGCGACCCTCTCGACTACGACCTCCAGGCCAGGCTCGCCGAGCATTATCCCGGCCCGATGGCGACCGGCGAGAACCTGTTCTCGATGCAGGATGCCCGCAACCTGATCCGCTATGGCGGCATGCGGCCGGATCGCGACTGGCTGCAATTCGACTGCGCGCTCAGCTACGGCCTCGTCGAATACCTCCGCACGCTCGAGATGCTGAAGCAGAACGGCTGGTCATGGCGCCGCTGCATTCCCCATGGCGGCCACCAGATGTCGCTGAACATCGCGGCAGGGCTCGGGCTGGGCGGCAACGAATCCTATCCGGATCTGTTCCAGCCCTATGGCGGCTTCCCGGATGGCGTGCGCGTCGAGGCCGGCCATATCGTCATGCCCGATCTGCCGGGCATCGGCTTCGAGGGCAAGGCGGACCTGATCAAGGAAATGCGCAGCCTGGCGGCCTGAGCGGCGGCTCAGACGACCTGCCGGCTCGACCCTTCGACGAGGACGAAAGGCTCCCCGCCCGCCAACGTCTCGACGCGGGCGTGGACGCCATAGACCTCGTCGAGCAGGGCCGGCGTCACGATCGCGCGCGGGTCGCCGAGAGCGACGAGGCGCGCATGCGCCAGCACCATCACCCGGTCGGCGAAGCGCAGCGCCTGGTTGAGATCGTGGATCGAGATCAGCACGAGCATGCCGCGCTCGCGCGCCAGCCGGCGCACGAGGCTGAGCACCTCGAACTGGCGGTGCAGGTCGAGCGCGCTGGTCGGCTCGTCAAGCAGCAGGATGTCCGGCTCGCGCGCCAGCGTCTGCGCGATCGAGACGAGCTGGCGCTGCCCGCCCGAGAGCTCGCCGAGGCCGCGGAAGGCGAGATCCTCGATTTCAAGGTCGCGCAGCACCTTGTCGATGCGGTGGAGCTCGTCGTCGCTGACCGACCAGGAGCCACCCTGCTTGAGCGCGAGCAGGATCGACTCGTAGACCGTGAGCACGGCATTCACGGCCGTGTCCTGCGGCAGGTAGCAGCAGCGTGGAGCGGTCCGCCCGGCCATCCGGCTTTCGCCGCTCACCGTGACCTCGCCGTCGCCCGAGGCCAGCCCGGCGATTCGGCGGAACAGGCTCGACTTGCCGGCCGCGTTAGCACCGATCACGGCCACGACCTCGCCGCCGCGAAGCTCCGCGGCATTGACGTCCTGCAGCACGCGCCGCCTGCCATAGGCGACGCCGACGCCGACGAGCGAGAGCCTCACCATGAGCGCTTCCGGCTGGTCATGATCAGGCTGAAGAAGAACGGCACGCCGATCAGCGCCGTGACAATGCTGATCGGGAAGATCAGGCCCGGGATCAGCGATTTCGACACGACGGACGAGGCGGAGAGGATCGCCGCCCCCGCCAGCGCCGAGGCTGGCACGAAGAAGCGCTGGTCCTCGCCGATCACCATGCGGGCGATATGCGGGCCGACGAGGCCGATGAAGCCGATCGTGCCGACAAAGGACACCGGAACGGCGGCGAGCAGCGAGACCAGCAGCATGATCTCGAGCCGCAGCCGCTTGACGTTGATGCCGAAGCTCGCGGCCTTGTCGTCGCCCAGCCGCAGCGTCGTCAGCGCCCAGGCGCGGCGCAGGAAGAAGGGCAGGGTGAAGGCGAGAACGGCCGTGGTGATCGCGAGCTTCTGCCAGCTCGCTTTGGTCAGCGAGCCCATCGTCCAGAACACGACGGCGCCCAGCGCCTGTTCGGAGGCGAAGAACTGCAGCAGCGCCAGCAGGGCGTTGAAGGTGAAGACCAGCGCGATGCCGAGCAGGATCACGGTCTCGGTGGTGACGCCGCGCGATTGGCTGAGCAGGTGGATCAGCATGGCGGCGCCCATCGCCACGACGAAGGCGTTGATCGGCACGATGTAGTCGGCCGCGACCGGCAGCAGGCCGACGCCGAAGACCAGCGCCAGCGCCGCCCCGAAGCTCGCCGCCGCCGAGATGCCGAGCGTGAAGGGGCTGGCGAGCGGGTTGCTCAGGATCGTCTGCATCTGCGCGCCGGCCACCGCCAGCGAAGCGCCGGTGACGACCGCCATCAGCGCCACGGGCAAGCGGATGTCCCAGATCACGACGCGCAGCGCCGCCGGCGCCTCGGACGGGTTGAGGAGCGTCCGCAGCACCTGCTCGACATCGTAGCGTGCCGGGCCCAGCATCATGTCGACGACGAGGCTCGCCAGCAGCAGGCCGAGCATGCCGAGCAGGATCAGCCGCCGCCGCAGCGTCAGCGAGCGATAGGCCTGCCGGCCTGGCAGGGCCTCGCGTGCGACGGTAGCGGTCATCGCCGGCTCACTTGCTCTTCTCGACCGTGACCCAGTAGCCCGGCTCGTAGGGCAGGGGCAGGAAGCGCTCATGCAGAGCCTTCAGCGTCGCGTCGGCGTCGAGATCCGCGAACAGCTCCGGATGCAGCCATTTCGCGATCTCCTGGATCGCCACGAACTGATAGGGGCTGTTGTAGAACTGGTGCCAGATCGCATGGACGCGGCCGTTCTTGACCGCCTGCGTCTGGCTGAAGGCCGGCCGCGCGGCGAGCCGCACAAGCTTGCGGCGCGCCTCCGTCATGTCGCTGCCCGGCCCGAGCCCGACCCAGGCGCCGCCTGGGACATAGGCGCCCCAGTTGCCGCCGGTGACGATCACGACATCGGGGTTGGCGGCGACGATGGCTTCGGCGTTGACCGTGCCGAAGGTGCCGGGGATCAGGTCGGAGGCGAAGTTCTTGCCACCGGCGATATCGACCATCTTGCCGAAATTCTCGTTGCCGAAGGACATGCAGCAATCGTCGGAATAGCCGGCGGCGCGCTCGAGCATGACGAGCGGGCGCTTGAGGTTCGGGACCTTGGCGAGCTTATCGGTGACGCGGGCGATCTCGGCGGCGCGGAAGGAGATGAAGTCCTCGGCGAGCTTCTCCTTGCCGAAGAGCTTGCCGATCAGCCGCATCGACGGCTCAGTGTTCTGGAAGGGCTTCTCGCGGAAATCGACATAGACGACGGGGATGCCGACCGCCGCGAGCTTGTCGACCAGGCTCGCCTCGTCGCTGGCGACCTTCGCCTCGACATTGAGAAAGAGGACGTCGGGCTTCAGCGCGATCGCCTGCTCGATGTCGAAGGCGCCTTCCTTCATGCCGCCGAAGCTTGGCAGCTTGGCGATCTGCGGATAGCGCGCGAGATACTGCTTGTAGCTGTCGGGATCGGCCTTGGGCAGGTCGTCGCGCCAGCCGACGACGCGCTTGAACGGGTCGTCTTTGTCGAGGGCGGCGACGAAGTACATCTGCCGGCCTTCGCCGAGGATGACGCGCTGGACCGGCGCCTCGACTTCGACCTTGCGGCCGAGCACGTCGGTGACGGAGACCTTGTCGGCGAAAGCGGGAGAGGCCGCGGCGAGGAGCGAGGCGGCGAGCAGGGCGGTGCCGAGAACGGCGCGCAGGATCATCATGGGGAAGACCTCCGGACGAAGTCGCTGGCTCGTAGGTCCGGCTCCGGAGGCGGTCAACAACTATGTTTTAGAATTATTGCAAACAAAACAATGGGATGGGTCGCGATCTCATGCGCCGGAAGTCCGCTTTCCACTTGCTTTCCACCCGGATTCCGTGGTTGTCGAAGCCGCATAGCTCCAACGGCAGTGCCATCCCGCCATGATCACCCTGCATCACAATCTCAGCCTCAAGGACGAGATCCGCGACTTCTGGTCGATGCGCTCGGAAACCTTCGACACCCAGCCCGGACACGAGATCTTCTCCCCCGAAGAGCGGCAGGCCTGGCTCGCGCTGTTCGCGCGCCATCTCGGTCCGGCCACGCCAGGAGCCAGGGCGCTCGACCTCGCCAGCGGCACCGGCGTGATCTCGCTCCTGCTGGCCGAACTCGGCTATGGCGTCACAGGGCTTGACCTCTCGGAGGCGATGCTCGCCCGCGCTCGCGCCAAGACGGTGGGCAAGCCGATCAAGCTCTATGCCGGAGATGCCGAGGATACGCTGGAGGCGTCGGGCAGCTACGACGTCGTCGCCACGCGCCATCTCGTCTGGACATTGCCCGACCCGCCGGCTGCCTTCCGCGAATGGAATCGCGTGCTGAAGCCGGGGGGCCGCGTCGCCATCGTCGACGTCGATATGACCAATCCGCGCCCCGGCAACGGCCGGGCGCTGCGCCTGCTGGCGCGCTTCGTCAAGCGCCTCTCCACGCCGAAGCCGCCGGCGCCGTATCTGGCGACGCATGAGGACATCGTCTCGCGCGTGTATTTCTCGAAAGGCTGCCGGCCGGAGGAGATCGCGCGGCTGCTCAGCGAAGCCGGCTTCGTCGATGTCGTGATCGACCGCAATCTCGGCGCGATCCATCGCGCGCAGGGGCGCTTCATGCCGCTCTACCAGCGGCTCGAGCGCGCCAGCCAGGACCGCTTCATCGTCTCGGCCCGCAAGCAGGGCTGAATCGAACTGCCCCGGCACTGCCCCGGGGCAGTTTTCTATTCGCCCGTCATGGCTTCGACGGCCCGCCGGATGAATGGCGCTGCGAAGACGACGACTGGCAGCATCATCCCCCAGGACAGCAGCCAGGACGACGCCCAGCGCAGCAGCGAGGCGCTTGCGTCCGGGCCGGCCAGAACGGCCACGCCCGTCGCGACGGCCGAAGTCAGCCCGGCCTGGATGACGCCGAAGGCGATATGGGAAAAGCGGCGAGGTATCGTAGCCATCGATTGCGCTCCGGTTTGCGCCCGCCCGGCACAAGCTAATGCCGTGCCAAGCCGGCCACCGGTCTTCGCAACCGGCCCGCAGGTCAGATCGAGCGGGTGATGCCGCCGTCGACCCGGATGTTCTGCCCGGTGATGTATCCGGCATCGGCCGACAGCAGGAAGGCGATCGTCCCGGCGATCTCCTCGCTCGTGCCGTAGCGCTGCATCGGCACGCGCTGGCGGCGCTCGTCGGTCGCCGGCAGGCTGTCGATCCAGCCCGGCTGGACATTGTTCATGCGGATGTTGTCGGGCGCATATGTGTCGACGAAGATCTTGGTGAAGGCGGCAAGGCCGGCCCGCGCCATCGCCGAGGTCGGGAACATCGCGTCGGGCTCGAAGGCCCAGGCGGTCGAGATGTTGACGATCGCGCCCGACTTCTGCGCCTGCATGATCGGCGTCACCAGCCGGATCGTGCGCACGGCGCTCAGGAAATAGACCTCGAGGCCGCGATGCCAGTCCTCGTCGGTGATGTCGAGAATCGGCGCCCTTGGGCCATGACCGGCGCTGTTGACGAGCGCATCGACCCGGCCCCAGCGCTCGACCGTCAGGTCGACGAGGCGCTTCACGTCGTTCTGCACGAGATTGGAGCCGGTGACTCCGAGGCCGCCGAGTTCCTGGGCCAGCGCCTCGCCCTTGCCCGAGGAGGACAGGATCGCGACATGGTAGCCGTCTTTGGCGAGGCGGCGCGCCGTCGCCGCGCCCATGCCGCTGCCGCCGGCGGTGACGATCGCTACTTTCTGGGACATGTCGTGCTCCTTGGGCCATCGATATGAACCCGTTCTAGGAGCTGTCGCGGTGCAGTGAAACCACCTCGCCGCGCATCCGTGATGCGCATCTGGCCACTGCGTCGGCTGGCGGGCCGGGATGGCCGGCCGCCCGGCACTTGGCATGTCCGGTGCGTCGCTCTGGAGCCGGCTGGCTTGCCATCCGGGCGTGCTTTCCGTGAGTATCGCGCTTGGCAGGATTGCTTTTCCCGGAAGAGGCGGGGCAAGAACGCGAGGCCGCATCGTCGCCGCGGCCGCGATCGCCGCGCCGATGGTCCGGCGGGCACCCGGAAGGTCAGATGGTCACACGCGCAGAGCTCGTATCGCGGTTGGAGCGGGCGTTCCTGGACCATGGCTATGAGCAGCTGACCATGACCGGCCTCGCCACGGCCGTCGATGTCACCCGGCGGACGCTGTACAATTATTTCAGCGGCAAGGAGGACGCCTTTCGCTTCCTGATCGAGAGCGTCAATGCGCAAGCGGTCGAGGCGGGCATGGCCGCCGGCCGCGTGGCGCTGGCCGAGGGGCGCGACGCGGTCGAGATCCTCGCGACCATTCTCGACACCCGCTATGGCAACAACCGCCGCAGGCTCGCGACATCGCCTCACGCCATCGAGATCAACGACCAGGCCTTCCGGCGCTGCAGGGACCTGATGGTCGCGTCCGCAGTCGCGTTCCAGTCCGAGCTGGCGGGCTTCATTGTGGAGCTGGAGCAAGCGGGCATCCTGCGCGTGAAGGATAGCTCAAGCCCCGACCGTCTGGCGCAACTGCTGGCGGACGGGGCGCGCGGCACCAATCAGAGCCTGCCGCCGATCGCGCCGGACATGCTCCACCAACGCTATCGCGACATGGTCGATGCGCTGCTGCACGGCACGGTGCACAGCGTCGCGTAATGCGGCGGGCGCCGCTGGCGAAATGGTGAGGGCCGGTTGCGATTCACATATTGCACAATAATGTGCAATATGATCCCAAAATAGCCAAAACGCGCCCGCTAGAACGGCGGCCTGGCGCAGGGCTGTGGGGATCGGATGCAGAGACTCGACTCGAAGATCGAACGTTTGCTCGCGCATCCGCAGTTCGATCACGTCGCCCATCGTCTGGCAGGGGGCTTCCAGGCTGTTCAGGCGGCTGCGCCGCGGCTCGCCTCGCAGTTCTCGACCCAGCAGCGCTGGCTCATGTCGCATGCGGCGCTGTCCGACTATTTCCGGGGGCGACAGGCCGGGCGGATGGGGATCTCGCGTCGCGAATTCACCGACAAAGCGGTCGCGCATGCGCTCGCAAGCCGGAACACTGCCGCCGCCTTCTTCGACGAGGCGCTCCACTACGGCATCATCCAGGCGCGCAAGCCTCTGGCCGGCGGCACGACGCTCCTTGCGGAGCCCGCACCCTCGACCTTGTGGGCGTTGGGCGAATGGTACAGCCTGCATCTGGCGGCACTCGATTCCCTTGACGGTGGCGCCAGATCGGCGCGTTTGCGGGAAGCCGACGCGTCCCTACTGATGCTCATGGAGCCGTCCGTTGCCGAAGGCCTGCTGTCCTGTCGCATCATCCGCACGCCGGCGCCGATCTACGCCGTGTTCGCCTCGGTCGATGAAGGCGGCAGCCTGATGGATCGCCTCATCGCAGGTCTGGATATGGCGCAGGCGCAGCATCAGGAGAGGGCGGTCACCGACGTGACCTCGGTCTCGTCGCTCGCCCGCCCGCTGAGCCTCTCCTGGACCCATGCCGGCCGGACGCTGGCGGCGGCGGTGGCGATCGGCTGCCTCGGCTGGAGCGGAGCGCCGGGGCGCTCGCCGATCTGGCTGTCGCGAGGCTTCCGGGCGGAATATGCGCGGGTCCAGGCCGTCAAGCTCGCCATCATCGGCGATGCCTTCGACGAGGCGATCGGCATCGCCGAGCCGGATCTTCCGGCCATCATTGTCGCTGCGGGCGGCGGCAGCAAAGCCTGGGACATGCCGGCGTGCTGAGAAGCGAAGGGGGCGAAGCGCCCCGGATGGCGGCCCGATCGGAGAAGAGCGTCGCCGAACGTCTCGACGCGCTCCCCTTCTGCGGGCTGCGGCTTGGGATCTTTGCCGTCGCGACGCTCGCGCTCTTTGCCGACATCGCGGAGGTGGCCCTGGGCAATGCGCTGGGCGCGGTGTTTCAGGCGCCGCCGCGCAGCATGACGCAGACCGAGCTGTCGCTCTTCCTGGCGGCGATCTTCGCCGGTGGCGCGGTCGGCGCTCCCATCTTCGGCACGCTCGGAGACAGGCTCGGCCGCCGCCTGGCGTTGCAGGGCGCGCTCGTGATGGTGGCCGCCGGATCGCTCGGCGCGGCGGCGAGCGGCGACGCGGCGACACTGATCGGCTTCCGCTTCCTGTCGGGTCTGGGCATCGGAGCATGCCCGCCGCTGATCGCAGCCTATCTCGCCGATGTCATGCCGCCACGCTGGCGCGGAACCACGGTCTGCCTGTGCGCCGGGCTCGCCTTTCTGGGCGCGCCGGCCATCATCTTCCTGATGCGCGCGACATCGCCGTCCGCTTTTGGTCTTGAGGGGTGGCGCTGGGCGCTCGGTTCCGGTGCTGTGCTCGCATTACTCGCAGCGACGCTGCTGGCTCTGCTGCCGGAATCCCCGCGCTGGCTGGCAGCCACCGGTCGCCTCGCGGAGGCCGAAACGGCACTGTTGCGCTTCGGCCGGCGCGGCGCCGGTCGGGTCGGAGCGCCGGCTTCCGCCGCGGCCGTGGTTGGGCAGATGCGGGAGGCGGCGACGCATCGCGGCACGCCCGGTGCCGGCGTTTCCTTGCTCTTCCTCTGCAGCCTCTACGCGCTGGCGCCCTGGGCGACGATCGGCTTTCCGCTGATGAGCGGCGCCGTAATGGTCGCCAAGCGCTTCAGCATCGGCGATTCGGTGGTGGCGGCGGGGCTGATCATGTTCGGGCCGGTGATCGGCAACCTGCTCGTTGCGCCGGTGATCGACCGGGTCGGGCGCAGGGCCTGCCTGATTACCGCAGCCCTCGCGATGGCCGTTCTAGGGCTCGCCTTCGCGGCAGCCACGGAGTTTGCGCCGCTGGTCGGCATCGGCATCGCCTTCGCCTTCTGCAGCGCCATCTATGCCAGCGTTCTCGGCGTCTACGCTGCGGAGATCGTGCCGACCGGATTGCGGGCGTCGCGCACCTCGATCGCCTGGGGGCTGGGCCGTCTGGTCTCGGTCTTCGTTCCCCTGGTCTTCTTCGCGCTCATGCATCACCTCGGCGTCTGGGCGATGTTCGGGCTGATAGCGGCCGCCCTGAGCCTCAGCGCCCTTCTGGTCGCGGTGGCAGGACCGCAGGGCCGGTCGCGACTGGCGGTAGCCTGACGGGATACCGGCCGGCGCGTTCACCTTCTTGTAGATCAATCCTTAATTCATGTGACCATTTTTGATTCTCGTATTGCGCAGATTAGAGCATTCTGAGAAATCTTGCGCGTTCATCCGAACGGGGTAGCCCGTTTCGAATCACGCCGTCATGCGTCCCGAAGGCACCTTCCGAGCGATCGGCAGGGCGGCGTTCGGAGGCGGTGCCGGCGCCGGGATGAGCGGCCGCAGCGCTCCCGGGAGCGATCCGGCCTGGATCGGGGTGGAGCGAGATGGCATTGCGCAAGAAGATTGGTCTGGCTTCGCTGGGCATGTTGCTGATGTTGGCCAATGGCCCGGCTGCTGCGCAGACGGCGGCGCCGAAGCCTGTCGCGCCGGCCGCCCAACCGGTCTCGGCGGAACCCAGCAGCACGACAGCCAGCTTCGGCGACTGGACGCTGCGTTGCCATCGCGCCGGTGACGCCGCCAAGTCTGGCCGCATCTGTGAGGTCGCGCAGGTTCTGCAGGCGCAGGGGCAGCAGGCGCCGATCGCTCAGGTCGCGCTCGGCCGCCTCGCCGCTGGCGAGCCGTTGCGCGTGACGGCGGTGATGCCGGTCAGCGTCTCCTTCCCGAGCAGCGTCCAGATCGTGATGGGCGACAAGGACGCCAAGCCGCTCGATCTGCCGTGGCGGCGCTGCATTCCCAGCGGCTGCTTCGCCGACGCCGCGCCGAGCGAGGACATCATCCGGCAATGGCGCAAGGCGAGCGAGCAGGGCCGCATCGTCTTCAGGGATGCTGCGGGCCGCGAACTCGCGCTTCCCCTTTCGGCCCGCGGCCTCGACCAGGCCGTCGAGGCGCTCGCCAAGGAGCGGTTGTAAGCCATGTCCCGCCGCCGCGCAGAACGTTCCGTATCGGTCAGTGCGGCGAACGGCGCGGCCTTGCGCATGGTGGCAGGCAGGGCAGGCCGCGATTCGATCCTGGCCTCCTGGCGCCAGCGCTGCCTCGTCGGTCAGGCGATGGCGCTTGCGCTCTGGAACGCGCCGGCCTTCGCGCAGAACATCATCACGCCTGACGGGCGGACGCAGACCAATGTCGCGGTCAGCGGCACGACGACGACGATTACGACGCAGACGGTCTCCGGCCGCGCCGGCTACAACTCCTTCTCGCGCTTCGAGCAGGCGCCCGGCACGACCGTCAATATGCACCTGCCGCAGAATACGGGCGCGCTCGTCAACATCGTCCGGGACGGCCCCGTCGTCGTCAACGGCATCCTGAATTCCTATCGAAACGGCCAGATCGGCGGCCATGTCTACTTCTCCGACTCGGCTGGCTTCACGGTCGGGCCGAGCGGCGTCATCAACACCGGCCAGCTCACGATCAACACGCCGACGCGCGAGTTCCTCGACCAGGTCATCGGGCCCAATGGTGTCGTCAACGAAGCGCTGGCGGCGCGGCTGCGGGCCAATGACGTGCCGATCTCGCCCGATGGCAGGATCGTCGTTGACGGCACGATCAATGCCCGCCGCGGCGTCACGTTGAACGGCTACTCGGTCAGCGTCGCCGGCCAAATCACGGCCAACGCCGCCGTCGTCGATGTCGGCGAGCGCCGCCGGCGCCACCAGACGGCCTTCGCCCAGAGCGTCAACACGGCCGGGCTGAGCCATGGCGGCGCAATGGTTGCGCGCAAGGGCGGCGGCATCGAGATCGTCGCGGCTGGCACCGCCAGCATTTCCGGGCGGCTCAGCGCCAATGCGACGGCGCGCCGTTCCGCCGGCACCGTCGCCATCCGCTCGGGCAAGGGAACCACCATAGCGGCGACGGCGCAGATCACCGCGACCGGCATGGCGCCCGCGGCGGCTCTCGCCAACGCGAGTTCCGGCGCCGCTGCCGTCAATACGGCCGAGGGCGGCAAGGTCTCGATCACATCGCAGGCGGAGATCGCGATCGCGCGCGGGGCGCTGATCGACGTCAGCGCGGCGGAGGGCGTGGCGGGCAAGGCCGGCTCCGCGATCGTCTTCGCCGACACCAATCTGAACGTCGAGAGCGGCGCGCTCTTCCGGGGCACCGCGGGCACCAGCGGCGATGGCGGCTTCCTCGAGCTCAGCGCCAAGGACACGGTCACGCTCGGCGCCATCGACGTCGATCTGTCGGCCCGCAACGGCAAGGCCGGCCTGCTCTACATCGATCCCGCCAATATCGTGATCGGCACCGGCGGCAGCGCCAACATGATCACCAACGGCACCGACTCGCTGCTGGAGGCCACCAACAGCATCACCATCGCCGGCGACGGGATCATCGACACCCGCAAGTTCGACCGCACGGCCAATGGTGGCGTGCTCTCGCTCGCCAATCCGTCGACCGGCAACTCCGGCAACATCACGCTGATCGCGCCGAACATCACGGTCCGGGGCCAGCTCCTGGCCGATGTGAGCGCGGGCTCCGCCTTCTCGGCCGGCGACGTCACGCTCACGGCCAGCCAGTCGCAGACGCTCATCGCAGGCCTCGCCACGGCGACGGCCGGAATCAAGGTCTCCGGCACCATCACGGGCCGGGACATCAAGATGACGGCCGATGCGCGGGCCGTCTCTTCCTATATCGACCCGAATGCGGGGGCGATTGCCGCGATGGCGGCTCAGACGGTCGGCGGTGCGATGTTCGGGCTGAACGGCGCCTATGTCGGCAGCACCATCACGGCGAAAGTCGAGATCGAGGACGGCGCCGAGATCACCGCGACGCGCGATGTGAAGATCCTGGCCAATGGCGTTCAGGACGCCTCGCTGCCGGCCATCACCATCTCGGGCAATTTCCCCTGGGGCGCGGCGGTCTCGATCGCGGAAATCTCGGGCGAGGTGAAGGCCGACGTCGCCTCCGGCGCCAAGATCACCGTCGGGCGCAATCTCGACGTCAACGCCTTCAACGACGTCAATCTGATGGCGACGGCGCTGACGGTGACGACCGGCTCGAGCCTCGTCGCGGCGACCGTCGCCTATGGCGCGGTCGATGTTGCGACTTCGGCCAAGGTCCACTCCGGCGCCATCATCACCGGCGCCAGCACCAGCAACGTCAACGTCTCCGCGGGCAACTCGAACACCTTCTCGACCTCGGCCACGGCGATAGCCTCGGCCGGCAGCGTCGGCGGCATCGCCTTCGCCTATTCCGACTACAAGGCGAGCGCCGATGCGCAGTTCGGCGCCTCGCTTGGCACGAGCGGCGCCAAGGTTGGTGGCCTGAAGGTGCAGGCGACGTCCGACACCGAGAAAAATGCGACCAGCGCTTCGACCACGGTCGGCAACAACACCCTCTTCAACGCCGGCCTGCAGGGCTCCACCGTCTCGGATCTCCTGACCCAGATCTTCGGCACGCTGAAGACGGGTAGCAGCAGCGTGCCGGCCAAGGTCGGCAGCGCGATCGCCGTCGCCAACAGCGATCTCAGCGCCAATGCCGCGATCGCCGCCGATGCCGGCGCCAACGCGCCTTCGATCTATGCCTCCGGAGACGTGGTCGCTGCGGCACGCCAGCGCGATTTCGCCGTGCGCGTCATCGCCGACAGCTCGACCAACTCGAACTCCAAGGACCCGACCGCGGCGAACCCGAGCGCACAGATCTCGGTCTCATTCGGCATCGGCGTCGGCGAGTTCAAGCACAACGCGACCGCCTCGATCGGCTCGGGCGTCACCATCGAGGCCGGGCATATCGGGGTCGCCGCGCTCAACGAGATGCCGATCGCCAACACCTGGGAGAACTGGGGCGGGCTCGGCGAGGCTTTCTCGCACATCAACGGCAATATGGGCGTCGTCAACAATATCCTGACGACCTATGCCAACGCCTCCAGCCAGGCCGAGCAGCTCGGCCTCGCCGGCGCGATCAACTATTTCCGCGTCGAGAACGAGAGCTCGGCCTACATCGCCAGCGGCGCCCGATTGAAGCAGACCGGCTACGCCGGCGCCTGGTCGACGCAGCTCGACTACAACTACCAGCAGAGCTGGGACCAGGCCGTCCATGTCGATGCCGACACGGTGACGCACAGCATCGACGTCGGCGGCAACTTCGCCTTCCTCGGCGGCACGACCGGCAACGGCTCGGCGGTCGGCGGCTCGATGCTGAACATCGGCCGCAACAGCGAGACTGTCGCCGCCATCGCGGCCGGCGTGACCATCGAGGCGACCGGCGTCGCGGTCACGGCCGTGACCAGCGACAAGATGTTCGTGATCGCGACGACCTCGGGCGAATCCGCCGGCACGATCGGCCTCAACGGCATCGTCTCGCTCTCGGGCCTGAGCAACCGCACGGTCGCCTCGATCAGCAATCAGGCGACGATCACGGCCACGAACCTTGCCGTGAGAGCGGACCAGTTCGTCTCGGTCTTCGGCCTCAGCGGCGCGCTGGTCGCAGGTGGTTCCAATGCGATCGGCGCCGCGGTCGCGGTGCTCGACGCGAACACCGTGACCCGCGCCTATATCGGCGACAATCGCGACGATCTCTCGGACGGCCGCCTGGCCGGCAGCGCCGTGCAGGGCCTGATCACGGCCAACGCCGTCGATGTCACGGCGATGACCGAAGGCCGCATCACCGTCGCCTCCGCCGCAGGCGCGGCGGCCGGCGTCGGCGGCGGCGGTCTCGAGAACTTCCTGCCGCCCGGCACGCCCGACTTCGTCAAGGACGCGATCGCGACCTCCAACCGCAAGACCTCCTCCTCGGTCAGCCTGACCGCCTCCGGCGCCTCCTCCCTGGCGCTGACGACGCTCGGCACCTCGGCCTGGATCGACGACGCGGTGCTGGCCGCCAGGGGCGTCAATGGCCTGACGACGACCGTCACCGCGCTGAACTCGACCATCGCCGAGATCGGCGCGGGTTCGGCCGCGATCAACCTCGCCGGCAACAACAGCCCGCTCAGCGGTGCGCTGGCCGGCGCGGTCGCGATCGGCCAGTTCGACAACAGCACCGATGCGCGCATCGCCGGCTCGCAGTTGACCGGCGTCTACGACACCACCGTGCAGGCGGTCGCCGGCGGGCGGGCGACGGTCGTCGGGCTCGGTGTCGCCGGGGCGAGCTCGAATGGCGGCGCCATCGCGATCTCGGCCGCGCTCGGCCTCGTGACCAACCGCGTGGCCGCCAGCATCGCGGATTCCAGCCTGTCGGCCACGCAGGGCCTTTCCGCCTCGCAGGCCGTGCGGATCAACGCCTACCAGACCACCGATATCGGCATCGGCGGCGGGGCCGGCTATGCCGGCGGCCAGGTCGGTGCCGGCATGGCGCTGACCTATGCCGACATCCGCGATCCCGACGGCGAGGAGGCGGTCAGCGCCAAGGTCCTGCGCTCGAGCCTGACCGGCCTCGATTCGCTGCAGGTGCGCGCCACGAACGCCAGCCGCATCGTTTCCTCGGCGGCGACCGGCGGGCTCGGCGGCAACGGGCTCGGTGGCGCATTCGTCATCAACCGCGTCACGCCGACGACGAGCGCGGCGATCACGGGCACGAGCGGCGCGCTGGCGACCGTTTCGGTCATCGGCGGCACTGTCACCGTGCTCGCCGATGGCAGCCGGATCACGGAATATGACGACCTGATCGCCGGCCGCCAGGATGTCTCGTCGACCGACGCCTCGCAGGTCGACTTCTCCGGCAGGGCGGCCAATGGTGGCACGGCCAATCCGGACGGCGCGGCGGTCCTCGCCATCGCCGGCGTGGTCCAGGCCGGCCGCAACAATGCCGGCGTCGCGCTGCTCGACAACATGGTCGCGCAAGCGCACCTCGCCTCGATCGATTTCGCCACTGTCACGGCCTCCGGCAGAGTCAGCGTCGTGGCGCAGGATGGCGCGACGCTGACCGGCGTCGCCGTCGGGCTCGGCGCGGCGACCGGCCAGTTCGCCGGCACGGCTTCAGTCGTGCTGCAGACGATCGAGAACGCCGCCCGCGCACACATCAGCGGGACCGGCACCAGCATCAACGCCGGCATCATCGAGGTCACCAGCACCACGAGCTCCGCGATCCGCGGCGGCGCCGGCTCGCTCAGCCTCGGCTTCGGCGCTGCCGCAGCGGGGCTTTCCATCATCGAGAGCCATGTCGCCAATACGGTTTCGACCGAGGTCGACGGGGCGATCCTGCGCGCGAGCAGCGACGCGGTTCTGCGCGCCAGCTCGACGGCGACGATCGACACCTTCGCGATGGGCGTGGCGATGTCGCGCAATGTCGGCCTCGCCGGTGCTGTCGTGAACAACAGCGTCGCCACCGATGTCGGCGCGACGGTGACGGGCGCCGACATCATCGCGAGCAATAATCTCGGCGTGTTCGCCGGCAACAACGACCACATCACGGCCTGGGCCGATGCGCTCGGCGTCACCGCAGGCGCGCCCAGCGTCGCGGGCGGGCTCTCCATCGTCAACAACACGATCGGCGGAGAGACCACCGCTTCGATCGGCGCCGACAGCATCGTCGATGCCCGCGCCGGTGGCAGCGGCTCGCTGAGCTATAATGCCGGCCAGCTCGTTTCGGCCTTCGATCTGACGACCGCCAACGATCCGACCGATGGCCGGCCCTCGCTGGCGATGGCGGCACGCAGCATCCATGGGCTCGGCGTCGTCGCGACCTCGCAGCAATCGATCCTGTCGAATGCGGTGACCAGCGGCCTTGCGATCTTCCCGGTCTCCGCCGCGATCGCGATCGTGCCGATCCGCAACGTCCTTGCCGGCAGCACCAGCGCGACGATCGACGACAGCCGCGTCAACACCCGCCTCACCGGCACGGATTCGACCGCCGTCACGATCGAGGCCGCGAGCCATTCCTACGCCGCGACCTTCATCACCGTCGGCTCGATCGGCGGCGCAGCCGCGGCCGGTGCCGACGCCAACACGATCATGGAGCGCAGCACCCATGCCGGGCTGACGAGCTCCGCCCTCGGCACGACCACGCCGGGCTTCACCGGCGCCGGTATCACTGCGGTCGACATCGCCGCCAACGCCTCGCAATCGGCGGCGAGCAATGTGCTCGGCTTCGCGGTGGGCTTTGCTGGCACGGCCGCCTCCGGCGTCGTCAACAGCTTCGCCGCGACGACGACCGCGACCCTCGATCAGGGCCTGGCCACGGCCGGCCGCGTCGCCGTCAATGCCGAGAGCCGCAATGGATTCTACGCGCAGGCCATCTCCGGCGCGGCCGGCGGTGCCGCCATGGGCTCGTCCTTCGTGGTCGGCGCCAGCCGCAACACCACGCTGGCGACCATCGGTGGCGGTTCCGGCCAGACCGTGCTCAATCTCAACGGCGCGCTCGCCGCTGCGGCACGCAGCATGAACCATTTCACGACGCTCTCGGCAGGCGGCGCGGCCGGCGGCTTCGCCGGCGTCGCCGGCATGGTCTCCTTCGTCGATGTTGAGAACGAGACGCGCGCGGGGCTGTACGGCGTCAACGCGACGCTGCGCCCCGCCAGCGCGGCCGGTATCAGCGTCACCGCCAACGAGACGTCCACGATCAATGCGACGACGGCCGCCGGCGCCAATGGCGGCTTCGGTGCGGGTGCCGCCGCCAATATCGCCAGCCTCGACAGCCGCGTGCTCGCGGACATCACGGGCTCGACGCTGTCGGCGCCGGGCGCCGTCTCGGTCTCCGCGACCTCCGAGCGCAACGTCGATGCGAACACGCAGACCTACGGCGTCGGCAGCTCGGCTGGCATCGGCGCGGCGGTCGCGCTGATCTCGGTCGGCACCGGCGCGCCCTCGGGAGCGGGCTCCGAGCTCAATGCCGGCGGCAACGGCACGCTCGCGCGGGTCGACCAGCTCACCGCCGGCAATGCCGATCTCGTGCTGAGCGTGAGCGGGCTTTCCGCCTACCGGACCTATCGCGGCACGGCCGGCGCCGCGATGAGTGACGCCGAGCTGCGCGATGCCGCGCAGGCGGACTACAACCAACTGCTTGCCAACGGCACCGTCGCGAACGGCGCGCTGACCCTGACGAGTTCTGGCATTGCCGCCCTGCGCAGCAGCGCCGCGACGGCGCTCGGCATCGCCAACCCGACCGATGCGCAGGTCCGGAACTGGGCGGCGCAGCGCTACACCGCTCTGACCGGCGGCGCGGTGTCCTATCTCCTGAGCGACGCTGGCATCAGCGCCTATCGCGAGACGGTGACCGCGACCAACCCGAACGCCAGCGAAGACCAGATTCGCAGCGCCGCCAACGACGCCTATGCGCGTCTGCTCGCCAACGGAACCGTCGCCAACGGCGCGCTGACGCTGAACGCGGCCGGCATCGCCGCCTATCGCTCCGACGCGACCGCCAGCCTCGGCCACGCCGCGAGCGATGCCGAGGTCCTCGCCTACGCCGCCGAGCAGTACAGCTTCTTCGTCGCCAACCGCAGCCGCATCGTCGCGCCGACCTCGCAGAGCGCCAGCGCCATGCTCGATTCCGTCGGCTCGCGCACGGCCGCGACCGTCACCGGCGGCAGCATTACGAGCGGCTCGGTCGCGGTCTCGGCGCTGTCGCGTACGACGACCAGCAACGTCGCCACCGGCGTCGGCGCCGGTGGTGCGGCCGGCGGCGGCGGCGCGACGGCCTATACCGATATCGGCGATGCCGTCTCGGCCAGGCTTGACCAGATCACCGTCACCACGGGCTCGATCGCGGTCAGCGCGAATTCGACCGACGGCTCGGGCGCTGCAGCCCGCGTGAAGTCGACGGCAGGCGCCGGCGCGCTCGCGGCGGCGGCCGGCGCGGCCGTCGCGGACGGCGCGATCGTCAACACCGTCAGGGCTACGCTCGGCGGCAATCTCACGGTGACCGGCGCGACCACGGTCAGCGCCGGCAACAGCCAGACCAGCCGCTCGGACGCCTTCGGCGCGACGGTGGCCGGCGGCCTCGCGCTCGGTGTTTCGCTCGCCGACAGCACCGCCGACAGCACCGTCGAGGCGACCTATGCCGCCGGCTCGAGCCTGACCGGCACGGGGCTGACCATCGGCGCGAGCAGCACGGGCGCGGCCTATGCCGCCGCGGTCGCCGGCGTCGGCGGCCTGCTCGCGGCGGGCGCGGGCGCGGAAGCGAACGCCACCGACAGCACCAACGTCACCGCCGTGATCGGCGCGGGCGCCAGCGCCAATGTCGGCACGGGCACGATCACGCTCCAGGCGACGGCCTCGCCGGACGCCAAGGCCTCGGCCGAGGGCGTCGCCGTCTCCGGCGCGCTCGCCGTCGGCGCGGCCATCGCAAAGGCCGCGGTGAATCCGACCCTGCGCGCCGCCATCGAGGGCAATGCCAGCCTGCCGGCGAGCCAGTTCACCGCGGGCACGCTCTCCGTGCTGGCGACGGGCTCGATCTTCGGCACCGCGCTCGGCAATGCGACCGAGCTCGACGACAATACGGACGGCTTCGCCCGTGGCGGCATGTCGGCCTCGGCCTCGGCGATCGCCGGTTCCGGCGCCTATTACGTCAGCGCCGTCGGCACCGATGCGCGGGCGCTCAACACCAGCTCGGTCACGGCCGAGGTCGGCGACTATGTCCGCCTGTCGATCGGCACGGTCAGGATCGCCGCGACCAACACCACCGCTCAGGGCGCGACCGCCACCGGCGTCACCGTCGCCGGCACGGCCGCCATCGGCACCGTCAACGCGCAGGCGGATGCAGAGACGCACACCACCGCTTCCACCGGCACCGGCGTCACCATGGCCGCGTCGGGCGCCGGCACCTTCACGCTCAGCGCGACCGGAAGCGACGTCCAGATCGTCCATGCCGAGGCCGGCAGCGGCGGCCTCTATGCCGGCTCGGGCGCCACGGGTTCGACCTCCAACACGTCCAGCGTGACCGCATCGGTCGGCGCCAATGCAAGGGTCAGCACTGGCCTCGTCACGGTCGCCGCGAGCCACACGACGCGCTACGCCTCGCTCGTCGACAGCCTGCAGGCCGCAGCGCTCGGCGCCAGCGCCTCGCTGGCGAGGAACAGCGCCGATGTCGACGTGCTGACCTCGGTCGGCGCCGGCGGCATCATCGGCGCCTCCGGCCCGGGCACGGCGGGCTGCTATCTCACGAGCTGCCTGCAGGCGATCTCGCTGACCAGCCAGATCGTCTTCACCCAGCTCGACCTCGGCGACTCCGTGCAGGCTGCCGCCGGCGGCGGCATCAACGGCGCCGGCGCGACCTCGACGACCGAGATCGACGGCACCTCGCGCGTCGTGCTCGGCGACGACGTTGCCCTCGCCGGCGGCGCGAGCCCCACGGCGGCGCCCGGCTCTATCCTGATCCAGGCCTGGAGCGAGCTGACCGGCAAGGACACGGCGACGCTGACGACCGGTGGCCTGCTGCAGGGCGCCGGCGTATCCGCGCGCTACAGGGCGGATGTCGACAATGCGGTGACGCTCGGCCAGCGCAACGCGCTGAACTCCTACGGCGTCATCAATCTCGGCAGCTATACGGTCGCGAATGTCCGGGCGAACGCCTATGTCAGCACCTACGGTCTCGCCGGCGTCGGCATGGCCGATGCGGATGTCGCGATCCGCACCGACAACGATGTGACGGTCGGCGCCAATTCGGCTCTGCTCGGTCTCTACGACGTCAACGTCACGGCCGGCCGCGACGGTTCGGGCCAGCGCAGCAACAGCCTCACGGGCAATGCGACGGCGCTCGGCTATGTCCGCGGCCTGATCGCCGTGCCCGACGCCGACGCCTCGACCAACCTGCAGAACCACGCCAAGGTCGATATCGGCAGCGGCGCCACCATCTCCAGCGCGCAGAACGTCACGCTCGGCGCCTATGACGGGCTAATCAACGCCCGCGCCGACGGCACCGGTCATGGCTACCAGCTCTACTTCATCCCGGTGACGGCGGGCTCGAGCAGCCCCGGCTTTTCCTCGACCTCGACGCTGGTGATGAACGGCACCGCGACGGCCGGCATCTACAACACGCAGCGCATCGAGATCGGCTGCGGCGCCAACGCCTCGGTGCAGTGCGGCCCGAACGAGACGCCGACGATCCGCTTCGTCAGCGGCGCGCCCGTCACCGCGGGTTACAGCACCGCCTTCGACGCCGTCGGCTACGTCAACGCCAATTACGACCCGACCGTCGCCCCGACCCTGATCTCCGGCGTCAGCTCCTCGCCGGTCAAGGCGGTACGCCTGACCCAGCTCTACGCGGCGGGCGGCAACGTCTATGTCAATGGCAGCTCGGTTCAGGGCACCGGCACGCTGACCGCCAGGGGCGGTCCCTCGATCACCGTCATCAACCGCAGCAACGCCTATCTCATCCTCGATGGCGGTGCCTATATTCCCGAGACGACCGGCGGCCAGATCGTCGGCTCCACCGGCTCGCTGACGCGCCACAGCAATCCCGACGCGACGCCGGTCATCACCATCGACAACAGCTATACCGGCGCTCTCGACGCCAGCGGCAAGGGTCCGGGGCTGCTGATCGGCGGGGACATCACCAATCTCTCCGGCGTGGTCTCGCTCAACAACACGCAAGGGTCCTTTGGCTTCTCCGGCCAGCGCATCGACGCCCTGCAGTTCAACACCACCGTGCCGAACGGAGCAGTGGTGGTCTCCTCGAACGGGCCGAACGGCATGTACAATGCCGGCGCGACGCCGCAGTCGGAGTACGCATCCGCCATCTACTATCCAGGGGGCGGTCCGGGCGACGCCCTCAACGTCGACCAGGCGGTCTTCGCCGCCGCCAACGCGCTCGCTGCCGGCCAGGGCGCGGCCAACCTGAACTACTTCCTCTACGGCAAGCAGGACGAGGGCACGACGCGCAACTTCTCGATGCAGTTCTACGGCAACTGCATCGGCTATATCGGCGATGCCGGCTACGCCTGCACCGGCGGCTATGACATGGGCAACAACATCCGCTTCATGGTCATTCCGACGATGGAGACCTACCGGACGAGCAACCCGGTGGCCGAGGGCGGCGGCACCAAGATCTACGGCTCCCAGGTCGCGATCAAGGCGACGACGATCAACATCAACGCCTCGATCGAGGCGGGACGCATCACCAACTGGTCGGGAACGGTCGATGGCGGCATGGCCGCGAGCCTTCGGAACTCGCGCCAGTATTACCTCGATCGCGGCTATGTCGAAGTCGGCCTCAAGGAGGCCTTGGGCGGCGCCTGGGCAAACCAGAGCGCGGTCCCGCTATACTACGATCTCGCCAACGATCGCCTGGTCCTCTGGGACGTCAATGCCTCCTCGGGTGGCGGCTCGGTGCTGCTCGACGGCCAGATCATCAGCACCAACACCCTCGGCTCGATCAAGATCAATGGCGGCTTCGGCGATGTCAGCCTGAACAACACCTCCGGGCTCGACCTCGTCGTCAACCGCGTCAATACCGGCACAGGCGTCGGCGTCGCCGCGAGCGTCAGCAAGATCACGATCATCGACCGGCTTGTCACGGATGGGCCGAACACGACGATCTACGCCTATACGCCGGGCGTCGGCATCGCCACCTACAAGACGTGGAACGGCGCCCTGCCGGCGCAGGGCGCGACTCCGTACACCTTCACCGCAGGCTCCCTGACGGAGTACAATCCCGTCGCCGGCACGCGCTATGAGTGGACGCAGCAGATCCTGCTTCAGAAGGAGGGGCTGACCCCGCAGACCACCCAGGTCCGCGATCTCGTGTCGTACTGGCGCTACGATTCCGGCACGTCGAGCAACCCCTGGATCTATGTCGACGCCCAGTCCCCCAGCACAAATCCGGGCGCGGACTGGATGTACTGGTGGTCGCGCAACGCGCAGGCTCCGAGCGGTGGCGTGTCGGGCCGGGTCACGAACGACCGCAGCCTCGTCGGCGTCGGGATGACGCAGGAGATCACCGGCGGCCAACTCGACTTCATTAACAACGAGGCGCATTACAGCGGCTGCAATCTGCAGGCGATCAACCATTGCGACCGCGATTTCGTCGCTCAGCCCGGCGCGGGGCAGGCCATCTGGAACTATCAGATGGTGACCCGCGCCTTCGTGCAGGTCACCGCTTCGGTCAAGGCGGACAACCCCTTCGACATCAGCTTCGCCGGCAACGCCGCCGGCCGCGTCAACATCACCTCGAACGGCTCCGTCCTGCAGAACGGCACCATCGTCAATCCGAGCGGCACGACGACGATCGTCGCCTCGGGCGGCAGCTTCACCCAGACGAACAACGCCACGATCCTCAGCAACAACCTGAACCTGACCGCGCGTGACTCGATCGGCACGCAATCGGCGGCGATCAAGGCCACGCTGACCAGCGGCGCCGAGCTCAGCGCCGTCACCGGCAGCGGCGGCATCAACCTCGACATCACCGGCAGCGCCCGTGTCCTGGCGCTGCGGGCCGATCAGACGGCGAACGCCTATGGTGACATCAATGTCCGCGCCACCGGCAGCCTCGAGGCCGCGGCCTCGGCCAACGCGAATGTGGTCGGCCGCAACATCACGCTGGCGAGCGAGAACGGCAGCATCGGCTCGCTCACTAACCTGATGAAGCTGCGCGCCGTCGCGACGCGGCTGCCGAACGGCTCCTATGTCGACGGTGTGGTCAACGTCTCGGCGCTCGGCGACATCGGCATCGCGCAGCTCGCGAGCGATCTCCGCGTCGGCGAGATCAAGAGTGAGGCCGGCGACGTCCGGATCGACGTCACTGCCGGCCGGCTGGTCTCGGCCACGGGCCAGACCTCGGCCCAGGCGCTGAGCGCCGAGCAGCTCTCGCAGGTCTCGCGCGCGCTCAAGCTGACCACGGCCGATGGCGCCGACACGGCGGCCCAGGCCAGCATCGCCGCCTTCGAGGCTCAGGTGACGCAGGCCTATGGCCTCTATTCCGCGCTGATCCGCAACGGCAGCGTCGACGCGAACGGCGTCTTCACGCTGAACGACAATGCGGTCGCGCTCTACCAGGCCTTCGCCGATGCCGCACTCGGGAGGACGGCCTCCTCTCTGGAGGTCAAGGCCTACGCCATCGACCGCTACAATGCCTATGCCGGCGCCTTCAAGGCCGCCTATGGCGACGGCTGGTCGACGCAGGCGCGCTTCAATGCTGCCACGCTGGAGAACAATTTCAGCTTCCGCACGACCAATGCCGATGCGGCGGCGGGGATCGCCGGCCGCATCGCCGGCGACGCTGCCTGGACCGACCGCCAGCTCGTCTCGGCGATCAATCAGTCGGCGCTGCAGCCGGCCTCCGGCGTCGTCGGCAACGGCACCGCCCTGGTCGTCGGCCATGACGTGACGCTCAACATTGCCGGCAGTATCGGCTCGCTCGCGCCGGACATGCAGGTCTCGCTGGACGGCATCCGCAACGGCTCGATCAGCGACGCCCAACTCGCCGCGCTCTCGGTCGCGACGACGCCCGGCACCGTCAAGATCATGGGCCAGCGCTCCGACGGCAGCCTCGTCGAGGTCACCGATCTCCAGAACGTGCCCGCCGGCGTCACGCTGACCCGCGTCGACGTCAAGCAGACGGCGCCGCTCTTCATCAATGCGACCGGCACCTTCTCGGCCTCGGCGCAGGGCGACGTCTATGTGCAGGCGACGACGAACGTGCAGTCGAGCACGACGCCGCGTTCGGCCGGCGCGACGCTGACGCTCGGCGCCATCACGGCCACGGGCACGGTCAGCCTGCAGGCGCCGCAGGGCATCGTCGTCGGGATGCAGGCCGACGGCACGACGCCGCGCGGCCCGGTCCAGATCCAGACCAACGGCGATCTCATCCTCGTCGCTGGCGGCGGCGGCATCGGCTCGGCCACGACGCCGCTGACCTACCAGATCGGCGGCCGGCTGGTCTCGGCCTCGGCTGCGGCCGGCGACGCCTATCTCGTCGCCAATGCCGGCACCGCCGAGATCGGCCGCATCTTCGCCTCCGGCACGGCCTCGCTCACGGCCCGCAATGGCGGCATCCGGGGCTATCTCCCGGGCGTCGCGATTTCGGCGAGCTCGATCAGGCTGAACGCTGCGGGCGATGTCGGCTCGCCTTCGGCCGCGCTTGGCCTGCAGGTTGGCTCGAGCGGCGACATCTCCGGCAGCATCGGGGGCTCCGCCTGGCTCGCCGGCCCCGCCATCGCCGGCCAGGCCCCCGCCGCCTTGCGCATCGGCACGCTCGCGGCCGATGACGGGTTGAGCGTACTGGCCGATGGCGCGATCGACGTGCTCGGCCATGCGCGCTCCGGCAGCGGCGCGGTCTCGCTGACGGGTGCCCGCATCGGCATGGCGAGCGGAGCCGACATCACGGCTACCGGGCGCATCGCGCTCGCCTCGGGCGCCGATATCGTCGTCGGCAGCATCGCCAGCAGCTTCGTGCCCTCGGCCGGCGCTTCCTCGATCGCATTGACCGCCGCGGGCGCTATCCTGAGCAATGGCGACAGCGCCGCCGGGCTCGATGCCCGCCAGACCGGCGGCGTCATCGCGCTGGCCGCGGGCAGCGGCATCGGCACCGCAAGCACGGCGCTGGCCTTCGCCGCGCCAAGCCTTTCCGCGAGCAGCCTCACCGGCGGCGTCTATCTGTCGACCGCCGGCGCGACGCATGCGACCAGCCTCGCGGTCGATGCCGGCGTCTTGCGCCTCGGCGCCGGGGGCAACCTCTCCGTCGATGGCGCCACGAGCGGCGGCGGCGCCACGCTCACGACCAGCAACGGCACGCTCACTCTCGGCACGCTCATGGCCGGTGGTTCGACCTCGCTCGAGGCGACGGGGGCGATCACCATCACCTCGGCCAGGACGACGACGGGCAGCCTCTCGATCACTTCGACCGGCGCCGGCATCGGCGCGGGCAGCATCGACGCAGCCGGCGCTGCGACGCTGAGCGCTGCGACCTTCGTCTCCGTGACGAGCGGCCTGACCGCCGGCAGCGCTGCCAGCGTCACGGCCAGCCATGGCACGCTCGGCCTCGGTAGCGTCCGCGCCGGCACCGGTGCGACGCTCGCAGCCTCCGGCGCGGTGACCCTCGGCTCCGCCGAAACCACGGCGGGCAACCTTTCGATCACCTCGACCGGCGCCGGCATCGGCGCGGGCAGCATCGATGCCGGCGGCTCGCTTACCCTGTCCTCCTCGGCGGCCCTCTCGCTCGACGCGGTCTCGAGCCGGCTCGGCAGCGTCTCGCTGAACTCGACGGGAGCGGGCGTGAGCGCGGCCTCCGTCGAGGCCGCCGGCTCCGTGGCATTGGCGGCCGCGACTTCGGTCTCGGTCGCGGGCGCGGTGACGGCTGGAGACGCCGCGAACATCACCGCCAGCGGCGGCACGCTCGATCTCGGCAGCCTGAGCGCGGGCGGCAACGCGACGCTGGTGGCTTCGGGCGCGATCACGCTCCGCGCTGCCGGTGCGGCGGGCGGCGACTTCGCCGCCACCTCGTCGGCGGATTCCATCACGGCGACCTCGCTTTCGGCAAATGGCGCGCTCGCACTGCGGGCAGCCGGCGCGATTGACGTGGATACGGTGGATGCGGGGACAGACCTCGCCATGCGTTCGAGCGGCGGCGCCGTGACGGCCGTCACGGTGAATGCCGGCGCGGGCGGTACGGTCGAGGCAGCTGGCCCTGTTGCCCTCGGCGTCGTCACCGCTGGCAATGGCGGCTTCCGCGCGACCTCGCTGGCGTCCGGGATCACGCTGAATGCGCTCATGGCTGCGGGCGATGCGTCGCTCGTCGCGTCCGGCGCGCTCTCGTCCGGCGCGCTGAGCGCGCGCCATCTCGACGCGACTTCGGCGGCAGCTGCACTCTCGCTCACCACGATCGATGCCAGCGGCAACGCGTCGCTGCGGGCTGCGACCGATCTCTCGGTCGTCCGGCTCGCCAGCGGCGCTTCGGCACGCCTCGCGGCGGGCGGCTCCATCGCAGCCGGCAGCCTGGCGGCGGAACAGGATCTCGATCTTTCGGCCGGTGGCGGCATCGCCCTCGGCAGCGCCTCGACGCAGGCCGGGGGGATCGCCATCGCGTCGCAGGGCGGTGCTGTTCGCGGTGAAAGCCTGGACGCGGCCGGCGCCGTGGCGGTGCGGTCGCTGGGCGATCTCGCCATAGCGAAGGTGAGGGGCGGGATGTATGTAGCGCTGCAGTCCGCGGCCGGTGGGTTGCTGGTCGGGAGCGTGGCCAGCGGGCGCGATGCCGAGCTGCAGGGGCGCAGCCTTCGTTTCGATCTCGTCGATGCCGGCCGCTCGGCGACGATCGCTGCCGATGGCGACATCGTCGGCGCGCGGATCGTCGCGACCGATCTGCTGACGCTGCAGGCCGGTCGCAGCGGCCAGGGTTCGATCGCCATCAACGTCGGTGCCGCGCGGGAGGCTGTCATCAAAGCTCCGGACGAGGTCCGGCTCGGCCGCTTCGGCGCGGGCGACAGCATCGTCATCCTGGGCACGCGGATCGCCGCCGACATCGTCCAGCTGCCCGCCGGCGCGGCGCTGCCGCTGGCGCTCGACATCGGCGGCTTCCGCGAGCGCGCCGCCAGCGAGGTCGATCTCGACATCGATGCGCAGCGCTTCCGGATTGGCAGCTTCGCCAGCGTCGAAGGCCTGCTCGCGACGAGCGCGAGGGACTTCGCCATCTCGGAGGCTTTCGTGCCCGGCGCCTTGCGGATGACGACGCCGACGATGACGATCCTCACTGACAACCGCAGCCTGCGTCCGGTCGGCGGCTATGACGTGCAGCTCTATTCGAGGGGGCGGCCCTTCTGGCTCGATATCGCAGGCAAGCGGCTGACGACGAACGCCTTCATCATCGAGGCCGATTCCGACGTCGTCGACGTGCCGCCCTCCAGCGGCGGCTCGCTGACCCGCGAGATGGCGCGGCTTGGCGTGGTGCTGCCGACGGGCCCCAGCTTCGGCGAGGTCGCGCGCCGCTTCGTGCTGGGAGCGGATGGCCGCTGGCGTAGCGCCCCCGAGGTCGGCGCGCCGTCCTTCGGATCGGGTACGCCGATCGAACAGCTGGTCAATCTCGACGGTGTCGAGGAGCAGCCTTGAGCCGGACGAAAAGCCTAGCCAGCCTTGTCGTCCTTGCTGTCGCGACGAGCTGGCTGACGGGGCCGGCATTTGCGCAGGTCCTACCGCAGACGCTGGAGAACGAGGCCGCGCGGCAGCGGCGCGAGATCGAGCGTGAAACGGCCCCGCAGCGTCAGCGCGGCCCGGCGGTGATCGCGCCGACGCCCGGGCCGCGGCTCGAATTCCCGGCCGGCGGCGCGACCGTCCTGCTGAAGCGGATCGACTTCGGCGAGTCGCATTTTCTGAAGCCGGCCGAGCTCGACGCGATCCGGGCGCGCTATGTCGGCCGAAAACTGGATCTCGCAGGCATTGGCAAGCTCGTCCAGGAGGTCAACGACCTCTATGCCGAGAAGGGGCAGGTTACGGCCAGCGCCGTGCTGCCGCCGCAGAAGCTCGACGGCGGCGTCCTGAAGGTCCAGCTCGTCGAAGGCCGTGTCGGCAAGGTCGCCATCTCCGGCGCGGTCCAGACCTCTCCCTTGCAGACTCATCCTTTGCAGACCTGGCCCTGGTATATCCGCTCGCAGGTGCCGGTCACGGAAGGCGCCGTCGTCGACGCGCCGGCCCTCAACCGCTCCGTCTCGATCTTCAACCGGCTCAACGAACTGCAGATCCGGGCCCAGCTCTCCGCCGGTGCGAGCTTCGGCCTGACCGATCTCGATCTCGCCGTCACCGAGCCGGCGCGCAATGTCGTCCAGTTCTCCTACGACAATCAGGGCGTGCTTTCGACCGGGCGCTATCAGGGCACCCTGTTCCTGCGCCATCACAACCTGCTCGGCATCGACGACAGGCTGGTGCTCTATGGCTCGCGGGCGCGCGGCAGCATCCTCGGCAGCGGCAGCTACACGCTTCCGGTCTCGCCCTGGGGCACGCGGCTCGGCGTCAGCTTCACGCGCTCGGCCTATCACATCGTCAACGGCGCGATCCGCGAGTTGCGGCCGGAGGGCATTTCGGAGAGCGGCGCGCTGACGCTGTCGCAGCCGATCTTCGCCACGGACGCCATCCTGCTGCAGGCGACGGGCGGGCTCGGCCTCGGCCGCGGCCGCAGCAAGCAGCTCGACATCGCGACCGTCGAAAGCAGCTACACCCGCAGCCTGGCCGGCCTCTCGCTGAACGTGACGCTGCCGAACCTGACGCATTCCTCGACCGGGAACTGGACCCAGGTCGATCATGAGGACAAGCTTTCGGGCGTGAAGCGCAACTTCACGATCTGGACCGGCAACACGGCCTCGGTCTGGCGCCTGACGGACGATATTTACAGCTCCCTCACCGGCGGCTGGCAGTATACCAACGAGACGCTGCTGCCGGGCGACCAGATATTCCAGATCGGCGGGCCGACGACAGTGCGCGGCTATCCGATCGGCGCCGCCTTCGGCAACTCGGGCTTCTACGGCCAGGCCGAATTGCATTACCTTCTGCCCGATCCGCTGAAGCAGTTCGAGGCCTTCGTCTTCCTCGATCACGGCCAGACCTATCTCAACGCCACGACCACCATGCGTGCGACCTCGCTCGGCGCCGGCCTGATCTGGCGGCCGATCGAATGGGCCTCGCTCGAGGGCGGCATCGGTCGGCCGCTCGAACGCGTCACGCCGATCCAGCGCGACGTCGAACTCTATTTCCGGCTGACGCTGCGCAAGACCATCTGAGCTCCCCAAACACCGTCTGCGATCTCCAAGGAACCGATCATGGCGCCCCTGCCGCTCTTCTATTCCAGCATCGTCGTGCTCGATCGCGACATCCATCGCGAGGCGCGCATCGCCCCGGCCGAGAAGCCCTATGCATTCGCGGCCGGCGCCCATGTGCTGCCGGCCTTGATGCCGGAATTCGCCATGGGCTGCCGCGACATGCCGATCCTGTTCCTGGAGGAAGATGGCCGCCACTCGCCGCTCTTCATGGTCGGGATGCGCCCGGGCGAGAACTGCTATGTCGATGCCGAGGGGCGCTGGTGCGGCCTGCATCCGCCTGCTTACATCAGGCGCTACCCTTTCATCGGCGGCGATGTCTCGGAGCAGCAGCAGGTCGTCTGCGTCGATGGTGGCTTCGCCGCCCTGAACGGCGACAGCGGCGAGCGCCTGTTCACGGAGGAAGGCGAGCCGGCGGAGGCGCTGCAGCGCGTGGTAGCCTTCGTCTCCGAATATACGCAAGCCGCCGCCCAGACGATCGCCTTCACCGCCGAACTGAAGGCGCTCGATCTCTTCCAGACGATCAATGTCGAGATCCGTTCGCCCGATGGCTCGAATTCGAGCTTCGCCGGCTTTTCCGCGATCAGCCAGGAACGGCTGGACGCGCTGCCGGACGAAACCTGGCTCTCGCTGCGGCGGAAAGGCTATCTCGGGCCGATCCAGGCGCATCTGATCAGCCTGGCGAATTTCGCCCTGCTGGGCGAGCGCGCCCGGAAGCCCTGATCGTCCGCGACGCACGGCATAGGACGCCGGGCCGGGATGTGAGAGCATGCGGCATGATCCGAATCATCACCGCCCTGCTCGCAGCCTCCGTCCTGTTGACGACGCAACAGGCCCTGGCATCGGATTCCTGCCGTCCGACACGCGACGGCAAGGATCGCATCGCACCGTCCAATGGCTGCCCGAGCGGCTATCGCCTGCGCGGCGCCTGCTGCGAATCCTTCGCCACGATGTCGCCATCCAGCACGACCGCAAAGACCTGCCCGGCGGGAACGGTCGCGAGCGCCGGCGCCTGCGTCGCCAGGAAGTGATCCTTCGGGCGGCGTTTTGATTGGCTGACGCTCGTCTTGATGTCGATCGGTCGAACTCAAGGGAGTGTCGGCCTCCGGTGTCGCGCCGTGATCGTACTTTCGTCGCCAGGCTCCAAGATCCCTGAAATCAGTTAGTCGAGTTGCTTCTCCGTGAAGGGAGGTTTCTTCTTGAAAAGAGCGTTCAACATGTTTTTAAGTGGATAAACGAGGATAAGCGTCACGATCGTTACATAGCTTTTATCCATTCCAAGTTTGTACTGTAACATCGCCAAGGACGAGCTCGCGAGTAGCGCTGTCCAAAAGAACCGAGGAAAAATCTGCCCTTTCTGGAAAAGCATTGCTCTCTCGGGCTCCACTGTGACCACGTTGTTTATGGTTTGGGATTCGGCTGCTCGTCCAGAGGGCGTAACCGTAAAGCGTCGGCTTCCAGCCCGTTTAAGCCATTCGGCCGCAAGGCGCTTCGGCACCCGAGCAGATATTGCGTGAGCCGCAGAGCGCAACGGCGCGGATCATTGCTTGCGGCCGGTTTACCGCCGGGTTCAGATCGGCCTCGACCCAGGAGGACACACCGCCATGAAGATCGCCGATGTGCGCGCCAATGCCTTCGCGATGCCCCTGAACAACCCCGCCTATCCGCGGCCGCCCTACAAGTTCTACAACCGGGAATTCGTCGTCATCAATTACCGGACAGACCCCGAGCGGCTGCGTGCTTTGGTGCCCGAGCCGCTGCAGGTCGTCGGCGACACCGTCGCCTATGAATTCATCCGCATGCCGGATTCGACCGGCTTCGGCGACTACACCGAGACCGGCCAGGTCATCCCGGTGCGCTTCACCACCGCCTCGGGCGAGGTGCAGGAGGGTGGCTATGTCCACGCCATGTATCTCGACGACAATTCGCCCATCGCCGGCGGGCGCGAGATCTGGGGCTTCCCGAAGAAGCTCGCGACGCCGAAGCTGGCGCATGAGCAGGAGACGCTCGTCGGCACCCTGCATTACGGCTCGGTCCTCTGCGTCAGCGCCACCATGGGCTACAAGCATCGCGAGCTCGACCTGGCGCCGCTCGCCAAGGCGATGGCCAGGCCCGCCTTCATGATCAAGATCATCCCCCATGTCGACGGCTCGCCGCGCATCTGCGAACTGGTGCGCTACTACATGGAGGACGTCACGCTGAAGGGCGCCTGGTCCGGCCCCGCCGCGCTCCAGCTCTTCGAACATGCGATGTGCGACGTGGCGCGGCTGCCGGTGCACGAGGTCGTCTCTGCGAGCCACTACATTGCCGACCTGACGCTGGGCCTCGGCGAGGTGGTCTTCGATTATCTCGGCGAGAAGGCTGGCGGCTAACCTGAGCGGATGATGCGCAGAACCTCTCCGTCATCCCGGGCTTGCCCCGGGATCCATTGTAGAGCTCCGGAGCCCTCCGATGGATCCCGGGGCAAGCCCGGGATGACGGCGTGGTTCAGTCAATAACGAGACCCCCGAACCATCGCCGCTCAATCGCGGTAGACCGGTTCCTCGGCATCGAGCTGGCGGCGGATCGAGGCGAGGTGCAGCCGTGCCGATTCCGGATCGCCCTCGCGCATCTGGCGGGCGGCCGCCTCGGCGATCTCCCGCTTCACCGGCAGCACGCTGCGGCCGGTCGAGAGCGCGATCGTCTGCACCTCGCAGGCGCGCTCCAGATAGTAGAGGTCGTCCCAGGCCTCGGCGATGTTCGGCGCCAGCACCATGACGCCGTGGTTCTTCATGAAGATGATGTCGGCGTCGCCGGCCGCGGCCGCGATGCGGTCGCCCTCGCGCTCGTCGAGGGCGAGGCCGTTATAGTCGCGGTCGAAGGCCGTGCGGCCATAGAACTTCAGCGCGGTCTGGCCGGCGAAGATCAAGGGCTCGCCCTCGGTCATCGAGAGCGCGGTCGCATAGGGCATGTGCGTGTGGAAGGCGACCTTGGCGCGCGGGATGTTCTTGTGGACGCGGGCGTGGATGTAGAAGGCCGTCGCCTCGGGCTGGCCTTCGCCGGAGACGACATTGCCGTGGAAGTCGCAGATCAGCAGATGCGACGCGGTCAGCTCGCGGAAGGCCCAGCCATAGGGGTTGACGAGGAAGAGGTCGTCATGGCCCGGCACCAGCGCCGAGAAATGGTTGCAGATGCCTTCCTCGAAGCCATAGCGCGCCGCCATGCGGAAGGTCGCGGCGAGATCGCGCCGCGCCTCCCAGACGATCTCGGAATCGAGATCGGGCCGGTTCGTGGCAAGGGCGGGGGCAGGGCTCGCGGCAACCGCCTTCAGGGCATGGGCCATGGCAATCTCCAGTTCGAAGCGTCAACGCGGTTAAGCAAGGCTCAGGCCGCCGGCAAGCGCCGGCGCACGATTCCGGCATGGAAGCGCATGCCGTGGATCAGACCGGCATCGTCGAAATCATAGCGCGGATTGTGCAGCGGCGCGCTGTCGCCATTGCCGAGGAAGGCGAAGCAGCCCGGCACATGGTCGAGAAAGCGGGCGAAATCCTCCGAACCCGTGAAGGGCGCCGCGACGACGGAAACCGTGTCTTCCCCGATCACGTCGCGCGCGACGGCCAGGGACTCCTCGGTCAGCGCGGCGTCGTTCACCAGCGGCACGAATTCGCGGGTATAGGTGACGGAGTGCCCGACATTGTAGGCGCGCGCGATACCCTCGGCGATGATCCGCATCTGCCGCTCGATTTCGGCGCTCACGTCAGCGGAAAAACTGCGCGCGTCGCCGAGGATTTTAGCCTCGCCCGGCAGGGCGTTGCGGGTGCCGTCGGTGATCAGTTCCGTTACCGAGACGACCGCGACATCGGTCGGGCTGACACGCCGGGAAACGATGGTCTGGAGGCTGGTGACGAGCGCGCAGGCTGCGACGAGGGTCTCGTTGCCCGCATGCGGGCGGGCGGCATGCCCCCCGATGCCTTTGAGTACGATCTCGAAATTGTCCTCCGCCGACATGATCGCGCCGGCTTTCGTCCGGAAATGCCCGATGGCGATGCCGGGCTCGTTGTGCAGCCCGTAGATCTCGTCGAACGGAAACCGCTCCATCAGCCCGTCATCGAGCATGGCGAGCGCGCCGCGGCCCCATTCCTCGGCGGGCTGGAAGATGAAGCGCACCGTCCCCTCGAAGCCGCCATCTTCGGCCAGCAGCTTTGCCGCCCCGAGCAGCATCGCCGTGTGACCGTCATGGCCGCAGGCATGCATGACGCCGGGGTTCTGTGAGCGATAGGAAGGCGAGCCCTGCTCGGGAATGCGCAGCGCGTCCATGTCCGCCCTGAGCGCGATCGCCCGGTTGCCGCTGCCGCGCTTCAGCGTGCCGACGACACCGGTGCCGCCCACGCCTTCGACCACCTCGTCGAGGCCGAACGCGCGCAGCTTCGCCGCGACGAAGGCACCGGTGCGCGCCTCCTCGAAGCCGAACTCCGGATGGGCATGGAGATCGCGCCGCCAGGCGGTCATCTCCGCCACCAGCGCGTCCTGGTCCAGCGCCGTCTTGCTCTGCATCACGCCCTCCCGCCTGCGACCGTGTCCGGCATCAGACCGACCAGCTCGGCATAGCGACCGGGATCGGTCGCGCCTTCGGTGATGACGACGAAGACCCGAGACGACGCATCGAGCTTCAGCGCAGCCCGCGCCTGCGGATCGCGCAGCGCCGCGATCAGCCCGGCGAGCCCGGCGACGCCGCTCTCGCCGCCGACGACCGCCGGATCGTCGCCGACCGGCCGAGCCAGCCGATTCATCGCCTCGACCGCGACCTCGTCCTCGACGGTCATGAAGGCGTCGGCGGCGCGCTCCAGGACACGCCAGGCCAGCGGCGATGGGTCGTAGCATTCCAGCATCGCCATCACGGTCGGCTTGTCATGGCCGATCTTGGTCGGCTGGCCTGCGCGGGCGCTCTCGAAGATGCAGGCGGCGCGGGCCGGGTCCACTACGGTGAAGACCGGCCGCTCCGCGCCGAGCACCAGCGACAGATGCGCCGCGATCGCCGCCGCGATGCCGCCGACGCCGGCCTGGACGAACACATGGGTCGGCGGCTCGGGCAGTTGCGCCAGCGCCTCGCGGATGATCGCGGTGTAGCCCTGCATGACGAGGCCAGGGATGCGCTCATAACCTTCCCAGGCGGTGTCCGAGACGACCGTCCAGCCGCGCTCGGTCGCGACGCGCGCCGCCTCGACGACGGATTCGTCATAGGTGCCGGCGACCCGCACGATCTCGGCGCCGAAGCGGGCGATCGCCTCGGCCCGCGCGGTGCTGACCCCGCCATGCACGAAGATCACCGAGCGAGCCCCGACCAGCGCCGCCCCCTGCGCGACCGAGCGGCCGTGATTGCCGTCGGTGGCGCAGGCGAAGGTCATCCCGGCCGCGACCGCCCGGACCTCGGGCGAGGTCAGCTCGGCCTCGTCGAAGCTGCGCCCATGGCGCTCGCCGGCCGCCTCCAGCACCAGCCGCACGACTGCGTAGGCGCCGCCCAGCGCCTTGAAACTGCCGAGGCCGAGCCTCTGCCCCTCATCCTTGGCGTGGAGCGCGGCGATGCCCAGTTCGGCGGCGAGGCCGGGCAGGGCGACGAGCGGCGTCGGCTGGTGCTCGGGCCGGGCCGCCAGATGCCGCTCGATCGCGTCCGCCCCCGCAATGCCCAGCGTCTCGGCATCGACGGGATGGAGCGGCTGGCGATAGGCGGCGAGCGAGTTGAGCAGGAGCATGCGGAGCCTTTCGGATGTGATGCCGAAAGGATATTGCGGCCATGGCGAAAAAGGCGCTCCAATTGCCCTGCCGTTTTGCAAGTTTGTATCGAGGGGCCCCGCTTGGCCGAGCCGACCGATTTCGCGCTGGATGATTTCGACCGGGCGATCCTCGCCATCCTTCAGGTCGACAACACGACGCCGCAGCGCGTCATCGGCGAAAAGGTCAATCTCTCGGCGCCGGCGGTGCAGCGCCGGATCCGGCGCATGGAGAAGGACGGCGTCATCACCGCCAATGTCGCCGTCGTCGAACCGGCCGCGCTCGGCCACGCGATCACCATCTTCGTCGAGATCGAACTGGTCAGCGAGACGGCCGCCGACATCGACGCCGCCAAGCGCGCCTTCCTGGCCGCACCCGAGGTACAGCAATGCTATTATGTGACGGGCGACGTCGATTTCATGCTGGTCGTGCTGGTGCCGAGCATGGCGGCTTATGAGGCGCTGACCCGGCGGCTGTTCTTCGCCGACGCCAATATCCGGAAGTTCAAGACCTTCGTGGCGATGGACCGGGTCAAGACCGGATTGGGCGTTCCCATCGGCTAGACGCCGCCGCGTGAACGGCACTCGGCTGGCATGGCTTGTGCCTCGGGTAGCCGGCGATGTTGACCTGTGCGGGGCGCGTCGCACTATAGATCGCAGCCCTCTTTCGAGACACTCGATGATATCTGCAGCCGGCTCGAAGCCTGCACCCGCAAAGGACACTCTGGGCTGCTCGCTGGGCTCGCTGGTGCGCGACCAGAGCCTCACCTCGGCGGGGCTTTCGATCTTCCGCAAGACGAGCGCCCAGACGGCGCCTTCGGAGGTTGCGACGCCGGAAAGCGATCGCGGCCTGCTGCTCGGCGTCTCGCTCTCCGGGCGGCATGGGCGGCACATCCTGCGAGACGGCCGCATGCAGCGCTTCGATTTCGCGCCGGGGTCGATCTATCTGCGCAGCTTCGCCGAACCCTATGCCGCGCAGATCGGGACGCCGTTCGATTTCCTCCTGATCGAGATGCCGAAGGACGCCTTGAGCAGCGCCGCGGAGACGACGGCCGCTCGCATCGCGGCGACGCTACCGACCGTCCAGGCGGAGCCGGACCCCGTGATCTTCCATCTGGCGCAGGCCCTGCTGCCGGCGCTGGAGCGGCCGGGCAGCGTCAACGCGCTCGTCGTCGACCAGATCGTGCTCGCGATGCAGACGCGCCTGCTGACGCGCTTTGCCGGCATAGTGACCGTGTCGTGCAAGGAGCGCCGCCTATCCTCCGTGCAGGAAACGCGGGCCAAGGAACTGTTGTTGACGAACCTGCGCGGCGACCTGCTCGTCGCCGACCTCGCGGCCGCCTGCGGGCTGTCGCGCAGCGTCTTCATGCGCGCCTTCAAGGCGACGACCGGAGCGACGCCCTATCAATGGCTGCTGGGGCAGCGCATCGAGCGAGCCAAGATTCTTCTGGCGACCACACGGATGTCCATCGCCGAGATCGCCTCCCGCTCCGGTTTCGCCGACCAGAGCCATCTGACCCGCACCTTCACGCGCGCGCTGGGTGTCCCGCCGGGAACCTGGCGCGAGCGCGTCTGAGGACAGGCGCACCCGGCAATACGATCCGGCAAAATCTTCGATACGAACCGGCAAGACAGCCCGAGGTCCGCGACGCAGAATACCGACCGTCAGCGTGCTTCGGGCGCGTTGCCGGTCAGCAGGGTCTCGCTGCGCTTGAGCGCGGCGTCGATCGCCCGTCCGATCGCAGTCAGGGAATATTCGACATGGAGAACGCGCCCGCTCAGGTCGCGACGCTCGACATAGCCGGCTGCCTCCAGCGCCTTCAGCCTCGCGGAGAGGACGCGCGCAGAAACGCCTGGTGGCAATTGCCGGCGCAGAGCGCCGAACCGAACGCTGCCATGCCGCGCGAGCGCGAAGACGACATGGCTCATCCACTGCTGCGCGAAGAACTTTAGGAGTGGGTCGGCGAGACACCCGCCCTCCGGCGTCACCTGATGATCGTATTCGCTGCTCATGATCGTGAAGCGGTATCCCGAACGTAACTAATGGTCATCGCCGCATCGCGGCTCTAGTTTCCAGCCATCCCAACCGGAGATTCAAACCCGTGTCCCACGCGACAGCCATTCCCGGCAAGCTCCTCCTGACGCCGCAGGACCACACGCTGATCATGATCGACTTCCAGTCGCAGATGGCGTTCGCGACCAAGTCGATCGATGCGGTGGCGCTCCGCAACAACGCCGCCCTCGTGGCTCATGCCGCGGCCGGCTTCGGCGCATCGACGATCCTCACCACCGTCGCGGAGAAGAGCTTCTCCGGGCCGATGTTCGACGAGATCGCGAGCGCCTTTCCCGGGCAGGCGATGCTGGATCGCACCTCGATGAACACATGGGAGGACGCCGGCGTCATCGCCAGGGTCAACGAGATCGGCAAGTCTCGCATCGTGCTGGCCGGCCTGTGGACCAGCGTCTGCATCGTCGGTCCGGCGCTGTCGGCGCTCGACCAAGGCTTCGAGGTCTACGTCATCACCGATGCCTGCGGAGACGTGTCCGAGGAAGCTCATGAGCGCGCCGTCACGCGCATGGTCCAGGCGGGCGCCAGCCCGATCACCTCGCTGCAGTATCTGCTCGAGTTGCAGCGCGACTGGGCGCGGGCCGGGACCTATGACCTGACGACCGGCATCGCGAGGAAGTTCGGCGGAGCCTACGGGCTCGGCATCATCTACGCGAAGACCATGTTCGGCGCACAGGAGGGTCACTGACATGAGCTTTGTCACGACGAGCGACGGAGTCGAGATCTTCTACAAGGATTGGGGTCCGAAGGATGCCCAGCCGATCGTGTTCCATCATGGCTGGCCGCTGAGCAGCGACGACTGGGACACGCAGATGCTGTTCTTCCTCGCGAAGGGCTATCGCGTCGTCGCCCATGACCGGCGCGGCCATGGCCGGTCCTCGCAGGTTTGGGACGGCCACGACATGGACCATTACGCCGCCGACAGCGCGGCGGTGGTCGACAAGCTCGATCTCCGCAACGCCGTCCATATCGGCCACTCGACCGGTGGCGGCCAGGCCCTGCACTACACGGTGAAGCACGGCGCCGGCCGCGTCGCCAAGCTCGTGCTGATCGGCGCGGTGCCGCCGCTGATGCTGAAGACGGAGGCCAATCCCGGCGGCCTGCCGCTCGAGGTCTTCGACGGCTTCCGCAAGGCGCTGGCCGACAACCGCGCCCAGTTCTTCTACGACGTGCCGGCCGGCCCCTTCTATGGCTACAACCGGCCGGGCGCGAAGGTCGACCAGGGCGTGATCTGGAACTGGTGGCGCCAGGGCATGGCGGGCGGCGCGAAGGCCCATTACGACGGCATCAAGGCGTTCTCGGAGACCGATTTCACCGAGGACCTCAAGGCGGTCGAGGTGCCGACGCTGGTGATGCATGGCGACGACGACCAGATCGTGCCGATCGGCGCCTCCGCGCATGAATCGATCAAGCACCTGAAGCAGGGCACGCTCAAGGTCTATCCCGGCCTGCCGCATGGGCTGTGCACCACCCATGCCGACGTCGTGAACGCCGACCTGCTCGCCTTCATCAAGGGCTGAGACTCCGGGCGGGCCGCGCAGGCGGTCCGCCTTTCACGCCTTCCGGATCACGGGACGAAGCGATGAAACCTTACCTCCTCGCGCTCGGCGCCGGCCTCCTCGTCGGCGTGGTCTATAGCCTGCTCAATGTGCGCTCCCCGGCGCCGCCGGTGATCGCGCTGGTCGGCCTGCTCGGCATCCTGGCCGGCGAGCAGATCATCCCCATCGCGAAGCGTCTGATCGGCGGCGAGGGCTTGAGTCTGGGCTGGTTGAAGCATGAATGCGGCGAGCATGTCTTCGGCGCGCTGCCGGCGCGGGTCGACGACACGACAGCTGCGCGCGACCGGGGCACATCGTCATGAACCCGACCCGCCGGCAGGCCGCGCTCGGCGGAACCGCCGGTGCGCTCTCGACCTTGTTGGGCGGAGCGGCCTCCTCCCAGACCTTCAGCCCCGGAGCACGCGCGATGACCGCCGACCTCATCCTCGTCAATGGTCGCTTCACGACGCTGGACCGGAGCAACCCGAACCCTGAGGCCGTCGCGATTGCCGATGGCCGCTTCCTCGGCGTCGGCACGCGCGCCGAGATGCAGACCCTCGCCGGGCCGGCGACGCAGGTGATCGATCTCGGCGGCCGCCGCGCCGTCCCCGGCCTGATCGACAGCCACATGCATATCATCCGCGGCGGGCTCAACTACAATATGGAGCTGCGCTGGGACGGGGTGCGCTCGCTCGGCCGGGCCATGGAGATGCTGAAGCAGCAGGTCGCGGTGACGCCGCCCCCGCAATGGGTCCGCGTCGTCGGCGGTTTCGCCGAACATCAATTCGCCGAAAAGCGCCTGCCGACGCTCGACGAGATCAACGCGATCGCGCCGGAAACGCCGGTCTTCATCCTGCATCTCTATGATCGCGCCTTGCTCAACGGGGCGGCGCTGCGGGCTGCGGGCTACACGAGGGACACGCCGAACCCGCCTGGTGGCGAGATCATCCGCGACCGGGACGGCAATCCGACCGGCCTGCTCCTGGCCAAGCCCAACGCCACGATCCTCTATGCGACGCTGGCCAAGGGGCCGAAGCTCCCGCCGGAATATCAGCTCAATTCGACGCGCCATTTCATGCGCGAGATGAACCGGCTCGGCGTCACCTCGATCATCGATGCCGGCGGTGGCTTCCAGAACTATCCGGACGATTACGCCATCATCGAGAAGCTGCATGCGCAGGGCGAATTGACGCTGCGCCTCGCCTACAACCTCTTCACCCAGAAGCCGAAGCAGGAGCTCGCCGATTTCGCTGGCTGGTCGAAGCAGGTGAAGCCGGGGCAGGGCGACGATCTCTACCGCCACAACGGCGCCGGCGAGATGCTGGTCTATTCCGCCGCCGATTTCGAGGACTTCCGGGTCGAGCGGCCTGAAATGCCGCCCAGCATGGAAAGCGACCTCGAGCCGGTGGTGCGGCTGCTCGCCGAGCAGCGCTGGCCCTGGCGCCTGCACGCGACCTATGACGAGACCATCACCCGTGCGCTCGACGTCTTCGAGAAGGTGAACCGGGACGTGCCCCTCGAAGGCCTGCACTGGTTCTTCGACCACTGCGAGACGATCAGCGACCGCAACATCGACCGTATCGCGGCGCTGGGGGGCGGCATCGCCGTGCAGCACCGCATGATGTTCCAGGGCGAGGATTTCGTCGAGCGCTACGGCGCGAAGGCGGCCGAGCGCACCCCCCCGGTCGCCCGCATGCTGGAGGCCGGCGTCAAGGTCGGTGCCGGCACCGACGCGACCCGCGTCGCCAGCTACAACCCCTGGGTTTCGCTGGCCTGGCTGGTGACCGGCAAGACGCTGGGGGGCTTGAGGCTCTACCCGCAGCGCAACCTGCTCGACCGCGAGACCGCGCTCGGGCTCTGGACGCAAGCCAATACCTGGTTCTCGACCGAGGAAGGCAAGAAGGGCCAGATCAAGACGGGCCAGCTCGCCGATCTCGCCGTGCTCGATCGCGACTACATGAACGTGCCCGAGGACGAGATCCAGGACATCGAGAGCGTGCTGACCCTGCTCGGCGGCAAGGTCGTCTTCGGCGCCGGCGACTACGCGCCGATGAGCCCGCCGCTGCCGCCTGCGATGCCGGACTGGTCGCCGGTCCGGACCTTCGGCGGCTACCAGAGGCGCGCCGCAGCCGCGGATGATCGCAAATACGCGCTCATGGCGGGATGCGCCTGCGACAGCGCCTGTGGAGTCCACGGCCATGGCCATGGCGCCGCCTTGGGACGGCAGGCACCCGCCCAAGACGAAGCTGCCTTCTGGGGCGCGCTCGGCTGCTCCTGTTGGGCGTTCTGACCATGGCGCATGCTGTCCCTGGCCAGCCCGCGGCCCTCACGCGGATCGCGGCGCGCTTCGCCACCCCCGCGATCCGCTGGGTCGCCCTGCTCGGGCTCTGCGCCGCCTATCTCCAGGGCGGCCTCAACAAGGCGACCGATTTCCCGGCGGCCATCGCGGAGATGCAGCATTTCGGCCTCTCGCCGGAACGGCCCTTCGCGCTTGCCGTTATCGCCATCGAGATCGTTGCATCGCTCATGATCCTGACCGGGTTCTGGCGCTGGCTCGGCGCGCTCGCGCTGGCCGGCTTCACGCTGATGGCGACCTTCGTCGCGCTGCGCTTCTGGGAGATCGCTCCGCCCGCACGCTTCATGGCGGCCAATGCCTTCTTCGAGCATCTCGGCCTCGTCGGCGGCTTCCTCCTGGTCGCCTGGCACGACCTGCGCGAGCGCGTGCCGCAGTCGGCCGGCAGCCACGATGAGTGAAACCGCGCCCAAATCCGATGCTCCCAAACCTGTCGCGAGCGAGGCCGGCGCCTTCTCGCCCTTGAAGCAACCTGTCTTCGCGGTGCTCTGGATAGCGACCGTGCTGGGCAATATCGGCAGCTTCATGCGCGATGTCGCCAGCGCCTGGCTGGTGACCGATCTCTCGGCCTCGCCGGCCGCGATCGCCTTGGTGCAGGCCGCCGGCACGCTGCCGATCTTCCTGCTCGCCATCCCCGCCGGCGTGCTGTCGGACATCCTCGACCGACGCAAATTCCTGATCGCCATCCAGCTCCTGCTGGCGGCGGTCAGCATCGCGCTGATGGCTCTGTCCCATCTCGGCCTGCTGAGCGTCAGCGCCATCGTCGCCCTGACCTTCGTCGGCGGCATCGGCGCCGCCCTGATGGGGCCGACCTGGCAGGCGATCGTGCCAGAACTCGTACCGCGATCCGACGTCAAGAACGCCGTCGCCCTGAACTCGCTCGGCATCAACATCGCCCGCTCGATCGGCCCGGCTGCGGGCGGCCTGCTGCTGGCGGCCTTCGGGGCTGCCGTGACCTATGGCGCCGATGTGCTGAGCTATGTTGCCGTCATCGCGGCGCTGCTCTGGTGGCCGCGCGCCGCGGGCGCGGACGATGCCTTGTCGGAGCGCTTCGCGGGCGCTTTCCGGGCCGGTTTGCGCTATGCGCGCGCCAGCCGCGAACTGCATGTCGTGCTGCTGCGTGCGGCGGTCTTCTTCGCCTGCGCCAGCGCGATCTGGGCGCTGCTTCCCCTGGTCGCACGCGGCCTGCTCGGCGGCGATGCCGGCTTCTACGGCATCATGCTCGGTTGCGTCGGTGCGGGCGCGATTGGCGGGGCGCTGATGCTGCCACGTCTGCGCCGGCGGATGGATGCCGACCAGTTGCTGCTCGCCGTCGCCGTCGTCACGGCGCTGGTCATGGCGGCGCTCGCGCTCGGCCCCCTCAAACCGCTGGCGCTGGCGTTCCTGCTGCTGCTCGGCGCAGCCTGGATCGTCGCCCTGACGACGCTGAACGGCGCCGCGCAGGCGATCCTGCCCAACTGGGTGCGCGGACGGGCGCTGGCCGTCTACCTCACCGTCTTCAACGGCGCGATGACGGCAGGCAGCCTGTGCTGGGGCCTCGTCGCGCAGGAACTTGGCGTGCCCGCGACCCTGTTTGTCGGCGCCGGCTGCGTGCTGGTCACGGGCGTCCTGTTCCACCGCGTCAAGCTGCCGAGGGGCGAGGCCGATCTCGTCGCTTCCAATCACTGGCCCGAGCCGCTGACGGCGGAGCCCGTCGAGCATGATCGCGGTCCCGTGCTCGTCCTGATCGAGTACCGGGTCGCCAAGGCGGACCGGCCTGCCTTCCTGGGCGCGCTCGACAGCCTCTCGCATGAGCGCCGCCGCGACGGCGCCTATGGCTGGGGCGTCACCGAGGATGCGGCAGAGCCCGAGCGCATCGTCGAATGGTTCATGGTCGAGTCCTGGGCCGAGCATCTGCGCCAGCACAAGCGCGTTTCGAAGGCCGATGCCGATCTGCAGCGTGAGGTGGTCAAGTTCCATATCGGTCCGGACAAGCCCGTCGTCAGCCACTTCCTGGCGCTAGACCCCGCTTCGGCCAAGCCGGGGAAGGTCGTTTGAGCGACGCTGCTACACCGCCCCTTCCTCGGCTCGCTCCGCTGGCAGAGTCCTGAGGAGGCCCGCCATGTCGCTGTCCGACCCCGGCAAAAGGCCGTCGAGGGCGGAATGCAATCTTCCTTTTGCGTGCAGTTTGTATACAGTTTCGTTCTCGGCAGAAGGGAATGAGACGAGCATGGCAAGTTACGACACCATCATCCGCGGCGGCACGGTGGCCACGGCGGCGGACCGCATCAGGTGCGATGTCGGCATTCGTGACGGTCGGGTGGTGGCGTTGGGCGAGGCGCTCGGCGAGGCTCCGCAGGTGATCGATGCCACGGGCAAGCTCGTGCTGCCGGGCGGCATCGACGCGCATGTCCATATCGCGCAGCCCTCCGGCGAGGGTATCGTGATGGCTGATGATTTCGAGAGCGGCACGCGCTCGGCGGCGCTGGGCGGCACCACCACCATCATGCCCTTCGCGCTGCAGGAGAAGGGCTGCTCGATGCGCGAGACCCTCAAGGCCTATCACGCCAAGGCCGAGGGCGAATGCCATGTCGATGTCAGCTTTCACATGATCATCTCCGATCCGAGCGAGCAGCTTCTCGGCCAGGAACTCCCGGCGCTGGTCGAGGATGGCTACACCTCGTTCAAGATCTTCATGACCTATGAGGGGCTCGCCCTGAACGATCGCCAGATCCTCGACGTGATGTCGGTCGCGCGCGACACCGGCGCGCTCGTGATGGTCCATGCCGAGAACTACGACGCCATCCGCTTCATGACCGAACAGCTCGAGCGCGGTGGGCGGATCGCGCCGAAGTACCATGCGACTTCGCGCCCCATAGCGGTCGAGCGCGAGGCGACGCATCGCGCGATCTCGCTTGCCGAACTCGTCGACGTACCGGTGATGATCGTCCACGTCTCGAACCGCGAGGCCATGGAGCAGATCCGTTGGGCGAAGGACAAGGGCCTGACCGTGCTGGGCGAGACCTGCACGCAGTATCTCGTGCTGACGGAGAAGGATCTCGACGGGCTCGGCATGGAAGGCGCGAAATATGTCTGCTCGCCGCCGCCGCGCGATACGGCCAGCCAGGAGGCGTGCTGGGAGGGCCTGCGCAATGGCGCCTTCACGGTCTTCTCCTCCGATCATTGCCCGTTCCGCTATGACGATCCGCAGGGCAAGCTCACGCCCAGGGGCAAGACGAGCTTCCGCTGGGTCCCCAATGGCATTCCGGGCGTCGGGGCGCGGCTGCCGATCCTGTTTTCGGAAGGCGTCTCGAAGGGCCGGATCGATCTGGAAACCTTCGTCGCGGTCACGGCTGCCAATCCCGCGAAGACCTATGGCCTCTATCCCCGCAAGGGGGTGATCGCCGTGGGCGCCGATGCCGACATCGCGATCTGGGATCCCGAGAAGCGCGTGACGCTGACCCATGACCTGATCCGGGATGGCGCCGACTACACCCCCTATGACGGACGCGAGATCACCGGCTGGCCGGTCCTTACCATGGTCCGCGGCCGCATCGTGGTCGAGGACGGCGCTCTCGTTGGTCGAAAGGGACATGGCATCCACCTGTCACGCGCTCGCTCGCCGTATGCGAAGCGCGGTTTCGAGGGCCTGGCGCAATCATGAGTGACGTCGATCAGGCTGAGGCCGGCGAGACGGAGATCGTCCGGGCCGGCGGCTTCAATTTGTCGAACCTCGCCTACAACGCGATTTCGGAGATGATCCGCCGCCGCCATTTGCGCGGCGGCGAAATGATCGTCGAGGCGCGCCTGGCCGACAGCCTCGGCATCTCGCGCACGCCCTTGCGCGAGGCGTTGCAGCGGCTCGAAGGCGAGGGGCTCGTCGTCAAGGGCACCGGCCGGTCCTACCTCGTGCGCAATGTCGATCTCGGCGAGTATCTGCAGAGCCTGAAATGCCGCGAGATACTAGAGCCGGAAGCGGCCTCGCTGGCGGCCGGGCGCATTCCGGCGGGCGAAATGGTCAAGGTGCGGGCCGAGATCAATCAACTGCGCACGGCTGTGACCTACCATACCGACGCGCATTGGGCCTCGGACGACAATCTGCACGAGCTGTTCGCCCGCCATTGCGGCAATGACGTGCTGGCCGAACTGGCCCGCAAGCTCCGGGTCACGACGCGCCTGTTCGAGATCGCCCGCCTCGCCGACCGGCTCGAACCGGATTCGGCCGAGCATCTGGCGATCGTCGAGGCGCTGGAGCAGGAGGATCCCAAGGCGGCGCGCCGGGCGGTACAGAACCATATCCGCAGCCTCGGCAAGTCGGCGCTCGATACCGTGCGCTGATCCTGCGCCCGCGCAGGGGACGGGCAGGGGACGGCCGCCCGCTCAGTGACGCAGGATCTTCGAGACGAAATCGCGCGTGCGCTGCTGCTGCGGAGCGTCGAAGATCTGCGAGGGCGCGCCGGTTTCGACGACGCGCCCGCCGGCCATGAACACGACCTTCGAGGCGACTTCGCGGATGAAGGCCATCTCGTGGGAGACGATCAGCATGGTCATGCCCTCCCGCGCCAGCACCCGGATCGTGTCCAGGACTTCCGAGACCAGCTCCGGATCCAGCGCGGCCGTCACCTCGTCGAGCAGCAGGATCTCCGGTTTCAGCGCCAGTGCGCGGGCGATGGCGACGCGCTGTTGCTGGCCGCCCGACAATTCGTCCGGATAGCGCGCGAGCTTGTCGCCCAGCCCGACCTTCGCCAGCAAGGCCTTGGCCTCCGCCTCGACCTCGGCGCGCGGCCGCTTCTTGATCTTCACCGGCGCGATCGTGACGTTCTCCAGAACCGTCATGTTCTGGAACAGGTTGTATTGCTGGAACACGATGGCGATGCGGTCGCGCAGCCGGCGCAGCGCCGCCTGATCGGCGTAGTTCACCGGCACGTCGTCCAGTTTGACGGCACCGCCCGATGGCGGCAGCAGCCCCATCAGCACGCGCAGGATCGTGCTCTTGCCGGAGCCCGATGGCCCGATCAGCCCGATGATGTCGCCCCGGCCGACCGTCAGGTCGATGCCGGAGAGCACGGCCAGTTTGCCGTAGTGGGCATCAAGCCCCGCGATGTCGAGATGATGCAAGTCTGGCCTCCAGCTTGGCGCCGAACCGCGCCAGCGGATAGGAAATGGCGAAATAGACGAGGAGGATCGCGCCGAAGCTGAGTGCGGCCGAAAAGCCCTTGTTGTTGAGGACCTTGCCCACGAAGGTCAGCTCGACCACGCCGATCTGCGACGCCAGCGCCGTGTCTTTGATGAACATCACGAAGAAGCCGAAGGCCGGCGGCAGGATGATGCGCCAGGCCTGCGGCAGCGCGACGTAGCGGATGGTTTCGATCAGGCTGAAATTCATCGCAGCCGCAGCTTCCCATTGATTCCGATGCACCGCATTCAGCCCGCCGCGAACGATTTCGCCCAGGAAGGCGGCGGCGATCAGCGTCACGGTCACGGCCGCGACGACGAAGAGCGGCAGATCGGCGCCGGTCGCCTGGAAGGCGAAGAAGCACAGCATCAGCGTGACCAGGAAGGGAACGCGACGGAACAGCTCCGTGAAGGCGATGGCGAGCAGGCGCAGCGGCAGCAGGGCACGGCCATGGCTGAGGCGCGTCACGGCCAGGGCGAGCCCAAGCAGCGAGCCGATGACGCAGCCGAGCGCCGAGAGCGCAAGCGTCGTCAGGGCCGCCTTGGCGATGAAGACGAGGTTGTAATAGGTCGCGAAGCGCGGCCACTCCTCGATGATCTGCGACAGCATCAGATCAGCCCCGTTCGAGCCCGGAAGGCATAGCGGCCGATGGCGGCGAGCAGCACGGACGCCGCAAGCGTCAGCGCGACATAGAACAGCGCCGTGACCGAGAAGATCTCGATCGACCGGAACGTCTGCGAATTGATGTTGAAGGCCTGGCCGGTCAGTTCCTCAACGCCGAAGACCGCTGCCATCGAGGTCCCCAGCGTCATGATGATGAAGTGGTTCGACAGCGGGGGGAACAGGACGCGCGCCATATGCGGCAGGATCACGTAACGGATCTGCTGAAGCCGCGAGAAGCCGAGCACCTCGGCGGCTTCCATCTCGGAGACGCGTCGGCTCTCGAAGCCCGCGCGCTGGATCTCGGTGAGATAGGCGCCGGCATTCAGCGTCATGCCGACCAGCACGGCCGTGAAGGAGGACAGCAGCACGCCCATGTCGGGCAGTGCGAAATACAGGAAATAGATCTGCACAAGCTGCGGGGTGTTGGTGAAAAACACGACATAGGCGTTGACGATGCGCGCGAGCCATCGCGACCCGAAGGATTTCACCGCCGCGCAGGCCGTGCCGATCGCGAGCCCGCCGCAGAAGGAGAGGACGGCGATCTGCAACGCGACCCACGCCCCGTCGAAGAGGCGCGGAAGGAAAGGCCAGATCTGGCCATATTGCAGTGTGTAGCTCATCGCGACCCGGATGACAGAGCCCGGTCGGCGGTGCCGACCGGGCGATGGGGCTTCTGAGGGCGATCAGAAGTATGGCGTGACGCCCACGGGCTTCAGCATGTCCATGCCGAACCACTTCTTCCAGATCTCGTCGGTCTTGCCGCGACGATGCAGTTCGAAGATCGCCACGTTGAGCCAGTCCTTCAGGCCGGTCGACGCCTTCGACACGCCGAGGCCGCAATAGTAGATGTCGATCGGCGTCTCGACGACCTTCCACTCGACCTTGTGCTTGGCCATGTGCTCGCCCATGAAGTCGATCACGTCGATCATGGCCGTGCCGCGGCCCTGGGCGAGCGCGCGCACGGCGTCAGGGTAGTTGTCGAGCAGGGTGACCTTGGCGTTCTTGAGGTTGTCCTCGATGAACTTGACCGGCGTCGAACCGCGCACCTGCACGAATGTGACGGACGGCTCGTTGAACTGCTTCCAGTCGGTGAAGGGCTTGTCCTTGGTGGTCAGCACGCCGAGCACTTCGGTGTGGACCGGGACGGTGAAGTCGATCACCTTGGCGCGCTCGGGATTGCGCGTCATCGCGCCCATCACGAAGTCGATCTTGCCGGAGACCACGAAAGGAATCCGGTCCGGCGAGCCGGTCTGAACCACTTCGAGCTTCACGCCGAGCGTCTTGGCGATCTCTGTGGCGAAATCGACGTCGAAGCCGACGATCTCGTTCTTCTCGTCGAACTTGCCGAGCGGCGGCAGGGTGGGATTCACGCCGACGCGGATCGTGCCCGATTTGATGATCTCGTCGAGCGTCCGGGCTTCGACGGAAGCCGGAGTGGCCAGGCTTGTCAGGCCGAGGGCGACAGCGCCGGCGGCGAGCAACTTCTTCAACATGCTTGCATTCTCCCGAAGAGCCGTTGCGCGATGGCAGGATTTAGCGCCGCCGCCATTGCAGGAACGGTAGACAGTTTGTATACATTCAGACGGTCTGTAAAGTAGCAAATGGCGTCATGGCCTGGCAGACCCGCAGGCAGGCGAGGATGGGTTCGCGCGGTGATGAAGCGTCTTGTGCAGGATGGGCGGCCGCTCGTCGCGATCACCGTCGATGGCGAGAGCATCTCGGCGCGTGCGGGCGATCCGCTCGCGACGGCGCTCGCCCTCGCCGGGCGCCTGCGGTTGCGCGCAAGCCCGGGCGCCGGAACACCGCGCGGCGCGTTCTGCCATATGGGCGTCTGCCAGGAATGTGCGCTCCACGTCGATGGTGCCCTGCGGCAAGCCTGCCTGACGCCGGTGCGCGCCGGCATGGCGGTCGAGCTGAGGGGAGTGCCGTGACGCATGATCTGATCGTGCTCGGTGCAGGGCCGGCCGGCGCCAATGCCGCGATGGCGGCATCGCATTCCGGGCTGAAGGTGGTCCTGCTGGACGAGCAGGACGGGGCTGGCGGCCAGATCTGGCGCCAGCCGCTGCCTGGCCTCGAGGGCCTGCCCGCTTCGCCGGAGACGCGCTGCGGCGACGCTCTGAGGGCGCGGCTTTCGGCTTCGGGAGTGGATCTGCGTTTCGGCCGCAGGGTCTGGTCGGCAGGCGGGCGGTTTCGGGTCGACGCTCTCGGGCCGCAGGGCAATGAGGCCGTCGAGGCGCCCAGGCTGATCGCAGCGACCGGCGCATATGAGCGCGTCGTACCGTTTCCGGGCTGGACCTTGCCGGGTGTCGTCGGCCTTGCCGCAGCGACCGTGCTCATCAAGTCGCAGGGCGTGACGCCGGGGCGTAAGGTCGTCGTCGCCGGTTGCGGGCCGCTTCTCGTCGCTGTCGCAGCCGGTATCCTCAAGCTCGGCGGCGAGGTGGCGGCGATCGTCGATCTCAGCCATCGCCGCGATTGGCTCGCGGTCCTGCCATCATTGGCCACGCAGCCGAGACTGCTCGTGCGCGGTGCCGGCTGGGCGTTGAAGATCGGCGCGGCGCGCGTTCCGGTCCATTCCGGCCATGCCGTGAAGGCGGCATGCGGCGCCGAGGTGCTGGAGCGCGTCGTGATCGCACCGGTCGATCGCGCGGGCGCATATGCGGCGGGGCCGGAACTCGCGATCGCGGCCGACGCCCTCTGCATCGGCCATGGTCTCGTTCCGGGCGCCGAGGTCACGAAGCTCCTGCGCGCGGAGCATGTCTTCGACCGTCGGCGCGGCGGCTTCGTCCCGGTGCTCGACGGCTTTGGCCGGACCTCGATCGCAGGTCTCTATGCCTGCGGCGATGGTGCTGGTCTGCGCGGGGCCATCGTCGCCGAGCAGGCCGGGCGTCTGGCGGGGCTCGCCGCCGCCCGGGACGCTGGCGTCGTGGCCGCCGACCGGTTCGCACAGATCGCTGATCCGATCCTGGCCGGTGTGGCGCGCGCCCGCCCTTTCTCGGACGCGATGGCCGCAATCATGGCGCTCCGTCCGGCGCAGGTCGCGGCGATCGCGCCGGAGACGGTCGTCTGTCGCTGCGAGGATGTGACGCGCGGCGCGATCGATGCGGCGCATGAGGCGGGCGCGAGGGACGTCAACCAGCTCAAGCATTTCACCCGCTGCGGCATGGGCCCGTGCCAGGGCCGCATATGCGGCGACGTCGCGGCCGAACTGCTGGCGAGCAAGGTCGGCTCGCGCGAGCAGGTCGGCTACTGGACCGGCAGGCCGCCGCTGCGCCCCGTGCCGTTCGATGCCCTGATGGGCGCCTTCGACTATTCCGACATTCCCATTCCGGAGCCCGCCCCGCTGTGATCCATGATCTCGCTGTTGTCGGGGGAGGAGTGCATGGCGCGACGGTCGCCTTGTTCGCGGCGCGCGGCGGCATGGATGTCGTCCTGCTCGAGCGCGGCGCGCTTTGCCGCGAGGCGTCCGGCGTCAATGCAGGCACGCTGACGATGCAGATGACGCGTGTCGCGCTCATTCCCTATGCTCTGCGCGCCCACGCGATGTGGGCTTCGGCGCGCGACTGGCTCGGGCATGATGTCGGCGTCGTCGTCTGCGACGGTCTCTCGCTCGCTTTCACCGAACGGGAGGAGGAGCTCCTGACCTATCGCGCCGGCAAGCGGCGCGAGGCGGGAGCGCCGATCGAACTCATCTCGGGCGCCCAGGCGAAGACGGTCGAGCCCGGTATCTCCGACAACGTGCGGCTGGCGGGCTTTTGCCGCGTGGATGGCTTCGCCAATGCCTATCTGACCGGCATCGCCTATCGCCGGGCGCTGCTCGACGCGGGCGTCACGCTGCGCGAATACACGCCAGCGTCCGGCGTCGATCGAAGGGGTGGCGGCTTCGCCCTGCAGACGCGGACGGGGCCGGTGCGCGCCCGCCGCATCGTACTCGCGGGCGGCGTCTGGCTCGAACCCATGCTGGCCTGGCTCGGCGTGGATCTGCCGATCAAGACGCTGGTGAACCAGCTCGCGGTCAGCGAGCGTGTCGCCCCCGTGATGCGCACGGTCGTCGGCATCGCCAACGGCCTGCTCTCGCTCAAGCAGTACCCGCACGGCACGGTCGTCGTCGGCGGCGGCTGGCAGGGCATTGGCGATCGTGACCGCGGCGGCGTAGAGCTTCTGCCCGACCGCCTGATCGGCAATATCCGACTGGCCTGCCACGCCATTCCGGCGCTCGCGGGCACGCGTCTGGCGCGCGCCTGGGCCGGGCTGGAGGCCGAGACGCAGGATGCGCTGCCGGCCGTCGGCCCGGTCCCGGGCGTCGAGGGCGCCTATGTCTGCGGCAGCGTCCATTCCGGCTATACGAGCGGCCCCTATATCGCGCGGTTGCTCGCCGAGCATCTCCTCGGGCGCGAGCCCGAACTCCCGCTCTTTCCGATCGATCGCCTGCTCAGGACGGGCGCCAAGCTGCGAGACCATGCATGACCCGTTCCTTTCTTGGCCGCCTGCGCGGCATCCATGCGGCGACGATCGTGCCGATGAGGCCGGATTTCTCGATCGACGAGGGCGCCCTGGCGGCACATATCTCTGATGTCACCGCCGTGCCGGGCATCAACGGGTTGCTGGTCAATGGCCATGCCGGCGAGAATTTCGTGCTGTCGCTGGCGGAGAAGCGGCGTGTCGTCGAGATCGCGCGCGAACATTGCCCTCGTGAGAGCCTCATCGTCTCCGGCGTGAACCATGAATCCAGCCTGGAGGCTGCGCGCGAAGCGGCCGCGCTGGAGGAGGCCGGCGCCGACGGGTTGCTGGTGTTCCCTCCCAATAGCTGGGCGCTCGGTCATGCCGATGCCTGCGTGGTCGAGCATCACGAGCGCGTGCGCGACGCGACGACTGCACCATTGATGCTCTACGGAGCCCCCGTCAGCGCGGGGGCCATGGCCTATTCGCAGGTGGTGCTGGGGCGTCTCGTCGCGGATCCGCGCTTCGTCGCCATCAAGGACGGCAGCTGGGAAGTGGCCGCCTATGAGGAGAACCTGCGGTTGGTCCGGTCCCTGCGCCCCGAATTCGCCGTGCTGGGCTCGGGCGACGAGCATCTCCTGACCAGCTACATCATCGGCAGCGCCGGCAGCCAGGTCAGCCTGGCCGCCGTGGTGCCCGAACTGGTCGTCGCGCTCTGGAACGCGGCCGAGGCCGGCGACTGGAGCGAGGCGAGGGCCGTGCACGACAGGCTCTACCCCCTTTCGGTCGCGATCTATCGGGACGCGCCGGGCGGGCGCGCCACGGCGCGCCTCAAGACCTGCCTGAAGCTGATCGGCCGGCTGTCCTGCGATGCGTTGCGCCCGCCGCAGCCGCCGGTGACGGATGGCGAACTGCAAGCACTCTCGGCGGCCCTGGTGGTCGCCGGGGCTCTCGGCGGGGACAGGGAGGTGGAGCTGCCTTTTAGCCGGCGCAGCGCCGCGGGCGCCTGACGCGGCGAGGTTGGCTCCGCGGCGCCGCCGGGCGCCAAAAGGGGGCTATTCCGCCGTCACCACCTTGCCGGGATTCATCAGCCCTTTGGGGTCGAGGCTGCGCTTGATCAGGCGGGCGAGATCGAGCTCCGGGCCGGCGCGGTAATGCGCCAATTCGGCGACGCGATAGCCGCCGATGCCGTGCTCGGCCGAGATCGAGCCGCCATGTGCCGCGACGACGTCATGCACGGTGCGGTTCAACGCCGCGCCGTCCGCCTCCGGGTCGACCAGCACGTTGAAATGGATATTGCCGTCACCGGCATGGCCGAAGGCATTGAGCCGCGCCGCCGGGAAGGCCTGCGCCACCGCCGCTTCAGCCTCGGCCAGGAACGACGGCAGCGCCGGGATCGGCACCGAGACGTCGTGCTTGAGGCTGCGGCCTTCCTTCAGCTCGGCCTCGGTGACGCGTTCGCGCAACGCCCAGAGCTGCGCCGCCTGCGCCTGCGATTCCGCGATCACGCCGTCGGTGGCGATCTCCTCCTCCAGAGCCTGCGCCAGCGCCGCCTCGACGGCATCGCGCAGGCCCTCCAGGCTGGCCGAGGCCTCCAGCAGCACGAACCAGCCTTCGCCCGAGACCGGCGGCTTCAGCCCGAAATGCTTCTCCACGATGCCGAAGGAGAAGCCGCAGATCAGCTCGAAGGCGTTGATCGTGTCGCCGAGTTCGTCCTGCATCAGCTTGAGCAGCCTGAGCGCCGCTGCCGGATCGGGCACCGCGAGCAGGCTGGTGACGACATGCTTCGGCCGCGGCAACAGCCTGAGCACCGCCGCGGTGACGATGCCGAGCGTGCCCTCCGTGCCGATGAAGAGCTGCTTCCAGTCATAGCCGGCATTGTCCTTGCGCAGTGGCCGCAAGCCATTGACGATCGTGCCGTCCGCCCGCACCACCTCGAGTCCGAGCACGAGCTGCCTCGTCATGCCGTAGCGCAGCACATTGAGCCCGCCGGCATTGGTCGCGACCACGCCGCCGATCTGGCAGGAGCCCTCGGCCGCGAGGCTGATCGGCAGAAGCCGGCCGGCTTCCGCCGCCGCATCCTGAGCCGTCTTGAGGATGCAGCCGGCTTCCGCCGTCAACGTCATCCCGACCGGATCGACCTGCCTGATCGCGTTCATGCGCGAGAGCGAGAGCACGACCTGCTCGCCGCTGCCATCGGGCACCGCGCCGGCCGCGAGCCCCGTATTGCCGCCCTGGGGCACGATGGCGATGCCGCGCTCATGAGCGAGCTTCATCGCGGCCGCGACCTGGCCCACATCGCGCGGACGCAGCACGCAGGCTGGCACCCCCTTTACCGTATGGCGCCAGTCGCTCGCATAGCCAGCCATGTCCTCGGGCGCGCTCAGTACGGCGCCATCGCCCAGAAGGTTGCGGAAATCGTCGACGATCATCTGCGTTAACTCTCAATGCCGCGGTCGCCTGCGTCTTGCCCCAATGTCGCCCGTCGGCCTCGGGGCGGAGCTGAAACATGCGCGCCGCCTCATGCACCTTTGGCGGGCTTCCATCAATGGGTGCGGGCAGCGGCTTCTTGATCGCTCGTGAAAGCGCGTGTCGGGCGTCGGTCCTCATCTCCCGAGGCCTGCCTCGCGGCAAGACTGCCCTAGATGACGGCTTTTTCCAGGAAGGGCCGTCCTTCCACGATGCGCTCATACCCGACCTCAGTGAGGTCCAGCGTGCGATAGGCGCCATAGATGATCAGTTCCGAGACCCCGCGCCCCGCGGCCGGTCCCTGCTGCAGGCCATGGCCGGAGAAGCCGTTCGCGTAGACGAAGTTCGTCACCTCCGGATGCCGGCCAACCACGAGATTATGGTCGAGGGCGTTGAAGTCGTAGTGACCCGCCCACTGGTTGACGACACGGATCGCCTCGAATGAGGGGGAGCGCGCGGCGAGCGCCGGCCAGATGATCTCCTCGAACTCCTCATAGCGCGGCTCGAAGTCGTCGAATTCGACGGCGGGGTCCTGCAGCGGCGGCGCCCCGGACAGGAAGAAGCGGCCTTCCGGGCGGCAGAATACGCCCGAGGGATCGATCATCAACGGCAGACTGCCGCGATTGACGCGGGCCGTCCCTTCGGGGGATCCGGCGCAGTCGAACACGAACAGCGTCCGCTTGCGGGGTTCGACCGGGATGTCGAGGCCCGCCATCCGCGCCGTCAGCGCCGCACGCGGGCCCGATGCGTTGACGATGATGCCGGCGGCGATCGTCCGGCCGGATCTGAGCCTGACCGCCGTCACCCGGTTGCCGTCCCGTTCGATGCCGACGACCTCGTCGATCAGGTAGTCGGCCCCCAGCGAGCGCGCCTTGGCGCGAAAACCGTTCATCAACCCGGTATTGTTGAACCAGCCCTCGCCCGAACGTCCATAGGAGGCGAGCAGGATGTCGTCGGTGGAGAGATGCGGGAAGGCTTCCGCCAGTTCGGTGCGGTTCCAGAGCACCACGTCGGCACCGCAGGCGATCTGCGTCTCGTGGTTTTCTTTCAGCGTCGCGACCTGCTCCTCGGTGTTTGCGAGAAACAGATAGCCTCCCTCATGGAAGGCGAGGTCGGGCCGGTCGTCGCCGACCTGCATCGTCTCGGCGAAGTCCCGGATGAACGCAGTGCCGAACTGGCCGATCTTCACGTTGATCGGGTTCGAGAACTGGTTGCGGATGGAGGATGATGACAGCGAGGTCGAGGCGGTGGCGAAGCTCGGGTCCCGTTCGATGATGAGGACCGAGCCCTTGAAGTCCGGGTTGGACGTCAGGAAATAGGACACCGCCGAGCCGATGACGGCGCCGCCGACGATGACGACGTCATAGCTTGCCTTCATCATCTGGCCTCGTCGTCGGGATGCCCGAGATCGACGAACCACCCGCCGAGGCATGATGTCGCCGGAGCCTTCGGGTCCAGCGGCGGCTTAGCCGCCTCGACCTTCTGCCGATAGGGTTCGGTCGAGTCCTTGGGGTGGAAGCCGAGGTGACCGGCCAGACGATTGTCGACCGGCTTCACCTTGTTGTCGGACATGCCGAACGAGACCGTGAAGCCGACGCGCGGCGCCGTCAGGCTTGCCTCGACGAGGCGCACGCAATCGTCGAAGGACAGCCAGGACCATAGCATGCGCCGGTCCGGCGGCTCGGGAAACGAGGAGAAGATGCGCAGCATCACGCTCTCGATGCCGAACTTGTCCCAGTACAGCCGCCCGAGATCCTCGACGAAGCATTTCGAGACGCCGTAGAGGCTGTCGGGCCGGTGCGGCGCCTCCGCGTCGATATTGGATTCGAGCGAGTGATAGCCGATCGCATGCACCGAGGAGGCGTAGACCACCCGCTTGACGCCCTGCTTCCGGGCCGCCTCGTAGACGTTGTAGCTGCCACGGATATTGGAGGCGAGGATCGTCTCCCAAGGCGCCTCGAGCGGCGCGCCGCCGAAATGCACGATCGCGTCCACGCCCTCCGCCGCCGCGATCGCCGCGTTCATGTCGTCGAGCTCGAAGGTCGCGCTTTCCTCGTTCTCGCCGAGGTCTCCGATGGCGACCTGGTCGGCGAGGCGGATCTTCCGGGCCAGCGGCGCCAGCCCATTGCGAAGCCGGCTGCCCAGGCGGCCGGCCGCGCCGGTGATCAGAATTCTCTCGAATGTCTGGGTCATGCGAACTCCCGGAGCTTCAGCTTCGCGACGGCGCCTTCGTTGAGCAGACAGGTTGGGAGCTTGGACATGCTCAACGCTCGTCCTCCTTCACATAACCCTTGATCAGGTCCTGGGCCCGCGCATCGGCGCTCCGGCGCGCAGGATCGCCGTACCCGCCTCCGCCTGGCAATTCGAGCTTGAGCCTGCGTCCGGCCGGCACGTGCTGCCAGCCCTTGGCGCGCATGCGTGTGCCGTCGTCCAGGCAGACCGAGCCCGGGGCGCCCTGCTGCCCTCCGTCGCGGCCGCGCGCCGGATTGCTGATCCTGTCGAACATGGCGGAGAAGTCGAATTCGTGACCCTCCTCCGCGGCGATCTCGATCGACTGCCCCAGCCCGCCCCGGAACTCGCCGTCGCCGCCCGATCCCGGCCGCAGTTCCTTGCGCCAGATCACGATCGGCCCCGTCTGCTCGGTCGCCTCGATCGGCATGGTGTGCACGCCGGAAGGGAAGGCCGTGGCGGCCAGGCCGTCGATCCCCGGCCGGGCTCCCATGCCGCCGGAATTGAACATCAGCACCTCGGCGCGGCGCCCGGCATTGCCGGCTGAGGGCCGCACCGAGATGTGGATGTTCCAGAGGGCAGCTGCCCCCTCGGAGAGGATCTGCCCGGGCATGGCCTGGGCCATGGCGCCGAGGACCAGATCGGGTACCATGTGCCCGATGACATGGCGCAGGCTGACCGGCGCAGGCCGCTCGGCATTCAGGATGTTGACCGGCGAGGAGATGGTGAAGAAGGCGAGCGACGCCGAATTATTGGGAATGTCGGGCGCGACCACGCATTTCAGCGCATAGGAGGCATAGGCCTTGGTGTAGATGATCGGGACATTGATGCCCCAGCGGCTGACGGGAGCGCTGCCGGCGAAATCCACCGAAACATGGTCGTCGGCGATCGTCACCTTTGCCGCCAGCGGGATCGCATCGTCATAGCCGTCGGTCACCATGGTGTTCGACCAACTGCCCTTCGGCAGCGAGCCGAAGCGCTCCAGCATCGCCGTCCTGGTCCGGGAGAAGATGAAGTCGCCGAGCGGAGCCAGCGAGGACAGCCCGATCTCGCGCATCATCGCGACCAGGCGGCGATGGCCGACATCGTTGCAGGCCGCGAGCGAGTAGAAGTCGCCCACGACCTGGTTCGGTTCGCGCACGTTCACGCGCAGCATCCGGACGAGATCTTTGTTCACCTGCCCGCGCTCGGCGAACTTCATGATCGGGATCTGGATGCCCTCCTCGTAGACGGATTTGCCGTCCGCCCCGAAGCCGCGTCCGCCGACATCGACGACATGGGCCGTGCAGGCGAAGAAGCCGACGAGCTCGCCGTCGAGAAACGAGGGCGACACCATGGTGATGTCGTGGAGGTGTCCGGTCCCCTTCCAGGGATCGTTGGTGACGTAGGTGTCGCCCTCATACATCTCCGCGCGCGGGATCTCCGCGATGAAGTGCAGCACGGCCTCGGCCATGGTGTTGACATGCCCGGGCGTGCCGGTCACCGCCTGCGCCAGCATCTGGCCGCCAGGGTCGAAGACGCCGGCCGAGAGATCGCCCGCTTCGCGCACCGAGGTCGAGAAGGCGGTGCGCAGCAGCGTCATCGCCTGTTCCTCGACCACCGAGATCAGGCGGTTCCACATCACCTGCATGCGGATGTCGTTGATCTCGCTCATGCCGAGGCTCCGGTATTGGCAGAATGCTTGCGCACGAGAAGGATGGTGCCGTCGGGCTGAAGCACGGCATCGAACGGCGAGGTGACCACGGTCGAGGTCTCGCGCTCGACGATGATGGCGGGGCCCCTCACTTTGTCGCCCGGCTTGAGCGAGGAGCGCTCGACGATGCCGGATTGCAGGAAGGCGCCCTGCGCCGGGTCGAAGACCTTGCGCGACGTGGCGGGCTGGTACACCGCGCCGTCCCGGACGAGCGCGACGCGAGACGGCGGGGGCCGCTCGTCCTGGACCTTGACCGACCAGGTCACGATCTCGATCTCCAGCCCTTCGAGGCCGTCGATTGCGCGGCCGAAGAAGCGGGCATAGTTCTCGCGGAAAGCATCCCGGAGCATGGCCGCATCGTTCTCGTCGAAGGACCTGTCGGGCAAGGCGACCGGAATCTCCCAGCCCTGCCCGGCATAGCGCATGAAGGCGGTGATCTCGCAGAGGAACTTTCCGGCGGTGCCGCTGCGCACGAAGGTCTCGGCCGTCGCCTTGAGCCCCGACAGCAGGCCGTTGACGTTGGCGAGATCGAAATCGGACAGGCGGACCAGCCGCGAGGCCACGGCCTCGTAGCCGAACGGCGCCTTGAGAAAGCCGATCGCCGAGCCGACGCCCGCCCCCTCGGGAACGAGGCAGAGGTCGACGCCGAGCTTCTCGCAGAGGCGCGCCGCATGCAGCGGGGCCGCGCCCCCGAAGGCGATCATGATGTTGTCGGAGATGTTCTTGCCGTTCTCGACCGCATGGACGCGCGCCGCGTTGGCCATGTTCTCGTCCACGACCTCTCCGATGCCGAAGGCGGCCGACTGCGGCGTCATGCCGAGACGCTCGCCGACATCGGCCGCGATCGCGGCTTCGGCCTTCTCGACGGAGAGCTTGATCGCTCCGCCAGCGAAGTTGTCGGGGTCGAGCTTGGCGAGGACCAGATCGGCATCCGTAATCGCGGGATGCTTGCCGCCGCGCTGATAGCAGGCCGGCCCGGGCTCGGACCCCGCGCTTTCCGGACCCGTCTGGATGCGGCCCATGGCGTCGACCCAGGCGATCGAGCCACCGCCCGCGCCGATCTCGATCATCTCGATGACCGGAATGGAGATCGGCATGCCCGAGCCCTTGCAGAACCGGTAGGTGCGGGCGACCTCGAAGGAACGGGCCGTGCGCGGCTGAAAATCCTCGATCAGGCAGATCTTCGCTGTAGTTCCGCCCATGTCGTAGGAAACGACGTGATCGAGATCGAAGCGGCGAGCGATGTCGGCCGCGAAGATTGCGCCGCCTGCCGGCCCCGACTCCACGAGCCGCACCGGGAATTCGGCCGCGGTCTCGACGGAGACCAGCCCGCCGCCGGAGTGGATCATGAAGACGGGGCAGTCGGCCCCCATCTCCTTGAGCCGGATCTGCAGGCGCTCCAGATAATCGGCCATCCGCGGCCGGACATAGGCGTTGGCGCATACCGTGTTGAAGCGCTCGAACTCGCGCATCTGCGGCGAGACCTCGCAGGAGATCGAGATCGGCGCCCTGACATTGCGGGCGATGATCTCGCGCGCGCGCCGCTCATGCTGCGCATTGGCGTAGGAATGGATGAAGCCGATCGCGACGGCGCCGAAGCCCTGCTCCGCGATCAGGTCCGCGATCCGCTCCAGCGCCGCCTCGTCCAGGGGTTGCAGCTCCTTGCCCCGGGCGTTCATGCGGCCCTTGACCGTGAAGCGATCTTCGCGCGGCACCAGCGGCGCCGGCAGGCGGATGCCGAGATCGTATTGCTCGAACCGGTTCTCGGTCCGCATCTCGATGACGTCGCGAAAGCCTTCCGTCGTCACGAAGGCGGTGCGCGCGCCCCTGCGCTCGATCAGCGCGTTGGTCGCGAGCGTCGTGCCATGGACGACGAGGTCGAGTTCCCTCGCGGCGATGCCGGCCTGGGCGGCGACGATCGCGATGCCGTCGAGAATGGCCTGCTCGGGCTTCGCGTAATTCGTCAGCACCTTCGTCGAGTGGATCGTGCCGCGGATGTCGAGCACGATGTCCGTGAAGGTCCCGCCGATGTCGGCGCCGAGCCGGATCTGGGGTGAAAGGCTCATGCGGTTTCCTTCTGCGCCTGTCTGGCGCGCGCCGCCATGCGCTGGCTAAGGTCCTTCCGGTACTCGGCGAAGGCGAGCGGGTCGGCCGCGCCGGCGACCTCGAGCAGGATGGCGCGGTCGGCGCCCATGGCGAGGCCGGTCATGCGTAGATATAGCCGCCGGATACGATGATGTTTTCGCCGGTCATGTAGGTGTTCTTCGGGCCTGCAGCCATCATCACCCACTCCGCCATCTCGCGTGGCTCGCCGCCGCGGCCGAGCGGGCTCGCCTTGGCGAGTTCGTCGAGGAAACCGAGCTCCCGCGCCTTCTGCGTCGCCATGCCGGCGGGCGCGACCGAATTCACGAGAATGCCGTCCGGCGCGAGAGCATGCGCGAAGCTGCGGGTCAGGCTGACCACCGCCGCCTTGGTCGCGGCATAGTGCGCGTTCTGCGGATGCGCCTTGAAGGCGTCGACCGAGGTGATGTTGACGATCCTGCCACGAACCGGCCCGATCGGCTGCTGCGATTGCATCCAGCGGGATGCGGCGACCATCATATGGTAGGTGCCCTTGATGTTGACGCCGTTCGAGGCGTCCCAGTCGGCGTCGGAAATCTCGAGCAGCGGCTTGCGCGGATAGATCGCTGCCGAATTGATCAGCGTATCCACCCGGCCGAGCACGGCCGCGACGCTCTCGAAGGCGGCGTGAGCGGCCGGCCCGTTCGAGATATCGGCCGCCGCCGACGCGAACTTCAGACCCGCCGCCCGGGCCGGCGCGAGCGCCGCCTCGCCTGCATCGGCGGCAATGTCGATGATTCCGACGCCGGACGCGCCCAACTCGACGGCCATCTCGGCCAGCAGCGCGCCGAGGCCGGCGCCGCCGCCGACGACAACGAGATTGAGATCCTTCATGTCAGTCGTCCTTCCTGGTCGCGCCGGTCGCTGTCGCCTGCCTGGTCGGCACGATGTCGAACCGGGACACGTTTGCAGCCGCGGGCAGAGCGAGAACGGCCAGCACCATGTCGGCGATGTCGTGTGGCTGGACCGCGGCGCCGCCCGCATACATCGCGGCGCGCATCTCCTCGCTGAGCAGCGTCGAATAGAGATTGGTCTGGGTGCGGCCGGCCACGATCTCCGTGACCTTGACGCCATGGGGGGAGACGTCCAGCCGCAGGCCGTCGGCGAACGCGGAAATCGCGGCCTTGGTCGCGCCATAGACAGCCAGCTTCGGGAATGCCGCGTGGCCGGCCGTCGAGCCGGTGAAGAAGACATGGCCCTTGCCGCGCTCGCACATGCCGCGGATCACGAGGCTGGTCAGGTTGATCGATGCGCTCAGATTGATGGAGATCGCGGCATCGATCGCTTCTGCGCTCATCTCGTCGAAGGGGACGAGCGGCGGCATCACGCCGGCATTGTTGACCAGGATGTCGATCGCCTCGCCCTCGAGCCGCCGGGCGAGCGCGGCGCTGTCGCGGATGTCGAGCGCGACCGGGACGATGTTGGCGACCTGCTCCAGTTCCTGCAACCGGGCGGCGTTGCGGCCGACGGCCAGAACCTTGTGCCCGGCGCGGGCCAACCCCCGCGCTATCGCATGGCCGACCCCGCTGGTCGCTCCCGTCACCAAAGCTGTCGACATCGTGCTTCCTCGTCCTTGAAAGGAGCATGCAGGAAGGACGCAGCCTCCCAAACCAAGAAAATCCACCGAAGGACAAGTTTTGCTTGGAGCCGGGGCTGGCCTTCACATGTCGGCGGCGGCGCGCAGTGTCTCGGACCAGTCCTCCGAGACAGCCCATTCGCAGAACACCGAGACGCTCTTCACCCGTCGATGCGCGCGCGGGATGATCATGTAGAAGCCCGGCACTTCGGAAGCCGGCATGTCTTCGAGGGCGCGAAGCCCAAACGGCGCGACGAGTCGGCCAGCCTGAATGTCTTCCGCCGCATCCAGGATGGAAAGCAGGCCGACGCCGAGGCCGGACATGGTCGCGCGTCGCATGGTGGCGGCATCCTGGAACTGGATGGCATGGGCAGGCTCGGCGGCCTCGACGCCCAGATGCCGCAGCACGCGCTGCCAGAGCGTGTGCGATAGAACCGGATGGAGCAGGGGCTGGGTCAACAGGTCTTCAGGCGTCTTGATCCTGTCCGCCAGCGCCGGAGCGCAGCAGGGAACCTTGGGATCGCGAACCAGCAGCGTCTGCTCGAAATCCTTCCAGTTGCCGAACCCCCACTGGATCGCGACATCGACATCGTCTCGGGCGAAATCGGGCAATTCGATCATCGTCGTCAAACGAAGATCGGCACCCGGCAGGCGATCCCGGAAGCGTTCGATGCGGTCCATCAGGTAGCGCGTGGCGAAATAGGGGCTGGCGTTCAGGTTGATGCGATTTCGGTAGCTCCCCTTCGTCACGCGCCTGACGCCCTCGGAGAATTCTTCGAAACCCGCCTGGACGTAGTGCGCCAGCACGATCGCCTGCTCGGTCGGTTCGACAATGCGATTCTTTCGATCGAAGAGCACGATCGACAGCGTGTCCTCGAGCAGCTTGATCTGTTGGCTCACGGCCTGCGGGGTGACGAACAGCTCGTCGGCAGCGCCGCGGAAGCTGCCATGGCGGATCACCGCGTGAAAAACGCGCAAGGCGTTCAGCGGCGGCAATCTGATGTCGCGCCCGCCCATTCGTCCGACCCTCGCATTGCGCTGCGCAGCTTCTGTCCGCCCCTCGCAATACGATCAGTCCGGACAAACACCAACCCGCGCCGGACGAACCGGCTCGACAAATGGCGTGCCCGGCCGCCCGATCAAATCTCTGCTAAACGTAGCAGGCTGCGGGCTTCCGCGACGGTTGCCGGCCGGCGGCGATATTCGGGGCACAGCGCGACGAGGCGTGTGACCAGCGCGGCATTGGACGGGGCGAGCGTGTGGCGGTCGAGCCGGACGTTGTCCTCCAGTCCCGTGCGGCAATGGCCGCCCAGTTCGAGCGACCAGCGGTTCAGGGTGGCCTGGTCGCGCCCGATGCCGGCACCGGTCCAAGTCGCGTCCAGCGCAAGCCTTTTTAGCGTCGCGACGTAGAACTCGAATGCTGCACGGTCGACCGGCATGGCGTTCTTCACGCCCATGACGAACTGGACATGCAGCGGCCCCTGGATCTGGCCGGCCCTTTCCATCTCGACCGCCTTGAAGATCATCGACAAATCGAAGGCCTCGATCTCCGGCTTGACGCCATGCGCGAGCATCTCGCTCGCCAGCCAGTCGACGAGATCGGGGCTGTTCTCATAGACGCGCGTCGGAAAATTGCAGGAGCCCGTCGAAAGCGAGCACATATCGGGTCTGAGCGGAATCATCCCGCCGCGCTCGCGCCCGGCCCCGGAGCGCCCTCCGGTGGAAAATTGCACGATCATCCCCGGGCAATGCCGACGAAGCCCTTCCAGTAGCCGGCCGAAGCGCTCCGGGTCCGAGGTCGGCGTGCCTTCGTCGCTACGGACATGGCAATGCGCCAGTGCCGCGCCGGCCTCGAATGCGGCTTGCGTCGACTCGACCTGTTCGGCGATCGAGATCGGAACCGCCGGATTGTCGCGCTTGGTCGGCAGCGAGCCGGTGATCGCAACGGTGATGATGCAGGGGGTCGTCATGTCGTTGCGCCTTGTCCGTGAGGGAGGCCAGCCGGGACGGTGACCGGGCGGGCGAGGCGGGACTGGGCGGTCAGGCGGATGCCGGCATTGGCGGCGCCGTAACCGGCATAGCCGTCGCGCTGGACGATCTCGAAGAACAGGCCGCCGTCGAGCGTCGCGGTGTAGGCCTGCCAGAAGGGCCCGGCCGCATCGCGGTCGTAGAGGATGTTCAACGCCTGCAGGGCGTCGATCTCCCCGCTCGATAGATCGGAGCGCGCCTCGAGGTCGTCGTAGTAGTTCTCCGGGATCGGCAGCATGGCGACGCCGTTCGCCACCAGCCGCGAGACGCTCGCGACGATGTCGGTGGTGGCAAAGGCGATATGCTGGACGCCCGAGCCGAAGAAATCCGTGATGAAGCGTGCCGACATGGTGCGATGGCTCTGCGATCCGTTGAGGATCAGCCGCAGGCCATGGCCGATCGTGCCGTCGAGGCCGCTCTCGACCACCTGGCTCTGGACCACGCCACCGGGATCGATCACCGCCTGGCTCGGCGTCTTCGTCATCGCAAACAGCGACGAATAGAACAGGAGCCAGGTGAGCATCTCCTCATACTGCATGCTCTGCGAGATATGGTCGACCGCGATCAGTCCGGTTCCCGCGCCGCTCGATCCGGTGGGCTCGAAATCGACCTGGGACCAGCCGCCCAGCGCCGAGGCCCTGTCGATGAAGTAGACGAGGCTGCCGCCGACGCCGCGCACGGCCGGCAAATCGAGCTCGCCCGGTCCGGCCGCGCCTGCATGCGGGACGTCGAGCAAGGCCTTGGCGCGCCTGGTTGCCGCTCCGGCATCGGGCACCCGCAGCGCGATGGCGCAGACCGAGGTGCCATGGGTGATCTGGTAGCTGTGCGCGAAGCCTTCATCGTCGCTGTTCAGCACGATGCGGATGTCGCCCTGGCTCCAGAGATCGACCTCCTTGGACCGATGGGTTCCCGTGCGGGCGAAACCGAGCGCTGCCAGGAGTGTCTCGAAGCCCGGTCGTTCCGTTTCCGCGACCGCGAATTCGATGAATTCGACGGCTTCGACGGGCGCCGGCGGCGGCATCGCGACGACGCCCGGCACCGATCGACCGAGCGTCCGGGCGGTCTCGTCGAGCAGCCAGATCAGCGAGCGGTGGCCGTCGAGCGCGACGGAACGTGCGGAGCCGGCACGGAAACGGTCGTTGAAGATCTCCAGCGAGAGCACGCCATCATAGCCGGTCGCCACCAGGTCGCGCATGAAGGAGGCAAGGTCGAGATCGCCCTGGCCGGGCAGGCAGCGCCAGTGGCGACTCCAGGAGAGATGGTCCATCTGCAGCTTCGGGGCGTCCGCCATCTGCACCATGAAGATGCGGTCGCGCGGGATCGTGCCGATGCTGGAGGTGTCCAGACCGCGCGAGAGAATGTGGAAGCTGTCGAGGATGATGCCGACATTGTCGCAGGCAGCACGGCGCACGATCTCCCAGGAATCGCGGTAGTCGTGGACGTGGCGGCCCCAGGCCAGGGCCTCGTAGCCGACGCGCAGGCCGCGCCTGGCCGCGCGCTCGCCGAGTTCGGCGAAATCGCCGGCGAGCCGGTCGATCCCGCTCAGCGCTTCGGGCGACGTGCTGGAGCAGACGAAAAGCAGATCGGTGCCGAGTTCCTGCAAGAGATCGAATTTGCGTTCGGCCCGGTCGAATGTGCGGACGCGGCGGGCGTCCGGCATGCCCTCGAAATCGCGGAAAGGCTGGCAGGTGACGATCGAAAGCCCGAGATCGGCGCAGATGCGTTTCACCTCGGTTGGCGAGCCGGGAAAAGCAATCAGGTCGTTTTCGAATATCTCGACGGCGCGGAAGCCTGCCGCCGCGATCGCCTCCAGCTTTTCCTGAAGCGTGCCGGAGACGCAGACCGTGGCGATCGACGGGATCATGGCCATCCTCCTAGTAGCTGAGCCGCGCGACGGTGCGCAACTCGTCGGCCGTGGTGGTCGGGAAGCCGAAGAATTCGAGATAGGCCGGGATCTGCTCGAACAGCATGTCCGTCCCGATCTGGTAGGCGCAGCCACGGGCTCGAGCAGCCGCGAGAAACGGCGTGATCTCCTGCTTCATCACGACCTCGCCGACAAAGGCGCTCGGCGCGATGCAATCGACGTCGACCGGCAGTGGATCGCCCGCCCTCATGCCGAGCGGGGTCGCGTTGACGACGACGTCGCAGCCGGCAGGGTCGGCTGAGCCGACGACGAGACCGAGTTGCGGATAATGTGCGCGCAGGCGTTCGGCGAGACTCTGCATCATTGGATCATGGGCATCGAACAGCACGAGTTCACCCACGCCCGCCTTCGCCAGCGAGGCGGCGATGGCCGAGCCGACGCCGCCGCAGCCGACGAGGAGCGCGCGCACGCCGGTCAGCACACGGCCCTTGCGCAGAACGCCGCGCACGAAGCCCTCGCCGTCGAACATGTCCCCGACGAGCCGGCCGTCCGGGCCAAGGCGCACGGCGTTGCAGGAACCGGCCACCTTCGCCGTCGTCAGGACCTCGTCGAGCAGGGAGACCGTCGAGACCTTGTGCGGCATGGTGACGAGGGCGCCGTGGACGTTCGACAGTCTGAAGACCAGCTTGAGGAACGCCGCATAGTCCTCTGCCTTGCAGCCCATCGGCACCACGACGGCGTCGATGCCGCGGTTCTCGAAATAGGGGTTGTAGATCATCGGCGCCTTGAAGGTCTCGGTGGGATAGCCGAGATGGGCGATGAGCTTGGTGGTGCCGCGGATCATTGGATAGGGCCTTGGCGTGTTGGTTCCGGATGGGCGATAGGCCGGTAGGGGTGCTCTTCAATGCTTCGGCAGGATTTCGCCCAGAAACTTCTTCGTCCGCTCATGCGCCGGATTGCTGAAGAAGATCGCAGGCGGGGCCTCCTCGACGATCTCGCCCGACGCCATGAAGATCACCCGGTCGGCGACCTGTCGCGCGAAGCCCATCTCATGGGTGACGCAGATCATGGTCATGCCCTCCAAGGCCAGCGCGACCATGGTGTCGAGCACCTCCTTGACCATCTCGGGGTCGAGCGCCGAGGTCGGTTCGTCGAACAGCATGACCTTGGGCTGCATGCAGAGCGCCCGCGCGATGGCGACACGCTGCTGCTGCCCGCCGGAAAGCTGGGCCGGGTACTTCTCCGCCTGTTCGAGGATCTTGACGCGGGCGAGCAGCCGGCGGGCCGTGGCCTCCGCCTCCGTCCTGCTGGCTCCGAGCGAACGCATCGGCGCCAGCATGCAGTTCTGCAGCACGGTCAGATGCGGGAACAGGTTGAAGTGCTGGAAGACCATGCCGACCTCGCGGCGGACGGCGTCGATGGTCTTCGCGGAATCGCTGAGAACCGTGCCGCCGACGCGGATCTCGCCCTTCTGATAGGCTTCGAGATGGTTGATGCAGCGGATCAGTGTGGACTTGCCGGAGCCCGAAGGTCCGCACAGGACGATCTTCTCGCCTGCGCGGACCGACAGGTTGATGTCGGTCAGAGCCTTGAACTCGCCATACCATTTCTCGACCGCCGCCAGGGTGATCATGGCGTCGTTCGCTGCCGTTGCAGGGCGGGCTGGCTGGCTGGTCATGGTCAAGGCTCCGATCCGTCCCGAGGTGTCAGCTCACCGCAAAGGTGATGCCTTCGAGGCTGTCCGGGAATTTATGCACTGGCACCTTCATCCACTTGTCGTAGATCTTCTGGAGTTCGCCGTTGCCCTTGATCTTGTCGATGAAGGCGTTGATCGCGGCGTTGATTTCCTTCTCGCCCTGGCGGGTGCAGGCGCCGTTGTAGAGGTTCTGGAATTCGAGCTTGTTCTCGAACTCGCCGGGGCGGGCCTGCTCGATGCGCTGGATGTAGAAGATGTTGCCGCCGAGCGCCTGGACCTGGCCCGAGACCAGTGCCTGGATCGACGGGGCGTCGCCGTCATAGCGCCGGATCGTGGTCGAGGCCGGCGCGTTCTTGGTCACCTGCGTGTCCTGCGCCGCGCCCTTGGCGACGCCGATGGTGAATTTCCCCATGTCCTCGTTGGTCTTGATCGTGTCGCTCTTCTTGCCGATCAGCACGATCGTGTTGGCGACATAGGGCTTCGAGAACTGCACCACCTTGGCGCGCTCGGGCAGCATCGCCATCGTGGCAAAGAGGACGTCGACGCGTCCCGTGGTCAGCGCCGGAATGCGGTTGTTGACCTCCAGCGGGACGAACTCGACGGCGACGCCGAGTTCCTTCGCGAAGAGGGTGGCGATGTCGGCGTCGAGCCCGTCCTGCTTGCCGGCGCTGGTGACGAAGCCCCAGGGTGGATTGTCGCCCTGGATACCGACGACGATCTTGCCCTTCGACTTGATTTCCGCCGGCGTGACCGCGAGCGCAGGCTTCAGGATCAGCGCAGGCGCTGCGAGTACGACGGTGCCGCCGAGCAGGACATGGCGGCGGCTCGGCAGGCCGGCCTTCTTGATGGTCATGGCATCTCTCCCTTGGTTGAACATGGCCTTTTGGCCTTGGTGGCAGGCTTGGTCGTTTCCTTATCGCGTGCTCGCCGCGAACTGGCGTTCGAGCCGGGCTCCATAGAGCGAGAGCGGCCAGCACATGATGAAGTAGAGGACGCCGACGATCCCGAAGACGAGGAGCGGCTGGAAGATCTGGTTGGAGACGATGTTCCCGGCGCGCGCGAGTTCGGTGAACCCGACGATGGCCGCCAGCGACGTGCCCTTGATGAGCTGCACGAGGAAGCCGATCGTTGCCGGCAGTGAGATGCGGATCGCTTGCGGCAGGATCACGTCCTTCATCCGCGAGACGTATTTGAGGCTCAGCGCCTTGGCGGCTTCGGTCTGCCCCTTGGGCACGGCCTCGATCGAGCCGCGCCAGATCTCGCCGAGATAGGCGCTGGCGTGCAGCGTGAAGCCGATCGAAACCGCAACCCAGGCATCCAGCTTCAGGCCGATCAAAGCGAGGCCGTAATAGACGACGAAAAGCTGCATCAGCAGCGGCGTGCCCTGGAAGATTGCGATGTAGCCGGCCGTGACGCGCTCCAGCAGCGGAATGCCGGAGGTGCGCGCTAGCGCGACGCCGAGCCCCGCGACGCCACCGCCCAGGAAGCCGATGGCGGAGAGCGCCACGGTCCATTTCAGGCCGACCAGGAGGAAGATGAATTCGTTCACGCCCATGCCACCCTCCTCACTTGATCGGGTAGCTGAAATAGCGGGTGGAGATGGCCCCGAAGATGCGCATCAGCAGCCAGGACATCATCAGGTAGAAGACCGTCACCGTGCCGTAGACCTCGAAGCTCCTGAAGCTGTCGGACTCGATGCGCTGTGCGACGGAGGTCAGTTCATAGGCGGAGATCGCCGAGGCGACGCTCGTGGTCAGCGTCAGCAGCACGAACTGGCTCGTCAGCGAAGGGAAGATCGCGCGCAGGGCTGGCTTGAGCACGATCAGGCGGAAGACCTGCGCCTTGTGCAGCCCGAGCGCGAGCCCAGCCTCGATCTGCCCCTTGCTGATGGACTGGACGCCGCCGCGGATGATCTCGATGGCGTAGGCGCCGCCATTGATGCCGAGCGCGATGATCGCCGTCGGGGTCGGGTCGAGCCGCAAGCCGGCCAGCGGCAGGGCGAAATAGATGAAATAGATCTGCACCAGGAATGGCGTGTTGCGGATGATCTCGACGAAGGCCTTGACCAGCCAGCGCACGGGCTTGATGCGCGAGTCGCGCAGGATCACACCGCCGATGCCGATGATGGTGGCGAGGATCATTCCGCCCAGTGCCAGCCAGAACGTGCCCAGGCAGGCCGCCAGCAGACCCGGCAGCCCTTCCAGTACAGGCGTGAAATCGAGCTTGTAGGTCATGGCGCTCCCTGAACGGCCGACCTTCTCGATGGGTCGATCCGTATCGTGTCGATCGCAACGGCGCCTCTCATCGAGCGCCTTGAATGCGGCCGGCGAAGTTGCTTGCGCAACCGCCCGCACAGGTTAATTGTACGAGATGGTTCAATTGGTCAAGGCAATTAACTGCACGGTTCATTTGCGCATGCGCCCGCGCTGTGAGACCGGAGCGGGCAAGAGCTGAAACCGGTTGTCCAAAGGCGGCGGATGGGCTTCTTGATGGCCGCGGCGAGCGTGCTTCGAAAGGCGCGAGATGAGTGAACTGGCCCCAACCGCGAAGCGCGCGGCGCGGAGCGGCAAATCGGCGAGCTGGAGGCAGGATCCCGAGGGCGTCAGGCGCGAGATCCTGGCGGTGGCGCGCGCCGAGTTCGTCGAGAACGGGTTGAGCGGCGCGCGCGTTGACGAGATCGCGGCCAAGACCTCCACCAGCAAGCGGATGATCTACTACTATTTCGGCGACAAGGAGGGGTTGTACCG